>CAYTTV010000064.1:0-16321 GCA_964440915.1 uncultured Roseivirgaceae bacterium
CTTCAGAGAAGCAAAATCAATTTGAATCATTGTAATCAATCGGATTAATGAAGCCTAATGTGCAGGGTTATATTAGGCTATGCAAAGCAAGACATAAACATAATATTAACAAAAAAAATAAAGATCTTTTTCAACGCTTTTATTACCTCACATTGATTTTCCATTTTTAAAACGTTGGCATGTAGCATGCTTTTTTTCTTTTAAGAAATATATTGATAATTTACGCCCAAATGCTTTTATAGAAATAATCTAATGTCAGAATTCAAAGAAGAAGTACGGGAGGTAGATGTTTTGGTGATTGGCGCAGGGCCTTCTGGCACGGTGGCTGCTTCCATCCTGAAAAACAGTGGGTTGGATGTTTGTATGGTAGAAAAGCAGGTGTTTCCCCGTTTTGTTATTGGAGAAAGCTTGCTGCCACGGTGCATGGAAAATTTGGACCGTGCAGGTTTGTTGGAAACCATTAAGGCAGGAGGTTTTCAACAGAAATTTGGGGCAAAGTTCGTTAGGGATGAGACCATTTGTGATTTTGATTTCTCCGATCAATATAGCAAGGGATGGAGTTGGACATGGCAGGTGAAACGGGCAGATTTTGATCATCTTCTCGCTAAAGAGACTGAAAAGAAAGGCGTGTCGATAGATTATGATGCCGCCGTAACTGCGGTAAAATTTCATGATGATGGCAGCTCTGAAACCAGGGTGGAAAAGGGCAATGGGGAAGTGTATACGGTTAAAGCCAAATATATTGTTGATGCCAGTGGTTATGGCAGAGTATTGCCTCGGCTGTTAGACCTCGATCTTCCTTCGGATTTTCCTATGCGCATGTCTTTCTTTTGTCATTTACAGGACGACAATAGACCTCCAGGATACGATGGCAATAGGATTACAATTGTGGTTTACACACAGGATGTTTGGATGTGGGTGATTCCTTTTTCAGATGGAACAACTTCGGTAGGGCTTGTGGGCAATCCGGAAATAATTGAAAAATTTGATGGAACCTTAGAGGAACAATATGCCCAATGGCTGAAAGAAGTGCCCTGGATTAAGGGCAGATTTACGATCGAGGACCGTAAGTTTGAGCCAAGGAAAATTAAGGGTTATTCTTCTACGGTGAAGCAATTTTATGGCAAAGGCTACGTGCTGACAGGCAATAGCACGGAGTTTCTTGATCCTGTCTTTTCTTCTGGTGTGACCCTCGCTACTGAGTCAGGTGCTGTGGCAGCTACGCTCATTGCCAAAGCCCTCAACGGTGAGGAGGTTAATTGGGAAGTAGAATATTCGGACTATATAAAACGTGGGGTAGATGTTTTCAGAACTTTTGTAAGTACCTGGTATGATGGTGACTTGCAAAAAATCTTGTTCGCCCCTAATCATAACCCAGCGCTAAAGAGCCAGATATGTTCTGTACTGGCGGGCTATGTTTGGGACGAAACCAATCCTTTTGTGACGAAGCATGAACGCGCTGTAAGGGCACTGGCAAATGTGATTAGAGAGTAATGGCAAGTTATAGCTTGTCATTACCTACTACATAAATCATTAAAATTGTAGAAAAACATACGTCCAAACCGGCAATATTTTCCTCTCTTCAAAATCTCATTATATTTGCCTAGGTTTATATTACGGGTTTTCCACATCATGTTTAGCTATTGAATATCTTCATGACGAATGTTTTTTTCCGTCTCCATGTTCTGATCAAAAGACATAAATTTCTTTCTCTAGCGGCATTGATCTTTTTTCTGGGAGGGGCTTTGTCTTTAGCTTCAAAGATACGCCTCGAAGAAAATATTATTAACGTAATCCCTCAGGACGAGAATATTAGCCAAATTAACAGAGCGCTGGATGGCTTCAAAATGAACAGTAGATTGGTGGTGCATGTCTATTTTAATGATACATCATCTGCGGATCCAAAGGCACTCATCGATATCAGTCACCGTTTTGTAGACAGCATTAATAGCACCTACCCAAATCTGGTGGGAGATGTGAAGTTATCTTTTCCTGATAGCCAGTTACAGGAGCTATATAACTACTATGGGCAGCACTTGCCTCTGTACTTATCTGAAGAGGACTATGGCAAAATTGCAAAACGTACTTCTGATGAGGGCATTGCCAGAACGGTGGAAACCAGTTATAAAACCTTGATTTCGCCTGTAAGTGTTTTTGCCCGCAAGATGCTGGTAAGAGACCCTTTTGGCTTTTTGGGCATACCTTTGGAAAACACCAGGAAGTTGCAAGTAGATGATAATTTTGAATTGTATCAAAATCATCTGTTGACAAAAGACCGCCAGCACTTGATCTTCTTCTTAGGGCTTGCTCACTCTGCCAATGAAACTGCCAATAATGGTATTTTGGTAGAGGGTATGAACAAATTTATCGCAGAATTCCAACACCTAGAGCCAACCATCCATATAGAATACTTTGGGCAGATGGCTGTAGCGGTGGCGAATGCTGGTCAAATCAAGCAAGATATTATGATCACCGTGAGCCTAGCGCTGCTGGCGTTGTTTTTATTCATCACACTGTTTTACAGACGGGTTAGGATGTTTTTTATCGCCATTACCCCAGGACTGTTTGGTGCTACGGTAGCATTGGCTTGCTTAACATTGATAAAGACGAGCGTTTCGGTGATTTCCTTAAGCGTTGGTGCCGTGTTGCTAGGAATTACCATTGATTATGCGCTGCACTTCGCCACCCATTATAAAGACCAGCGCGATGTTTCAGCTTTGTTTAAGGACTTGACTATGCCTTTGCTGATGAGCAGTGCTACTACTGCTTGTGCTTTTTTTTCTTTGCTTTTTTTACGGTCTAATGCTTTAGTAGACTTGGGCATATTTGCAGGGATAAGTGTGTTGATGGCATCGGTGTACACGCTTACGGTCTTTCCGTTTTTCGTCATTGGAAAGTATGCTAAAGATGATGGTTCCAAGAAAAAAAACCTTATTGAAAACCTGATCACCAAAATGGCACGATATCCTTATCATAAAGCCAAATGGTCTTTAGGGATATTCGTCATATTGTCACTGGTGAGTTTGTTCACATGGAGAAACTATGGCTTTGAAGAAAACATGCTTCGGTTGAGTTATATGCCTGAAAACTTAGCTCGATATGAAAAAAACCTTAATCAAATTTCCACCTATTCCGCTAATAATGTTTACTTGATCAGCACTGGACCCACATTATGGGAGGCGTTGGAACAAGAGCTGGCAGCCAAACAAGCTTTGCAGGACTTGCAAGAGGCTGGGGAGATCTTTAGCTATACGCTAGTAAATGATTTTTTGCCGGCACCTTCTGTACAACGAGCAAGAATTGACCAATGGAACCAATACTGGGATAAAAGCAGAACTGATAGCCTACTGGAAAGATTTGGAAAGAAAGCAGCTGAGAAAGGCTTTCGACCAGATGGTTTTAGTGCCTTTGCTACGATGCTAAAGCAAGATTATAGCTATTTGAATGATGCCGATGCCAAAGTGATTTTAGATATAGTGGGTGAAGAGTTTATCATCGAAGATGAAGGGCAGATTAGCTTAATTTCTACCATAAAAACGGATCAAGTCCATAAAAACGAAGTGCTGCGCAAGCTGTCTCAACTAGAGGGTCCGCTGGTGTTCGATATGGGTTATCTTACCACACACTTGGTCAAATTACTGCAGGAGGATTTTAACAAGCTTGTCAATTTGTCTTTAATGGCTGTTTTTCTCCTCATATTTTTACATTATGGCCGAATAGAATTGGCCTTAATTGCTTTTGCTCCCATATTATTAAGCTGGTTATGGATTTTAGGCTTGATGGGGCTGTTCGGTTTACAGTTCAATATTGTCAATATCATTGTATGCACTTTCGTATTTGGTTTAGGTATAGACTTTAGTATTTTTTCTATGCAGGGGCATAGGCAACATTATACCTTTGGGAAAAGGAATTTGAGCTCCTATCGGAAAAGTATCATTTTATCAGCCATCACCACCTTATTGAGCCTTGGTGTATTGATCTTTGCTGATCATCCAGCATTGAAATCAATAGCACTATTGGCCATTATCGGCATCACTTCCGTCATATTCATTACTTTTACTATACAGCCAATACTGTATAACTTATTGATATCCAATAGAAAGAAAAAGGGAGTGTTGCCTTATACGCTTGCCACATTGCTGTTATCTGGTTTCGCATTTTCTTATTTCTTATTGGGTTGCCTTTTACTGAGGACACTGCGCTATGTATTGGTATTGCCATTGGGGTCGAAGTCGAGTCGGAAAGGGATTTACCATAGCGTGATGATGTGGTTTTGCCGCTCCTTGATTTTTATCATGGGCAATGTGAAGAAAAATTTTGTGGGGAAGGAAAATGCTAATTTCGATAAACCTTCAGTCATCATCGCTAACCACCACTCGTTTTTGGATATTGTCTTGCTCTTGATATTCCATCCAAAAGTAATCATGGTTACAAACGAGTGGGTTTACAATTCCCCTTTCTTTGGCAAAATCGTACAGTTTGCAGATTTTATTCTTTCCACAAAGGGCTTAGAAGAGCAATTGGGCAGTATAAAAGCGAAAGTAGATGAAGGTTACTCCATTATCGTATTTCCCGAGGGAAAACGCTCTGAGTCTTTTGCCCTTAACCGCTTCCATAAAGGTGCTTTTTACTTGGCCCACCATTTTAAGTTGGACATCCAGCCGATTATACTGCATGGTACCAATTATACCATGCCCCAACGAGATCCTTTTTACGTGAAGAGCGGTAAAGTAACGATTAAATTCATGCCTCGCATTCGCTATGAAGATTTTGAAATGGAAACATATCCTGTTACGACAAAGCACGTGAGCAAGCAATTCAAACAGCAATATAAACTTCTGAGAGAGGCGTTGGAAACTCCTGCCTTTTTCAAAGAGACAATTCTAAAAAACTACCTATATAAAGGACCTGTAGTGGAGTGGTATCTGCGCATAAAATATCGTTTGGATGGTGCCTATGGTCTTTTCCATGATTGGGTGCCCCGTGAAGCGACTGTTGTAGATATAGGTTGTGGCTATGGCCTGTTGACTTATTCATTGGCTTTCAGTAGCAGTGGCAGGAGCATATTAGGTATAGATTATGATGAAGATAAGATCGAAGTGGCGCAGCAATGTCCTGTCATACCCTCCAATCTTTCATTTGAGTGCTGTGATGTGACTGATTTTGCGTTTGCTCCAACAGATGTATTTATCTTAAGCGACGTGTTACATTACCTAATTGAGGAAGAACAGAAAGCACTGTTAAATAAAATAGTTGCCCATTTAAATCCAGGCGGACGTATAATTTTGAGGGATGGCGATTCGGACAAGCGCAAAAAGCATAAGGGAACAAAACTGACGGAAATATATTCCACGAAGTCTGGTTTTAATAAGACCAAGAATCCCCTGCATTTTATTTCAGGAAAAATGATAGAGGATTTTGCTTCGAAAAATAAGCTTAAATTGACTATTCTTGACAGTACTCAATTTACTTCTAACGTAATTTTTATTCTTGAAAACTAAGGGTAGCAGAATATGGAACAATATGATATTGTGATTGTCGGGAGTGGGCTAGGGGGTTTGGAGTGTGGTGCTATCCTAAGCAGAGAAGGATATAAGGTGCTGATTTTGGAAAAGAACAAGCAGATAGGAGGGAGCCTACAGACATTTGCCCGGGACAAGGAAATATTCGATACGGGGATACACTATATTGGAGGGTTGGACAAGGGCCAGAACCTTTATCAGTATTTTCAGTACTTGGGCATTATGGACGACCTAAGGTTGAAAAAGCTTGACGACGACGGTTTCGATATCATTTCGTTTGAAGGAGATGAAACTGCCTATCGGTACGGGCAGGGCTATGACAATTTTATAGAGATCATGGTAAGTCACTTTCCTGAAGAGCGTGAAGGAATCCAGAGATATTGTGATAAAATTCGGGAAGTATGCGGCGCTTTTGCCATGTACAACTTGGAGCCTACTACTGGCGACTGGACCAATGTGGCCTACCATGATGTTAGTGCCAAAGATTTTATTGCCTCATGTACTTCCAACCAAAAGCTGCAGGCTGTATTGGCTGGTACCAATGCATTGTATGCCGGCGATGGGGATAAGAGCCCGCTGTACACCCATGCGCTCATCATCAACTCCTATATAGAAAGTGCTTATCGGTGCGTAGATGGTGGTTCGCAAATAGGAAGGCTTTTGACTAAGAAAATTCTTCAGAACGGTGGAAAGATCATTAAACATGCTAAAGCGGAGAAATTCATTTTTAAAGATGCCCATATCCAGCACGTGTTGCTCGAAGATGGCAGACGCTTTGAAGGGAAACACTTCATATCCAATGTGCATCCAGCAGTAACGCTGGACATGATCGAGGAGGGCAAGATCAGAAATGCTTACCGCAAACGCGTCCATGCCCTCGAAAATTCAGTGTCGGTATTTATCGTGTACATTGTGCTGAAAAAGGATGCCATGCCTTATTTCAACTGCAATTATTATCATTTTTTGGACCATGATGTCTGGGCAGGAGCAGGGTATAAAGAGGACTGGCCAAGAAATTATGCTGTATTTACCAATGCTTCAGCCAAAGGCTACGACTACGCCCGCACTATGACGGTCATGGCTTATATGCAGTATGACGAAACAGAAAAGTGGGCCAATACCTACAATGTCGTGTCGAAAGAAAGTGAAAGAGGGGAAGGTTATGAAGATTTTAAACGGGAAAAGGCAGAAATACTAATCGATAAAATGGCGTCGCGATTTCCTGATTTGAGGCAAAATATAGCAAGCTACTATACCTCAACGCCGCTGACCTACCGGGATTATATCGGCACCACAGACGGTTCTTTATATGGTATCGTCAAAAACTATAAAGATCCCTTGCGGTCATTTGTTTCTGCACGAACGAAAGTGCCCAACCTGCTGCTAACCGGTCAGAACCTGAACATGCATGGTGTATTGGGTGTGACCATTGGAGCCATGGTCACTTGCTCAGAGTTGTTGGGGCATGATTATATTATGAACGAAGTGAATAAGGCCAACCGCTAGCAAAGACAAAATTTTCACCCTGTGGCCCAATGCTCAATATATTCAGGAAGATCCGTTTTAAAGCTTTTATCTTCAATTATCGCAAAAACATATACACCTGTCACATTGCAGCAAAAGACATTTTCAGCTTCTAGTAAAGTCTCCAATGGTTCACTTACTTCATTTACATGCATGCCATTGGCAGCAGCCTGCTCCATAAGGTGTCGGCGCATGATACCACTAATGCAACCAGTAGAAAGGGCAGGAGTGTAAATTTTACCTTCCCTAATCCAAAAAATATTACTCGACGAGCATTCTGAAATATTGCCACTGGTATCTGTAAGTATTATTTCATTCAAGCTTCTCTCCTTCATCTCTAGTCCTGCCAAGATATAGGGCAGGCTATTGGAGGTCTTAAAAGCTGAATAAGCCGAATAGGTAAGCTTTATATTTTTTGCCACTGCGGCATGGTTGATTATTGTTGGCCTTGTTTTAGGTGTGGAAACAGAAATAAGTATGTTAGCTTCATTGTGAAGTGGTGTGTACATCCCTCCAGTCTTTCTCCATACCTGAATTTTTATGCGGGCACTTTCCCCATGCCCATTCATGAGGGATAGTTGATGCAGTATTGTAGAAAGTTTTTCATCAGAAAGGATCGACGGTGGCACTATAGACAAGGCTTCTAGACCTTTCACAAGACGTTCCATATGTAAATCCAAAAATCGCACCTTCCCATCTTTCAGCATGATCGTTTCAAACAAACCATCGCCATATTGAAAGCTTCTGTCATCAAAGTTTAATGTAACCTCTTCTGATGAAAGCAATTCATTATTATAAATCACATCCATATCCACAAGCATATAGAAAGGTGGCCAAGCAGAATGGGATATGAACGAGGCTTTTTACCACCCCCTTAGTTTCATATAAGTATTTGACCATTTGTATATATTTTTTTTCAATGTACTAAAATAATAACTAATATTGAGCAATTGCGAAAGTATGTCATCCTCGCTACATAAAACATGAAATTTGGCATGAGGTGCGCATTGAATTTAAAAGCAATGATTTTTTAGAAAATAAAACAAAGGAGTTTAAATCATCTTCAAATAATGATAAGAAAAATGTTTAAGAAAAACTGCCTTTTGCTTTTTGTTGCTTTGGTAACATGTACTATCGCCAAAGGCCAAAGTGGTGAACAGATCAAAGCATGGTCATTGCAAGAGTGCGTTGAATATGCTGTTAGGAATAACATACAAGTAAAGCAAGGTCAACTCAATACAAAGGTGGATGAAGTGATCCTCAGCCAGTCCAAGGCCAATCTTTTGCCCAACTTAAACGGCAATACCAGCTATAGCCACAATGTAGGACGATCGGTCAACCCCTTCACCAATATTATAGTAGACCAGCCAGTAAGCTCACACAATGTTTCACTCTCCAGCTCTGTTACGCTCTTCAATGGCTTTCAAAAGACAAATACTATCAAACGAAATAAGGTGTTGTTGAATGCCAGCCAATACACGGCTGAAGACATCCAGAATGACGTAACATTACAGGTGATCACCGCCTATATGAATATTCTGCTCAACAATGAGCTGCTTGAAAATGCAGAACTGAGATTGGTTACTACGGATATGCAGTTGGAGCGTACTTCCAAATTGGTGAGGGCAGGTTCCTTGCCAGAATCGAATATCTTGGAGATACAAGCGCAAAGGGCCAATGACGAATTGGATATCATCAACGCAAAAAATAATATTGCTATTGCAACGCTCAATCTGAAGCAGCTTATGCAACTGCCTGCACAAGAAGAAATGGATATTGTAGTGCCTGAGGTTGAGACACCCGATGAAGGAGGCCTTGTAGAATCTCTTTCAGAAATATACAGTACGGCTGTAGCACTACAACCCGACGTGAAGGCGGCAGAAGCAAGGGCGGAAGGTGCAGAATACGATGTGGTCATTGCCCAAGGTAATAGGATGCCGAGTATTTCGGCGAGTGGATTTTTAGGTACTGCTTATTCGAGCGTGGCCGATGACCAGTTGCCAAAAGAAGGTAGTGCTTTTACAGACATAGAAGTGCCAGTAGGATATTTGGCGGGTGATCCTAACCAAAAAGTGGTTTCTACTCGGTCTATTCCTGTAGAATATACAGAAAATACTTATTGGAACCAGTTGGATTTTAACCTAAGGAGAGGCGTTTCTATTGATATGAATATTCCGATTTTCAATGGATGGCAAACTAAAAGTGCTGTGAGCAGGGCAAAGATCAACAGTGAGGTTGCCGCTTTGGATGTAGTGAATACCAAGAATGTACTGAGGCAAAATATCGAACAAGCCTATCTGGACGTGCAGGCAGCACAACAGCGCTATGCAGCCACGAAAAAACAGGTAGAAGCCCTACAAGAGGCTTTCCGGGTAAATGAACAGAAATTTAATTTAGGTGTGATCAATGCCTTGGATTTCAATCTGGCAAAAACCAACCTCAATGTGGCAGAATCTGATATGATCCAGTCCAAATATGATTACGTGTTCAAAACTAAAATTTTAGATTTTTATCAAGGAAAACCTTTATCATTCTAATCATGACGAAAAAGAAGTCGAACAAATTACTGTATATATTATTGGCCGTTGTGGTCGTCCTCGTCCTGTTTTCAATAGTTGGGAAATCTATGGGCTGGATCGGTAAACCAGCTGCCATAACGGTAGAGACCGCTACGGCAAAGAAAGCCTCTATAATAGAAAAAGTAAGTGCTTCCGGTGATGTGCAACCTCAGGTGGAGGTGACCATCAGCCCTGATGTACCTGGCGAGATTATAGAGTTGAATGTGAAGGAAGGTGATGCTGTGGAGCCTGGTCAACTGCTATTGAAGATTCGGCCAGACAATTTCCAATCTGCCCTGGCTAGGGTCAAGGCCAACATGAACCAGGAACAAGCCAATCTGGCACAGACCAGAGCGCAATTGGCTGCCGCAGAAGCGAGGTTTACGCAGGTAAAGGCTGATTTTGAAAGAAACAAACAACTACTTGAAGAAAAGGTGATCTCTCAAGCAGATTATGAAACAGCTCAAGCCAACTATCAGACTTCGGCGCAAGAACTTGAATCTGCTAAACAAAATGTGCAGGCGGCTATATTTAGGTTAGAAAGCTCTAGGGCCTCGGTAAAAGAGGCAGAGGAAAACTTGTCTTTGACTAACGTATATGCGCCTATGGGAGGTACCATATCAAAACTTAGTGTAGAGCAAGGCGAGCGGGTCGTAGGAACTTCTCAGATGGCCGGAACCGAAATGATGCGGATTGCAGATCTAAACCGTATGGAAGCCAGGGTGAATGTTAATGAAAATGATATTATCAGGGTAACGATCGGCGATACGGCCATTATTGACGTGGATGCGTATTCTTACTTAAAGAAAAAATTTACCGGTGTAGTTACAGAGATCGCCAATACAGCCAATACGAAAGCTTCCCAAGATGCGGTCACAGAGTTTCAGGTCCGTATTAAGATACTGAATGAATCTTATCAGGATTTAATAAAAGAAGACCCAAAATCATCGGCTCCTTTCCGTCCTGGAATGACGGCTAGTGTAGAAATTATCACCAATAAGAAAAACGGCGTCCTCTCCGTACCTTTGGCTGCCGTAACCACTCGAAATACTGCGCAAATAAGCTCTCCTGAGGACATAGACAACAATGAGGAAGTTGAAGGAGATGAAGCACCAAGCACAGAGCAAACCAGCATAACCAACCGGGAAGGGGAAATGAAGGAAGTAGTCTTTGTGAAAGAGGGAGATATAGCCAAAAGGGTAGAGGTCGTAACAGGCATCAGTGATTATCAGAATATCGAAATTGTAAGTGGA
This sequence comes from uncultured Roseivirgaceae bacterium, assembly GCA_964440915.1. Classification (GTDB taxonomy): domain Bacteria; phylum Bacteroidota; class Bacteroidia; order Cytophagales; family Cyclobacteriaceae; genus CAMPJM01. Next base: position 10,858 of record CAYTTV010000064.1, read on the forward strand.
CTAGAAGAAGGCGCAGAAGTCATAAGTGGGCCATTCTCAGTAGTCTCTAAAAGGCTAAAGGATGGAGATGTGGTAGAAAAACCAGGGAAGTAATACTGGTTGTCGATGAACTATTGATTGTAAATGGTGCCTCACTAGGTGTTACTGGTGAGGCACCATTTTTTGGTTTTTAGTAGAGGATGCCTTTGTATTGTCAATCGTGCGCTCCTCACAATGCCTCCGATCTTTTGGCAAATGAATTTTTAATAAAATGCAGGTAATACCTTCTGGCCGAATACCTCGATAAACTGCTCTTGTTTTCTATTTACATTGTGCAGTACCAATTCTCGGAAACCCATTTCTGCATATTTTTTCAGCCATTCCACATGTTCTTGTGGATCGTTAGAGACATGGACCATTTCCGCCACATCTTCTGGCTTTACTTTTTCGGCTGCCATATCAAATTGCTTGGGCGTACGGAGTTGCGCTAGCATTTCACTGTCAAAAATATTGGTTTTCCATTGGTCGTGCGCACCTTTGAGCGCTTCCGCTTTGTCCTGATCATAAGAGAGCTGGACTTTCAGGATCATGGGTTTGCCTTCTCCGCCACCTTTGTTCCATGCTTCAACCACCTTTTTTAGCTTTTCTTCGGGTTGAGAAATGGTGATCAAGCCATCTGCCCAACTGGCTAACCAGCCAGCCGTTTTCGGAGTGATGGCAGCACCGATTACCCTTGGTTTTTTACGCGGAAAAGTATGAAGTCTCGCTTCCTCCACCTGCACGAGTCCATGATGTGTAACCGTTTCACCATTCCACATTTGTCTTATGATATCTACTGATTCTTTCAGTATTTTATTTCTATCTTCTTTAATAGGCCATTTCTCACCTTTTATAGCTTCATTGATGGCTTGTCCACTGCCAAAAGCTACCCAAAATCTCTCGGGGTACATTTCCAGTAATGTGGCGACTGCTTGTGCAATTATGGCAGGATGATACCGGTATGAAGGACAATTCACAATGCCAAATTTCATTTTTTTAGTAGCCTGCAAAGCAGCGCCTAACCATGACCAGGCAAAACCACAATTGCCCTGATTTTCGCTCCATGTATAAAAATGATCGGACGAAAGGGCAAACTGGAAACCAGCATCTTCCGCCTTTTGCACATACTGTAATAATTCACTAGGAGCAAATTGCTCATGGGATATATGGTAGCCAAGTTTTATCATTTTCTCATTCGTTTATTAATTGAATTGTCTCCTTATCATAAATCCTGATCCAGCGGTAGCCGTAGCCATTGATCAAGAGGTTGTCAAAGTTTTCGGGTGTTGCATATGTTGCATCCGTAAAAATGTCCTGCATCCGTTTAGGGATAAAGTCAGTGAAGATGCTGATCGTCAAAGGTTCATGATGAAGGTTGTTTATGATCACCAATGTTTTGTCACCTTCTATATAGCGAATACTGAATACCCGATCATCGTTGGCCATTACCAAGCTCCATCTGCCGGTACCTATTTCTGTACATTGTCTCCTTACCGCTATCAAGCGTTTCATCCAATTGAGCAAAGAGGCAGGGTCGGCAATTTGTTGGTCCACATTGACTTTATGGTAACTATAATCCCCTTCGTGCAACGCATCTTGATATAGGTGATCTGCCTTAGAAAATCCAGCATTTTTAGTATCGTTCCATGGCATAGGGATTCGCACACTCAATCTTTCCTCTTTAGAAAGGTCATCTCCCATCCCTATTTCGTCACCATAGCTGAGGAGAATTGATCCAGGAAAGCTAAAAATAAGGCTATAGGCCATTCTCACTCTCCCAAGGTCATTGCCAAACATTGACACAATTTCCCGCCTAATGCCCTGGTCGTTAAATACCCTCATGTTTTCTTCAGGCGCAAAAGCATCGAATGTTTCTTGCTTTTCTTGCTTATCAAGCAAATCCAGATTCAGTTCATCATGATGCCTAATAAAATTGACCCAATGGCCAACCTGTATATCCTTGATTAATTCTAATCCCTTAGCCACTGCTAGCGCATTTTTTCTGGCAAATCCCAAAAATGCATATTGATTTGTCCAAAAGTTAAAAAGCATATGTATTCTACTGTCATCACCAAAATACTTAGTGATTTCCTCTGCTTTCACATCAGCCTCTCCAAGTAGCACAGCTTCGGGATTGATCGATGCAGTATATTCGCGCATTTTCGCAAAAAACTGATGAAGATTACCATAGTTTGTATGGGCTACATCTGTAGTGTCAGTAATGACGTGCGCAGCATCGATTCTAAAACCGCAAACACCTAGCCTCAGCCAGAACCCCATAATCTTGAGAATTTCTCCCTGCACTTCTTTATTAGATATATTGAGATCTGCCTGCTCTTTATAGTACCGATGCAGGTAATAAGCATCTGTTTCTTCTGAGTATTCCCAGATACTGTTCTCCACTCCTTCAAATAGAACCTTCTCTTCATCCTCCTCCGGCTTCTCATCTGTCCACACATAATAATTACGGTACTTCGAAGTTTTATCTTTCTTGGATTCCTTGAACCATGGATGTTCGATAGAGGTGTGGTTGACCACCAGATCAATGATAACCCGTATGCCCATCCCTTTAGCAGTATCGATAAATTCTGTAAAGTCTCCCAGATTTCCCAACCGTGGATCTACATTGTAGTAATCCATCACATCATAGCCGTAATCCCTAAGTGGTGAGGGATAAAATGGCATCAACCAGATACAGGTACAACCCAAAGAAGCAATATGATTAAGGCGCTCGATCAATCCTCTGAAATCGCCAAACCCATTGCCATCGGTATCTTTATATAACTTCACGTCTACGCCGTAGATGACAGCGTTTTTATACCAATCGTTCATAGTGATTTTTAACTGCCCGAATAAGCCATCGTACTCAAAATAGCATTTTCTGCCTGTCTTGAATCCAATCGGGTATGTTGCACCACAATCGGCACGTCAGAAACCAACGTAGAGGCGTAATCAGTATCGAATGGTATGGTTTCGGGGTCCTTCAATTCATTAAATCTCAGGTGCTTGGTTCTTTTTGGCGGTACGGTTACTTTATAGGGACCTACAGGATCTCTATCCTCAAAATAAATCATGATCTCGATTGTCGCTTCCTTGTCCGCGGTATTTAAAATACAAGCTGTTTCGTGACTTTTCATTGCTGGTTCCGGTCCATTGCTTTCAGATGGTATAAACCCCTCAGGAATAGCCCATATCTTTTTTCCTAATAAATATTCCATCACTTATAATTTAATTTTACATTGACTTTTAAATTAAATTTGTAGACAGAACCGATTAAAATGGAATTTTGTTTGTGGTGGCCAGTAGCTAGTTTTTCTCAGAATGGATGGAGAAATTGAGAAAAAAAGTGGAAAATTGTATTTAAATCCTCCCTTGAATTACTAAAAGTAACATCTAATAATGTAGTAGAAAAGCGCTTTAAGGCTTCAACCTCTTAGTAACCGAAATAAAACAAATAGCCTTCCCTACGAATCAAACCCTTCAAGCTCTTCATACACCAAATGCGTGGGTAACCCCATCACCGTAAAGTATGAGCCTTCAATTTTCTGGATACCGATCATGCCTATCCATTCTTGTATGCCATAAGCACCGGCTTTATCAAAAGGCTGGTATTTTTCTATATAATAATCTATTTCCTTTTCACTCAATGATCTAAAGTGCACTAGGGTGGTGTCATCAAAAACCATTGTTTTGGACTTGCTAGCTATGCAAACTCCTGTGATTACGCAGTGCTGCTGCCCACTAAGGGCCTTTAGCATTGCTTTAGCTTCGATGTGGTTTTTTGGCTTTCCCAATATTTTGTCTTCCAGTATCACTACTGTATCGGCTGTAATCACAGCTTCATCATCTTCCAGAGTAGGAATAAATGCTTCCGCTTTTTTCTTGGCAAGAAAGCTGGCTACGGCATTAACTTCCAAGGTCTCTGGATAAGATTCGTCTGTATCCAATGTTTTAACGACAAAATCAAATCCTGCTTCTTTCAACAATTGTTGCCTTCGAGGTGATTTTGAAGCAAGTATAAGCTTATAGTTCATTTATTTGGGTGAGTTACAATCATTCACACTATGTTCATTTGCTTTTATGCTGCCAAAAATGAATCCGCATACTACCTTCGGGTAAAAGTAGGTGGATTTCTGCGGCATAGTATGGCCACTAAAACAAACATTTTTAACTTCCTCCATCGAGATTTCCTGTGTAATAATGGCCAGTTGAGCTTCTCCGTGATGTACCTTGTTCAGGCATTCGGAAAAGTTTCTTTCAAAACTGATTGCTTCTGAGCGACGTTGCTGAGGTCCTGGAATTCCTAAAATTTTTTCAATGATAAAATAATGCATCACAGTAAGATCCAGTTGCTTTACCACCTCTGGGAATGGCCAAGGAAGTTCGGAAAACACATCAGGTTTTAATCTGATAGCATATGCACTGTCTTTGAAAACCAAACCAAACGTCCATGGCTTTCCCATAATGATTTCGTGAATATCGTAAGGGTTGTCTACCTCCTTTATCTGAAATTTTTTCTCCAAAGAAGCAAGAATTTCATTCCTATCAAACTTCTCCAAATGTGAAATAAGGCGATGTGTAGGTAATATGACAAGGTCATCTGACTCCGTATTGGTCAGATAAATCATGTGGAAGTTATAAGCTTCATCGCCCGTATGGTGTGGATTGTTTTCCATGCAAGCTTTCCTATACTCCATAGAGCTTTCATACCGGTGGTGGCCGTCGGCAAGGATTATCTGTTTGGATGCGATCAAGTTTTTAAATTTTTCAATCACTTTGGCATCTTGAATCACACTGATCACGTCACGAACGCCTTGATAATCTTCCGTTTCATATATTGGGTTACGCATGCTCTCGTCCATATAACCTTCCAGTTCATGACTTGCATCCGTATATAGGCCATGTGTAGGGCTCACGTTCAACTGCGTTTGTTCCAAAAGGGCAGTTCGGTCGTTTACCGCATTGGGTATCGTGTTTTCATGTCGCAGCAGAACGCCCTCCTTCCAGTCGTAGGCTTTTATATAGCAGATAAAGCCTTTCCGACAACGCATTTTTTTACTGCCAGGAAAAGAAAAATATTGATAATATACATATATTCCAGGAATGGGATCCTGCAAAATAACCCCTTCTTTCTTCCATTTCTGCAACGTTTCCGCAGCAGTTGTAGCAGGATCAGGCCCTCTTGGCACCGATATATGAATGCTGTTATGCGGGTTTCGATACAATTTTTCCCTTTGCTTTTCGGAGATCACATCAAATAATGGAGACGTCAGCGCATCTATATTTTGGGATAGAGTACCATTATAACGCCATGCCCGAAAAGGCCTTATTTCTGCCATAACTTAAATATAAATGATTGAATGATACCTGCTGTCAATTGTTACCATTATTTCTTGCCTTTTGTCAATTGCTAACCGCCAACTCTTGTGTCTGGTGTCCGAAATCT
>CAYTTV010000065.1:0-16056 GCA_964440915.1 uncultured Roseivirgaceae bacterium
TTTTTATCAATTATTTTGGGCGCCTTTTCATGCTGTCCGCTTCTACTCCTCGGCCCCTCGTGCCTCAGGTCCTGTGGGGTAATCCGCTTCCATCATGGGCGCAGCTGCAAAACCCAACCCTAGTCTTACATTAATCGGACACACTTTTTCGGGCACTATGAATTAGAATCTGATATACTGTTTTGGCATTATCCTGATTTATTGAAGGCTTTTCTTAATCCTTTCAACTAGTACCATTGCAGTGGTGTCTGCCTTTATGCGTATGTCAGCTTTATTGTAGAAATCGACTCTCTTCCTAAAGGTTTCCATCAGATGAGCTTCTAGCTTCTCTAGGGTTGAGAAATCTTTGAGAAGAGGACGGACGGCTAAGCCTTCATTTTGGAGCCGCTTAGCAATTGTCGCCATGGGCACGTCTAGAAAAACAATTTTTCCTTGCTGTTTCATATGGTCCATATTATCAAAAAAACATGGAGCACCACCGCCGGTAGCCATCACAAACTGATCATTGCCGGAGGCTGTTTTCAGCAAGGAATCGCGTTCTAGTTCACGAAAGTAAGCCTCTCCATTGGTATTGAAGATTTCTCTTATGGCGGTGCCTGCTACTTCCTCAATTACCGTATCTAGGTCTATGAAGGGGATATTAAGGCTAGCGGCCAGAAGCTTCCCAACGGAAGATTTTCCCGAACCGGGCATGCCCACTAAAAATATTTTCATGTTGAGTGAATTTTACTGAATAGCATAATGCGTTACTCCAACCTTACCCGTGGGTCGATGGCTGCGTACAGGATGTCCACAAAGATGTTTACGATTACAAATATCACTGCGATCAATAAAGTAGCTCCCATTACAACTGGGAAATCCAAACTTTGAACGGCATTGATGGTCACATAGCCCAAGCCTTTCCAATCGAATATATACTCTACAAAGAAGGCTCCTGCCATGAGGGAGGCCAGCCATCCCGAAACCGCTGTGATTACTGGATTTAGCGCATTCTTAAGGGCATGCTTTACTACTACCTTATAAAACTTAAGCCCTTTTGCACGAGCAGTACGGATGTAGTCTTGCGAAAGCACGTCTAACATAGAACTTCTGGTAAGCTGAACAATAATAGAAAGCGGTCTAATGCCCAATGTAATGGCGGGTAATATAATATTTTGCAATTGCAGTTGGCGGCCATATATGGGATGAGTGGACCAAAGCTGTCCCGTTAGGCTAAGGCCAGTATAGTCGCTCAGGTAATACCCAAAGATCATGGCAATGAGTATGCCTGAAACAAAGGAGGGAATTGAAATGCCCAACACAGACCCTGACACCAGGACATGGTCCCAAAATGAATTCTGTTTTAAGGCGGCGATAATCCCAAACCCAATCCCTACTACTGAGGCAAAAATCATAGCAACCGAAGCCAGCCAGAAAGTGCTTTCCAAGTTTTTCCATAGGATTTCATCTACTCGCTTATTGGTCTGAAATGATCTTCTGAGGTATGGTCTTTTTACTACCACTACATTTTGCTCTAGGGCAAAAATGGGCGTGTACTCATACTTTGCTCGATTTTCTTCCGTGTTTTTATGTACGCTTATGGGAGAAAGATCCTTTACATAATGGTAAAGCTGCATAGGGAGCGGCTGGTCAAGCCCTAGGTCTTTGGTAATGGCTTCCCGGGTAGAAACATCGGTTCGTTGCCCAACCATCATTGATACGGGATCCCCTGGCAGTGCATGAAAAAGGAAGAAAACTACCAATACCACGCCCAGGATAACCCCAAATCCGTAAAGTAATCTTTTCCCTATAAATTTTATCATATTCTAAAACAATAACGTCCTGACTTCATTTGCTTCAGGTACAGCATTATGGCTCCACTTCCCTTTAACGACACCGTTCTGCATCAGGATCAATCCCGGGTTTGTGCGTATCATGGTTTTAAGAACAGTAGCATCTCCATAGAAATAAGGCATTGCCAACTGGTGCTCGTGGCGAAACGCTTCAAAAGTCACTTCATCAGATGCTGTCAGGGCCCAGGGTTCCACGGCATCCCCTAGTTCACTTATCAGGGCGTTTATTTCCTGTAGGTTTTTCGTGTTGGCTATATTTGCATTAAAAATAACGATGAAAAATTTATTGCCTTTAAAACTTTCATCTGTAAAGTCCCCTTCATCATTCCACACATTATAATCGGTAATTTTGGCCTGAGCCTCAGGATTTACCAGCTCCATGGCTACATATTCATAAGCATCATCGCTAGGATAGCTGTCGAACATATGCTCTTTCCCGTCTTTGCTCATGATATAACGATAACGCAGGGGCTCCGAAGGCTGCATCGAAACAGGGATGTTGGTGCCAATCTTGTAAGCACGGAAATCTATAAAAGGCAAATATTGGATGGCATAGATAGACACAGCAATACCGATGATGGTGGATACGCCCATCACTATATTGCCGACCCGTTTTGGCAATATCGGTCTAAAGACATTCTTAGTGAAGAAAAGTACTAATATAAGCACGAGCAAGATAATGTCCTTAATGAAAGATTGCCAAGGCGTGAGTTTTATGGCATCTCCAAAGCAACCGCAATCCGTCACTTTGTTGAAATAGGCAGAGTAAAAAGTAAGGAATGTAAAGAAGATGATCATGACCAATAATATCCATACTGTCGTGCGACTTCTGTACCAAAGAAGTATTGCCAGGCCTAACACTACTTCTAGAACACTCAGGAACACGGATAGAAATAAAGCATAGGGAATGAAAATCAAGAAGAAGCTAGAAATATCGGTCGAAAACACTTCGAAATATTCCTCCAGCTTTATAGCCGTGCCTACAGGGTCATTCACCTTAATAAGACCGGAAAATATAAAAAGAACGCCTACTATGGTCCTTGCTATTAATGCTATCGCCTTCATTGCTTATGCGTTAAGTGTAATAAACATACTCATTATTAAATCGGATTCCTATGGGCTTTATGGCAATATGTTATGCTGGATTGGCAACAAACCCCAACTTTATCAGACAAAACACCGAATAGTTGATGATGTCCTGATAGTTCGCCTTTACTCCTTCCGATATAAGGGTTTGGCCATTGTTGTCTTCAATTTGCTTTACCCTTAAGAGCTTCATGAGAATGATATCCGTGATAGAACTCACGCGCATTTCCCGCCATGCTTCTCCGTAATCATGGTTTTTTTGGCTGAGCAATACTAACGTTTCTTGCGCCACATTATCGTACATGGGTGAAAGCACGTCTAAAGGGATTTCAAGATCTGAGTCATCTTCTAGTGCTATCTGCATAATGGCCATAATGCAATAGTTGATCATGCCCACGAACTCGGAAGAAATGTCCTCCTCGATTTTCTGCTGACCTTTCTCTTGTATGGAACGAATACGCTGTGCTTTTATGTATATCTGATCGGTAATAGAGGGCAGTCGTAAAATACGCCATGCCGTGCCATAATCTTTGGTTTTCTTTTCAAAAACTTCTTTACAAGCTTTGATAACTTGAGTATATTGGCTGAGCGTTTTATCTATCAATTTGAACGTGTATTTTTTTGTTAATAGTGCGTAGGAACATCAATTTGAAAACGAAAGATAAAGTTTTTTCTTCAAAAAAAACACTGAACCTGAAAGGAAAACCTTGGGTATTGGATAGACCAAAGGTTATGGGAATCCTGAATGTCACTCCAGATTCTTTTTATGATGGTGGCCGCTTCATCAATGAAGATACTATGCTGATGCATGTGGAGAAGTTGCTGCAAGAGGGGGCGGACATTCTCGACGTTGGCGGGTATTCTACTAGACCTGGGGCGCTAGAAACTTCAGAGGAAGAGGAAACTTTTAGGGTTGTAAAAAGTATAGATAGTATACTGAAACGATTTCCTGAAACCCTCGTTTCTGTGGATACCTTTCGTAGCCAAGTAGCCAAAAGAGCTGTAGAAAGTGGTGCCGTAATTATTAATGATGTTTCAGGGGGCACCCTCGACGATAAAATGTTTGAAACAGTAGCAGCAGCAAAAGTGCCATATATCCTGATGCATATGCGGGGCAATCCAAGCAATATGCAGACTTTAGTGGAATACGGGAATATGTTGGAGGAGATACTCATGTTTTTTCAGAGCAGGGTGTATGCGCTCCGACAGGCGGGGATTGCCGATGTCATTATTGATCCAGGTTTTGGCTTTGCTAAAACCATCCAGCAAAATTTTGAAATACTGCGTAACTTAAACTATTTTCAAATTTTGAATTTACCTATATTAGCAGGGCTTTCCAGAAAATCGACTATATATAAAAGTTTGAAGATCGAGGCGGCAGAAGCCCTCAACGGCACTACAGTGTTGAATACCATAGCCTTGGTAAACGGGGCTCAAATATTGAGGGTGCATGACGTAAAGGAAGCGGTTGAGGCTATTAAACTTTATAACTTAACTTATCATTGATATTTTTATTTAACATAGGATTTCTGGAGATGAGCTGGGTGGATATCATCGATATCGTCCTGGTCAGCATGCTACTGTACCAAGTTTACAAGCTCATGCGGGGCAGCGTCGCTATCAAGATATTCTTAGGCTTTCTATCACTCTATCTCACATACCTCATTGTGGGTGCTGCTCAGATGGAGCTGCTCACAGCCATTTTAGGACAGTTCATGGGTGTTGGAGTACTTGCTGCCATCGTGCTTTTCCAACAAGAAATACGGAAGTTTCTTCTCATGATAGGAAAAACAACCGTTTTGAGAAAAGACAATTTCTTCAATGGGTTGCCCTGGCGGCGGAATCAAATGAAGGGACTGAATATTACGCCTATTATTGAAGCGGCCAAAAACTTGGGTGGTGCCAATATGGGTGCTTTGATCGTACTCTCCAAAAGTTCTGAATTGAGGTTTTATGCCGAATCAGGAGATGCCATAGATGCAGTAATTTCTAAGAGATTGCTGCAGGCCATTTTTAATAAATACAGTCCCCTCCACGATGGTGCAGTGATTATTTATAATGGCAGAATCACTGCTGCCCGGTGCATATTGCCCGTTTCTGACCAAGAAGACTTGCCTGCTCAATTTGGCCTACGTCATAGGGCTGCCATAGGCATGACGGAAGTCACGGATACGCTGGTTCTAGTTGTATCCGAAGAAACTGGGCAAATGTCGATCGTTCGTAATGGCACAATATATCATAACCTTTCTACACAAGAGCTTCGGAAAAAGATCAATGAATATTTATATGAAGACCAGCGAGAGCTGGAAGAAGAGTCGATCTTAGATGCAGTGCCTAAAGCAAAGAAGAAAAAAAACAAAAAGAAAAAGGACGAGAACGATTCAGAAAAAAAGTCTAAAGCAAAGAGCCTCTGATCTTTCTTCAACAAAGGTTTAATGTCCCTCCCAATTATCCAAAAGAGATTTCAGGACTACTGCATTGTTGTGGTTTTCGGTTTTTGCGGCGAATAGAAGAGAAATTTTGTTGTGCTTCTTTTCTAAGGATTTCAGGTGTTTTAAATGCTCTATGTTGCTTTCAAGCTCCTTTCGGTATTTTTTCTCGAAATCTTCCCATTTCTTTTCATCGTGATTGAACCAACTGCGCAGCTCATTGCTTGGAGAAACGTCTTTGATCCATTCATCAAGTTGAGCGGCTTCCTTTGAAACACCTCTAGGCCATAGCCTGTCTACCAGTATCCTATAACCATCTTCCTTTTGAGGAGTGTCGTAGATTCTTTTTATTTCTATCATTTTAGCGGGGCTTATAGTATAATGATCATACGCTTTTACGCAGGTTCGGTTGAAGAGTGCAGATGATATCGAGGGCTGACCTGCAATTTCAAATGAAAAAAGCCACGAACAGCACCGTGGTGGTTCGTGGCTTCGTGACGAAAAAATAAGCTACTTTAATTACTATAAAATGGTAATGGGCCTATCGGTCGGGGCAACGATCTCTTTACGGATCACGAAATCTCCGAACGTTTCTCCTGGGTTGCGCTCTTGGGCATAGGCACCGATAATAGGATCTAATATTTCTAAAATGGCTTCCTCTGACAGCATTTCTTTATAAAGCGTGTTCAATCGGTCACCATTGTGGCTAGCGCCGAGATATAAATTATATCGGCCTACAGCCCGCCCTATAAAGCCTATTTCTCCCAGAGAAGAACGAGCACAGCCATTGGGACATCCGGTCATCCGGATATTGATAGCATCTGAGGCAAGGCCATGCTTGTGCATGATCACGTCCAGTTTGTCTACCAAAGAAGGCAGGTACCGCTCCGACTCTGCAAAAGCCAGCCCACAGGTGTTAAGTGCCACACAAGCCATCGAGTTGAGTCGCAGGCCAGTGAGTTTTGGATTGTTCAGTACACCGTGCTTTTTCAGTATAGCTTCAATGGCGGCCTTTTCACCTTCCTCCACGTTGCCGATGACCAAGTTTTGATTACCTGTGAGGCGCATGTCGCCGTTCAAAATCAATGCTACTTCCCTTAACGCTTTCTTTAACGCATAGCCTTCTTCGTCCCGAACTCTGCCATGCTCTACAAAAAGGGTGTAGAACCATTTCCCGTTGGTGCCTTTTAGCCAACCATACTCATCGCCATTGGTATCAAACTTGAAAGGCTTTGATTTTTCCAAGTTCCAGCCCAGCCGTCTGTTCATTTCGGCCACAAACCACTCCAGTCCATGCTTGTCGATAGTATATTTTAGACGAGCATTTTTCCTGTCTGATCTATTGCCATAGTCTCTTTGAATTTTTATAACTGTCTCCGCAGTTTCTATGATTTTTTCTTTGGGCACATAACCAATCACATCGGCCAGTCGCGCATAGGTAGCCTTCTCGCCAAACGTTGCACCTAATCCTCCGCCTATACAAACATTGAAGCCTTTCAATAGGCCATCTTCCTCAATTGCTATAAACCCAAGGTCATTGGCAAAAACATCAATGTCATTGCGTGGAGGTATTGTTAGCGCAATCTTGAATTTTCGGGGCAAATAGGTTTCGCCATAAACAGGTTCTGTATCGGAAACCCCCTCCGGTCTTTTCTTATCCAACCAGATTTCTTCGTATGCAGTCGTTTTAGGCTGAAAGTAGTCACTTATTTGCACTGCATAACCGTATACTTCCTCGTGCAACTTCGATTGGTGTGGATTGGGATTGCACATTACGTTCCTGTTAATATCGCCACAGGTAGCAATGGAGGTCATCAACGCCTTGTTTACCCCACTGATAGTAGGTTTTAGATGGCGCTTCAAAATGCCATGAAACTGGAACGATTGCCTTGTCGTCAATTTTAATGTTCCATTAGCATATTTGTCTGCCAGTTCATCCAATACGACCCATTGAGCAGGGTGGGTTATACCACCTGGAATTCTCACCCTCAACATAAACTGGTACAGTGGCTCAAGTTTTTGCCTTTTGCGCTCACTTTCCACGTCCCTGTCATGCTGTTGGTAGGACCCATGGTACTTGATAAGCTTCACATCATCTGGATGCAATGCACCCGTCAGTGGGTTATCCAAGCTCTCTATAATAGAGCCGCGAAGAAAATCGCTGGCCTTCTTAATATGTTCGTCTTGTGATAATCTTTCCTGTTCTATCTGTTCATCCATCACGATTTTGCTTTATTTTGAGAAAAAGTATCCCCATCAGCCCAAAAAATGGGTTGTTCCACCTTTTCAATATTATAATTTGATATTAGGACCTAGTAAACGTCAGTTTGGTAGCGATTGCTTACCTGTAGGTTCTTGATATACTCATGGGCTTTTTCTGGCGTAATCCCCCCATATTTCTGCACAATTTCTTTTAAGGTGTTGTCAACATCCTTGGCCATCTGCTGAGCATCGCCACAGACATAGAAATGCGCTCCTTTTTCCAGCCAGTCGTAAAGCTCTTTACCATTTTTGAGCATCTTATGTTGGACATATTCTTTTTGTTGCTGATCTCTTGAAAAGGCGACATCAGCTTTTGTAAGAATGCCTTTTTGTAGATACTGTTGCCATTCAACCTGATATAGAAAATCAGTGGTAAAGTTGCGGTCTCCAAAAAACAACCATGATGGCGCTTTGATATCATTGGCTTCCCGTTGCTGCATAAAGGCCCTAAATGGTGCAATACCAGTTCCGGGGCCAATCATCACGATCGGGGCATTGGGATCCTGTGGTGGTTTGAACCGGGTATTTTTATCCACAAAAACCTTGACTTTATCGTCTGCCATGAGCCTGTCGGCCAGCGTGGCTGAACATAAGCCTTCTTTGTCTCTGCCATAAGCTTGGTAGCGTACGACCGAAACCAATAGGTGCACTTCGTTGTCAACCGCCTCTTGAGCAGAAGCAATGGAGTACATTCTAGCGGTGTTTTTGCGCAAGATGGAAAGCAGGTCGGCTGCCGTTAATGGATGCGGCGCTTCTTTGAGCAAATCCAAAACATCTCTTCCATTGATATAGTCTTGTACCTTGGCATTATCCGTCACGATTGCTTTGAGCTTTGCATTGTTGGTCAGCTCGGCATATTTTGATAAGGTAAAAGCAGTCAATGGAGAAAGCTCATAATCGAATGAAAGTGCTTCGCCTAATGCTTTCGTGCCGTTGTGACTTTCTATCGTTTCTTCTCGTGATAGCTTTAGCTCGTTCAAAACACCCTCTACAAGTGCTGGTGTATTGGAGCCGTAAACACCTAGCGCATCTCCTGGTTCGTAAGTTAACCCTGAGCCTTCCAAATCTATCTCCAAGTGTATGGTTTCCTTTGTTGAACCTTTTCCGTTCAGGTTCACCTTCTCAATTATCGTGGCCTCAAAGGGGTTCTTACGCGTATATTTTGGTGCTTCAGTATGATCAACTTTTACGCCATTTACCTGAATCTGCGAACCATTGGTATCACTTACAGCATCGCTCAGTTTTTCTAGGAGTGCTTGCTGCCATGATATGGCATCTTCTTCATAATCTACGTCGCAATCTATACGATCACAAATGCGCTTTGCTCCTAACTTTTCTAATACAGCATCAAAATCCTTTCCTGTTTGGCAATAGTCCACATAACTGCTATCACCTAAGGCAAGCACGGAATAATTGATATGGGACAGCTCAAATGCTTTCTTGCTATGCAAAAAGGCATGCAGGTCTTCTGCTTGTACTGGAGGTTCACCAATACCATGGGTGCTCACCAATATCGCCAGGTTATTGATTTTTTTGAGATCCCTAGATTTGAAGGTTTCCATACCTATGACCTCGGTTTCAATGCCTTTTGCTTTTGCTTTTTCGGCAAACGCTTTCGCTAAACCTTCGCAATTGCCGGTATGGCTACCGTATAAAATATGCAATTTTTGGGATGGCTTAATACTGCCATTTGTTTGTACATTCTGACCATTACTGGTTTCATGGCCATTTAAAGAGGTTGTATTCAGCCCAGATTGGCTTATTGCGGAAAAATATCCGCACAACCACTGAAGCTGTCCGGAATCTAAACCGGACAATGCTTCAGATAATAGATTGGCTTGTTGGTCAGAAAATGGCCCTCTTTCCAGCCCTTTCTTTAGATCCATTACGCTTTATTTATTAGGTTGTGGAGTATATCTCAAATATGGTTTGATCTCTTTGTGTCCCTTTGGAAATTTCGCAGGGATGTCTTCAGTTTTGATAGCAGGGGAAACAACTACATCTTGTCCCACCTCCCAATCTACTGGCGTGGCTACGCTGTATTCTGCTGTAAGCTGAAGCGAATCGATTACTCTAAGGATCTCAGCAAAATTTCTACCGGTAGAAGCAGGATAAGTAATTGTCGCTTTGATTTTCTTGTCAGGCCCAATGAAGAAAACAGATCTTACTGTAGCTGAGGTAGAAGCATTGGCGTGGATCATGTCATACAAGTTAGCCACGGTCTTGTTCTCATCGGCTATGATAGGAAACTCAACGGTGCAGTTCTGAGTCTCGTTGATATCCTTTACCCATCCTTCGTGCGACGCTAAGCCGTCTACACTTACAGCGATCACCTTAGTATTTCTTTGCGCAAACTCGCCTTTCAACTGGGCAGTCCTGCCAAGTTCTGTAGTACAAACAGGGGTATAATCTGCAGGGTGCGAGTAAAGGATTCCCCAGCTATCGCCAAGCCATTCGTGAAAATTAATTTCACCTTCTGTGGTTTGTGCGGTGAAATTCGGTGCTTCGTCTCCAATTCGTAAACTCATGGTTATGTTTAATTTAAAATGAAACAATAATTTTTATATTACTCTAATCAATATCACAAAGTTGTCCTACTTATCAAAATATTGTAGTAATTGAAAGCTCAAAGATAGAGAGGAACAGAACCTCGTGCCAATCGTATTAATTGATTGCTGATAACCAAAAGTTATAGCGATTGTGGCCGGTCAAAAATGGAATGATAGTGATTCATGTAGTGCTGTCTCCTATTTTAGACAATGGAAGAGGCATTAAAGTTCATATAACATATGGCTACGATAGCCCTCGCCCTATCTATTATGATTTTGCAGTAAAAAGCGGATAAGGAGTGAGGGCAGTCCCCCTCCCGGCCCAATGGGTGTGATGAAATAGAAATTTCTGTGGATGGGCATTTTTTTGATTTCAATTATTTTCAGCTCCCCGGTATCCAACTCCTTCAATATAGCATGCAAGGAGAGGAATGCCATACAATTAGAGTGTTGCAAATAGGACTTGATGGCCTCCGTACTGCCTAGCTGCATCTCTACTTGCAAGTCAGATAGTCGGATGCCTTTTTCTTTAAGAGCGTCGGAGATTACTTCCAATGTGCCCGACCCTGGTTCCCTCAGTAGCAGTGGAATGTCTTTTAGGCTCTCCGCTTTGATCTCTTCTTTTCCAGACCATGGATGCTTGCTGCTGCATACCAGTACAATTTCATCTTTCACAAAGGGAGTGTAGTGAATGTCCCTTCGCTTCGACTTGCCTTCTATTACTCCTAGCTCTATTTCATTGTTGATCAATGCCTGTTCGATTTGTTCCGTATTACCGTTTACAAGTTGGACTTTCACATCTTTGTGGATATCGTGAAATCGCGCAAGCAAAGGAGGCAAAATATATTGTGTAATGGAAGTGCTGGAACCGACATGGAGCACGCCCTTGAATGTTTCGTTCAGCCTGTTCAGGTCAAATTCGAGCTGGCGATAAATTTCATGGATTTTTTCAGTGTGTCTCAGGAGCACTTCTCCAGCTGGAGAAAGTTGCACTTTGTTGCCCCTGCGGTAAAACAGGGCAAGGCTGACATGGCTTTCAAGCTCCTTGATATGTTTTGTGACAGCAGGTTGTGATATTGAAAGTTCTTCAGCAGCTTTTGTGAAGCTTAGTCTTTTTGCTACGGTGTGAAATACTTTCAGTCGAAAATCGAACATGTACAATAATAATCTATTTTTTATTATTCAACTAGCGCTTTGTAAAGAGCTTTTCATATATATGACAAGGACAAGAAGTATAAAATGCTGACTGAATACAAAATAATAATTATTCTAACTTTATTGTCTATTAAGTCGTTGGTTATGAAAAGGTCAGACAACATTAAAATTGCAAGTTTATGGAAACGTCATATAAACCCATCGATTGTGACTTCTACGATGTTTTGGAGACAGCAGCAGTGTCGAAGAAATACGTAAAGCTGCATTACTTTACCGATATCCGAGAATATATGTCTGCGATGTCGGTAGTAAAGGATATTTACACAAAAAATGGGATGGAATTTATGGTATTAGGATCGGGAGAAGAGATCAGGTTGGATAGGATCATCAGGATAGATGACGTACCTGCTCCTGGGCATGGACAATTTGATGATTTTTCTTGCGAATGCTGACATAGCCAATAAGAGCATAAAAAAGCCCCATTATGCTTTTCAAGCGAATAACGGGGCTTATGGCAGAAATACCTTTATAAATCGAAGTCCCCTGCTGATTCGGGCTGGTACGTAACCTCTTCTATCAGAAAACTGTTTCTTCCGTTCCCTCCATACCAAATAAACTCGTCCCCTTGTGCATAGCCATACATAGAAGCACCTATAGGGCTAAAGATAGAAATCTTGAAATTGGTGGTATCAACAGCATCGGGATAAACAAGCTCCAGAGAAAAAGACTTTCCCAAAGCCATGTTTTTTACTTTTACCTTGGAGTTCATCGTGACCACGTTAGGCGCGATCTTTTTTGAATCTACCTTATTGGCTACACTTATTTTCTCTTCTACCAGTTTAATATTGGGTTTTACTTCATACTCATTGTGGTTGTAGAAGAATTTTTGGAGTCTTTCCAGATCCGATTTTGTAATCGTTAAGTTATTGGTTTTCATAATATAATTTTTTTGATTGTATAATATCTATCAGATCAGTGTATGATCTTTATGTTTGTTTTTGTAATTATTTAAATGAGTGTAATGGGGGAATGAGTAGAAATGGTATGGCTATTTGCTACTCAGCAAAGAAATAAAAGCCTTCTGAGGAAGAAAATGTTTTGATATATGGAAATAAAGTAATCGCATGGTGGCAATAAAAAAGACCTTACTTGTAAAGTTACGGATAATTATTGAATAATATCCAAGTTAGTATTGGTGCTCACCGTTTTCCGTTTCTAAAGCGCCTAAATCAGGAAGGGCTAACTTTAATCCTTCATGTTCTCTAAGTGCACATTGTGATAAAAAAAAGCTGCATAAACATATGCAGCTTGTAGATTAAGTTGAAATGACTTTACCAGTCATCAGTCCTAAAAGGAGAAGCCAGTAAACCTTCTTTATTGCGGAGATTAGCTTCTTCGGGATTATTGGCCCAAGCGTACCGCACTGCTATAGGTTTGGGCACATCCTTATGGCTTACTATAACCTTATTGCCCTTTATAACCGCATTTGCCCAGAAAAACTTCCTGTCCTCTCCTGCTATGGCAAAGTGCTTCAAAGGTTTTCCATTGCTTGTCAGGCCGCTTCCTGTTTCAGTAAAGGTAAGGATGATTTTATCCCCTTCAATTTTCATATCCTTATATAGAGGCCCTGAAGCCACAATCTTTTCCCCATATACCAATCTTCGCGCTCCCAAGAACAGTCTGTGGGCCACATCTTTTTTGTTGAGCGGATGAATGTCGTTCCATTCTCCAACATCGTAAGTAACCGCAAGGGCTGTATGAGGGATATTCATGGCAGCCTTCATCTGTGCTTCACGAATGCCTGCCCAACCACTTTCGGATGGTTGTTCACTTTTCTTCATAAAATTGGGCAACTGTACCAGCAGAAAAGGCATTGTAGGCATTTCCCAAGTCTCTCTCCAATTAGTGATCAAGGCCTCCATCAAGGCATAATATTCATGTGGTCGACCTGCATTGCTTTCTCCTTGATACCATATCGCGCCCCTTACTTTATAATTGCGAATAGGATAAATCATTCCGTTGTATAAACCCGATCCGACGAATTTTTTATTGCTAAGTCGCTCTTCAAATGCTTCTGCATCTCTTATGTCCTTGCCCACCTTATACTTCCAAGTGCCTTCTAAATTGACTACCACATCATCACCAACAATCTTATAAGGCTTGTCGGGAATAAACCCGCCGTTGCCACCGTTGGCAGTAAGTTTTACACTAATATTGTTTTTACCTGCCTTTAAAATACCCGCAGGGATATCGTACTTTCGGGGAGGATATTCATAACCAGTAAATCCCACAAAATGACCGTTGATGAACACAGAATCGTTGTGCACCAGCGTTCCCAAGTAGAGCTTAGCATGCTTGCCGTCCATGGAAGCAGGCAAGTCGAAATTTTTTCTATACCAGATGATCCCTTTGGTATCTATCCCATTTTCGAGCCAGAATCCTGGAACAGTTATGGTTTTCCAGTCCGAATCGTCCCAATCCAATGCAGCCCACTTCCCACTGCCCTTATCAGCTTCTGCAATCTTGAGACCCTCCAAAGCCTCTTTGTCGAGTATAAGCCGCGGAAATTCTTTAAGATGCTCCTGACTCACCCAACTCTCAATAGGAGAACCTCCCAAGCTTGACACCAGCATGCCCACGGGTACTTTATTGTGTTCGTAAGCCATTTGCGCATAAAAGTAGGCCAAAGAGGTCCAGCTCATCACATCCGATGCTGTTGCAGAGTGCCACGCGGCATTCCCTGCAATATTGTCCATCTCTGCCTCGGGAGAATCTTGCGTAGGCACTTTGTAGTGGCGGATCATGTGATTGTTGGATACGTTGATTTCAGGAAACATATCCGTAAGGCGGGCTATGGGTGTTTCTTGATTAGATTGGCCTGAACAAAGCCAAACATCGCCCACCAGTACATCCCTGATAATGATTTCATTTACCTCCATAATAAATGGCCCTCCCGCCTTTTGAGGGGGAAGCGTCACAGACCAGTTGCCTTTGTCATCTGTGGTTGTGTCATAATATTTTCCTTGAAAACGAACCGTTACTTTTTCGCCCGGATCTGCCCATCCCCAAATATTCAGGTCCACATCCCGTTGCAGCACCATCCTGTCGCTGATTAGTCGAGGCAGTTTTATTTTTGCTTGCAAGGGGTTTAGATTGAAAGTGAACAACAAAACCAACAACACAAGTGGTGTTTTAGCAAAGCAATATAAAGTATGCTTTTTCATATGATTTATGATTAGAAGCTTTAAAATCGAAGTTTTCAATAATAATCATTAGTTTATGAAAACCACAAGATGTTGACAGATATTTGATAAATAAGAAAGCAGGTCACACATAAACATTTTGCAAGGCCACGCTCGGTTTATTTTAAATGATTAAGTTTATACTTGCTAATATTGTTGTTATATTGATCTCTTCAATAACCTCGTTATGAAACGAATGAAATGCTTATATAAATTATGAAGCCCGCAGGAATTTACTCAGAGATCTGGATGAAGCACAGGTTGTCCATTCAAGGAAAACTAAAAGTAGCAGCAACTAGGCAATCAATCCAATTAAATTCGGAAGATTTTACCAATGTTGGTAATCGTAAAATATACTCGTTTAATCTCGAGTTTGTAAACGGGAAAGTATCTAACAATATAGATGGGTCAGCTGTAGCAAGAGATTTAGCTAAGGTATTAGAAAGATCAGACAAAATTAAAGAAATACTAGAAATTGGTCATTATAAGATTAATATGGACAAGCAGTTCTGTTTATTCATCGAGAAAAAATAGGAGGAGATAATTTGGGGTGTGTAACTAAACTGTCCTGATTGGTAGCGATTAATCCTTCTGTGAGGTAGGAGATATTTAAATAGCATAGCACTTAATAACAAATAACTAATACAAAACATGAATAGAGGAAAGCTGCTTTTAATTACACTAATTATTATGCTATCAATATCTTTTTCTACTAAAGCTCAGAAGAGGAAATCAGGGCTGCCCATTGTTGAGGAGAATACCAAGTCAATTGTAGACGCAGATACCATATATTACTATGGATGGGATATGGCAAATATGAAGCTCTCTGATGGGACATGGGTAGATAAAGCAGAAGAGTTGAGACCAAGAATATCATCTATAATTGGTATGCTATCCGATAGGTTTTCCCCTGCGTATGTAAGCAAAGCCCTACAAAAGGAAGTTCAAGCGGATCTTGATGTTATTCAAAAGTTATATATAGAATCAGATTATAAGGATTTTGTAACATTTAACCCCTATAAACTCTCAAAAGAGAGTTTAATAGAAATTGTTGAAGGCTATGAGCTGAGTGACAACTCGGGTGTTGGTCTCGTGATTATTGCAGAAAACATGAATAAGAATGAGAGATATACAACCGCGTTTGTCACTTTCTTTGACCTTGAAACAAGGCAGTTGTTATGGGTAACAAAAATGAAAGGATTGCCTGGTAGTAAGTGGGGGTTTTCCAAATATTGGTATGAAGGGTATTTAGAGTGTTTTTATTATTTCTTAAAAAAATACTACCCTCCACATAGTTAACTGTTGTTCCAAGCTGCTATTTGCTTGGGATACACCAATATGTGCATGAGGAAGTGCTCAGCAATCGGTCCTTGGCTACTCTCTTCATATCTACTGCTGGATTTTTCTACTAATGAACCTTATTTTATACTACGATAGCTTTTCATTAAAAAAGTCAATAGTTCGTTGCCAAGCCAGCTCAGCAGCGGCTTTATCATAGCGG
>CAYTTV010000066.1:0-16052 GCA_964440915.1 uncultured Roseivirgaceae bacterium
TTTTTTGCCTACTGTTAAGTGCCCATTGCCCACTCTTTTTTCTTCTTTCTGTTGTCTAAAGTCTGGCACCTTCAAACCATTAACTTTTCTTGCTTCTTGGATGAAAATCAATAACAACCTGCTTGAGGTAGTCATTGTCCAAATGGGTATAAATTTCTGTAGTGGTGATAGATTCGTGTCCCAACATTTGCTGTACAGCACGTAGGTCTGCGCCGCCTTCAATGAGATGGGTAGCAAAGGAGTGGCGGAAAGTATGAGGGCTGACTTTTTTACGAATCCCAGCTTTTTCTGCCAATCGCTTGATGATCGTATAAACCATAACGCGCGTGAGCGACTGTCCTCGGTTGTTCAGAAATACATGGTCCTCAAACCCTGGTTTTATGGTGATATGGCACCTGACTTCTTCCACATATATCTTTATGTACTTCAGGGCATCTCTGCCTATAGGCACAAGCCTTTCTTTATTGCCTTTGCCCAAAATTTTAAGAAAGCCAATATCTGCATATAGGTGTCCAAGCTTCAGGTGGGTCAGTTCAGACACCCTTAGGCCCGAACTGTACAGCGTTTCGAGCATGGCTTTATTTCTAGCGCCTTCGGGCTTTGAAAGGTCTATGGCATCGATAAGCTGGATGATCTCATGATATGCCAAGGTATCCGGAAGCTTTCGTCCTAGTTTGGGAGCTTCCAAAAGACTAGTAGGGTCAGTTTGGATCCGCTCCGCATATAACATGTAGCGATAAAATGCTTTAATGCCAGAAATAATCCTGGCTTGGGTATGGGGACTTATATCAAATTCGGTGAGATAGTGCCCAAATGCTGTCAGATCCTTGCTTGAGACTTCAGAGGGAGTAATTTTAGCATTGTAGATTTCTATAAACTGTTTTAGTTTTACAATATCTTGGAGATAGGCTTGGACAGAATTATCTGCCAAAGATTTTTCCAGTTTTAAGTAATGCTCAAATTGTTTGATGTGATCATCCCAACTCATGCGACAATATTAGCAAAAATGATCTTCAATGTTATTAAGTTTGGGATGACATGTAAAAACCAAAAATAACGAAAGCATATCCATCATGAATATTACCATCATCAACGGCCCAAATCTCAATCTTCTCGGTGTGCGGGAAAAGAGCATTTATGGCGATAAAGGCTTTGAAGGATATTTTGAAACCCTTCGGAAGGCATTTCCAGAGGTGAACTTCTCCTATTATCAGTCCAATATAGAAGGCGAGCTTATCGACAAGTTGCATGCTGTAGGCTTTGATGGCGGTGGTATCGTGCTGAATGCAGGAGGGTATACCCACACTTCAGTAGCCCTTTCCGATGCTATAGCGGCCATACGAACGCCTGTGGTGGAGGTGCATATTTCTAACATTTACTCCAGAGAAGACTATAGGCACAAAAGCTTGCTCAGCAAGAATTGCTTGGGCATTATCTCAGGTTTTGGTCTTGAAGGCTACAGCCTAGCGGTGCAATATCTTATTAGTATGCCATGATCACTTTTTACCCCGGTCCCTCAAGGGTCAATAACAAAGTGCTTAACTATCTCAGAGATGCCTTTCTCGATGGCGTGTTGAGCATAAATCATAGGAGTCCCGAGTTCGAACAGATTTACAAGGACTGCGTGGCAACGCTGAGGGAGAAGCTGCTCATACCGGATGATTATGTGGTGATGTTCGCCTCTTCTGCCACAGAGTGTTGGGAAATCATAGCGCAGTCTTTGATTGACCAAGAAAGCTACCATATATACAATGGGGCTTTTGGGGAGAAATGGCACGAATATACGCAAAGGCTCAAACCAAACGCTAAAGGTGAGTATTTTGATATGCAAACAGAACTTGAGATAGATAAGCTGCAAGTTCCCCAAACGGCTGAATTGATAGGGATTACCCACAACGAGACTTCCAATGGCACAGCTATAAACTACAGCACTTTGGCGAAGTTAAGGAAAAAGTATCCGCATCAATTGATCGCTGTAGATGCCACATCTTCCATGGCAGGCGTACGGTTGGATTTTGATCTTGCGGATATTTGGTATGCATCGGTACAGAAGTGCTTTGGTCTTCCAGCAGGCTTGGCAGTAATGGTTTGCTCTCCTCGTGCTTTAGAAAGGGCAGCACAGATCAACGAACATAGTCACTATAATAGTTTTATATTTATGGTCGAGAAAATGCGACTCAATCAGACTACCTATACGCCAAATGTGCTCAATATCTATTTGCTCATGCGCGTGATGGAAGCGGCACCATCGATCATGGAGACAGAGGCTAAAACCATCTTGCGTTATACTGATTGGGTTAACTTTTTCAAGTCCTTTTCTTCTGCACGGCTACTTATAGAGAACGAATGGGTAAGGTCGAGAACAGTGCTGACACTTGCTGCACCTGAAAATATTGTAAAGGAAGTAAAGGAATCTGCCAAGAGGGCAGGGATTGTTTTGGGAAGCGGTTATGGCGACCTCAAGTCTACGACCTTTAGGATTGCTAATTTCCCTGCCATCAAAACCAAGGAGATAAAATTGCTAATGGAGTTTTTTACGGAACATTTGGGTTAATGGGTTATGCTGGATCTGCTATGTAATTTTGGAACATGCTGAATTTTAAAGAAATCATTTCTGTTTCCTTGATTTTGTTTTCCGTGATAGATATCGTGGGCTCAATCCCCATTGTCATAGACATTCGTAAAAAGGAAGGGCTTGTACAGTCAGAAAAGGCCACATTGATAGCAGGTGTTATCATGATTCTTTTTTTATTTTTAGGGAGTTCTATCTTGGATTTGTTCGGCATAGACGTGGCTTCGTTCGCCATTGCGGGGGCTCTGATATTGTTTTTGATAGGGATGGAAATGACATTAGGAATAAGCCTTTTCAAATCTGATACCGCTGTTCCTGGAACCGGCTCTATAGTGCCTTTGGCTTTTCCACTCATTGCAGGAGCAGGAACAATGACCACCATCATCACATTGAAAGCTGAATATGCACAGAACAATATTTTGGTGGGTATCATCGTAAACTTAATTTTGGTGTATATTGTACTCAAAACCTCTGGTTGGCTTGAGAGAAAAATAGGGCCTGCTGGTTTTGACATCCTCAGAAAAGTTTTTGGAATCATTCTCTTGTCTATCGCCATTAAGCTCTTTAAATCAAACTTGGTATGATCACAATCTATACAGACGGTGCCTCGCGTGGAAATCCAGGACCGGGAGGTTATGCCACTATATTGGTGTATAATCAACACAGAAAGGAGCTCTCGGAGGGTTACCGGAAAACCACCAACAATCGCATGGAGCTGCTGGCAGTAATCAAAGGGCTTGAGGCACTGAAAAAGGAAGGTAGCCATGTGACCGTTTATTCAGATTCCAAATATGTGGTAGACGCCGTGGAGCTTGGTTGGGTATGGGGCTGGGTGAATAAGGGATTTAAAGGTAAAAAGAATGCTGACCTCTGGAAAAGATTTATTGAGGTTTATAAAAAACACAATGTAACGCTTAAATGGGTAAAAGGCCATGCAGGTCATTTAGAAAACGAAAGGTGCGATGAGTTGGCCGTACAGAGCGCCTTAGGCAGCAACCTTCTTATAGATGAAGGTTATGAGCAGTCTGTGGGATAGAAAAGCCGTATGAAGATTGGAAACCAAAAGCAAGATGAAGGAAGACCTCTCAGTTAAGATTTCAGCTGTAATCATTACATATAATGAAGAAAAGAATATCGAACGATGTTTGAAATCATTGCAGGGCATTGCAGATGAAATTGTAGTGGTGGATTCTTATTCCGACGATAAGACAGCTGAAATATGCCAAAGTTTCAATGTGAAGTTTGTGCTCCATCCGTTCGAAGGTCATATTCAGCAAAAAAATTATGCATTTTCCCAAGCTTCCTATGACCACATCCTGTCTCTCGATGCTGATGAAGAACTCTCGCCAACCCTTCAGTCCTCTATTTTAAAGGTTAAAAATAAATGGGAAAGAGATGGTTATGAATTTAACCGATTAACTAACTATTGTGGTAGTTGGATAAAATATGCAGGATGGTATCCAGATACCAAGCTCAGGCTCTGGAAGAAAGAAAAAGGGAAATGGGGCGGTACAAACCCACACGATAAGCTCATCCTGAATAAAGGGGCTTCAAAAGGCTTTTTAAGAGGTGACCTTTTGCATTATTCTTTCTATTCTATTGCTGAACATGTTGCCCAGATCAACTATTTCTCTGATATCGCAGCAAAAGAAGCTTTCCTTAAAGGAAGGAGTGCTTCTGTTTTCCAACTAATGCTAAGTCCGGGTTTTGCTTTTATTAAAAACTATTTTTTTCAATTAGGCTTCACTGGAGGATGGCAAGGGTTTACCATTTGTGTGAATATTGCCTTTGAGAAGTTTCTCAAATATATAAAGCTTAGGGAATTGAATAAAAATAAATGAAGATATTACATGTAAGTTCTGAAAAAGGCTGGCGAGGAGGGGAAGCACAAGTGATGTTGCTCATAGATGTTCTGGCTAAGAAGGGCATTGAATGTTCTCTACTTTGTAGAGAAAATTCCGATTTACATAAGTTTTGTGTTAAAAATGAAATTTTGCATTACACAGCCGCATTCCGTAATTCTTTCGATTTAGAAACAGCACTTTTTATTAAAAAGGTCGCTAAAGAGGGAAAATATGATCTGCTGCATTTACATGCGCCCAAAGCCCATACATTAAGCGTAATGGCAGGAATTTTGGGATTAAAAGTTCCCATGGTCTTAACTAAAAGAACGGCATTTAAAATTAAAAGAAACTTTTTTACTCTTTTTAAATATAATTACAGCTCGATAAAAAAAATTATAGCTATATCCGAAAAGATAGCGGATCAGTTGCGGGAGATCATAAAGGAAAATAATAAAATAGAAAAAATTTATAGCGGCATAAATCTTGAGAATTACGCTCATGAACCCTCCGAAATTCTAGGTAGGGAGTTGCATTTGCACCCAAATACCAAAGTGATTGGGATCGTTGCTGCGTTGTCACCTGAAAAAGACCATCTTACTTTTATAAAAATGGCTGAGGTGCTTTTTAAAATGAATCCTGATTTTAGGTTTGTTATTATTGGAAAAGGAAAATTAGAAAAAAGTCTTAAAGAAGATGTTGCTGAGAGGGACATGCAAGATGTGATTTATTTTACAGGACACAGAAGTGACATCTACCGTATCCTACCCGAATTAGATGTGTTATTGCTTACCTCTCTTGAAGAAGGTTTAGGATCTGTTATTTTAGATGCTTTTGCAAGCAAGGTTCCAGTAGTTGCCACGAACACTGGAGGAATTCCAGAATTGGTTTTGTCTGGGAAAACAGGCATGCTAGCACCTGTGGGAGATTACATAGCCATCGCAGAGTGTGTTAATAAAATAATGGGAGATCAGATTTTAAGAGAGGAGATCATTAAGAATGCCTGGAATTTTGCTCAAGATTTCTCAAAAGAGAATATGGGGCTCAAAGCCATAGCTCTATACAAAAGTGTCTTAAATTAATAATTTAAAGCGTTTTTTAATGCAAGAAGCAAAAGTATCCCTTATTATTTCTTTCTATAATAATTTTAACTTTTTAGAACTAGTTCTGGCAGGTCTTGAGCGGCAAACTATGAAATCCTTTGAAGTTATTATTGCCGATGATGGATCTCGAGAAGATGTGAAAGAAAAAATCAAAAATTATAAAAAGGATTCTGGTCTAAACATTAAGCATGTTTGGCACGAAGATCTAGGATGGAGAAAAAATCAGATATTAAATAAAGCTATTGTTAAAAGCGAAAGCGATTATATGATTTTTATTGACGGCGATTGTATTCCACATGCGCGGTTTATAGAAGATCACTTTGAAAGAAGAGAGAAAGGGAGAATTTTAGCTGGAAGGCGCGTTAATTTATCCGCCAGACTTACTAAGAAGCTCACCTACGACAAGGTAAAAAAAGGTCAACTGATCTTCATAAAGCTATTGCTTGATTCTATTTTTGGAGATTCAAGAGATGTAGAGAAGGGGCTTCGCATTGGCTATAAACCGTTGTGCAATTTATTTAATAAGCGGCCAAGAGGGGTGCTTGGCTGCAACTTTTCCCTTCACAAAAGCTGCCTTTTGAGTGTAAATGGTTTTGACGAAAGGTATGTAAATCCTGCTGTAGGAGAAGATACTGACATAGAAAGAAGGCTTGTTCGGAATGGATTAACAATCAAAACACTGAAATTTGCTGGTATTCAATATCATTTATACCATAAGAAGCTAGAAAGAACAAACTATGTAGAGAGTATGAAAATTCTAGCAGAAAATGACGATGGTAATGTTATCTATACGCCCTACGGTATTGAGAAAGAGAGTAGGACATAGCATCAGGATATAAACATATAGAAGCTATTTTGATAATAGTAAAAAAGCGCTATACCAAAAAAGCACCCTTTTTACAGGGTGCTTTTTACAACATTCAGTCAAATCCTAATACCTATAATAATCCGGTTTGAATGGCCCTTGCACCTCAACGCCTATATAGGCAGCTTGGTCTGGTGAAAGTTCGTCAAGCTCTACACCGATTTTCTCCAGGTGAAGTGCCGCTACTTTCTCATCCAAGTGCTTCGGCAGTGTATATACTTGGTTTTCATATTTCTCAGGGTAGTTCCAAAGCTCTATCTGTGCCAAGGTCTGGTTGGTAAAGGAGTTGGACATCACAAACGAAGGGTGGCCAGTAGCACAGCCCAGGTTTACCAGTCTACCTTCCGCAAGCAATATAATATCATGGCCATCAACATTGTAAAGATCTACCTGGGGTTTGATCGTATCTTTGGTTTGCCCATAGTTATTGTTCAGCCAAGCCACATCGATTTCATTGTCAAAGTGACCAATGTTACATACAATGGCTTTGTCCTTCATAGCTTGGAAATGACGGCCTACAATAATGTTCTTATTGCCCGTAGCGGTCACGATAATATCTGCTCGGGGAATGGCATTGTCCATCTTTTTCACTTCAAATCCGTCCATGGCAGCTTGTAGTGCACAAATGGGGTCGATTTCCGTTACGATCACGCGCACGCCAGCTCCACTGAGCGACTGTGCAGAACCTTTCCCAACATCGCCATATCCGGCTACAATAGCCACTTTTCCGGCCAGCATCACATCGGTAGCTCTTCTTATAGCATCTACCAACGATTCTTTACAGCCATATTTGTTATCGAACTTCGATTTGGTAACAGAGTCGTTCACATTAATTGCGGGCACAGGCAAGGTGCCTTTCTTCACTCTTTCATATAGCCTGAGAACGCCTGTTGTCGTTTCTTCCGATATTCCTTTCAGGCCTTTTGCCAATTCTGGGTACTTGTCTAAAACCAAATTGGTAAGGTCGCCACCATCATCCAAAATCATGTTGAGGGGCTTTCTATCCTCTCCGAAGAATAAAGTCTGTTCAATGCACCACTCATATTCTTCTTCTGTCATTCCTTTCCAAGCAAATACAGGAACACCTGCTTTTGCAATTGCGGCAGCAGCATGATCTTGTGTAGAAAATATGTTGCAGGAAGACCAGGTTACTTCGGCGCCAAGCTCGATCAAGGTCTCGATAAGCACGGCTGTTTGAATGGTCATATGCAGGCAGCCAGCAATTCTAGCTCCTTTTAGAGGTTTGTCCTGACCAAATTCTTCTCTTAAGGCCATTAAGCCTGGCATTTCAGCCTCGGCCAATCTAATTTCTTTTCTTCCCCATTCTGCAAGGGAAATATCTTTTACTTTGTAGTTCAACTGCGTTTCGATCATGATAAGTTGTGTTGAATGTTAAACGATGGATTAAAGTTTCTTGGAATCTTAATCCTAATTTCTTTTAGTGGTTGATAAGGTTAATAAAAGTATGCAAAGTTAAGGCAAATGTTCCCCATCTTCAACATTTTCAGTAACCTCCTGTATATTCAGATTTTTATACTATAAAAATAGAATTTTTGCGTTTTATATCTTAAACAATATCGGCCATTACTTTTTCAACGCTTTTGAAATAATAAAGCCCCGATATAAACAGGAGTAATACTACCGAAAAAGATAAATAGGCATAAACACTGGGCGGGCTCCCACCCAAAATACTCCATCGGAAGCCTTCAACAATGCCTGCCATAGGGTTGGCATAAAACAAAAGGCTGCCCCAAGCCGGCAGGTTATCCACCACATCTTTGGATTGATAGCCTACAGGCGTAGCATACAAGCCGAATTGGACGATAAAAGGTACAATATGCTGAAAGTCGCGGTAGCGGATGGTAAGGGCACTGAGCCAAATGCCTGCCGCCAAAGCGGAAACAATGGTAAGTAATATAAACACAGGCAAGAAAATGACGTTCCCCGAAGGCGTTACGCCATAATATAGCAATAAGATGACAATGAAAGCAAAGGCAATAATGAAATCAACGAAGCCCACCACTGCTTTTGACAAAGGAATGACGAGCCTTGGAAAATAAATCTTTTTGACCATTTCCTGCGCTCCGATGATGGAGTTGCCCGATTGGTTCAGCACAAAAGCAAAGTATGACCAAGCAGCCATGCCGCACACGGCAAACAAAGGGTAAGGAACTCCTTCAGTATCAACTTTGGCTACTTTGCCAAAAACTACAGTGAAAATGATCAAGGTAGCCAAGGGCTGAAGTATTGCCCACAAAAGCCCCAAAAAGGTTTGGGCATAGCGAACTCGCAAGTCCCTATAGGCAAGGATAAGGAATAAGTCCTTGTATTGGTAAAGCTCTCTGAGGTTTAAGTTGATCCCCTTTTTCCCTGCATCGACAATTAGTCTACTCATCAACGGTTCTTTTAATGGAGCAAAAGTAATGATTTTTCCTAAAAAGTATTGTTTTGTACGTTTGGAACCTTTGTGTTTTGAAATTTAGTGCCATTTTGCAGGGGAGCTTCAACCTTTTTATATATTTGAATTATAAATCCCGAAAATGCATATCCTTTTTATCATACCCTATCCTTTAGGTAAAGCTCCCTCCCAGCGGTTCAGGTTTGAACAATATCTCGAACAACTTCGGGAGCGTGGACATCATTTAGCATTTGCCCCTTTTATAGATGATAAAACATGGCATGTGCTTTATCAAGATGGTAAACTTGTGCACAAGGCCTTGGGGATATGCAAAGGTTTTGCTAAGCGTTTTTTTTTGCTTTTTGGACTTTATCGCTTCGACTCTGTTTTTATTCACCGAGAAGCGGCACCCATTGGGCCACCTGTTTTTGAATGGATCATAGGGAAAGTATTTGGAAAAAGAATTATCTACGATTTTGACGATGCTATATGGATCCCCAATACTTCAGAAGAGAATCGCTTGGCTGCCAAGTTGAAGTGGCATGGTAAGGTTGCTGCAATTTGCCGATGGAGCTACAAGATAAGTTGTGGAAATGAATATCTCTGCGCTTATGCCCGACAGTTTAACCAAAAGGTGATCCTCAATCCTACGACAATAGATACGGAGAGTGTCCATAACCCAGATTTGTATCAGGTTCCTAATAATGGAGAAACACTGGTGATTGGCTGGACAGGTTCACATTCTACGCTGATGTATCTCGATCAGCTGGTGCCTATCATACAGGAGCTGGAGAAACGATACAAGTTTGTTTTTTTGGTCATTGCCGATAAGGCACCTCAAATGCATTGCAAAAGCCTTCGCTTTGTTCCTTGGAACAAGGAGCGTGAAATCCTGGACCTGATGTCCCTCGATATCGGGGTAATGCCCTTGTCTGATGATGCATGGGCAAAAGGGAAATGTGGCTTTAAAGCACTGCAGTATATGGCATTGGGTATTCCTGCCCTAGTGTCGCCGGTGGGAGTAAATGCTCAAATTGTGGATGATGGTGCCAATGGGTATATATGCCACGACAAACAGGACTGGTATAATAAGCTGGAAACGTTGATTCTGAATGCTGCCCTTAGGAAGTCTTTAGGCGAAAACGCCAGAGAAAAAGTAGTGCGAGATTATTCTGTCCTATCCAATGGCGACAATTTTTTAACGCTCTTTGAATAATGATTTAACACGAACAATCCAATAAGATAAAAAGGAATCAAAGGAATCTTATAACGCACCAAAGAACCAAAGTTGTAAGTGGAAAAGCCCACAGCGAAAGCAAAGCTTATAGCAAAAACAAGGCAGAAGGTGATGGTAGGATCTATTTTTTTAAGGGTAAATAAAAACTTTGTTCTTACTAAAATGACTATAGTAAAGATGAGCAGCGCCAGGCTCTCTAGGGCCGACAACAGCATTATGGGGTTCTTGGCCTCCCATAAGTAAGGCCGGAAGAGCGTGACGTTAATGGCCAATGGTAGTTTCTTGATCATGCCCGTGACACTATAGTCAAAGTCGCCCAATGTGTAGCTCGAACCGCCCTGTTTCTCACTGATGTAATAGAGATAGTTAGCTGTAATCTCCGCCGTTTGCCCGAGTGCTTCCAGAGAGTAGCGTTTGTTGTCTTCTCCAACAGCTACTAGTGCAAAGTAGCCCAAGACCACTGCTATAGTGATCATGATCGGCGTTAAGAGTGCTCGTAGCATTGCAGAAGGAATGATTTTTCTCCAATAAAGAAAGATCCATAGGATAATGGCTGGAAAAAAGCATAGCAAAATGTAGATTTTAATAGTGTACACAGTATAGCATGCCAGTATTAAAATGACAATGTGTGGTATTATGGAATATTTTCGATGGAAAAATATTCGTATGGTAGCGTAGGTTGCCCACCCAAGTGCGCCAAGGGTAAGGGTATCTTTGAGTAATCCTGAACCCCAAAAAAAGACAGAAGGAATAAAAAAAATAGCCAATGCAAATTCAACATGAAGGCCTTTATGTAAATCGTAGAATCCTTTGTACATGGCCCATAGGCCGCTAAAGCTGAATACGGCAAACAGCGTAGCCGTAGCGGAATAGGTATGAAAGGTGAAAATATCAAACAGACCCGCCACTCTCACAACAAAATAAGAAGATGTGTCATGGAAAAAATACATGAGCGAAGCATACTGGAAGTTGTCCGAGGTGTATTGGTTGCCCGCAAAAATCAGCGACATGGCCAAAGTAGGAGATTCTTTGAATGCTTCCCAGATTTGCTTGCTGTTATTAAAGTAATTAAAGGTATCGCCACCACCATAATAAAATTGGTAAATCAACCCTACTGCAATGGCACCAATAATCTTAACCGTAAGGGCGGGAATAAAATAACGTTTTGTATGGGTGTCAGAAACCAAGCCCCGAACGAAATAGGCAACAAGGTAAATCACCATCAGGTACAGAGGTGTGATGACAAGGTCCTGTAGTGTCATATAACTAAGGTAAATGAGATGCTTAAGGGACAACCTCTGTGCTGCAAAAGGTTCATACGGGAGAAAATAGTTGAAAGCCTAAATTAGGTTTTTCCCTCCATTATAGAAAGAAACAGGCAGAATTACGCTATAATCTTCTTCTAGCTTCTTTGTGGGCGGGGTGGCTTCTTTTAGCGTATTTTTTTACCTGCCTATAGTAGTTTTTGGCCAGTCTTTTCTCTCCCTCCTTTTCTGCAATTTCTGCCAGGTTCAGCAGGGAATATAGGTAGTACCCAGACTCTTCCGCTTCTGCTTCCTCGCCAAATTCCACCGCTCTTTGATAGTACTGTTTGGCTTCGTCCATCATCCTTTTCCTGCTGTACACTTCACCAAGGAAGAATGCTGCATAGCGCCCACTAGTGGCCTCATACCCCACCATTCCGCTGTCTATTTTCGCCAATATGTCTAGCGATACTTCTTCTGTTTTGTTTAGCTTGCCATTGGAATAAAGTAAGCGCGCATAAAATCGCTGGAAATAAGGGTTGTCTGGAAAGGTTTCTGCCAGATATTGGGATACATGAAGTGCCTCGTATGGTTTTCCCTCTTCAATGGCCAAGATGCGCATAAGGAACATTTGAGCTTCTGTACGGGTATAAAAAGCGTTACGGGACACTTCTTGTAGCTGCGAAATGCCAAGCGCTTTGTCACCTTTGGTAAAGAACCATAAAATCGGCTTTAGAAGCGGGTAGTTTTCTGGAATCCATACAGAATAGTAATTGTATAGTGCGTCGCCAAACAAGAACTCTGGGCTCAGGTCGTGCTGACCTCTACTGTCTTCAAGGTATTTAAGGGCATTTTTTCCTACTACGGCCGCTTTAGACCATTCCCTTCTTTCGGCATATAACCTTCCTTTGAAGGCATTGGCCGCTGATAGGAAAAAAGCTGCTTCTACATTGCCTTCCTGTTCTGCATAGATCTTTTCAGACAACATGATGACGGTATCCATATAAGCGACCAGGCTTTGATCATACCGTTTTTCATCTATGTTGGGGGCGATTTTCCACCATTGGCTCAGCCCCATGAGAAAGTAGGGCAAGGGGTGGGTGGGATACTGCTGTTTAAGCCACCTAAACTGCTGTTCTGCTTTTCTGAACTTGAAGTTGTACATGTCGTTTACCGCTTGCGTGGCATCCATCTGAACATTCATGTCGCTCAGCAAGATGGTAGTGTCCTGTGCCTTTAAAGCAAAAGAACATGTACCCATCACTGCAATGAGCAGCAACTTCAGAAAGTGATTTTGCATACTATTCAATAAACAACACTTCATAGCTTTCCCTTGTCAGCCAGTTTTTATCAACATTAGGATCAGATCAAATAACGTATATTCTGGTATAATATTTAAAAATTTATCGCCGCTGTTAAAACACACAAATTGGTGTTCTTCCAGTGGCGATAAAAAAATCATAAACAGGGCTGACCAAGATTTTTATTGATCGTACCTTCTTCCGATCCAGCTGAACTCGTATTCCAAGGTAGGGGTTTTTAATCTGTCCGAAACCCTCTTTAGCCTGTCAGGAAGTGCCAGTAGATAGTCCCTCGCTTTTTCGCCCGCTTCATTGAGACCTGTAATGGATTCTACATTCCAGTCTTTGAGCAGGCTACTCAATATTTGCACATAATCGTGGGCGGTATATACGCCTAGTCTTTGCGCTGCATTGGAAAAGTGTTCAAAAGTAAGGCCAATCTTCACGCCTGTTTCGCGAAGATAATGGGCAGGCATTACAATCTTCTTCCTCATCATATCTTCTAGGGCCAACATCATTTCGCTTGGATCCACTTCAAATATCTTCTCCACAAAAGCCTTGTAAGCCCTGGCATGGCGCATTTCGTCGCCTGCAATTACACCGCATATTTTTGCCAGTTCGATGTTGTCCGCTTTTTTTGCTAGTGCAGAAACCCGGCCGTGAGAGATATTGGTGGCGATTTCCTGAAAGCTGGTATAGACAAAATTGCGGTATGGGTCGGCACCAGTCTGGATGTCAAACCCGTCGGCGATAAGGTATTGTGTGGATATCTCAAGCTCTCGCATATTGATCCTTCCGGATAGGTACAAGTACTTGTTCAGGATGTCTCCATGGCGGTTTTCCTCGGCAGTCCATCCTCTTATCCACTTTGTCCATCCTGTATTTTCCACTTGGTTCACACCTTCCATGCCCACCAGCCACGATTCATAAGTGGGCAGGGCTTCTTCGGTGATAGTGTCACCAATCAAAACGGCCCAAAAATCATACGCAAGCTCTTTGGCACTTTCTTGAAGCTCTTTTACTTTTTCAAAAAAATTATCCTGGCGAGCGTCGGGAAGCAAATCTGCCGGCTGCCACATGGTTTCTACAGGCTTCAGATACTTATCAATTACCTCATCGACAAAACTTTCTAAATAATGCATCACCTCCATCCTGCTCGAAAACTGTCGCTTGTTCATTCCATTCATGTTTATTCTTGTTGAGTTTGTTATTTATAGATTAACTATGGCTTTCTAGTTTAACTATCTATGAGTCAATTATTCTTGACAAGACGGCTTTTATTTTCAAAAATCTTTTCAAATAGCCAATACGCCTTGTGCTTCACCTACAATAAAGTCGTAAGTTATATATAAAACCTGTAAAAAATAAAATGGTATAACAGGCTCTTTCGACTTTGTTGGAAGTTTTTCACATAGAAATATACATCAAATTATGCTACAATTTATTAAGATTCAGGCTTAAAAGACAATTAATCCAATTTTTGACAAGCATGGAATACGAAATATCAGAATAATAAAATTAAATCCTTACATAGCTGTCTTATTCGTCTGTATTTCCCAGATTTACTTTTATTTATTTACCTCCTTTGTAGTGTTCTATTAATCATTAAAAGGGAGTTAGCCATGTCGAACCACGAACTGAATAATCTAAAGCTAGAAGAGGCGGCCAAATATATTGTCAACGAAGGTGTTTATATTTCAAAAGCGGAGTTTCACCAGTTGGAGATTTCACTTTACAGGATCAATGGCGAGCCTGTCGAAATTTGGTTTGAGCCTACTCAAGAATCCATTACCAAAATCAATTATTTGAGAGGGAATCAATTCAATCCTTACTTAAAACATCTGAATACGAATAACCTGAACTAATGCAGTGAAAGTCATCTTTCCTTTGGATGACCGCACGCTCCATAATTACATTTGATTTAAATATACAGGGCTTGTCCATAGCCCTGTTTTTCTATAACACACCGGGGAACTCCCCAGTCATTTCCAATCCGTATTTGTCTTTTCCTGAAAACTTTCTAAGATTTACATGGTTTTTTACATTGCGCAACTAAGCGTAAACCAATTGCTCATTATTGCAAAACCCCATGAAATCTATAAACCCCTACAACAACCAAGTACTAAAGACTTTTGATGAATACAGCAAAGCAGAGATAGAAAGCACAATACAAGAAGCCGAAGCTGCTTTTAAGGAATGGCAGCATACAACTTTTGAACATCGTGCCCAGCTTATGCTCAATTGTGCCCAAGTGCTGAGGGAAAACAAAGAAGAGTATGCGGAAATTATGACTTTCGAAATGGGCAAACGTATCTCTGAGGCGATAGCCGAAGTCGATAAATGCGCCTGGGTATGCGACTATTATGCTGAAAATGCTGCAAAATTTCTTGCCAATGAGCCTTTGAAGGTCGACAAAGGCGAAAGCTACATTGCCTACGATCCACTGGGCATTATTCTGGCGGTCATGCCCTGGAATTTTCCCTTTTGGCAGGTTTTTAGGTTTGCTGTACCCACGATCATGGCAGGGAATGTTGGCATTCTCAAACATGCTTCCAATGTGCCCCAATGCGCCCTGGCCATCGAGCGGGTTTTCAAAAAAGCTGGCTTCCCCTCTGGCGTTTTTAGCACCTTGCTCGTCGGGTCTGACAAGGTAGAGGCCATTATTGAGGACGATCGCATCAAGGCCGTGACATTGACAGGGAGCGAAAGTGCCGGCAGCAAAATTGCCGAGCAAGCTGGTCGGAATATCAAGAAAACTGTTTTAGAGCTTGGCGGGAGCGACCCCTTCATTGTGCTAAATGACGCAGATTTGGAAGAAGCCTCCACAGTAGCCGTAAAGTCTCGGATGATCAATTGCGGCCAAAGCTGTATTGCCGCCAAGCGGTTCATTGTCGAGGCGGCTGTTGCTGAGGAGTTTCTAGAAAAATTCAAGTCCAAAATGGCAGCCTTAAAACCCGGCGATCCTTTTGATGAGGATGCCGATTACAGCGTAATGGCTAGAGAAGATTTGGCCAATGAGCTCTTGGAGCAGGTAAAAGATGCCGAAAGCAAGGGCGCCGACATTGTCTTGGGCGGCAATAGGCCCGACAGAGAAGGGGCATTTTTCAATCCT
Organism: uncultured Roseivirgaceae bacterium; assembly: GCA_964440915.1. Taxonomy (GTDB): domain Bacteria; phylum Bacteroidota; class Bacteroidia; order Cytophagales; family Cyclobacteriaceae; genus CAMPJM01. Next base: position 15,674 of record CAYTTV010000066.1, read on the forward strand.
ACTATTATTACCAACCTCAAACCTGGGATGCGGGCATATGAAGAAGAACTCTTTGGGCCAGTAGCCACGGTTTTTATAGCGGCAGATGCAGAGGAAGCGGTAGAGGAGGCCAACAGTTCCCGATATGGCCTCGGTGGCTCCATCTGGACAAAAGACATAGCAAAGGCCCAGCAGTTGGCCCGAAAGATCGAATCCGGTGCCGTGTACATCAACCAAATGGTCGCTTCCAGCCCCTATGTCCCTTTTGGTGGTGTCAAAAAATCAGGTTATGGACGGGAGCTTTCCCATCTGGGAATCCGTGAGTTCGTCAATCAAAAAACGATATGGATAAACGGCGGTGAAAATTTAAAAGTAGAATAATTTGGGCGCCACCTCCCGC
>CAYTTV010000067.1:0-15984 GCA_964440915.1 uncultured Roseivirgaceae bacterium
TGCCACCTTTGCTTCTAAGGGAGGTATCGATGAAGGCCTAGTAAATCCGAGATATTTTGCCGCATTTGGTGATAAAGGCTACATCACGAATTGGGGAGACTATGGTGATGTGACTTCTTTTATTGCTGTAGTAGATTTGAAAACGCTCACCTTAGAAGATAAAATTAGCACAGGGAATGGTCCGGAAGCTATTAGGGCGATTGGGGGAAAGTTATTCTTTACTAATAACTTTGGCAATACGCTGGGCATATTAAATCCTTCTACTGGAGAGGTGGTCGAAGTGACCCTGCATGACAGCCCATCTGCTATGGTAGAAGACAGTAATGGGAAGCTGTGGGTGATCTGTGGAGGTGGTTATGATGAGAACTATCAACCAAAGAAGGATGGAAAACTATTCAGGATAAATCCAACCACTCATGAAATTGAAAGCTCCATTGACCTGGGGCTGGCTGCTTCAAAAATGGTCATTAATGGAAACGGCGATGCGCTATTCTATAGTGTTGGCAACGAGATTTATCGTTTGAGCATCGATGCAGAAACTGCCCCTCAATCTGCATGGGTAGTAAATGAGTCTGCAAGCTTTTATAGTTTGGGTTATGACCCTGCCGAAGATGTCATCTATGCAGGAGACGCCAATGCTTTCCAAGGAAGTGGTACCGTCTATCGATATGGGAATGATGGCGTATTGTTGGGTTCTTTTGATGTGGGCATAGGACCTAATAGCTTTGTTTTTAAGTAGGTAGCTAATTTTGGGGCATCTTACGGGTGCCCCATAGTTTGCAAATGCCAAAACAATCAGCTTCTTTATACACCTCTTTTGCTTGGTATTCCAGGTAGAATCTCGCTTACTTGTCTAGATCAATGTAATAGTTTATTGCTTCTGCAATGTCCGGACCCTTTACAGCACAGTTGATCTCGGCCTTTCCAAGTTCTGATAAGAGGGTCATCAATACTTGGCCTCCTTCATTCTTTTTATCCTGAATGGTCAGTTGAATCAAGTCAGGTATTGTAGCTTTATCAAGCGTGACCTTACCATAAATGGAAAAGATGAAATCGGCTACTTCTTTAAGGGCTACATCGCTCAATCCCAGTAGTTTTTTAGAAAGATAGGTTTCTGCGATCATCCCAATAGCTATAGCTTCACCGTGAAGCAGTCTTTGCGCTCCTTTATCCAGGTAGTAGCTTTCAATAGCGTGGCCTATTGTATGGCCGAAGTTCAATATTTTCCTCAATCCCATTTCATAAGGATCTAGTGCTACAACCGACTGTTTGAATTTTACAGCATGGGCAATATGTAGTTCCATATCCTGCTCTTTCAGCGATTTGGTTTTCAGAATGTCCCAATGGTCTTTGTCGCCTATCAAACTGTGTTTGATAATCTCTGCAAACCCTGACCTAAGTTCATTGAACGGTAAAGTTTTTAAGAATTCTGGCCAAATGAATATTCTTTCTGGGTCTTTGAAAAAGCCTATATGATTCTTAAAGCCTTGGAAGTCTATTCCTAGTTTACCGCCCACGCTGGCATCTGCTTGCGCAAGAAGCGTAGTGGGAAGGTTGATAAAAGTAATTCCACGTTTATAAGCTGCTGCAGTAAAGCCACCCATATCGCCTATTACACCACCTCCCAAATTGATCATCAAGGCCTTTCGGTCCAATGCGTGCGAGGTCATCTTTTCCCATAAGCTAATGCAAGTATGGATGTTTTTGTGATCTTCACCCGCAGGAATACTCATTTCGAGATGTGCAGGAAGATGGCCACTGATAAGGGGGTAGCAGTGTTCTCGTGTATTGCTGTCGGTCAATACTACAATTTGGCTAAATTGATGGCTATTGAGATATTGATTTAGATCTGCCACTAAAGTTGGTGTGATCACTACAGAGTTATTATTGGTCATGCCCCGCCTACAAGTTTTAATCCGGTTTATTTAAAGTTGCAAATTAATACATTTCTCCATTATATAAGTAAGCGCAGGATTAATACCCTTGTTCGGAAAGTTTCTGTAGGACTTTTTGGCCAATTTGCAGGCCCCATTGCTGTCCCACTTGCATCGACTCCTGCATGATCAGAGGTGTTTTTTCAGCGTATCGTTTGCCTGCGGGCGTTTGATAAAAGACAATCAGACTCTTGAGGTCTTCTTGGCTCAGGTGCCTTTGATATACCGGAACCAACATTTCAACCAAGTCGTCTAGGGAAGTATTGAGGATTTCCTGTTCAAAATCGTTCCATATGGCGGTTGGTACATTGGGATTGCTTTGCTTGATCATGGCCATCATTTGGGTGACAACGGTAGTAAAAGAAGCTTCAGTTCCTGAACTTTGCAGAAGTTGCTTCAAAGTGCGTTGATACTCGGGATCTGTTTGACCAATCGAACAATGCACTGTAAACGCAAGTAAAAAAAATAGGATAGCTTTTTTCATAATTTATCAGTTTGCTTTAATAAGCGTCTCTTATCCCTAAAGGGTAAAGGTCCACATTTGTAGGTTATTATTATAGATTTAATTTCAATTCAATATTGCTATTGCCAATTCTTAGGCCCTAGTCTCTAATGCTAAAGAAAGATGTCTGGGTATAGTAAAATCAAGCCTATGAAGACTGTTGTAATATAGATAATGGTCGTCGGTATACCGATCTTAAAAAAGTCTTTAAACGTGTATCCCCCCGGACCGTAAATAATCAAGTTGGTTTGGTAGCCTATAGGGGTCATGAACGAAGCCGATGCCGCAAAAGCTATGGCGAGGTAAAAAGGGGCTCCGTCTACACCTGTGGCTAATGCAATGGAATGTGCCAATGGAAAAGCAATGGCAACAGTGGCAACATTGGTGATAAATGACGTGAGCACGATAGTTAAGAGCAACAGGCCACATAAAATGGACGTCATACCGTAAGGTATCAGGGCTTCCAGTATCCATGTAGCCACGATATCTGCGGCGCCACTCTTTATGGTAGCTTGGCCTAAGGCAAGAGAGAAGACCAATATTCCAATCATGCTCAGGTCCAGACCACGTTTTATGTCCTGCCGGGTGATCATGCCCATACCTAACATCACGGCAAATATGATGAGCAAAGAGGTGAAAAGAGAAAAGAAGCCAAAAGCCAAGAGCAGTATAGCGAGCATTGCTATGGATGCTAGAGAATATACTTTAGCCTTTGCAGGTTTGTACAGGGCTTGCAGCTTTGATACAATGTAAATGTCACGGTATAAATCTGCTCGGTCTTTAAAGTTGGCACCAGCATATACCAGAAGCAGATCTCCTGCATTGATCTTTATTTCACCGATCTTGCCGTGCAGCTTTTCGCCATTTCTGTGAATGGCCACAATGGCTGCATCGTATCGGTTTCTGAAATCAGTTTCTTTTACCTTTTTTCCCACTAGGCTAGAGCCATTGCTGATTACAGCTTCCACTACATCTATTTTTCCTATGTTCTTAGAAGATGGAAGCTCCGGATCCTCGGGCAGTACAATCCCGTTGTCAGATTTTACCAGGTCTACTATATCTTCTGTATTGCCCGCAAATATAAGCGTGTCTTGCTGCCGGATGATTTCCGTAGGTTCTACCGGCGAAATGATAGTGCTTTCTCGGACGATCTCGACAAGATAAATACCTTTTAAGTTACGAAGGCCCGCTTCTTTTACATTTTTGTCGGCCATGTGTGAGCCGGCACTCAACTGGGTTTCTATGACATATTGTCGCTTGTTTTTCTTGAACGACTCTAATATGTCTGTCTTGTTCGGTAAAAGTTTGTGGCCCAACACCAGAATAAATACTATAAATATAACTGTAACAAATAAACCTAATATAAAAAGGTTATATACATCAAGACCTTCAATACCATTCTCGATAAGGAAGCCATTCAGAACAAGTGTGGTGGATGTACCGATGAGGGTAATCATGCCTCCACAAATGGCGGCAAACGATAGAGGTATCAGTAGCTTTGAGGGAGAAACGTTGTTTTTCTTTCCCCAATTAAACACATATGGCGTAAGGGTGGCCACTACTGGCGTATTGTTCAAAAAAGATGAAATAAAAGCTACTTGACACATCATTCTAAAAAGGAAAGACCGATATGTCTTGGCCGATTTATACACTTTATCCAAGTAGTACTCCATTTTGAAGTTTTTACTTAAGCCTGCAGTAAGCAAAATCAAAAGGATAATACTTGCAATGGACGGATTGGCAAAACCTTGCAATAGGTCCTCAGGAGTAAGAATATTCAGTAAAATAAAAAGCAAGACAGAGCCTAGAAAAGCTAATGCTGGCCGTACCCATTCCTTATAGGAAACATAAAAAGTTAAAAAAATAACTAGTATGACGAAATAAGCATTATAAGGCGCAGGGATCATTGTGCATTTGGGATAAGGAAACGCTTTCCATGAAATGTATGATGGCTTGATTCGAAAAATATCAAAGGGCTAGCCGGTGTTTTCATTGGTATTTTAAGGTCTCTTTTTTTAAAGTATCGAGCGCAAAAATTGCGATAAATTACCAAATTACAAAACTTATAATGCGTTTAGAATTGCTTTCCTTTTCCAGGACACTTTAGGATGGTTTTAAACAGGAGCAGAATTAGTAAAATTGCTAAAAAAGAACAAGTTTTGTTTTACAAAAACATTGACACAATCATCAAGAGCATCTATGAGCTCACTCAACTTGCCTAAGTTCGACTGGGATATCCGGGAAAGCAAAGGAAGCGCTACCATCTTTGATCCTCTACGGAAAAAACATATTATCCTTACTCCTGAGGAGTGGGTGAGGCAGCACTTTGTGCAATATCTCATACAGCATCTTTTGTATCCCAAGAGTCTTATTCAACTAGAGCGGGGGCACGCATACAATACGCTGACAAAACGTACCGATATATTGGTGTATGATAGGTCGGGAAGCCCTTTTATGTTGATTGAGTGCAAGGCCAGCCATATAAAAATAGATGAAAAGGTCTTCCGGCAAGCTTCTGTATATAACAAGACAATTCAAGCCAAATACCTCGTCGTCACCAACGGAATACAACATTATTGCTGCCATATCGACCAGGCTAGCAGCAGCTTTACCTTTATGAATGAGCTGCCTGCTTTTGGAGCTTGATTGGACCTGAGATTTAAGACCTACTAGGTCATGGTTGATTGACTAGGGGATAAGCGTGTGGTATGGGTTAATGATTAGGCACCCAGATGGATAAAAAATGAAAGATGAGTGGTTTCTAATATCTGGTTGACCAGTTCCCATCTTTCAATTCAAGCTTAACATTTAAAATTCATCATTACTTTCTTTAAATTCTATTTTAGCCTGGCAACCATGTCGATCTCGACCGAAGCAAGGGCTTTGGATAGGGGGCAGTTCTTTTTTGCTCCTTCAGCCTGTTTTTTAAAGTCGTCTTCGCTTATTTTCGGAACATCGGCTTCTGTTTCTAACGTGATGTTGGTGATTGTAAATCCATCTCCATCTTTTTCGATCTTTACATTGGCGATGGTGTGCACGCTGTTGGGCTTAAAACCCGCTTGTTCAAGTGCAACCGACAAGGCCATAGAAAAACATGCTGCATGCGCCGCTCCCAACAACTCTTCTGGGTTGGTGCCTTTCCCATCTTCAAATCGTGAAGAAAAAGAATAACCTGTGGAAATTGCACCGCTTTCAGACCGTACGTTTCCTTTACCATCTTTGAAACCACCCTCCCAGGTGGCATTTGCTTTTCTTACTGCCATAATATGTATAGTTTTATTTAAAATTCATATTCCTTCATATGCTTCAGTCCATAAACCATAACATTTGCAAAAGGTTTATCAACGTGATGGCAGCGTTTGCTTTCCCAATATGAAAACAAGGATATTTAGAATTGAAGGCATTTCTATACCTTTGCAAAAATAAAAAATAATATGGCGTCATCTCACGAACCGGAACATAAGCTGGAATTAAGAAACCTGAAGATCAGTGATTATAGTGATATCAGAGAAATCCTTGATTCGATCTATACAAAATCTGCCATGGGGTATACCAGAAATGAGCTTAAAAGGCAGATACAGAAATTTCCTGAAGGGCAGATTGGCATCGAAGATAACGGCAAGATTGTCGCTGCAGCCCTAAGCATTATTGTAGACTATAGCAAGTTTGGCGATAGACACACCTACAGGCAAATTACGGGCAATGGGAAATTTGATACACACGACCCCGACGGTGACACATTATACGGAACGGATGTTTTTGTACATCCCGAATACCATGGCATGCGTTTAGGGAGACGTTTGTACGATGCAAGGAAGGAGCTTTGTGAAAACCTCAATCTTCGGGCTATTATTGCAGGAGGACGAATACCTGGTTACACAGAACATAGCGATAGGTTGTCTCCTAGAGAATATATCCGCGAAGTAAAAAATAAGGAAATATATGATCCGGTATTGAGTTTCCAATTGGCCAATGAGTTTCACGTTCGAAAAATCATTACCAAATACCTGCCTGACGATACTGAATCACACTCTTATGCTACTTTGTTAGAATGGATCAACGTGTACTACGATGAGGAAGAAAAGCTGATAGGAGGGCCGAAGGCGGTAGTGCGAACGGGCCTGGTGCAGTGGCAGATGAGGCGAGTAAATTCTATTGAGGATTTTTTGCAACAAGTGGAGTTTTTTGTAGATACGGTTTCGGGATACAATGCCGACTTTGTGGTGTTTCCCGAATTTTTCAATGCGCCACTGATGGCTTTGTACAACGACGTTTCCTCTTCTGATGCGGTGCGGTTGTTGGCAGATCATACTGAACAAATCCGTGAAGAAATGTTGAGCATGGCCATTTCCTACAACATCAACATTGTTGCGGGATCCATGCCAGTATATAAAAAGCACAAACTCTTTAATGTCTCTTACCTCTGTAGGAGGGATGGTACTTGGGATCAACAGCACAAATTGCATATCACCCCGGACGAAGGACATTATTGGGGGCTACAAGGAGGCGACAAAATAAGCATATTCAATACAGACGCTGGACGTGTAGGCATCCTCATCTGCTATGATGTGGAATTCCCTGAACTTGCACGGATTTTAGCGGAAGAAAATCTCGAGATACTATTTGTGCCTTACTGGACAGATACCAAAAACGCCTACCTTCGAGTGCGACGCTGTGCGCAGGCACGCGCTATTGAGAATGAGTGCTATGTGGTGATCACGGGAAGTGTAGGGAATTTGCCCAATGTAGAAAATATGGATATCCAATATTCTCAATCTGCGGTATTCTCGCCGTCCGATTTCTCTTTCCCTCATGACGCGATCGTAGCAGAGGCCACTCCCAATACAGAAACAACACTTATTGTTGATCTGGACCTGGAGCTATTGAAGAAATTAAGGACCCAGGGCAGCGTGCGCAATCTTCAACAAAGAAGGAAGGATTTGTATAAACTCAGCTTCCTTTATAAAAAACAAGAAGAAGAAAGGGATGACGAACTTTAAATCAGGTTCGCTTAGCTTCACTATACCTAACCCATATTTATAACTTTAACCTTCATGAAGGAAATTTTAAAAGACGTTCCTGTTGATGTAATTGAAAAGTGCCAAAACATCAAAGCCATTATTTGCGATGTGGATGGCGTACTCACTGATGGTGGAATTATCTATGACAATGATGGCAATGAGTACAAGAAGTTCAATGTAAAGGACGGGCAAATCATAAAACACTTAAAGCAATCAGGTATTTTGGTGGGGGCAATTACGGGGCGAGATTCGCCTGTAGTGCGGTTCAGGTGCACCGAACTTAAGATGGATTTTCATTATCATGGCAGTATAGAAAAATGGCGGCATTATGAAGAAGTTAAGGAGTCCTTTGATTTAAGAGATGATGAAATATTGTATATTGGCGACGATATAATTGACTTATCAGTTTTCAGTCGTTGTGGAGTTGCCGTTGCTCCTGCTGATGCATTGTCGTATGTAAAAAAGGAAGCAGATTATGTAACGAAAGCCCCAGGAGGTAAAGGAGTATTGAGGGAAGCTGGTGATATGGTGCTCTCGGCAAAAGGGCTTTTAAAAGATATTATAATGAACTACAAGAACGCTGATAAGGCCTAAACTTTGATTAGAATAAATTCTTGAACTTAACAGAAACCTTACTTTGATAGTGTCATATACGATGAGCTTTATTGGGGCGTCAAAGTTTCATTAACAAATCCATAAATTAATATTCCATGCAGTTATTTAAGAATAAAGTTAGCCTTACAAAAGACATTACCATTGGTGGTGACCAACTTGTGTTGATTTCTGGGCCATGCGCCGTTGAAAGCTATGACATTTGTTATGAAATCGGGCAAACTGTTAAGGATATATGCCAAGAGCTGGGTATTGCTTATATATTCAAAGCTTCCTTCGATAAGGCCAATAGGACATCGGCAGGCTCCTTTAGAAGCGTAGGCATGGACAAGTCATTGGGGATATTGGAGCGGATACAAAAAGAATTGAATGTGCCAATACTTACCGATATCCATGAGTCTAACCAAGTAGAAGAAGTAGCAGCAGTGGTAGATATTTTGCAGATTCCTGCATTCCTATGCCGTCAGACCGATCTATTGCTTGCGGCAGGAGACAGCGGTAAAGCAATAAATGTGAAGAGAGGCCAATTTATGGCTCCAGAGGATATGCGCTTTGCCATAGACAAAATCAAGAGTACAGGCAATAGCAATGCATGCCTTACCGAACGAGGAGTCTCATTTGGCTATCATAATTTGGTAGTAGATATGCGGGCACTGCCGATCATGCGTCAGTATAGCCCCGTTATATTTGACGTTACCCACAGCGTGCAGCAACCAGGCGGAGCTGGAGGTACCTCAGGAGGACAAAGAGAGTTTGCGCCTTTCTTGGCGAGGGCAGCAGGGGCAGCAGGTGTTGATGGCTTCTTTATAGAAACTCATCCAGAACCCGCCAAAGCTCTTAGCGACGGCCCCAATATGGTGCCTTTGGCAGAAATGAAAGCCTTTTTGACGATGTTGAAAGAATGTTGGGAGGTAGGAAATAAGTATAGCAAAGGAGTTTAGACTTAAGATTTAAGATTTAAGATTTTAGACATCAGACAAAAGAGTGGGCAGCGGAATGACAGTTGGGAAGGGAAGACCTAATAAGGGATTTTAGATATCAGATAAGAGTATGCAGTAGGCAATTGGCAAAGGAAACGAGCAGAAACCATCTTGTTCTATCGAATTCTCTCATTTAGTTAACCAATTAAAGTCCGTCTTTGCGAACGGCGACTCATACAGGACAGCAGATCGATAAAGCAAAAAATTTGGGATTCAGGCAGCGATTGGACCAGTTGAAAGTGAAGCAATCTCATGTTGTGAGCCAGAAGTTTAAGAGGGGAGTGGGAAGACAATGACACCAGCCCAACTCAAAATTTAACTTTCAAAACTCAAAATTTAAATCTCATTTCCATTGACACATCAATCAATTGTACATTCATATATTGCTTATTGTTTGTTTTCAATTGCCTACTTGACGCTACGTTCTAATATCCCACTGAACCTCTATAGGCTGTTTTCTAACGTCTTTGATCTGTTTTCTAACATCTATTGTCAGGCGTCTGTTGGCTTCTTCAATCTTTTTAAAGTCAAATAGACATGGGCGGATAAACCAGACAGCACACCCGCAATGATGGCCAATGCAATAGCACCTATCATATACTGCACGAGATTATCTTTGATGTTTTCCAAATTTAACCCTTGGCTAAATAGAAAGTCGTCTTTGGGTTCGCTTACAAAGAATGCGCCTAATTTGTAGCTGCCATAAATAATGAATGGAATGAGTGGCGGGATGCTGATATTGGCAGCAACCAAAACGAGGGCTTTGTTTAGTTTCAAAAGATGCGCCAAGGCCACGCCAACAAGCATTTGATATCCCCATATAGGAAATATCCCCATGAACACGCCAAATCCAATGGATAGTGATTTTTTTATAGTAGGCTCACTTTTGTCAAAAAAATGTGCGTTGATAAACGTTCGGATATTCTCCCTGGTCAGTGATTTGAAAAAGCGTAGTGGCAAATAGTACAGAAGTGCCAGAGTCACCAAAAAAGTATTCAATATGCTGATTCTAGTAAAATCCTGGAAAGGGCGAAAGTGAGAAATCCGTTTCTTTCCAGGTTCATAATGTACTTTTATAGGAATGTTAAACACCTTAATTCCCCTCCATGCTGCTTTTACGATGGCTTCAATTTCAAACTCAAATTTTGAGGTAGAGAATCGTAGGCCCTTCATTTTCCGTATCGGATAGAGCCGGTAGCCAGACTGTGTGTCCGTGAGCGTAATGCCGGTTTCTACCCAAAACCAGAAATTAGAAAATTTATTGCCAAAGCTGCTTTTGCCAGGTACATTTTCTTGGGCCATGTTTCTGGCACCGATAATAAGGCTGTCCGGGGCTTGACTTATGGCCTCCAAGAAAGCTGGTAAATCGGAAGCAAAATGTTGCCCGTCGCTATCGATAGTAATGGCATAACGATAGCCCTTTTCTAAGGCAACGGCAAAACCATTGCGTAGGGCCTTTCCCTTGCCTTGGTTCTGCTCGTGTGTAATAATGGTGATCCTGTCCTCAAAAGCCTCCAGTATAGCTGGTGTGTTGTCTGTAGCGCCGTCATTAATGACCAGCAGATCATCTGTATAGCTCAGTAGCTGATCTATCACCGCTTTTAGTGTGCCATCATTGTTGTAGGTGGGCACGATGACGCAGCATTCTAGTGCTTTGAACCGGTCCTTTGCGGCCATTTCCATTAGGAGAAAACCCCCTTCATCTTGAAGTGAGATGCGCCGTTTTCTAGAAGAGAGTTTACATTTACATGTAAGCTTCCTGCTTGGTCTTTTATTTGTAAAGTCATGTTCAATGTAGGGCTGACAGTTGGGTCCACCAATTGTACGTATTTGATCTGACTTGCGCTTTCCAGTTTAAAAGGCTTTTCTTTTATAGAGGTCAATATTTCTTTTACCATTTCGATCAAGCACACGCCAGGCAGTACAGGCTGTCCAGGAAAATGCCCTGTAAAAATAGCATGAGAAGCATTCAATGAGATCCCAATAGCATAGTTTTCTTCATTTTCTGTTTCTAAGGAGGTGATTGTGTAAAGATTATCTTTCAGCATGGTTTATCTTTAGTAAATTCATATCAATCCGCAAATTAATATTATTATGGGTTATCTCAATATTTTGCGGGATGTCATTTTCTTTGTAGGTAAACTTTGCTTTACTTTTGAAAAGGTTAAGGAAACCTTTTGTTTCGGCATATACAATACGTTCTGTAGCGGCATTCACTTTCACTTTTGCTTTAAAGCCATCTTTGATTTTATAGGAATGCATCTCATTTGTGGCTTTTAAAAATTTAGCTTTTTTAGGTTGCTCGAGTATGCTCAACAACAAAAGATTGAAATCCTTGGCAATGAATTTATTGAGCATTTTTCTATTCAACTGGTCAAACGTTTTGATCCAGGTAATGCCTTCTTTATCCAGTTTAAATTCCATGATTGCGGGGCCGAATTTAGACAAGAGCACCACATGATACTCAGATGGCTGTACCCTTTTCATGACCAAAAGACCGCTGGCTTGAAAATCTTTGTATTGAAATGAGGCATCGTACACCAGACCATCATGATCTAATGTCATGTAGGGCTTAGGCAGGCTTGAAATGGCCACCTTTTGAGTGGAACAAGCATTCAGTCCCAACAAAAAGAAGAGTAGAAATGTGTGTTTAATGAATGGAAAAGCTTGCATCAGGAATGTCGGCATTCATCTTTTTATTGGAGAAAGTAATGAGCGTATAATCACCTTCGCTTTCTATCAGTTTCACTTTTGATACAGAAAAATCCTTCCTGTCAAAATGGATGTCAATACCCTGGAGAAATTGCTTCATCTTCTCATCCTTTGGTATTAGATTGGCCAAATATAGCGTTTCTGATTCGTAATATTCGATGTGGAATTGCTCGCTGTCCAGGACATTTCCTTGAACACTGTTGATGATCAAATTATTGACCTCCTTAAAGGCCTGACTTCCTCCGATATCGAATGTATTGACTTTTCCCTGATCTTTTATCACGATTTCGTTGCCGTTCAATACAATGATGTATTCAAAAGGAGATTTATACTCCCACCTTAATAAATTAGGCTTTTTAAAAAGGATGACACCTTCCGAATCAATTTTATTGGAAAGAATGGATAGATATTTTTCTTGCTTAAAATCAGCTTTTATTGATGTAGTGCTCGCCGCCATTTGCTCTATTCCCTTTTGAAATGCCTGAATGTTCTTCATAGGGACAAAATCCTGGTGCATTGTTAATGAAGTTTCCTCCTTTATTATTGACATTGCGGCAATCTGAGTAGGTTTATGTCCTAAGGCAAAGGCTCCTAGCAAAGTGATGATGAGCAGGTTTTTATGAATTTGAAGCATAGTTTTCATTTATAGGATTAGGCAAAGCTACACAGGTATACTTATTTTCTTGCGCATAGAGCAAAATTGCTTCCAATATTTCATACACTTGAGGCCTATCGTCATGCAGTAAGATAATGGCCCCTGGCTTTATCTTTTTAATTACATTTTCAACTACTTTATCTGGACTCTTGCTCGTGTCAAACGATCTTATATTCCATCCAATAGTGTGCATGCCCAAATGTCGTACTGCTTTAGCAATGTTGGGATTGGTCACACCAAATGGAGGACGGAATAGTTGGCATCGGATTCCTATAGTGTCATATATCCATTGATTGGTCAGCACAAGTTCTCTTACAATTCGGCTTTTAGAAAAAACAGGAAAGCTGTTACGATGCGAAAAAGAATGGTTTCCTATTGTATGCCCTTTTGCATGAATAGCTTTTGTGAGTTCTGGCAGGTTCTTTATTTTCTCTCCAATGCAAAAAAAAGTGCCCTTGGCTTTGTACCTTTCCAGAAGCGCCAGTACTTGTGGAGTGTAGTCAGCAGACGGCCCATCGTCAAAAGTCAAAGCAATCGTTTTGGACTCCGTAGATAGGCTGTTTTTAGCGCTCATAAAGAAATTGAGCCTTATATTGGCAGATCCTAGGGCAGTCAGCAATACAAAAAGTAGCGTAGGTACGAGATAATAAATAATAGGAATGGACTCCCAGAAGTAATCTATAACCCCCACGGATATCATCAATAACATATAAAAGCCACGTACGACTACGAAGGTAGACATTTGGAAAGCAGGATTAGAGAATGATATTGGCCTTTGTAGTGGTTGTATAATAAAATATTCTTGAAAGAGCCAGGCAAGTCGCCTTGTACTATGGTGTTTTCAAAAGTCTTCTGCTTATGGAGGATTTGAGTGGCCAGGTGAAGCCCAAAAGCAGAAGCAGTAAAATATTCCCCGCACAAGTTTTTAAAAGAAAGCACTGTTTTGTCCTTCCATAAGCTGTTTTGCAGATCCTGATAAGTACTGTCGTCTTTTTCATATCCGTTATAGCCCATCATCACGGCATCAATTTCAGCTAGGTTGATGTGGGAACGATCAAGAAATCTGCCTATTTGGTCCTTGATATCTTCTAGACCTTCAGGTGCATAAAAAGTATGCATGTTTTCAAGGCATGCCATTGTCGTGTCTGATGCTATAGGAGAAAGCAAAAAGAAAGCAGCACCTTCACCTAATGTAGGCATATGCTTTGTGGTTTTCAAAGCAGGGAATCTTCCTTCTGGATTATCGGTACAGCCTATTTTGCTTAGTATTTCATGCAAAGTAGGAGTGGCCTCATCTACACCTCCCACCAAAATATGGCGATGACCTTCTCCCAATTGTAAAAGCGCGTCCTCAAGCGCATTTTCAAAAGAATGGCCTCTTTGTGCATAAGTGAAATTGTGATGGGGGCAATTAAGTACAAGGGCTATCTGGCCGGCAATGGTGTTGTGTGTGGACTGGATAAAGGCGGTGGGAGAGAGAAGTCCCTCATTATTTTCGACCATATCCGCAAGAAATCTCTCTGTGTCTTGCAGACATCCCAATCCCGTACCTACGATAATAGCTTCTGGTTGCGCAACATTGGCCATGGCCAGACAGTCTCGTGATGATGCTATGCTCATTTTAATGATCTTGGCCATTCTGCGTGATAGCTTGGGATCAATAAAATCCTTGTAATCTGGTTCTAGTGCCCTGAAATAGTCTCCAGACGGAGCTGTAACAGCAGGCAAATATTGCTCCTGACCAAAGGTAGGTTGAGGGGAAATCGAAGATGTGCCGTTTATGTATGCGCGCATAATGTTGAGGAGTTATTGAGCAAAAACCAAAGAAGTGCAATTGCCACCAAATCCAAATGAATTGGACAAGACACAATTTACAGCCTCCTTTTTCATCTCAACTAGGGGCCTTTTGTTGAGCACTTTCATGTCAACTTGGTGGTTCAGGTTAGGAAACTTTAGATTGTATCGAAGGGCGAATAATGAAAAGACAGCCTCTATGGCACCCGCAGCCCCGAGGGTGTGTCCTGTAAAAGACTTTGTAGAACTATAATCAGGTACATTGTTGCCAAATATCACTTTGAGGGCAGTACTTTCAGAGTGGTCATTGTTGGCAGTGCCTGTACCGTGTGCATTTACATAGTCTATGGTTCTATGTCCTGCCATTTGCATTGCCTTCTTCATGGCCAAGGTAGCCCCTTTTCCTTCAGGTGAGGAGGCAGTTTGATGGTAGGCATCGTTGGCATTGCCATAGCCCACCAGTTCGCCTAGTACCTGTGCCTTTCGTTTTTCTACCTGTGCCTCGGATTCCAACACCAAATAGGCAGCACCTTCACCCAGATTAAGTCCTGCCCTGTTTTCGTCAAAAGGTTTGCACAACTGTGGATCCAATATTTTTAGTGCGTTGAAACCATTCAGCGTGAAAAGGGACAATGCATCTGTGCCTCCAGCAATAATAGTTTCGAACCTGCCGGCACGGATAAGCCGCCCTGCCTGCATGATGGTATTGGCAGATGAAGAGCAAGCCGTACTAATGGTGCTAAGTTGGCCTTTTATACCAAAATGATCGGCGATAAGGGCTGTCCCTGCTCCACAGTCATGACCTGAAAAGGCAGCGGCATAATCAAAGTCTGTTTTGTTGACCAGGGCTTCATAATGATGCTCCGAAATGTCCATTCCACCTACAGAAGTGCCGTTGATAAAAGCAGCTTTCTTCAGTTCTTGCTTGCTAATACCAGAAGATAAAATAGCTTCTTTGGCCGCAATAAGCCCTAGGAGAGCCGTTCTCGATGTTTTTGCATTTACACCAGCTTTTTCTGCCAGTGCTTGATCGGAATGCTTTACCTCACCTGTCACCAATGTGGATTTATGGGCAGTGTTGAGAAACTCTGGCAAGGCAATACCCGTGCGCCCTCTTTCTAGTGCAGCAAGATGTTCCTCTGCACCTGTTCCAAGGGCGGTAATCAGACCATATCCCGTAATATAGACTTTGGCAGCCATTCAACTTACTGATTTTTCTCGATGAAGGCAGCCATGGTAGCTACAGATTCAAATACCTTTTTGCCTTCTTCTGCATTTTCTATTCTTACCCCATAGTTCTTCTCTAACAACACAATCAGTTCCAGTGCATCTATGGAATCTAGCCCCACACCCTGACCAAAAAGAGGTTCATTGTCATCGATGTTCTCAGGTTTAATGTCTTCCAAATTCAAATAAGTGACAATGTCCTTTTTGAGTTTATCCTTTAATTGTTCCATTATATTAGTTTATTGAAATTTTCGTCAAACTTTCCCTCAAAATTACGGTCTTTATTCCGTTTTTCTATCAAGAAAAGATGTGCCCTATAAGTTGAGGGGCTGCTGTAGTCGATCCAACCTGAAATGCAAGCCTGACAGTTTTGATTATCGAACAGCTCTGTTACATAGCGAAATAGGAATTTTGTATCGAACTGGTCCATCAAGAAACAGGAGTTTTCCCCATTGATGTTATGCCGGATGCAGATTTCTCCCAACATAATATTGGGTAGTGTATACACAAATACTGCTGGACTTGGGAAGTAATTGTCGCGGTCTTT
>CAYTTV010000068.1:0-1249 GCA_964440915.1 uncultured Roseivirgaceae bacterium
ATGCAAGGTCTTCAGATTGGTCAGTAGGAATAATGATTTGGTTGTCAGCACTAGTTCCCGGGTTATCGGTTTTCCAGATGGTGATAAAAGGTTGTGTTTCAAACTCCTGGAGTGCTTTGTTAAAGCTATTTTCTTTAAGCAAACTTGCTTGAGTAATAGTCGGAATCACTAACAATAGGTATAGTAATATAAGCTTAAAATACTTCGAAAATATTTTGATGTGACTAAGACTATTCATTATTATTTTTATTTTAATTAACAGGAGCAGCTCAACTATATTATTTACTGATAGGCAATATTTCTGCCTTTAATCACGAAAGATACTCCTTACAACAAATAATTAAAACACCATAAATCAACGAATATGTCTTGTGTAATGTATTGCCAAAACGTATAAGTTCTTATAAGAATATTCATGTATTTATAAAACCTTAATTGGTCTCGTTTAATTATGGCTATTATATCTCCTCCTCTGGCTTTAAATGCAAGAAGGGTTTATAATAAAATTGAACCTACATTGCTTGCTCTCAATTTATAAGAGGGATTTTTTCGGAAAAGAGGGAAAAGCAGCAGAGACCTACATAAGAATAGAATAAAGAAAGGGAAAAGGTCATAATGCTGTTCAGTTTAACTTGACAGTCCTATAAGAAATTAAAAACTATTTAAAAGGGGGCAATTTGAATTCAAATTGCCCCCTTTTAAATCATAAT
Source organism: uncultured Roseivirgaceae bacterium (assembly GCA_964440915.1). Lineage (GTDB taxonomy): Bacteria > Bacteroidota > Bacteroidia > Cytophagales > Cyclobacteriaceae > CAMPJM01. The sequence goes on from CAYTTV010000068.1 coordinate 711, forward strand.
TATGTGTTTACTAAACTACTTTATTATTATTCTCTTTGTAACCACTTGACTGCCATTTATACTTATTTTAATCCCATATATTCCGGCACTAAATCCTTTGAGATATATAGTTTCAAAAGTTGAATTCAAATTGTCACTTTGTTTTAGAACATCGCCATTCAAATTAATAACAACCCAAGAAGTTATTACATCATCACCTGTCACTACTAAATTTACCTCATCTACTACAGGATTAGGATATAAGCTAATTTTCAATGCTTCTCCCTGTGTTGCCGCTGCTCTTTCTTCTAGTTGTTTTTCAGGATTTATTACAGGTTGATCATTTTCTTCTATATCAATTGCATCCAAAGTTGAAAATGTGGATCCGTATGCATTTTCACTGAAGGTCGTCCTGCCTGTCCATTGACATTTCGATTTAACCTTCCAAGTATAGGTAGCTCCCGCAGCCAGACCCTCCAGTAGATAGCTGTTTTGGCCGTTTGTGCTAGTAATAGTACCAATACCGCTAACCCAAATCTGGTAATCACTCGCTCCCATAT
>CAYTTV010000068.1:1349-15659 GCA_964440915.1 uncultured Roseivirgaceae bacterium
TCTATATTATTGACTGCTAAGTTTTGAGGAGCCTCAGCGCAAATGCTTTCTCCAGAAGTAGTGAACTCGCTTGAAGCATTCTCACTGAAAACAGTGCTACCTGTCCATTGACATTTCGATTTGACCCTCCACTCATAAGTCGCACCAGAAGCCAATCCTTCCAGTAAATAACTGTTTAAACCGTTAGTAGTATAAATAGTACCAATTCCGCTTATCCACAACTGATAATCTTCTGCATCCATATCATCCCAGCTCAGCATTACTGAATTGTCTGTAATATCACTCACACTTAACCCGGTTGGAACCGTAGCACAGCTTTCCGTAGTAAAATAAACCTCTTCGGCCCACTCACTCTTTAAGTATTCTGCACATGATGCCCTTACCGTAAAATTATAAGTAGTACTAGAAGACAAACCTAGAAGTTCATAAGTATTGCCTATTATATTATCGGCCACTATTCCTGAATCACCGACAGAAATCTCGTATGCAACCCCTGCAACGGCATTCCAAGTCAATGTAGCAGATTCTTTTGTTACTGCTGCATTGAGGCCTGTTGGGGCATTGGCACACAAATTCGTGCCTCTCGTCCTAAATTGGCTGAAAGAAGAGTCACTGTAAACCATATTATCTAGGCTTGCGCATCGATACTTCACAGTCCAATCATAGGTATAACCAGGAGCCAAGTCATTCAAAACGTAAAAATTATCACCGTCAGTGCTTGGTATGACACCAATATGACTTACCCATAGTTGGTAGTCTTCAGCTCCTGAAACTTCATCCCAATTTAATACAGCTGTATAGTTAGTGGTGGCACCACCCAAGTTTACAGGACCAGGTCCACAAATCGTAGTAAAGTTCCATGTTGCATTATCAGTAAACCCGACGAAAGGTTCGCCTGCCAAATTTTCGATCGCACCTGGTTCTACAGTAATATAATAAGCCGAAGCGGTAGATAATGCTACAGTAGGACTTATAGTGGCAACAGCATTCAAAATGGTAACTCGCACACTATTTACGTCGATGGTTTCTACAACTGCATCGTTTTCCCATTGCCTGATCTCAATAGCTCCTAATCCTTTTTGAATATTAGCATCAAAAAAGATACTGAACTGTGATTGAATAGGAATACTAGTAGCGTTATCAATTGGTGATAAACCCGTAATGTTTGGTCCTTGGCCATATGCCGTACCAAACAGAATCACCAATAAAAGATTGAGGAGTAAATGTTTTCTCATAAGTTTCTATTTCTTTGTATAGAAAATTGAAATAATTTCTTGATATGATTATATAAAGTATAATACTCGACAAATATAGTTATATTTTTGGTTACTTCTACCTAAAATTTGATAAAAACAAGCCGTACTTATCGACCTAATTTTTAGAACAGTAGTCAACACCGCTTTGGTAAGGGGTTATTCAAAATTACATTGAAAGCTCAGGGGGTAATTGGAAGTATTCTTCAGCATTAAACAAGTCGAAATTCTCAATGCCGAGTTCAGATAAATATCCAATGAGAGGTTTATTTTTAATAAGATTATCAGTCGAAAATGTTATAATCTGTCATAATTTTATCATTTATAACATCAAAAACACATCCAACCATCTATGCATAAGCCATATCCTTACATTATAACATAGCAATTGACATTTTATAGAACGTTATATCCTCCTAAACAATCGCCTACTTTTAATTACATTTCCAATATACCTTTGAACTATCGGCTTTCAACCAGCTGTGGAACAACCACTGACGACTTAAGCTATGGTCAAATGAGGGGGCAAAAGCCCTTGCCGGCAATTTTTTCTCACTAGCTGTCCATATTCTATGGACAGCTTTTTTTGTTTTAAGGCATTGTAAAGGATTTTTTCCTGCTGAATGACACAACCCCAAAACCCTACGTCCTACTCACACGGTGATTTGGGATCTAACTTTCTCAACTTAGCATTATAAACTCGTTAGCGCTATAAAGCAAAACAGGTAATGCGTTGCTGCACTACCTGTTTGTATATTTTAGAATATCGAGATTATGTTATCCGTTAGAAAGTCTTTCTACCAATGCAATGTATTCCTTCTTTGCGTCATCTTTGAGTTTTCCTTTCTGTCTGAGCCAGGCTTCGTATTTGGCTACTGCTTTAAAATCAAAGCCTCCTGGCCTTTTCTCTACATTGTCACCTTCGGTAGCCTGCTTATACAGGCCGTACATCAGCAGCAAGTCTTCATTGGATGGCCGCTCGCTCAGCTCTCTTGATCTGGTAACGGCACTTTCAAACTCTTCTTTGATATTCATTTGATTCCAACTTTTGTTTTCTAATTACCTCATCATCACCTTTCCATATGAAAGAGTAATGGAGGTTTACTATTCTATTGAATTACCTATCACCCATACTCACATAAGGGCGCTCATTTTCGCCCACATATATTTGTCTTGGCCTTCCGATAGGCTCATTATTATCTATCATCTCTTTCCATTGCGCAATCCAACCTGGAAGTCTTCCCAAGGCAAACATGACAGTAAACATTTCTGTCGGGATGCCCATGGCGCGATAAATGATGCCTGAATAAAAATCTACGTTAGGGTATAGCTTCCTCTCGATAAAGTAATCATCTTTTAATGCTACTTCTTCCAGCCCTTTTGCAATGTCAAGAATCGGATCATTGATGCCTAATTTCTCTAAAACATTATCTGCAGCTTTTTTGATGATCTTTGCTCTTGGGTCGAAGTTTTTGTACACTCTGTGTCCAAAGCCCATCAACCTGAAAGGATCATTTTTATCTTTTGCTTTTTCTATATACTTGCTCGTATCGCCCCCGTCTCGTTTAATGCTTTCCAACATCTCTATCACTGCCTGGTTGGCACCTCCGTGTAAGGGTCCCCATAGGGCGTTTATTCCTGCTGAAATCGAAGAATATAAACTTGCCTGGGAAGAGCCAACTATCCTGACTGTCGAAGCAGAGCAGTTTTGCTCATGGTCGGCATGCAGTATCAAAAGCTTGTCCAAAGCATCTACTATGACTGGATCAGCTTCATATTTCTCTGCTGGCAGGGCAAACATCATTTTCAAAAAGTTGGCACAATATCCCAAGTCGTTGCTCGGGTAGTTTACTGGATGGCCTACTTCATTTTTATAGCACCAAGCCGCAATGGTTGGCATTTTGGCCAATATCCTGACGATACTCAGGTCTATTTCCTCTGCCGATCGATTTGGATTGAGTGAATTGGGATAGAAAGCAGTAAGCGAGCAAACTAAAGAAGACAATACGCCCATAGGATGCGCCTTTGACGGAAATCCGTCCAAGATGTTTTTGATGTCCTCGTGCACCAAGGTATGATTGGTAATACGCTTGGAAAATGCTTCAAACTCATCATTTTTAGGGAGGTTTCCGTAGATCAGCAAATAGGCAACTTCTAGGAACGTGGACTTTTCCGCAAGAGACTCTATAGAATATCCTCTATATCGCAATACCCCTTCTTCTCCATCAAGGAAAGTTATGGCACTTTTGGTAGCACCTGTATTTTTAAATCCCGGATCAAGTGTGATATAATTGCTCTTAGCTCTTAAAGCGCTTATGTCCAACGCCTTCTCCCCTTCAGTACCATCCACTATTGGCAACTCGTAAGACTTGCCGTCAACCTTTAGTTCTGCATGCTTTGACATATTGTTCAGTATATTTAATATAATTCGAAAAGGCTACATTTAATCGCAAGCGAAATTAAGGAAAAAAGAATTAATATGAAACCAGAGGTGCCAACTACAGAGGTCCTTTAGGTTAAGTAAAAACCTTCTTCGCTAGCATTTCCTACCGTAAAACACCTCCCCTACTTTCCCTATGCAGTGCTTTCGCAACCGTGTACGATAACGAATGCAATATACCTATTTTTTCTAGACAGGTACAGCTTTGAAATATTTTAAAATAAAAAAACTTGGTCAGATACAATCAAAGACACCCTAATTAAGTAATAAAGTAAGCAATCAAATGTTTTTATAATACTACTTTTGCTCTTCATAAAAACAGCCAACAAATTGTAAGGCTACAGAAGCACAAAATCTAGCGGAATCTACTGCACATAAGTTAATCAAGATACGTGAAAAGAATCGGCTTAATATCGGACACGCACAGTTATTTGGACGAAAAGATTTTCCACCATTTCAATGATTGTGATGAAATATGGCATGCTGGCGATATAGGAAACTTGGATGTGGCAGAACAGCTTTCCAACTTTAAGCCTTTGCGGGCTGTATATGGCAACATCGATGGTGCCGACTTGCGCACACGGTTTCCTCATGACCAACACTTTTCCTGCGAAGGCCTGAATGTATGGATCACACATATTGGAGGCTATCCGCCCAGATACAACCCTCAGGTAAAAAAGGTTTTAATAGCCAATCCTCCCGACATTTTCATTTGTGGCCACTCACACATATTGCGCGTCATGACCGATCCCAAATTGAATAACATGCTTTATATAAATCCTGGAGCAGCAGGAAAATCAGGCTTTCATCATATCAGAACCATTGTACGCTTTCAGATTGATGCAGGAAAAATAAGCAATATGCAAGTTGTGGAGCTAGGAAAGAGGGCGTAGATGGCGCAGGGTTGGAGGGTGAGGCCATAACGAGGGGATCTCGGATATTCACTCCGCAAAAAGCTCCGCAAATTCCGAGATGACGCTCTTTTTTGCACATTGGTATTATTCCATTAGCATATTGCCCATCTTCCTGCTATTGGCAAATGAGTTCCTTACACGATGACAGAACGGAGGTGGTTCTTCACTTTGCCTATTGTCGCTCCCGACGAAGCCAATTCAACCCGTCATTCTCGACGAAGCGCAGCGGAGATCGGGAATCCCCCGATTCGGAGGCAGCCCTTTTGACATTCCAAAAAACTGAGGTTAGAAGGTAAATAAACATCCCCAGGGTGAGGCCATAACGAGGGGATCTCGGATATTCACTCCGCAAAAAGCTCCGCAAATTCCGAGATGACGCTCTTTTTTGCACATTGGTGAGCTCACAAAAAAACCTGTGCCCTGATTCTATAAACAGAATCAAGGCACAGGCATGATGTTTTTCTTCACGTACTTATTCCTAATATCTAAGAACGTACGCTATATTGTTTGCCCAATAAAAGGCTTATTCCTCAGCGCCAGTCTCTTCTTTAGCTTCAACAGGCTTTTCTTCTTTAGCAGGCTTAGCAGCTTTTGCGGGTGCCGCTTTTTTTGCAGGCTTTTCAAAGCTGTCTTTCAACTCTTCTATATCCACATTTTTTATAACAGGTCTAGCTGTCAATTGCTTCATGCTTTTAACCCTGTTCTTAGCCTTTGATTTATTTCTAAGGTCTTTTCTCTTAAGTCTGGTAACGCCCATCTCGGATGATATTTTGCTTATGTTCAATAAAGATCAACGGGATTACTCATGGTATCCTGTTAAATGAGGTGCAAATATATGTGTTACGGCACACATATCTAAACATTATTGAGAAAATTTATTGACACCCCATTATACTAGTAAACCTTCTTTAGGAGAATACCCCGATAGGGGTATAATATTTATAGCTCAGGGGGAGAACCCTGAGTTCCCAATAAGTAGAAATGTCAGTTTTGGCGTGGGTTTTTGTAGCAAAGCAAACAAAAACCATGACAAAACGGGGAAAGAAGTTTAAAGACGGTTTCTTGGCCATTATCCGACTATCGGCGATTTTCCCGAAATTGAATATCTTATGGGAGGCGATGCTATTCAATCCTTTTTTATAGTTTTGCATAACCATCGTTTGCATGGTATATTATAAGCTAATCAACTCAAAGTTTCTATACATGAGCAAAGAAAAGCCAAGCTTACCCAAAGGCACGCGCGATTTTGGGCCAGAAGAAATGGTCAAAAGGAATTTTATCTTTGACACGATCAAAGATACGTTTCAGAGATTCGGGTATCAACCACTGGAGACACCAGCCATGGAAAACCTGAGTGTGCTGATGGGTAAATATGGCGAAGAAGGCGATAAATTGTTATTTAAGGTACTCAATTCTGGTGATTTCCTTTCCAAAGCTGACAGTAGCGATTTTGCAGAGGGCACTAAGGCACTACTTCCCAAAATTGCAGAAAAGGGGCTTAAATATGACCTAACAGTGCCATTTGCACGCTATGTGGCTATGAACAGGCAAATAACTTTCCCCTTTAAGCGCTACCAAATCCAGCCTGTATGGCGGGCAGATCGGCCGCAGAAGGGTCGCTACAGGGAATTTTACCAGTGCGATGCTGATGTAGTAGGGACAGATTCATTATTATGTGAAAGTGAGATTGTGCTCATGATCTCGGAGGTTTTTGCCCAGCTTCGAATAAGCGACTACACGATCAAAATCAATAACAGGAAGATACTGCAAGGAATAGCTGCATTGACGGGACAAGAAAACAGGGAAACGGATTTTTGCGTCGCCATAGACAAGCTTGATAAGATCGGGAAAGAAAAGGTGTTGGAAGAGTTGACCGAAAAGGGGTTTGATTCGGACGCTTTGAATAAAATAGACCCTATATTTTATATGCAAGGCGGGTTTGAAGATAAATTGGCTCAAGCAAAAACCATGTTGGAAAAATCTTCCATCGGGCTACAGGGAGTAGAAGAGCTTGAAACTGTCGTCAGTTACCTGAAAGACTTTGGAGCCGACCTGTCTCGGGTAGATTTTGACATTACTTTGGCCAGAGGCCTCTCCTACTATACCGGAGCTATTTTTGAAGTGAAGGCGAACAACGTACAGATTGGTAGCGTAAGTGGCGGCGGAAGATATGACAACCTCACCGGCGTGTTTGGGCTCGAAGGGGTTTCGGGTGTGGGGTTCTCTTTTGGTGTGGATAGGATCTACGATGTGATGCAAGAACTAGGGCTTTTCCCTGAAAATGCAAATATTACCACCGAGCTCATGATCGTGAACTTTGATGAAGAAAGCCAGCGTCATGCCTTGCCGATCTTAAGCCAACTGAGAAGCAAAGGCATCAAATCCGAAATATATCCCGAACACAGCAAGTTGAAGAAGCAAATGAATTATGCTGATAAAAAAGGGATCCCGTACGTACTCATGCTTGGCTCCGAAGAAATCAGAACGGGCCAATATACGATAAAGAATATGAGAACAGGGGAACAAAGCTCCTTTGATTTGGAAGGGGTGATACGCGAGGTGAAAGGCTGAACGACACCAGAAGCCTATCATTGCGCTATATCCTAAGATTACAAAGGCTGTCCTGCATATGATAGCGCTAGCGAATGGTTATGGTTTATTGGTTTTCGATTCAAGACTCTTATTTTTGCAATTATATGAAGTTTTCAACGCCTACATTGAACACACCTGCCGTAAAGGCGCCCTGAGGCAGGTTTACGCTGCACATTTATTTTATTTTCACAGGCAAATGTCTGTTTCACCCTATTCTGTTAATTTAATTAAATGAAAAAGTATTTCAATCTGTTTGACTTTTCTCAAAAAGTCAATTACAAAACGGAGATATTGTCCGGCTTAACCGTCGCTATGGCTTTGGTGCCAGAGGCTGTCGCATTTGCCTTGATTGCGGGCCTGTCACCCCTGACAGGGTTGTATGCAGCCTTTGTGATGGGTTTGGTTACTTCTGTTTTTGGCGGGCGTCCAGGAATGATTTCCGGTGCTACTGGCGCTGTTGCCATTGTATTGGTCACCTTGGTGAAATCGCATGGAGTAGAGTATATTTTTGCTGCTGTGGTACTAGCAGGAGTATTTCAAATACTGGCAGGTTCGCTAAGACTAGGCAAACTGATCCGCCTAGTTCCGCATCCTGTTATTTTTGGTTTTGTGAACGGTTTGGCCATCATTATTTTCATGTCCCAATTGGACCAATTTAAAGATGCTTCGGGCAATTGGCTAACCGATCAGTCTCTTTATATCCTGTTAGGTTTTGTATTGCTTACGATGGCTATTATTTGGGGCCTTCCAAAAATCACTAAAGCCGTTCCAGCATCTTTGACTGCTATTTTAGTAGTGTTCGGCATAATTGCCTATTTCGGAATTGAAACAAAAACCGTTGGTGATATAGCCTCTATTCAAGGTGGGTTTCCGCCTTTTCATATCCCCAATATTCCATTTACCTTAGAAACCCTTTTGGTAATTTTACCATACTCTGCCGTGGTGGCTGGTGTGGGATTAATAGAAAGTCTCTTGACTTTGAATATTATCGACGAGATGACAGAAACCCGTGGCAGGAGCAACAAAGAAGCTGTTGCCCAGGGGGCGGCTAACATCTTGTCGGGCCTTTTTTCTGGCATGGGGGGATGTGCCATGATTGGTCAAAGCTTGATCAATATATCTAATGGTGCCAGGGCTAGGCTGTCAGGCATAGTGGCCTCTGTGATGTTGCTCGTATTTGTGATGTTCGGCTCCAGTTTGATCGAGCAAGTGCCTATGGCCGCACTGACAGGACTGATGATCATGGTTTCTATCGGCACTTTTGAATGGGCAAGCTTCAGGGTGATTAACAAAATGCCAAAGTCTGATATTTTCGTGATGGTCTTGGTCACATTTGTTACCGCTGTGCTTCACAACCTGGCATTGGCCGTGCTTGTTGGGGTGATCATTGCTGCCTTGGTATTTGCCTGGGATAATGCTAAGCGCATAAGGGCTAGAAAAAGAATAGATGAAGCGGGTGCCAAACATTATGATATATATGGCCCGCTCTTCTTTGGGTCTGTCACAGCTTTTAATGAAAAGTTTGATGTGCAAAATGATCCAGATAAAGTGGTAATCAATTTCTCTGAAAGCAGAGTGGTGGACATGTCGGCTATCGAAGCGTTGAATAAATTGACCGAACGTTATCATAAAATAGGCAAGAAAGTGCACCTGACCCATTTGAGCCCAGACTGTAGAAAGCTTTTGAAAAATGCTGAGGATATTATTACCGTAAATGTAATTGAAGATCCAACATACAAAGTGGTTACCGACGGCTTCTAATGGTGACCGACAGCTCAGATTTTAGATATCGCATGTAAGACAGTATTGCCATAAGCTAATAGCTAACAGTAGGTGATTATGCAGTAGGCAATTGGAGAATAGCGAGGACTGGTCGGTAGATAGAAATCAAGAAAACCTGAAGGATGGGAAAGCGTCATACTGGGCAAACCTCGGATCATGTTTTTTGGAATGACGGTTCAAATTAGCTTTGAACACCCCCTTTAGGCCTACATTCGTCTAGGCATTAGCAAATACAAAACTGCAAGGCGACTCTATTGCAAAAAAAGGAGCCATCTTGCGACGGCTCCTTTTTCACTTAAAAACTCAACTACCACTAATCTTTAATTGAGCAAATTATGTCTCGTGACAAATCGCTCATAGGCTGTTCTATATTCTTCAACGTCAGGGTTGGTCATCAAAGCCTCTTCGTAATTGGCCAAGGCATCTACCAATAAGTTGTGGTCTTCATAGAATGACGCCAATATCAGTTTATTCAAGCCGCTTTCTTCTTGAAAAGAAGCTTTTAATGATTTCAAATCCGAGTTGATGGTTTTAGCTTTAGGTGCTGCTATTTTTTTGATGCCGTAATTATCCGAAGCCAAAGCCGGGTTATCCTTTACGGTCACTTTTATAATTACTAATTTTTCATTAGCCAATTCATTGGCATTCAAATCGATCTCGATTTGGGGCTTGGAAGTCTCTTGTGTCAACAGCACCTCATCAAACATGTTTCTCATCGTCACCACATAGGATGCTTCTCCTAAGTCTGTCCACTTTACAAAAGCATTCGGGTTAAATATTTCTGCCGAATTGGGCAACATGACCTTTATAGCAGATGAATCCAAAGCACGCTCTACTGCTCCCGTCACTTTTAGATATTGTGTGTGGTTGGCATGGATATCAACATCTTCCTCACTCATTTTATTAATGAGGTAATTAGCATATTTACTGGCTACTGAATTGCCTTCTCCTGCTTGTTGCACCAATGAACTTACTTCAAATTCACCCGCATCTTTCAATTCCATTGTTCTTCCATTGGGGTGCATCAATCCTACATATGCCCCTTCGCCCAAAATCAATTTGTCACCTTCTTGCAAAATGCTTCCCACTTTCAAATGCTCGTTTATAGAACCATCTGATGTGATTAAGGCATTTTCTCCTTGATTAGCCAGGACTTTAAACTGATATTCTTGCGCATTTGCCTGAAAGGAAAGCAAAATCCCCAAGGCAACAATAAAAAGGGACCGAATCAAAACGTTCGTCTTTTGGGTCGGAAGCAAAAGAGTGGAAGTGTTTGTTAGATGCAACATCGCAACATTCGATTTGTAAAAGTTTGTAAATGGTTTCATGGTTTATATTTTGTTTCCTTATCGTCAATAGCTAAAGCTTGCTTTCTGATGCCATTTATAAGCGTATAAATAACATCTCATCGCTTTCTGTACTATTAAATACGGACTAAGTACAAAAAGTAACCTACGCTAAACATATATTTTAACTTATAGGGAAATAAATAGTAAAAAATCATGTTCATTCCCTTCTTTTAAAGAGTTCTTTCCGATCTTCTTTAGAAAATAGATTTTTCACTACACCATAGTAAAACTCTAGAGAGTCTCCTGCCAAAAGAATGGCCACAATAGCCAGCGTGAGATTGAGCTGATAATTGAAAAAATAGAAAACTATAATAATAATAGCTAACAATAGAAAAGCTTCTACAACCTGAATCGCTTTGGTGATTCCATCATACCATTTTGGCAGTGCCATATATATTCTCGAAAACCATACGACATTCAAAAAACATAAGAGAACGCCCCAGAAAATACTGGTACCCGTCCCCATTCGGTTGAGATAGTTCTCCTGCAAGATCATAGAAAGTATATTGGCATGTATCACAACGCCAAACATATCCGGATTGGTCTTACCGGCGTAATTCAAGTTCAGTGGCGTATAAAATTTATCCTCCCACGAAGTATCTCCAAAGTAGGCACCTGTGTAGCCTAGCAGTATAATTTTGCCCTCTATCATCTCAGGTGTAAAGTTCCGCCTGAAAACATCATCCACATCCAGTGAGGGGAACACATTCGCAAACTCCCCATCTCCTCCCAATATATTTCCCCGGAAATTGATCAATTCATATGTTTTGTCCCGCTTCAAGAAATCCTTTGCTGCCTCGGGATCATATATTTCTGCAATCCTCACGGCAAAGGCATTGATGGGCTTTTGTGGCTTACCAAAATGCTCTCTAGGGGTAAATGACCTGCACGTCTTAAACCTATTTTGATTTTCTGCATCGGTTATCAGGTTGGCAAAGCCTGTAACACCATGTCTTGTAAACATCGGATGGGAAGTCTCTAGCGTATCAAAGCTATTGGTTTCTTCATTATAATGGTCGAGACGGCTTACCATAACGAGATTTTCCACATGCGACAGCGCTTCGGCCAATACGCTATCCCCATATACACTTTTAGGTTCGCGAAGGAAAAAGTCCAGCGCAATGATTCTTGGATTGTAGCTGTTGAGAATGTTGATTTGCTCTGCTATACCATCTCTGCCCAGATGGCCCACATTTACCACGACAATGTTGGTGTCGGCACCGGGATGCTCCCTAATGCGAGAAAAAACCACATCGGTTAACTCCATGTCATCCAATGCGTCTCCAATAGGATCTAGAAAGTCCAGTCGGTCAAATAAATTCAGCATGAAGCCAATAATAAAGAATATAAAAACCGTACCCCCAATTGTGTCCAACCAAAATTTGAAGCGCATATTGAATATATTTATTGAAGCAGAAAGTAAAAGAGGTCATTTTATAGAATATTTAAAGAAAAATATTCACGTATTAAAGTCTCATGTAATGTTCAAATATCTTTAACTTTATTTTATGACTTACAAAAGAAGGAGCCGGTTACCTGCCGAAGCCTATGTACAAGGTATTCTTGAAGGCAATAAGGTAAAGCTAAGCCAGTCCATCACGCTTGTTGAAAGCACTTTGGACGAAGATCAGGTATTGGCAGGACAAATCTTGAACAGTGTGCTTCCCTACAGTGACAGGGCACTGCGCATCGGCATTACAGGGGTACCTGGGGTAGGCAAAAGCACCTTTATCGAACATTTTGGTAAATATCTAACAGGTCTAGGGAAAAAGGTAGCAGTACTGGCCATAGATCCAACCAGCCAGAAAACCAAGGGCAGCATATTGGGAGACAAGACCAGAATGGAAACCTTGGCACATGATCCTTTGGCCTATATCAGGCCCAGTGCTACAGGAACTGCGCTAGGAGGTGTGGGAGACAAAACAAGGGAAGCCATGCGCTTATGTGAAGCGGCGGGGTATGAAGTGGTTATTGTAGAAACCGTGGGAGTAGGCCAATCCGAAACCGCAGTAAGGGAGATGGTAGACTTCTTCCTTTTGCTGATGCTGGCGGGCGCTGGAGATGAACTACAAGGCATAAAAAAAGGGATCATGGAAATGGCAGATGCAATTGCTATCAACAAAACGGACGGGGAAAATAAGAAAGCCGCTGCAAAAGCCAAAAATGAATATAGGAATGCGCTTCAACTGATGGCCAAGCACGCTGCTGGCTGGTCGCCTCAAGTGCTCACGTGCTCTGCCATTGAAAATGATGGGCTTGACGAGATTTGGGAATTGATGCAAACCTATGAAGTCCAGATGAAAAAAGACGGTTATTTCTACGAAAATAGGCAACGACAAAACCTCCATTGGATGAACACCATTATCAACCATCGTCTAAAACAGCATTTTTACCAGGATGAGCAAGTGATGAAAATATTGCCTGAACTCGAGAAAGCGGTGCTTACAGGTGAAACACCCGCATTGAATGCCGCCAATATTCTGCTGTCGGCTTATCTAAAACCACAACAGTAGGCCGGCCACTATTTTGGCAAAACTTCTTGAAACCAAAACGTCGACGAGGTTTCTTCTACGATTCCCTCATTTTCTGTTTTGTATTGATAGGTTTTCGAAACCACCTTTCCTTTTACATAATTTACCGGATCATTGAATATCGGTCCGTCATAAACGAAGGTATGGTATTCGCCATGCTCTCCACAAGGATCGGCATTGTGGGCAATTTGCTTTATAATCGATTTATCCAATGTTTTACCAATCAAAGATTTAGGAAGTTGCTGGTCATTGAGGCAACAGATCATCGTTTTAAACCCTTCGTCAATGATATGTTCAGCCAAAATATCTGTCGGAATACCCCAAAGTGGAAAAATTGCCTTTAAGCCCACCTTTTCAAGCTGCTTTTCACGGTACGCCTTTAAATCTTCCAGCAGGATATCGCCAAAAACTATTGCCTCTACGCCTTTCTCCTTTTGATCACGACAAAATGCTGCCATGGTGTCTTCATAACTTTTGCGAGTACTATCAGCATTTATATAAATCTTTTCCAGGGGCAGACCGATAGCGGCAGCCTGCGCCTTAACCAACACTTCTGGAAGGCCATGCATGCTCACCCTTTTCAGCGCTTGGTCAAAGGCTGTGTGCAAACTCACCACGTTATATCGGTCGGCCTGCAATATTTTGTACAATGCCAAAGCAGCGTCTTTACCTCCGCTCCAGCTCATCGTCACTTTTGGTTTTATCAACTTTACAGCTAGGTTTAAAGTCTATTGTACCATTTCATTCACAATGGCCTCTTCATATAATTCCTCTTCATACACTTCATCATCTTCAATGTATTCTACTATCCTGTTGTACCCTTCTTTTTCACCATAATCTCTGATCACTTTTATTATTTCTCCTGTGCCATTCATAGCTGCAATTTCATCTTTATTAATTTTATACGCAAAATCATAAAAACCGTCCTCCGGTTCAAGTTGTTCTGGTATGCCATTATATGAATAGGCGTTATAGGTGACCAGCAGGCTATCTTCCTCAACATCGTTTATTTTAAGGAGGTAGTACTTATATGCAGAAGCTTCGTCATTATCTTTCAATACGTAAATATCTCCTGCTAAAGGTGATTCGAGATAGCCATGCTGCTTTTGGTCGGTATTATAGCGGGTAAAAGCTATAAAAATTGCAAGTGCAACAATTATACCCAGCCCAGAAAAAAGATATTTAGGTGTGGGAGCAGCAGCTTTTATATCCTTTATTTTTGCCTTAAAATCAGGAGACATTTGCTTTTCCTGAGTCACGTGCCCGCAGTGGTTGCATACTATTGCTATTTTTTTAGCATAAGGGAAAAATGGTATCCAGAAAACATGAAAATAATGCGAGGTGATGCCCATATGTGAAGCACGCTCTTTGCAACTTTCACATTCGATGTTTTTCAACGGGGCTTGTTTTAAAACCTTGGTACTCCAGCCGTAGATGATCATAAGCTAA
>CAYTTV010000069.1:0-15610 GCA_964440915.1 uncultured Roseivirgaceae bacterium
GCAACACCTATATTGTTATAGGCCAATGCTATATCATTCCTATGGTCATGTCCGTAGAGCTCTTGTATTGATTCATACTGGGTTATAGAACTGTGAAAATAGTCTATCCCTTTTAAGTATTGGCCAAGTTTATCGTATATATAACCGATATTGTAGATAAGGTCAGCCTCTTCTTTAGGGCTTAAGTTTTCCATAAAAGTTGTTTCACAAGCCAAAGCAATAGGCAGTGCTTCATTCCACTTACCAAAGCCACCAAGACTCAGGTATTGATCTTTATATTGCCCGTAAAGCGTGACTAGTAGGCTGTCGTAATGGACGTGCTCACTAGAAACCTTCTTTTGAAGGCTATCTATACGATGCTTTATCTGGGTTTCGTAATTGCTTTGCGATTTTAATACATTTGAATTCGTCGTAGCTGACTGAGCGTACAAATGGCTGAGAATAGCAATAGAAAAATATACAATAAGAAAAAATCTTATAATGTCTGGAGGTCTAATCATAACGTATGATCGAAAGTATAATAATCATCTGGCTTTTCCAAGATAAAAATGGTCTAGCTATAGGTCTAGAATATCTTGATTTGGTCTGAAATTGGTCTGAAACTAATGCGTTTTACTTCTTAAAGATAGGAAGGTATAGGCAATAAAAAAAGCCTAAAACCCTTGTTTAAAGGATTCTAGGCTTGTTTTTGTTGCTCCTGCTCCTGGGCTCGAACCAGGGACCCTCTGATTAACAGTCAGATGCTCTAACCGACTGAGCTAAGCAGGAATCTTGTTCCCGAATGGGATTGCAATATTAGTTCCTTGTCCCATAATATGCAAAAAAATCCAAACTATTTTTTTAAGGAAATTTAACCCCCTTTGATTATCAATAGCTTGTGCATTACGGTTCCCTTAGCTCAGAGCGGCTTTGCCCGACTATTCCGGGTGCTGCTGAAATTCTACCAGTTGGTTGTATGCACCTTTGATCATCTTAAACTGCCCCTCCACCTTGTCTCTTATGTACTCTGGCAGCTCCGCTTTCAGGGCTGCCTCATACTGCTCTATGGCGGCTTTTTCCCCTCTCATGCACTCTTTTAGAATGGCATCCGTATCTTTACCGTTTATTCCCGATTTCACATCCATCCACACCCTGTGCACCGTCCCGGCTATGCTCGGGCCTTTTTCCATATCGCCACCAAGCTGCCTGATTTCATCCTTCAGCTCAGCCTCAAACAAAGAGCGCTGTTGCGAAAGCCGGTACAAAATCGTTTTCAATTCATCGTTTTCAATATTCTCCGAAGCGTTTTGATAGCCTTTCTTGCCGTCCGCACACGTTTCAATAAGTTCATGTAGCGCCGTAATTGATTTTTTCTGGTCGTTCATAGTTTAAAAAATATGGTGAAAAAAATAAACTTGGCAATGGCTAGAAAAGTTTGTTTTGGATCAATAAAAAATATTTAAATTGCAACGTTCATGCGGGAGTAGCTCAGTTGGTAGAGCATCAGCTTCCCAAGCTGAGGGTCGCGAGTTCGAGTCTCGTTTCCCGCTCTTTTAAGATTTTGATTTGGGCGGTAGCCGGGCTATCGCTACAAGTCCGTCCACCCACAAAGCCCTCGCGCTTCGGGCTTTCCGCTCTATCCCTACCGCTCCTGCGTAATGCTATGCTTCATCAGTCATAATTGAAGTAGGCGTGTCACCCAATTGAAAGGATCCGCCTGAACCATTACAAGCCATTATGTAGGCTGTTCAAATCAATCACACCCCTTATACTTTACTGTTATTGTTTCGCCAAATTCGGTGATGCTTAGCGGGCGGCCATCTTCTCTATATGTATATGAGTATGTGTCTTCGCCTTCATCATCGCTTTTGCGGCTTAGAATGTTGTTCTTCGAAAAGTATTCTCCATCGATATAATCTCCACCTGAATAAAGTATGTTCAAAAGAATTGGATCATCGGTAATCCTCTTTTTGTCATCGTATGTATAATAGTAGTTTATATCATCACCCCATCTGAGGTCTTTATAATTGACAGAAACGATATTAAAGCTATTGTCCATGACTACGGTAGAGACAGAAATTAATCTATAAGGCTGTCCGGGGCCTTCTTCAGAATTCCAGTGCTGCACTTCAACTAGCTTCCCGCTTCCATCATAAATCAAAGTATCAAAATCATTAACATAAGGTTCTACCTCTTGTGAGCCTATTGTGTTGCCCATAAAACTATGTTTTACTAGGCGGCCTTGGACGTCAAACTCTAATCTGTCTGGCAAATCATGAGGAACCATAGCGTCATCCACAAGGCTAACACGTGAAGAGTAGGTGTCGACAGTGTAATCATTTATATATTCAATAAAGGTATAGCGAATCAGCTCGTTCTCTTTGTATGACAATATCGAATCAATCTTAAAATCGTTATCATATTTAATAATGATTAATTCAGAATCCAAGCTCATCTCTGTCACACGGCAAGGGTCTTCATCGCTAAGGCCTGGTTCGACCGATGGGGCATTGTCGCAGGAATGTAAAAGTAATACAAACGTAATAGCAAGGGAGATTTTGTAAAGTCTATCCATAGGGTTGTAGTTTGTCGCATAAAAGTATAATATTTTCACTTTCCATGCCAGCTTACACCAAAATCATATGCCTTGCCCAAGTCTCGGCCACCCTCCAGGTTCGCCAGCTTTTACTTACTTCTCGCTATGTTTGCCTAAGCTCTCGCCCAGTAGCGTAATGTCATTTCCGCTTGGATTTTGGAAGACCTCTAGGTCAAAGTGGCTGCTGGCAGCCAACAGGTGATCGAAGATGTCCGCCTGCACGCCTTCATAGTCCGCCCAAGCGACTGATTTTGTAAAGCAGTAGATCTCTAGCGGCAGGCCGTTGGCATCGGGTTGAAGCTGCCGTACGAGCACAAAGAGGTTTTGGTTCACCCCAGGGTGTGCTTCTAAGAAGGTTTGTGCGTACCTTCTGAACACGCCGATGTTGGTCATGCGGCGGCCATTGATAAGCGTGCTGGTGTCAATGTTGTACTTAAGGTTGTACGCTTCAATTTCTTGCTGCCTACAAGTGATATAATCAGTGACAATGTGAAAGCGCTTGAAACGTTCCCGCATCTCTGGATCAACAAACTTGATCGATCTCAAATTGATGTAAATAGACCGTTTGATCCTTCGGCCACCGGTCTCGCGCATGCCACGCCAGTTTTTGAAGCTGTCGGTGATGAAATGATATGTCGGTACGGTAGTCACGGTTTTGTCCCAATTTTTGATTTTTATCGTGTTCAGATTAATGGCGACAACATCACCATCTGCATTGAACTTGGGCATCTCGATCCAATCGCCTACCCGGACCATGTCATTGGAAGATATCTGGACGCTAGCAACCAGCCCCAATATAGTGTCTTTAAAGATCAAGAGCAGAATAGCGGATAATGCTCCAAAAGCACTCAAGAAAACAAGAGGAGACTTGCCCATAAGGATAGAGAGCACTAGTATACTGGTGGCAATATAAATGAGTATCCGGCCAAGCTGGAAATAACTTGCCAAAGGCTTGTTCTTAAAAATGTCCAATGAAGAGAAATGTGCCTCAGAGGCTTTTAGAAAAGCGATAAATACATTTACCAACACTAAAAAGATGTAAATGTCGGTGATCTTGGTGATAAATATGAGCAGCCATTCAAAATCAGCAAACACAAGAGGCAGGAACGTTTTAAATACAAGGGCCGGCACCAAGTGCGTGAGCCGGACAAATACTTTGTGTTCGATAAGAGCATCATCCCACTTGGTTGTGGTTCTGATAAGGAAAGCATGGACGCCTCTGACGATTATTTTTTTTGCTACAAAAAAGAGAAGTGCGGCAAGGACGAGAACAAGAGAAAATAAGATAATAGTTTTAATATAAAGTAGACTGTTTCCTGTTAGGCCTTCATTTTTTAATATTCCTCCCAGCCAGTCTTCTAATAAGTTTTCCATGTAAATCTTTCGGTATGTTGTTGCAAAAAAGCAAAGATAAGCATTATGAATAAAACCCTTAACATAAAGCCGCCTGTCTTATGATGCTTTATGTCTGAACGGTGTAAGTAAACGTCCCGCTTTGAAGTTCTTTAAGGAGCAGCAAAAAAGACAATCAATGACACTTTGGCATTGATTGGTCGAATTTATTTTTTAAAACCAGACACTTTGTCATTATTTTAGTGATTTTTATTCAATTTGAAGGCATGGCATATTATTTACTATAGTAGAGGTAAAATTAGATGTTCAATTTAAAACTGTAAGAATATGGCACTTGTAAAATATTATCGACCTGAATTTCCATTTGGAAGCTTTGCCCGCGTATGGGACCAAATGTTTGACGGTTACAATCCTGTAAAGGATGACAAACCGACATTTGCGCCGCAAGTAGATATAGCGGAGGGCGAAAAGAATTTCACCATTAAGCTAAATGTCCCAGGTATAAAAAAAGAAGACATAAAAATTGAGCTTGAGGACAATAAGTTGATCATTAGCGGTGAGCGGAAATCTATGGATAGTGATGTATCGGTTACTTATCATAAGCTCCAAAGCAGTTATGGAAGATTCAGTCAAACCTTCTATCTACCTGAAAACGTAGACAAGGGCAATATTAAAGCCTCTCAAGAAGATGGTGTACTGAATGTGGTGATAGCTAAAAAGGAGAAAAAAGAAAATAAATCACTTATTGAAGTAAAATAGGTGCGGTCTTTGTAAGAAGAAAGGCGAGCTATGGCTCGCTTTTTTTGTTAGTGGGATCAATGGATGAGAGATCAGTAAAGTATATTGTTTTTTTGGGTTCCGACAATGGAATCAAAAAATGAGGATTCCCAGAACAGGAAAGTGCTACAGCCGTTGAAATACTATAATCTCTTTAAAAATTTTACATTATGAGCAACAGACAATTCTATTTTGGTGTTTTCTTAGCTTCTATATTAGGAGCATTGATAGCACTAGGAAGTTTTAAGTTTTTTAGCACAGAAGAGAATGTGCAGAGAGACACTGAGCCAGCTAGCAATGTCCGGTTGGCCAGTTTCCTGGCAGACACCAGTTTTACAGTTCCAGATGGCCTTAACTTCGTATATGCAGCCGAGCAGGCAACCCCCGGCGTAGTACATATCAAGTCCACTATGGGCGTGAATCAAGACCAGCAAGTTTATAGAAACCCCATAGAAGAATATTTCAGAGACTTTTTTGGGCATACGCCAACCCCCCGGTATAGGCGCAGTCCTCGGTCCGCGTCTGGTTCTGGCGTGATTGTTTCCAACGATGGCTATATTGCCACCAATAATCACGTAGTGGCCAATGCAGACAACATCGTCGTGAAACTACATGACAATAGGGAATATGTTGCCAAACTCATAGGGACTGACCCTACTACAGATATAGCCTTGATCAAGATTGATGCAGACAACTTGCCATTCATTAAATATGGTGATTCGGATGAAATTAGGGTAGGCGAATGGGTGCTCGCAGTAGGCAATCCTTTTGATCTTACCTCAACCGTGACCGCAGGGATCGTAAGCGCAAAATCCCGAAACATCAATATCTTGAACCAACAAGGCCAAGGCATGCAGATAGAAGCCTTTATTCAGACAGACGCCGCTGTGAATCCGGGTAATAGTGGGGGTGCATTGGTGAATTTAAGAGGAGAGCTAGTGGGAATAAATACGGCCATAGCCACGCCAACCGGAGCCTATGCTGGGTATTCTTTTGCTGTGCCTGTGTCTTTGGTGAAAAAGGTAGTGAGGGATTTGAAAGATTATGGCGTAGTCCAAAGAGCTCTTCTTGGAGTCAATATCAGGGATATCGACGCTAATTTTGCAGAAGAAAAAGGTATAAAGGCCCTGAAAGGGGTGTATATAGTGGGAGTAGGTGAAAACAGTGCTGCACAGGAAGCTGGAATTAAAAGTGGGGATATCGTCACTAAGGTAGAAGGCATAGGCATCAATACTGTGGCTCAGCTTCAAGAGCAAATAGGAAGGAGCCGTCCTGGTGACAAAGTAGAAGTTACCTACGTGAGGGATGGCAAGGAAAAAACAGTGAAAGTTACCTTGAGAAATGCTGTAGGAACAACGAAAGTTGTGGAAAAGGACGAAGCCATCGAAGTGGATGGGGCGACTTTCGTGGACCTAGGCAAGGAAGAACTCTCCAAATTTAATATTGAGGGTGGAGTTAAACTAAAAAATATCACTTCCGATAAGTGGCGCAAAGCTGGTTTGAAAGAAGGTTTTATCATCACTTCTATCAACAAAAGAAGCATTGAAAATGTAAGTGAGTTTGTACAGGTTATGCAAGGGATAAGTGGCCGCTTCTTGATAGAAGGAGTTTATCCCGATGGAAGGCAGGCGTATGGTGTAGTAGAGTTCTAATAAAAGCAATATTTTAATATTAAATATTCAGTATTATAAGCGATAGCTTTCCAGAAATGAATTACTGGAAAGCTGTCGCTTATTCATTTTTTAGCCCCGGTGTGTGCTTTTGATGGAAAGTCGATTGCTTACCCTCAACCCCTGATACAATATTGAGCAATATTTATGCATTCACGAGCTTGTAATGTATGATAAGAGTTTCATGCTAAAATTGAAATATTTTATTTTATCTTTGAATTATTCAATCGTGCAATGGGATAGATCCTGGCCTTAATGCAAGGGAATATCTCAATATAAACTTATCCTAGACCGCCTATTTATGAAGCTCTTCTTTAGCTCGTTTCTGGTATGCATGTGCATGACAGTCACAACTTTAGCACAAAACATGATGGGGATTTCAACAAGCAATTATGCTGGCACCCATAGTGTAATAGTCAATCCTGCAAACGTAGCAGATACTCGACAGGGTTTTTATTTAAATTTGGTATCTGGGAACGCCTTTTTTGGCAATACCATGTTCGTTTGGGATGGCGCCTCGCCCCCATATAAGTTTTTTATGAATGAGAATGACTTTGAAGATGATTATTTGAAAGAGACCAATCGGCATAAACCTGCCCTTGCCAATGTAGGATTAGATTTAAGAGGACCTTCTTTTCTGCTTAAATTAAATAATAAAAGCGGAATAGCTGTACATACAAGAACACGGGTGTTGGCACATGGCAATAATGTTTCTGAAGGCATAAGGACCCTAGTGTTGGATGATATTGATTTGGATGAGCTCGTGGGAAAGAAATATAACAACAATACCTTTACTGTAAATGCCAATGCCTTCTCAGAGATAGGCTTAACCTATGGAAGGACTGTTTGGGAATCGGAAACTCATTTTTTGAAAGCTGGCGTCACAGTAAAGCGGTTAATAGGATCTTATTCTGCTTTTGCAGTGAGTGAACATTTGGATTTTGGTATCCAAGAAGGTGCTGATGAGACATATTTCTTAGAGATTGAAAAAGCCAAAATGAGATATGGATATAGTACCGATAGCGATCTTGAAGATGAAATAAACCCATTTGAAGCCGAATCAATAGGTACTGGATGGGGCTTTGATATAGGGGTAGTATACGAGTTCCGTCCTCACATAGAACAGTACCGCTATGTCATGGATGGCGAAGTGCATTTGGACAATAGTGCAAACAAATATTTATTCAGCGTCGGACTGTCGCTTCTTGACATGGGCAGTATTAAGTACGATAGTGACATGGCCTACCATTACGCTTTTGAGAAATCGCACTTTATAATCACCGAGGAGGACCTGGATGATATTGGAGAGAATCCGACAGAGGTTATCAATGATATATTTGATCTGGATCCGACCAAGGCAACACATTCGTTCAAAACAGGATTGCCCACCGCCCTCCGTTTATTTGTAGATTATAGAATAGCCAAAAAAGTCTATACCAATTTTACGTTGATTCACGGACTGCGTGGAAAAGAAGCCGTCGCTATGCGCAAGTTTTCTCAAGCATCGATAACACCAAGGGTAGAGATGAAATGGTTTGAGCTGGCTATGCCCATATCGATGATAGATAACTATACAAATTTCGCTTTGGGAGCAAGCATAAAACTAGGTCCATTATTTTTGGGTTCAGATAATTTAGGGGGTATGTTGGGCATCGGAAAGCTTACCGGAGTGGATGTTTATGCAGGTATTGCTTTGCCTCTGTATAAGGGCAAGATAAAAGATAAAGACAATGACGGTATATCCAACAGAAAAGATAAGTGCAAAAAAATACCTGGCCTACCAGATTATAATGGCTGCCCTGAAGAGGCTGCTCTTTAACCCTGGCATCTGAATAATACTTCTAAAAAAGCAACTATCTAAAAATCAACTAGAAGATTTCAATTGTTTAATGTTGCTATATTTGCTCCTGTTTTGCCTTTAAACATGAGACAATGCCCATGCAACTATTGAAGGATCTACTAGGAGTGCACGCACCTTCTGGTGAGGAGGCTGCCATGAAAGCTTTCATTTTAGAGTATGTCTTAGAAAACCAAGCAAGGTGGAAAACTAAGCCGGTCCTTTTTCATGGAGATGAACTTATGGATTGTATCGTGCTAAGTTTTGGGACTCCAAGAACTGCTGTATTTGCTCACATGGACAGCATAGGTTTCACGGTGCGTCATGCGAATCAACTTGTTCCTATTGGTGGCCCTGAAGTGAAATCGGGTTACTGGCTAACAGGTCAGGATGCATTAGGCCCTATAGAATGCAAGCTTGTTGTGGGCAATCACTATGATCTTGCTTATGATTTTGGAAGAGGAATCGAAAGGGGTACTAGTTTGGTGTTCAAAAACAACTTTAGAGAAACGAGAGATTACATACAATCGCCATACCTTGACAACAGGCTTGGGGTGTACAACGCGCTACGGCTTGCAGAAACTTTAGAAAACGGCATTATTGTGTTCAGTTGTTGGGAAGAACATGGGGGAGGATCCGTTCCTTTTTTAGCAAAATTCATATACGAGCGCTTCCAAGTCCGACAAGCCTTGATCTCCGACATCACTTGGGTTACTGAGGCAGTTAGGCCCGGCAAGGGTGTAGCCATTTCTCTAAGAGACAGCTATATTCCAAGAAGGTCCTATGTAGATAAGATCGTAGCCCTAGCAGAAACGTCGGGCATTCCTTTTCAAATCGAGGTAGAAGGCACTGGTGCTAGCGACGGAAAAGAACTTCAATTGTCCCCTTATCCTTTTGATTGGTGTTTTATAGGAGCGCCAGAAAGTCATGTGCATTCTCCAGATGAGAAAGTGCATAAAAACGATATAGTCAGCATGTTGTCAATGTACAAGATCTTGATGGAAGCTTTATAAGGCCTTAAAAGAAAGGTAGAGGTTCGGAGGCAATTCCTCTTGAAGTATCTTATTATATGTAAAAGAAATATTTATCTTTGTATGCCCTATGAAACACAGGGCTTTTTTTATTTTTTGTCATTTGCCGTTGGTGCGTTATTTTTTAATGCGCTAGCGTATTGGAAGAAACATGAAAATCAAGGACAAAGCATTTAGCATTTTTATTCCTCACAACAAAATCCTAGAGAGGGTGAAAGTGCTGGCTAAAGCCATCAATCAAGATTATGCAGGCCAAGATCCCTTGTTCATAGCAATATTGAATGGTGCTTTTATGTTTACTTCCGACCTCATGAAAGAAATCGATATACCTTGTGAGCTTTCTTTTGCCAAGTTTTCCTCTTATGAATCCACATCCAGTACAGGCACTGTAAATGAGTTGGTGGGGTTAAAAGAAGAATTAAAGGGAAGACATGTCGTAGTTATAGAAGACATAGTGGACAGTGGGAACACAATTGCCCATGTAGGGACATTTTTAAAGGATAAGGGCGTTGGCTCATTTGCTGTAGCTACGTTGTTGTTTAAGCCAGAGGCCGTCCAGCGAGAAATAAATATTCAATACATCGGTTTTCCCATTCCAAAAACATTTGTGGTCGGATACGGATTGGATTATGATGGATATGGACGGAACCTTAAAGATCTTTATCAACTTTCGGAAGATCCGATTTCATGATTTCAAACATTAAAAAATAATTTTACTATGCTGAACATCATATTATTTGGCCCTCCAGGTGCAGGAAAGGGCACTCAAAGTGAGAAAATAATTCAAAAATATAACTTGAAGCATATAGCCACTGGTGATATTTTTAGAAAGCACCTCAGTGAAGGTACAGCACTGGGCAAGCTAGCACAAGGCTATATGAACGAAGGCAATCTCGTGCCTGATGAGGTAGTGATCGGAATGGTAGATGAGACCATCAAAGAAAACGAAGGTGCCAATGGGTTTATTTTCGATGGATTTCCAAGGACTGTCACACAGGCCTCCGCACTAGACCGCTTGCTAGAAGAAAAGGGGGCACCCATAGCTGGGATGATTGCCCTCGATGTGCCCGAAGATGAACTGATAGCAAGAATAAAAAACAGAGGCAAGACATCCGGCAGAGCTGATGATCAAGATGAAACCAAAATACAGACTAGAATAAAAGTCTATAAGGAAGAAACGCTCCCCGTTGCCAACTACTATGACAAGAAACACAAGTATGCTCAAATTTTGGGTGTAGGCAGCATCGAAGAGATATTTGATCAGATATGTGAAAAGATAGACGATTTTAAAGAAAAATAGACAAATGGCATTTTTTAGGTTTTAGGGAGTATTGCGTTTGAGGGCAGGCATTGTCAATTGGCAATTAAATAATGGGAGCCATCACTTAGAATCTCTAAAAGAAATTAGACATTAAACATTAGACATTAAAATAATTATCTATTGGCTTCATCAAATTTTATAGATCACGTCAAGTTTTGTTCCAGATCGGGCGCAGGTGGGGCAGGGTCTGTCCACCTAAGGAGGGAAAAGCATGTGCCGAAAGGCGGTCCTGATGGAGGAAATGGTGGACGGGGTGGTCACATTATTCTAAGAGGGAATAGCCAACTGTGGACATTGTTACATCTTCGATACAAAAAGCACGTTATTGCCGGCAGGGGTGAAAATGGTGCAGGAAGCCGAAAGACAGGAAAGGATGGGGAAGACATAGTCCTCGATGTGCCCATAGGAACAGTAGCGAAAGATTCTGAAACGGGCGAGGTAAAAGCTGAAATAATAGAAGATGGACAGGAGGTAATCCTTACCCCTGGAGGAAGAGGAGGCTTAGGCAATGCGAATTTTAAATCTGCAACGAACCAAACTCCACGTTTTGCACAGCCGGGCGAGGAGGGCATAGAAGAGTGGATTGTGCTGGAGTTAAAGTTGCTGGCTGATGTGGGACTAGTGGGCTTTCCTAATGCAGGAAAATCTACGCTCTTGTCTGCCATTTCGGCTGCCAAGCCCGAAATTGCCGATTATCCCTTTACAACTTTGGTTCCCAACCTAGGTGTGGTGGATTATCGCGACTACAAATCCTTTGTAATGGCCGATATACCTGGTATCATAGAAGGTGCTTCAGAAGGAAAAGGTTTGGGAATCAGGTTCTTGAGGCATATTGAAAGAAATTCTGTTTTATTGTTTCTGGTGCCTGCCGACTCTGCCAATATAAGAGAAGAATATGCGATACTTTTAGGTGAGTTAGAGAAATATAATCCGCAGCTCTTGGATAAGACAAGATTGCTGGCTATTTCCAAAGCTGATTTGTTGGATGAAGAATTAAAAACGGCTATGGAGAAAGAGCTTCCCAAAGACATTCCTTATGTATTCATCTCATCGATAGCTCAGATGGGACTGACCACATTAAAGGACATGATATGGCAGGCTCTGCAGGAATAAGGTTGGATAAAAGTGTCAAATTGTCATAGGCAATGACCTTGGCAGTATAATTGCCTCTTTAAAGCTTAATCTAAGTAGAAAATTTATTTTTAATATGGGAAAGGAAAATATCAATACAGAGCCCAATGAAAGGGCGGATGAATATACCGATAAGGAGCCAACAATACTGAATGAGGAAGAGGAGAACGTTGCTTCAGGTGAAGTTGAAGCGAAGGAGGCCAACCAAGAACAAGAAAACGTCCAAGAAGAAGTAGACGAATTGGCTGCATTAAAAGCAGCGTTGGAAGAGGCCAAAGATAAGTACATAAGGCTATATTCTGAGTTTGAGAATTTCAGAAGACGCAATGCAAAAGAGCGTTTGGACCTAATAAAAACAGCCAATGAAGATTTGGTTTCTGCTCTTTTACCAGTGCTTGATGATTTTGAGCGTGCCACCCAAGCCATGGAATCTCAGGAGGATGTTAAGTCTATAAAAGAAGGCATTGAGCTTATATACAACAAACTGAATAAGTCGTTGGAGCAAAAGGGGCTAAAGCCCATGGGAAATCTGAAAGGGAAAGAGTTTGATGCTGATCTTCATGAAGCCATCACCCATACGCCTGCACCGGAAGAAAGCCTGAAAGGAAAAATAGTGGATGTGATAGAAAATGGCTACTACCTTAATGAAAAGGTAATCAGGTATGCCAGAGTTATAATAGGAGCATAACATAATGAGCAAAAGAGATTACTACGAGATTCTAGGAGTAAGTAAAAATGCTACTGCCGATGAAATAAAAAAGGCCTATAGAAAAGTGGCCATTAAGTTTCATCCGGACAAAAACCCCGACGATCCTACTGCTGAAGATAAATTTAAGGAGGCTGCAGAAGCATATGAAGTACTGAGCAATCCTGAAAAAAAGCAGCGGTATGATCGCTTTGGTCACCAAGGTGTGAATAGCGGCGGTTTTGGTGGTGGAAATATGAATATGGAGGACATATTCTCCCAGTTCGGTGATATTTTTGGTGGTGGCGGCAATCCTTTCGAAAGTTTCTTCGGTGGCGGTGGCGGTAGAGGACAGACAAGGAGAAGGAAAGGCCCCAATCTAAGAATTAAGCTGAAACTTACCTTAGAAGAAGTAGCCAATGGTGTTGAAAAGAAAATAAAAGTCAAACGACACGTTACCTGTAAAGTCTGTGATGGCAATGGTGCAAAAAATGGGACATCCTTGCAGACATGTTCTACGTGTGGGGGAAGCGGCCAGGTGAGAAAGGTAATGAATACCATGCTCGGTCAAATGGTGTCGAGCAGCACATGTCCTAACTGTAGGGGAGAAGGCAAAATTGTAACAGATACCTGCGATGCATGCAAAGGGGATGGCCGTATGATGGAGGAGGAAGTAATTCCTATCAAAATACCGGCTGGTGTAAGCGAAGGGATGCAACTTTCTATGTCAGGAAAAGGCAATGTGCCGATACGGGGCGGCATTCCTGGCGATTTGCTAATTGTAATTGAGGAGGAAGAGCATGCGGTGCTGAAGCGAGAAGGGAATAATGTAGTTTACGACCTTTATATAAACTTTGCCGATGCTGCTTTGGGTACTTCCGTTGAAGTGCCTATCATAGACGGTTTCGTGAAAATCAAGATTGAGCCAGCCACGCAGAGCGGGAAGATATTGAGACTTCGAGGAAAAGGGATACAAGATATTAACGGTTATGGACGAGGAGACCAACTCATCCATGTAAATATTTGGACACCCAAGCAATTGACAAAAGAAGAGACGGCCATTCTTGAAGGTTTGAGAGATGCCCCTAATTTTGCCCCTAATCCGGGAAAAAATGAGAAGGGCTTTTTTGACAAAATGAAAGAGTTTTTTTAAAATAGCTTTTAGTAGTGACGTTGGAGACAGTTACCGTCTCCAACGTGTTAATTTCATCTTCCCTATTAAATCATTCGTTTTTTTGTAACCTCATCAAATATTAATCGTAGAAGTGAGGCATGGGGAGAATTTTGTTCGTTTGTATTGCCTTGTGGGGGAGCATATGTAATGTTTTGGGTCAAGAAGCCAGGCATTATAGAGTTGTAGAAAATGAATATGTACAGGCTGTTGATTTTACCTTGAAGGCAGCCTCTGGAGCTTGCATTATAAAACCTACTAAGAGTAGGCATCCTATCAATATTTTTGGTAATCCCGAACATGAGAAAGTCAAACCGACGTTCGATACCTGGATGCATGGCGAAACCCAAATGGTAAACTTCTTTCTGGAACAAGAACAACCAGTAAGATTAAGCAAAAAGCTCTCTTATAGCGTCTTTAATGAAGAGCCCCTTCCTGAAAATAAGAAATGGCACATATACCTCACAGATGCTGTACCCCTTTCTCTTAATTTAAATTACGGCATCGGAAAAGCAGACGTGGACTTATCTGAGATGGCTGTCCGTCAACTTAAAGTAAACACAGGCAGTGCCGATGTCAGAATTGGTTACGCTCCAGGCAAAATGAACAAAATAGTAATGGATACTTTTATGGTGAAAGTGTCCATGGGATCATTAAATATTGAGCAAGTCAACCTTAGTAGGGCACGTGTAGTGATTGCCGAAGTAGGATTTGGCACGTTAAATCTTGGCTTGGGCGATAATAGTCTCGATAGCAATCGCATCTCCGCGAGTGTTGGGGCAGGCAATTTGAATATATCACTTCCGCCCAGCAATATTCCTGTAATCGTATATATCAATAATTCTCCTCTTTGTCGTATCTCTCTTGGAGATGGTTTCCACCAGATTAAACCCAACGTTTACGCCAACAGTAGCTATAAGGAGAATGCACAAAACCTCCTTACTTTCGACCTGGATGTTGGATTAGGAAAAATATCTTTCGTAACAAAATAGGGCGCTTTTAGGAGTTTTGTCGTTTTTCTTTAGTTTTGCTACATATTTTTTTAAGTTTGTATCCCTCCCTTTTATAGCGGGAAACAGGATAACCTTCCTAAAGATCAATCCATAAGCATTTGAGACAGCCTTGTGTTTCTGTTTCTATTTATGCTTTAATCTAAAAAAGAAAGGTGTTACATGAGTGATTCCAAATCGACAAAATCATCTACAGGATTAATCAGGGCCGTAAGTCGTTGGCAAATTGTGGGACTTTCCCTTAATGATGTCATTGGTTCCGGCGTTTATTTGCTTCCTGCAGCCGCTGCCTTACTTCTAGGGCCTATCAGTATTTGGGCAGTAT
Organism: uncultured Roseivirgaceae bacterium; assembly: GCA_964440915.1. Lineage (GTDB taxonomy): Bacteria > Bacteroidota > Bacteroidia > Cytophagales > Cyclobacteriaceae > CAMPJM01. The sequence goes on from CAYTTV010000069.1 coordinate 14,887, forward strand.
TGCTAGCAGGATGCGCGGTAGCCATATTGGTATTGTGCTTTGCCGAGGCCGCCAGCTATTTCGACGAACCGGGAGGTGCCTATCTCTATACCCGTGAAGCATTTGGAGAATTTGTGGGGTTTGAGGTAGGGTGGATGACTTGGTTGGCACGGGTCACTTCTGTAGCTTCCCTTTCTGTCGGGTTTGCTTTGGCCTTTGGGTATTTATGGCCCGGTGCCACAGAAGGTTGGGGGCGCGTATTGGTTATCACGCTCTCTTTAGGTTTGCTCACTTGGATCAATGTGATGGGTGTGAAAGAAGGCGCAAAGATGGCCGTGGCATTAACGATTATCAAATCAATTCCATTGGTGCTGTTTATAGGTATCGGATTGTTTGCCGTAAACACAGAATTGTTTGCTGCCGAGGTTCCTTCTATTTCTTTTGACTCCATATCCCAAGCAGTGCTATTGCTACTATTCGCCTATTGTGGCTTTGAAAACACACCTGGGGCTGCTGGGGAATTTAAAAACCCCAAGCGTGATATACCTTTTGCACTGTTGACGATGGTGTTTTTGGTAACGGTGATCTATACTTTGGTGCAGTTTATAGCCGTAGGTACATTGCCCAACTTGGCCAATTCAGGCTCACCATTGGCAGAGGCTTCCGAACTATTTGCAGGACCATGGATGGCTGCTATTATTACCATTGGGGCTATGATCTCTATATTTGGCAATACAGGCAATTC
>CAYTTV010000070.1:0-15377 GCA_964440915.1 uncultured Roseivirgaceae bacterium
TCACATCAGACTCAAAACTCAACATTCACAATCGTAACTGGCTCCAAATACACCACATATCCTTCCACTGGCGCATAACCCATATCCTTCAACAACTGGGCATACCGTCTTACCTGAGACTTGTACTTGTCTTGAACAGATCCCGACTTAAAGTCCACAACAACAGCATGTTTTCCCTTGATCATGACCCTGTCCAGACGGTTCAGCTTTCCCGATAAAGGTAAAACAGGAATTTCCGTTTTCACCTCCCAGCCTTCCTCAAACCATCCTTTTGCTTCTGGATGCTGCAGCACCTTCTCAAGTTTTTCTTCCAAAACCTCTGCCTCTTGTTTCGAAAGCACGCCATCGAAGAGGTATTGCCTGATGACCGTGGGCAAGTCATCCTTCAAGGCCACCTGCGCCAAAATATCATGCATCAGTAGTCCATAGTTAATCCTTTGCACTGCTGGTGTTTCTTCCAGAAGGAAATTCGTTTGTCGAGGCTTGATCGCAATACGATCTCTCCATGGAAATGAAGGGTAATGGCTTAGGGAAACGATACCTGGAGATTGCTTTTTGTTGGCAGATTGCACTGGACTTAATTCACCAAATGAGAAGACGTTATTTTCTCTGTCCCAATAAGATTGTAAGTTCACTGTCCCTTTTTGGTGTTCCAATGAAGTATCAAAATAGGTATAGATGAGATCGGAAACACGCTGAATACTCATCTCCCCCTTTTTATTCCTCTTCGGCAGTGCTCCCATTACCCAAAGGTTTTCCTCAGCTCTGGTAAAGGCCACATAAAGCATATTCAAAGCATCCATAAAAGCCTTTACGCGCTCTTCATAGTAGCTTTCTTGATATATGGTAGACTTAAGACTACCCGAATATTTGAGCGGCAAATAAGGGATTTCGTTGAAAGGGGGCAGGTCCGAGCAACACCATAAAGTGTTGTTCTGGGTAGGGTCGTGGTCAATTTTCCAATCACAAAAAGGCACTACCACTACCTTGTACTGCAGCCCTTTGGATTTATGGATGGTCATGATTTTCATCGCATCGGTGGTATCCGAAATCTGCACGGTTGTATCATGCCCTTGGTCATCCCACCATTTCAAAAAAGAAGCGATATCAGCATTTTCATTCTTGCTATATTCTAACACAGTATCCTGAAAGGCCTGCATATAGGCATACTCTCCATTCAAGTCTTGCAGTTCAAATATCCTTATCAATACTTCTACCACTTCATACAACGGAAGGCTCGAAAGACCAGGCCCGACCGACTTAAAATCTTCAGGCAACCAATCATAGGGAACTGTTTCATTGACTGCTGCTATAAAAAGTGCATGCTGATCTACATGCCTATCCCGAACATATACCTGATAGTCATGTATCATATTCGCTTTGGCAATCACATCCGAAGGATTGTCGAAATAGCGGAGCGCATTGATGATCATGCCTACAGAAACTGCCGACCCTATCTTAAGTGATTCAGATGAAATCACTTCGTATCGGTAACCGGCCTTGGCTTCAGGTAGGCTTTTATAAGCCAGAAGTCTATCAGCAATCAGTTTCCCATCACTTTTATTGCGTACCAAAAAGGCGATGTCTTTCAAAGCATAGCCATTGTCCTGAAAACCTTCTACCATCTTCGGTATTCTTTTCAAAACTTCGTCCTTCCAACTCACAGATTGCGCTTCGGGTGCTTCCTCTTCTTCCTCTGGCGTATCCACAAAGGAAATATTCACATACCCCGGGCTGACCTGGCTATCCCTCTGAGGTGGAAACTCCTGAAAAACGTCTTTATAAGCAGTCGCAATCTTTGAGGCTTCTACTTTCAAAAACTCCTGCAACGACTCGCTTTCTATATCTTTTAAACCTTCCAGGCTCAGTGCCTCCAATAGCGAAGGAGTACCGGCAAACAAGCTGTTGTTGAATTCGATAATGTTCTTTCCGCTGCGCCAGTTTTGATTCAGGTTCAATTCCTCGGTTTGAGCAGCACCTATGTCCTCTACAATTTTTTCCAACAATAGCTGCCAATCCCCTCCCCTCCAACGATAAATGGATTGCTTTACATCACCCACTACTAGATTGCTGTGTCCTTCGGCCAAACTGTTTTGTACCAAAGGCCGAAAGTTTTCCCACTGAAAACCAGAAGTGTCCTGAAATTCATCAATTAAGTAGTGCTTATATGTAGCGCCTATCTTCTCATATATAAAGGGGGCGTCATTGCCACCAATGATTTCCTTTAGGAAGGTGCCTGCATCAGAGATCAGCATCACGTCATGTTCATTTCTATACTCCTCTAGTTTTTGAGTAATGTTCGCCAAGATGCCAAAAGTGTATATGAGTCGCATGATTTGTCGGGCCGATTCATACTGAGGGTAATGCGTATCATATTTTAAAACAGCATTTTCCAAACACTCCCCTAGTCCGGCCATAACAGCTTCAGCTATCTGAGTGGCCTTCTTCGAGGTTTTTGTGTGCCAATTTTCTGGGCCGAGAAGGGCCTCCCTTGCCCTCACGCCTGGTTTGTAGTCATCTTTTTTTGTAATCTTCTCCAAGTAGCCCATCACGCCCCCTTTTCTATTGGAGAAATCATCTATGTCCAAACCGTGCGCAGCCATTATTTCCAAGGCTTTCGCTCCACAGAATTTCATCTCATTTTCAAAAGCCTGCGTGATGTCCTTTAGCTTTTTCAACAATTCTGGAATGAAATCTTCTTGTTTCACCGTAGCGGCGATGTCTTTTTCAAAAGATTTATAATGCTCTTGAAAAATTTCCTGACCCAGCATTCGGATATCTTTTCTGAAGTCCCAATTGCTCCCAGCTTCTACTTTTTCTTCTGCAAATTGGGTCAGCCAATGTGTAAGCTGCTCATTCTTTCCTACATCTTGAAGGACGAGGTCTATCACTTCTTCCAAAACCTTCTTTTGGTCCAACTCAAGGGTAAAGCCAGACTGCAACCCTATCTCCCTTGTAAATGCCCGAATTACTTTTTGGAAAAAGCTGTCGATCGTGCTTACCGAGAATTGGGAATAATTGTGTAGAATATTGGTAAGCACCTGTTTTGCCCTGGCCTGTAGTGCCACTGGATCCAAACCTGTAGCTTGACACAACTCCGGTAGCAGCGTCGTTGCCTCGCCTTCAGATACTTTATCCAATTGCTCAATGATCCGGCTCTTCATCTCCTGAGTAGCCTTATTTGTAAAGGTTACCGCCAATATGGTCTTGAAGTATTCTGGAGACTTTAATGCCAGCTTCAAATATTCCTTGGTGAGTGTGAATGTTTTTCCTGACCCCGCAGAGGACCTATAAATTTTAAAATTTCTCAATTGCCTGTCCTTCTTGATTATGATTTCAGATCATCCAAAATAAGCAATTTTTGTCGAAAGGGTTCTGATGTATTAACATTTATTCCCATAGGGATTAGCTACTGACTGGATCAATGCAGCGTTCAGCCAAAAGCTGCCAAGCGTTCAACTCCAGCGCAATAAGATAGCCCATCTGCGGAGCGTCTTTATAAACACATCCAGCATCAAGATTTATTTTCACAGTAGTCTCATCATGTAGTGCCGCTTTGATCTTATGTAAAGGTGTAGGCGTATGTCCATGAATAATTCTTTTGCCTTCTACCAATGGATGATTTACTGGAAAGTTTCGGATCATGAGCATGGCCTTTTTATCTTCAAACGGTTTTTCTGCTTTGAAATTAAAACCAGCATGCACCAAAAAACAGTCGGGGAGCTCGAAAAAGTACGGCAAATCCTTTATGAATTGGATATAATTAGAAGGGATATCGTTCACTGAATCGACGCCAAAACTTGCCAGGGCTTCTGCCCCTCCGTTATTATCAAGCCAATGCATTTCAAATTCATTATCATCAAGGGCATCCAACAAAAACTGCTCATGATTTCCTCGCAAACAATTCATCGTAAAACCCTCTTGCTGCATTTTAAAGATAGTATCCAATACACCTTTGCTATCAGGGCCCCGATCCACATAATCTCCCAACAGATAGATTTCGTCTTCTTTTTTAGGTTTTACCTGTTCTCTCAGCAACTTTTGGAAAGTGGCCGAGCAACCATGTATATCGGCAATTACATATCTTTTTGTCATAGGCAATAGGGCAAAGTATAGCTTCCCTGAATATTATTTACCCATTATCGCTTTCTTTTTTGCTCTAGCAAATCCCACATCTCACTCGGAACAGCCTCTAGGTTGTTAAACTCTCCTGCTCCCATCAGCCACTCTCCACCATCTATGGTCACCACTTCCCCATTTACATAGGCAGAAAAATCGGACATAAGATATGCTGCAAGGTTGGCCAACTCCTGATGCTCACCTGTCCTTTTTAAAGGCACTTTCTTTGCTGGATCGAAGCGTTCTACCATTTCTCCTGGTAGCAACCTGCTCCAAGCACCCTCTGTGGGGAAAGGACCCGGCGCAATGGCGTTACATCGTATTCCATACTTTGCCCATTCAACAGCCAACGAGCGTGTTAGCGCCAAAACTCCAGCTTTAGCACAAGCTGAGGGCACAACATATCCGGAGCCCGTCCAGGCATAAGTAGTAACAATATTCAAAAAGACCCCCGCTTGCTTTTGGTCTATCCAATGTTTTCCCATAGCCAAAGTGAAATTGCATGTCCCTTTCAACACAATATCGATGACAGTTTCAAAAGCTTTCGCACTCAAGCGTTCCGTAGGGCTGATAAAGTTTCCTGCTGCATTGTTCAAAACGCCATCCACTTTTCCAAAAGACTTTACCGTTTCCTCTATCACAGCTTCGATGGATTCATAATCTCGGACATCGCAGGCCACAGCCAGCACCTTCCCTCCAGTTTCTTCCTCAAGCTTTTTGGCAGACTCTTCCAGCACCTCAATTTTTCTACTGGTTATCACCAGGTTTGCGCCTAGTTCGAGAAAATACTTCCCCATCGATCTTCCCAATCCTGTACCACCACCCGTAACGATAAAGGTCTTCCCTTTCAAAGCACCTTCTTTAAGCATTCCTTCTGTATTCATATCTTGAATTTTTACCATCAATATAAGTCAAAAGCATGGGATTAAAAAGGCAGCAGAACGACCCAATCCTTCCTAACACTATTTTATATTAGAGGGATATGCTTTATATTGGCAAGCTAAATTAACCTGACTAAAACATTATGAAATATCCACTTTATTATAAGCTGATCGGCATGTTTTTGTTTGTATCGATCTCCCTTTCTAGTTGCGTTTCGACTAAAAAATATGATGCCTTGCTAACCGACAAAATCAATACAGAAAATGAAAGAGCAGATTTGGAGGAACAGCTAGAAATGGCCAAAGAAGAAATTGCCAACCTCAACAATAGAATAGAAAGGCTCAATGGTGAGATCAGCAAACTCGTTTCGGACACAACTCAAATGAACAAGAAATATGGTGAGCTAGAGCGATACTACAACAACCTATTGGTAAACAGCGACAAGTTGAGCAAAGAATTTGTGGACCAGCAGAAAAAAATCCACGAGCTAGAAAAGGTATTGGAGGAAAAAGAAAAGGCAGTAAACGATTTGCGACATAAAGTGAGCCAAGCACTTCTCAATTTCAAAGAGAACGACCTGACCGTAAATATCAAAAACGGCAAGGTTTACGTGTCGCTAGCAGAGCAGCTTCTTTTCGGTTCAGGCAGTATTGTAGTGGACAAAAAAGGGATTGAAGCCTTGAAACAACTATCGGGTGTTTTAAGAGATAATCCCGATATCAATATTATGGTAGAAGGCCATACCGATAATGTGCCCATCTCCAGAAAGTCACAATACATGCAAAATAACTGGGATTTAAGTGTGCTTCGGGCTACTTCTATCGTGGATATTCTTACGGAATCCGGCGTAGATCCTACTAAAATAACTGCTGCTGGCAAAGGTGAGCATGCGCCTCTTAACCCTAATGAAACAGCGGAAGGGAAGCAGAAGAACAGAAGGACGGAAATAATTCTTACTCCAGAGTTAGACGAGCTTTTCCAAATTTTGGAGACCAATTAGTTTGAGCTAAACGCACATTAACTACAAAGTGCACACCGTTTTATCATATAGAAAAACGAGGTGCACTTTGTTCTTTAATGCTGTTTTATAGTTTGGCATGTACTAGCCCAGTGCCTGTTTCAAATCGTCAATCAAGTCTTCAGCATCCTCGATTCCTACACTTAACCGAATCAAGGAATCCTTTAGGCCTACCTTTTCCCTTTCTTCTTTGGGTATGCTTGCATGCGTCATCGTAGCTGGGTGTCCGCTCAACGACTCTACCCCGCCCAGCGATTCGGCCAAAGCGAAGAGTTTAAATTTTTCCAGCACCGATACCGCGTCCTCAACAGCATCGCCTTTTAAAGTAAAAGAGATCATACCACCAAAATCGCGCATTTGCTTTTTAGCAATGTGATGATTCGGGTGGGATTCAAAACCAGGCCAGTTGACGGCATCTACTCGAGGGTGCGATTTCAGATAATGCGCTACCTTTTGGCCATTTTCGCAATGTCGCTGCATTCTCACATGCAAAGTTTTGATACCTCTAAGCACTAAAAAGCAATCTTGAGGACCGGGTACCGCACCGCAAGCATTTTGAATAAATGCCAATTGGTCAGCCAATTCCTTGTCATTTAAGATAAGCGCGCCCATGACCACATCGGAGTGACCTGCAATATATTTGGTAAGCGAATGCGTGATGATATCTGCTCCTAAATCGAGAGGCGTCTGCAAATAAGGCGTGGAAAAAGTATTGTCTACCACAACCTTGATTCCATGTTGCTTGGCCACCGCCACCACACCTTCAATATCGATGATTTGCATCATGGGATTTGAAGGCGTTTCGATCCACATCATTTTCGTATTCTCATTAATATATTGGGCGATATTACCAACATCTTCCATCCCAATGAAATGGAACTTGATCCCGTAGTTGGCAAATACTTTAGTAAAAATCCTATAGCTCCCTCCATATAAATCATTCGAGCATATTACCTCATCGCCGGGTTTCAACAACTTGATAACAGCATCTGCAGATGCCAGCCCAGAAGCAAAGCATAAGCCATATTTGCCATTTTCAAGTGCTGCTAGGCTGTCTTGCAAAGCCGTTCGGGTTGGATTATGGGTTCTAGAATATTCATACCCCTTGTGCTCCCCTGGGGAAGTCTGCACATAGGTAGAAGTCTGATAAATAGGCGTCATGATAGCCCCTGTTGAAGGATCAGGACGAATGCCTGCATGAATGGCTTTTGTTCCGAATTTCATAAGCAATAATATAAAAGGTTGTAAAGATTATAATGGGTAACGCATGAGCAGCCGTGTCAAGCACGTTTACCATTCCGATAATTCAAAGTTTATTTCATCACCTATTTTGGTTTCGAAAAATGACCTGCGTATCGCCTGGCCTTTCTTTCCCTAAAAGTCTAGGTGTTTTATTAACTTGCAGCAAGTTACCCATTTTTTATCTCTTTAACGTCTATTGATGTCTCCTGTTCAACTTCTCCGCAAGAACAAACTTTCATTTTTTCTACTGCTCTGGATGTCCATAATGCCTCTGCTTTGTAGTGCCATTATAACCTATACTGTATTGCAATATGAGCCTTACCTAAGGTCCTTTACAAGCATGCAATGGGCAATATTTTACATAGGCACAACTGTCAGCATGGCGTTGGCCCTTACGCCCACCACTTTCGTAGCGTTGGTGAGCGGGTACTTTCTCAGTTGGCAAGCTGTTCCTTATATGCTGGTGGCCTACTTAGCAGCATCCGCTGTAGGATATCATTTGGCAAGATCGGCCGACCAAGGAAGATTTTTGGATGCGATAAAAGATCTGCCTAAGGTAAACAATCTGATGCAGGCCGTGAATCAACAGTCTTTCACTTTTATCATCCTGTGCCGGATATCGCCCATATTGCCCTTTGCCATCATGAATGTCGTGCTATCCATGATGCGGGTTCCCTTCTTTCAGTTCATTTGGGCGGGGTTTTTAGGGATGTTGCCCCGTACATTGTTGTTTATCTGGGTAGGCAGTACGGCTTCAGCTTTAAGAGAAACCATTAGCGGAGGCCAAAGCAACATCAATCAGATATCATTCCTCATTTTATTGGCGCTTTCCATTGTAGGCTTCTACTTCTTCTTCAAAAGAATCATCACACAAAAGCTACAAAAACAATAAAGCTACCTTAGAAAGATCCTAAGGAAAACTTGCGTCCATATACGCTATACAATCGGAAATTATTATTCCCTTCATAATACAAAAGACCAATCTCATCGTCGCTTTCTATGGGTTGACCGCTAATGAGATTGCCGGCAATATCATATATGTAGGTGAAACTTTGGACTGGATCGGTGATGGCAATTTTGATATTTTCAGTACTATAATAGTAGTATTGTGCTTTCATCTCTTCAGAAGAAAGATAATCTTTTTCAAACATGACCTCCCCCTTTCTACCCAGCACTGCTACTCTGCGCATATCCTGCCGCAGGATAACGTGACCTCTATTGAGAGCGCCAGGCACAATTCTGAAAGTGGTAGCAGCAGAAGGCTTGTACAACTGCTCTCGAGAGAGGACTTTTCCTTCTAGGTTAAACTGAACCAGAAGACCATTTTCAGTAACCGTTGTGAACTTGGTTTGTGCAGCATTTGCCCCTATTTCAATAAATAATGGGCTTTTTATTTTACCTTCAAGCTTAAGGGGAAAACCTGGGTACATTTCTCCTCGGCGATTCAGCACCTTCACTTCCCCATTTTCTTGCACAGCATATATATAGTCTTTGCCACGGACCCTTAAATGTCCAGGGGCACTCGAAAGTTTAAAATCCATACGGCGGGGTGCCCATCCTTCTAGGTTCCTTCCTTCTTTGTCGTACATATATATATTGCCCCGGGTATCGCTTACCATGAACCGATAACGCTTACTATTATCGTAATCTATAACAGCTGCATGCCCAACTCCATAATCCAGTGACAAAGGGAAACCTGGCACATAATTCCCTTCGCGATCAATGATATGTATCTGATTTTCCGTGACGAAGAAGTATTGCAGCTTTCCATTTCCATAATAATCAATTTGGACTACTTCTCCTATAATGGGCGCGCTTACGGAATCCTTCCATAAAATCCTGCCTTCCGAAGAGATCAAATGCACCATGAATGCAGAATCTTGAAGCAAAACTTCTCTATTCCCATTCGTATGATTTTTGACAATGAAAGGCTTTGTAATAATATCTCGGTCCAAATAAACATGATGCACATTCATGAGGTCGGCTTGGGCTTTGGCTGCCAATGGAGGCCCTTGTTTCAAGGTAATGCTTGTATAAAAAGCATCATCAATATTGCTAAACTGAAGGCCTATCAGCTCCAATTGTTTTAATGCCACATTATTTTCTTGCGCAATGCTTTCCCACTTAGGCCCTAAGCCTTCCGAAAGCATGGGCCATACTTTCGGGGTATTAATCATCAATTCATAATTGGATTCTTTGATAGAGTTGGATAAAAACTCATTATGCTTTACGGATTTTCCCCATGTAGCTTCCCTTTCTATATCATTAAGAAGGCTTTTCAATACTTGTACATTATTTCCGATAACGATATAAGCATCGAGCGGCATATAATAGCAAGTTTCAAACCCCTCAAACATCTCACCCAATACCATAGCAGGAAATTCTTCCAAGTCCAATTGCCGTATTTTCACTCCACTGTATTCTTCAGCATATAAGGTGTCCCCTCTAGCGATGCTCGCCTGCTCAGCCAGGGCATCCAGTGCTTCAAGCGCCCTGCCTACTTCTTTGCAACGCCAGTAAGCCAACTTATCGGGCGACTGTATTTCAATAGATTCCAAGATCGCCAAGCCTACCTCTTTTTCAAAAAAGGTGAAGATATCTTCCTGCGCTATGCCGTAAGCTGCGGTAAAGTTGTCCCAAACCTCCATTTGCTTAGGGCTGTTGGCTAGCCAGAACTGTTTGAGCCCAACCAACCAGTTTAGAGCATTATCGAAAGTAATGTGGTGGAAAACACTTGTCCTGTCCGGTAAAAGATTGGCAAAGCCCAACGTTTGTGGCTTTTGTCCTTTGAAAGTACCTAACCAAGTATCGTTTGTGGAGGTACCTGCAACTGTAAACCCATTAAACAAAGGACTTTCTCCCTGAAGGTCAACTTCTAAGAAAGCAACCTCTCCGAAATGGCTTACGATGTTCTTTTTGTCATGCTCCTTTCCAAAAAGCGAAAAGTAATCGGGCAACCGCAGTAAATTAATGTAAAGCTTACCTGTTGAGGCATCTACACCAGAGATACCTTGAGCTTGATTGCGCAAAGCCAAAAAGCTATTGACAAAATTGTTGTTGATATTCCGAATAGCATCTTCAACCAAAAGAGGTGAAAAACTTCCAATGAAATGCCCTTTTTCAATGATATAAGTAAAAACCCTAGATGTACTTCTATCTCTGAGTTCAAAAATGTCAAACCCATTGAAAACCCTTTTTTGCTCTCTTGCCTCCCAAGATTCTTTTATAGATCTGAGGGTTTTGTTAATGACTGAAAAGTCATCTTGATCGACCTCTACTACATATAAAAAGTCGAATTCGTCTTTGCTCACAGCGTGCATAGACATCAGGAAAGGCCGATTATGAAAGAATTTTATGCTGTTGGAAGCTTGTTGACGTGCTAGGGTATCGAGCAGCGCAATATCCTGCTCTGCTTGCGCCATGGCTGGAATAGACCGAAGGGTTTTCCATAGCTCCTTATCCTGGAGGTTCTGCCAATCTTCTGATATATTATTTGATTCATATACTAAGAGTGCACTATCGGGAACCAACGAAAATAGATTGATTTCTTCTTTAAGGAATACATACCGATAGGCATAATAGCCCACAACGCCCAACACCAGAACAACTACAGCAGTTATAACAATTGACTTTTTCGACATAAGTTTAATCTATACCAAGAATTCCCCAGAACATTATTGCACTTTCACTATGCAAATTACTAAAGTAAATCGCGTATTCAAGGGCAATATTGTATTCTCATCTTGGTAATCGAAGAAAATTGTCTATTCGTCCTCCATGGTAAAGCCCACTTTCAAGGTTACTTGGTAATATTTTACTTTGCCTTCTTCAATAAGGCCACGGGTATCCGTCACCTCAAACCAACGCAGGTGGCGTATCGTTTCTGCGGCTTTTTCGACTGCCCTTTCTACGGCATCTTCGATAGAGTCAGTAGAAGAGCCCGTTAGTTCGATGATTTTATATACATGATCACTCATATGCAAAAAGTTTTATTTTGAGACATAACCTATGCTAGCGATCAATGTTTGGAAAGGAATCCGCCAAAATGATAGACATTATGCGCTGGCTCAAAAAATCCAATCCATGGCACAAAAAAAGAGGCCAGGAAGATACCATGACCTCTTTACTATTATGGCAAACTATGATTAGAATTTTTCTAACACTTCCATCACTTCACGCACATGCTGTCTGGAAGTTTCCAAATCAGCCTTCTCTTTATCGTTCAGTTGAAGTTCAATAACTTTTTCCACCCCATTTTTGCCTAAAATCACCGGAACACCTAAATAGCAATCATTTATGCCATACTCTCCTTCAAGTTTTATACAAACAGGGAAAACCCTACGCTGATCTTTAACGATAGCCTCTACCATTTGTGCAGCAGCGGCCCCAGGAGCGTACCATGCAGAAGTACCCATCAATTTTACCAATTCGCCTCCACCAGTTTTGGTCCTTTCGATGATTGCGTTCAATTTATCTTCTTCGATCAACTCTGTTACAGGGATTCCTCCAACCGTAGTATAGCGAGGAAGCGGCACCATGGTATCACCGTGACCGCCCATTAATACTGCTTGAATGTCTTTAGGAGAAACGTTCAGCGCTTCAGCCAAGAAGGCCCTGTAACGTGCTGTATCCAGTATTCCGGCCATACCTATTACACGCTCTCTAGGCAGTTTAGACACCAGATGTGCCTGATAGGTCATCACATCCAAAGGATTTGACACGATGATTAAAATAGCATTTGGAGAATGCTTGATAACATTTTCTGTAACAGACTTTACGATTCCCGCATTGGTCTCGATAAGGTCATCACGGCTCATGCCTGGCTTTCTAGGCAACCCAGAAGTGATCACTACCACGTCGGAATTAGCAGACTTTGCATAATCATTGGTCGAACCAATCGTTCTTGAATCGTACAAATTGATGGGAGACTTTTGCCAAATATCCAAAGCCTTTCCTTCTGCAAATCCCTCCTTGATATCTACAAGGACGATCTCATTGGCAATTTCCCGATAAGCGAGTACATCAGCACAGGTTGCGCCTACATTTCCTGCTCCTACTACTGTTACTTTCATGATTATAAGTTTGTATATTGTCTACAAGAATCCCAGCAGATGCTCTTTGAATAAACAGCATCAGGAGAACCCCCTCCTCACTGAGATCATTGATAAAAAGTTAATTTATGGGTTCTGCATATAGAAGAAAGCTTATTGATCAAGCTTTGTTTTCTGGCCGTAAATTTACCAATAAGGACTTATTTAAGAAATTATTTTGAAGATATGTTTTGTACTTCTACAGTCATATCCCTTTTTAATTCAATGCGCCTGGTAATTGCGCATGGTGAATTTTATAGTTAAATACCAATCCCTCATTGTCGCTCGATATTTTTAAGAATATCTTATAAGATTTATGGAACTTTCGTTGGCACAAAATCATTTGGAGCTATAGAAGGAATAAAAAATAAATAAACAACTATTGCTTCATACTGTATAATTGTTATACCTTTGTACCTCCATGAAAAAATACATAGATATATATAACGCCCTTTTAGCCGCAGCTTCCCAAGCTGTGAATGGTGTTGTTATGTCTATCGCATATAGGGCTTTTAGGCCCGTAAGGGGCTAATCTATTCTGTAGAACTACGTGTTCTGCTTTCTCCGATCTTAATATTTAATTTATATTTTAATCCAACAATTCGTTAAGCTAAAGCATTGTGCTTTGGGGTTATTTAAATTTTAAATACTTAAAACCCATGGAATTAACAGTTCAAATTGCTTCAAAAAAACATTTCATATACGCCCAAAGCATCTGTACCATGATGGAAGAAGCGGCCAAGGTACGTGGAACTGGTATAGCGAAGCGCACCCCTGAGTATTTGATCCGTAAAATGGAGGAGGGAAAAGCCGTAATCGTAGTGCATCAAGATGCCCCTATAGGTTTCTGCTACATCGAGAGCTGGGGCGGACAACAATATGTTGCCAATTCAGGCTTGATCGTTCATCCTGACTACCGAGGATATGGTTTAGCAAAAAAAATAAAGAAAGCCATATTTAAGCTTTCTCGAAAGAAATATCCTAATGCCAAGATATTCGGGATCACCACAAGTCTTCCCGTTATGAAGATCAATTCCGAGCTGGGCTACAAGCCAGTAACTTTCTCGGAGCTGACCACAGACGACGAATTCTGGAAAGGCTGCCAAAGCTGCCGAAACTATGACATCTTGGTAAGGACCGAGAGGAAGTACTGCCTATGCACGGGCATGTTGTACGATCCACTTGCGAAGGCAAAAGCAAAAGCCGCTGCCGACAAAGCCAAAGAATCGCAAGAAGCAGTACCAGCCTTATAAGTATTGATGCTGCCCATGCGAGCAGCATCAACTCCCCTTGTTTTCCAATCAATCTTCCTAAAGTGAAAACTTGAAGGGGATTTCTATGTGTCTTTAAAATTTTTTTAAAATAAATGTTATAGTTTTGAAGATTATTTTATCAAAGCCTATTGCAATTGAAAACAAGCTTTTCTCCTCTGTAGCAAGGGGAGCATTAGACAATAGGTTGACAAAGAGAAATCAGAAATAATCATATATATTAAAAAAGCGAACTGTTAACGGTCAAGCATTATGAAAGAGAAAGTAGTATTAGCCTTCAGCGGTGGATTGGACACCTCTTATTGTGCCAGTTACCTTACTGTGGACAAAGGACTAGATGTACACTCAGTAGTAGTCAACACGGGAGGCTTCTCAGAAGATGAGTTAAAAGCCATTGAAGAAAGAGCTTTCTCTTTGGGCGTGACGCATCATGCAGCCATCGATGAAGTAGAGAATTTCTATCAGCAATGTGTTCGCTTTCTTATTTATGGCAATGCACTTCGCAACAATACTTACCCTCTTTCAGTAAGTGCTGAGCGGGTTTTTCAAGCCATTGCCATCGCCAAGTATGCCAAGGAAATAAATGCAAAATACATTGCTCACGGCAGCACAGGAGCAGGCAATGACCAAGTAAGATTTGACCTTGTATTTCATGTCCTCTGTCCTGAAATCGAAATTTTGACGCCTATTCGTGACCAGCAGTTATCGCGTGAGGAAGAAATCGAATACCTACGAAAAGCTGGCCTTGACCTCGAATGGAAGAAGGCACAATATTCTATTAACAAAGGCCTATGGGGCACAAGTGTAGGCGGACAAGAGACCTTGGGGTCCAAGCTTACTTTGCCTAGTGAAGCTTATCCGAGCCAATTGAAGAAAGACGTTGAGCAAACCATTTCCCTCACTTTTGAAAAAGGAGAACTGGTTGGAATTGATGATCAATCTTTCGATGCACCCTACAAAGCCATTCAAGCACTAAGAGATATTACGTCTGCTTATGCTATTGGACGTGATGTGCATGTGGGCGATACCATTATCGGCATTAAGGGCAGGGTTGGCTTTGAAGCTGGTGAGGCACTCCTTACTATAAAAGCGCATCACCTACTGGAAAAGCATACGCTTACCAAATGGCAACTGTATTGGAAAGAGCAATTGGCCAACTGGTATGGCATGTTTGTGCATGAGGGCCAATTCCTTGACCCGGTAATGCGGAACATCGAAAAGTTCTTAGAAGATACCCAAACTACTGTATCTGGGAAGGTATTCGTAAAGCTCTTGCCTTATCGTTTTGAGCTGCAAGGAATAGAATCTGAACATGACTTGATGTCTTCTAAGTTCGGCAGCTACGGAGAAATGAACAAGGGCTGGACTGGAGCAGACGTGCGAGGGTTTACTAAAATATTGGCCAA
Source organism: uncultured Roseivirgaceae bacterium (assembly GCA_964440915.1). Classification (GTDB taxonomy): domain Bacteria; phylum Bacteroidota; class Bacteroidia; order Cytophagales; family Cyclobacteriaceae; genus CAMPJM01. The sequence goes on from CAYTTV010000070.1 coordinate 15,029, forward strand.
CCCATTGAAGATCTATAGGGCGGTGAATGAAGATAATTAGACTGTAGATTATAGACTTCAGATATCAGAAAAAGGACGGGAAAAAGAATGTTAAATTTTTAAGTGTTGAATTTTGAGCTTGAAGCGGAAAAGGGAAGGAGGAAGATGGAAGTAGGAGGCATTGTGCTGGTGGCTAATATACCAATGAGCAAGTTCAAGATGACGCGCTGGGAAATTACTTGTATGGGGAATACCCCGATAGGGGTATAATTTTTATAGCTTCGGGTGTAACCCGGAGCTATAAGTGAAGGAAGTTTTTTAGTTTTGGCATGTGTTTTTGTGCAAAGCGAACAAAAACCATGACAAAACA
>CAYTTV010000071.1:0-14937 GCA_964440915.1 uncultured Roseivirgaceae bacterium
CCCCAATTGTTATATAATTTATATTATGTTAAATAGTGATTTCGTAAAGCATACAAATCGAAAGAAACAACTCCCATCTATTCACCTCCTGTTAGACACCAATAGTTCCAATTGATACATCAAATGTTTCCAATGCATGTCTTTATTTTGAAGCTAAAAGTTAATTAATTATTATTAGCCGAGTTTTAGCCTTTACATTATAAACTTACTGTCTATGTCCTGAATCTGTGTCCTGGACATAATTGGCCTCCGTGGGCTGGCAATATTACTATGTGACTTATTAAACATCAATCTTATTATGAAGCCGAACAACTTAATTAGATCAAGAAGAAATTCGTTAAAAAAGATAGCAGGAAGCGTTGCATTGACAACTTTAGGAGCATCTTTATCTTCCAGGATCTATGCGGCTGAAAAGACATTGCCTCTCTCCCTCCGTGGCAAGGTAAATCATTCGGTCTGCCGATGGTGTTATAACGACATCCCATTTCCCGACTTGTGCAAAGCAGCAAAAGAAATCGGGATTGCTTCAATTGAGCTCGTTGGGCCTGATGAATGGCCTATTTTGAAGGAGTTTGGCCTTACATGCGCCATGCCTTGGGGAGCAGGCATGGGCATTGAAAAAGGCTTTAACAATCCCGACTTCCATGAAGAACTGATCAAAAGCTATGAAGAAATGATCCCGAAAGTAGCTGCCGCGGGCTACAATCAGATTATATGCTTTTCTGGAAATCGCAATGGCCTTGACGACCAGAAAGGAATTGAGAATTGTGCAATCGGTTTAAAAAAGCTTATGCATACTGCTGAGAAACACAAGGTGACTATGGTCATGGAGTTGCTCAACAGCAAAGTTGACCATCCTGATTATCAGTGTGACCATACAGCATGGGGAGTTGCGCTTTGCAAAGCGGTAGGTTCTGATAAGTTCAAGCTGTTGTATGACATTTACCATATGCAAATAATGGAAGGAGATGTAATCGCCACAATCAGAAAGCACCACCCTTATATTTCACATTACCATACAGCGGGAGTTCCCGGACGCCATGAAATAGACGAAACACAGGAACTCAATTATCCCGCCATCATGATGGCGATTGTAGAAACGGGCTTCCAAGGTTTTGTTGGGCAGGAATTTGTCCCTAAAAAGGAAGATAAACTGGCTTCCCTTCAAGAAGGCATAATGATTTGCGATGTGTAATTTCGCCTACCGCTATTGTATATTACGCTTATATCAAGCTTAGCAATTCGCTTATCTAAGAAAGTTTTTATTTTGAAGCTAAATGTTAATTAATTAATATTAGCATCGTTTTTCATGTAAATTCTACACTTATATATTAATGATACACATATTGTCTTTATCCAAGCAATGGATGCACATATTGTTCGTCTTTATATGCACAAGCTTAACGATTGGTTGCGCTCCCAATACAGAAAATGAAACCCCCCGCGTGCTGGTTTTTTCAAAAACGGCTGGCTTTTATCATCAATCCATACCGGCCGGAATTGCTGCCATACAGCAATTGGGCCAAGAAAATGGCTTTCTGGTCGATACCACCAAAAACTCAGCTTATTTTACGGAGGATAGCTTACGACGATACCGGGCCGTGATTTTTTTAAGCACCACTGGTGATGTGCTCGATTATAGACAACAAGCAGCTTTTGAGCGGTACATTCAGGCGGGCGGCAGTTTTGTTGGGATTCACGCTGCCACAGATACAGAATACGACTGGCCATGGTACAACAAGTTGGTGGGCGCTTATTTCTTGGATCACCCCAACAATCCCAATGTACACCCTGCCACTGTTCAAGTCTTGGATACCACGCACCAATCTACTAAAGGGCTGCCTGAACGCTGGGAAAGAATTGACGAATGGTACAATTTCAGAGATATTAATCCAGACATAAATGTTTTGGCCACGATGGATGAATCGACCTATAGAGGTGGTAAAAATGGCGATAACCACCCTATTATATGGTATCATGAGTATGATGGCGGAAGGGCATTTTATACCGGTGGTGGCCATACGGACGAAAGCTTTAGCGAGCCTTTATTCCTACAGCACTTGCTTGGTGGCATTCAATATGCTATCGACGGGAGTGTGAACCTGGATTACTCCAAGACCACTACCATGATGCCTCCTGAGGAGAATCGTTTCGAGAAAACGATTTTGTCTGACGACCTTAATGAACCCATGGAATTGGCAGTGGCGCCTGATGGCAAGGTGTATTTTATAGAGCGTGCAGGCAAATTCTTCGTCTATGATCCTATCAGCAAAAGCACGAAACTGCTCCATGACTTTCCCGTCAAAGCTGTTGATAAATATTTGAATGGCTTATTAGGCATTACTTTAGATCCAGATTTCTCTAAAAACAGGTTCATGTATTTCTTTTATACAACAGAGGAAAACGGTCAGCACAAACAAAACATTTCCCGCTTCGTGCTCAAAGATGATGGCTATTTGGACCTGGCATCTGAAAAGGTCATCATAGAAGTGCCGATTGATCTGGAAGTGAGTGCGCATACGGGTGGTTCCATGGCTTGGGATAAAGACAAGAACATGTACATTTCTACTGGTGATAATACAGTGCCTTTTGCATCGGATGGCTATGCCCCTATCGACGAACGGCCTGATAGGTTCACTTTTGATGCACAGCGCTCTTCTGCAAATCCTAATGATTTGCGCGGTAAAATTTTGCGCATCAAGCCACAAGCAGATGGTACGTATACTATTCCGGAAGGCAATCTATTTGCTCCAGGCACTCCTGGTACACTTCCTGAGATTTATGTAATGGGCTGTAGAAACCCCTATCGTATTTCAGTTGATCAAGCCACTGGTATATTATATTGGGGTGAGATCGGTCCTGACGCTGGAGAAAATGGCACTCAAGGTCCTCGAGGTTATGATGAGCTCAACCAAGCGAAGGAAGCTGGAAATTTCGGCTGGCCTTATTTTGTGGCGGATAATAAACCGTACAAACAGTATGATTTTGCCACTAAAAAGATTGGCGAGGCTTTCGATCCCAATGCCATAGTAAATAACTCTGTCTACAATACAGGAGCAAATAACCTCCCTCCTGCCCAAGGTGCCATGATTTGGTATCCTTACAGTGCCTCAAAAGAGTTTCCGCTCTTAGGGGATGGTGGCCGATGTATTATGGCTGGGCCGGTGTATCACTTTGATGAAACGTCTAGGTCACAAGTGAAAATTCCAGCGTATTATGACAAAGCGCTGTTTATCTATGATTGGATGAGAAACTGGATTTTTGCTGTTAGGCTAGACGAAAATCAAAACTATCGCTCTATGGAGCCTTTTATGCCTGCTGGCGACTTTAGACGGCCTGTTGATATGGAAGTTGGCCATGACGGTGCCTTTTATATTCTGGAGTATGGCTCTGTGTATGGCATTGACAATGAGGATGCGCGCTTGGTAAAGGTGGAATATAATGCTGGCAATCGTGCTCCTGTTGCTAAAATGAAAGCCACCTCTGATCCTGTAGGGATAGCACCGCTAACGATTACCTTTGATTCACATGAAAGCTACGACCTGGATCATGATAAACTCACCTATCAATGGACGTTTGCAGGTCAAAAGGCCAATTCCAAAGAAAGTACCGCAACATTCACTTTTAAGGAAAACGGACAGCATCATGCCGTCCTTACCGTTACAGATCCGTCTGGAGCAAGCAGCTCTGATACGCTCTCGGTAGTAGTAGGCAATACCAGGCCGACAGTAACCATCAATTCCAACAGCAATACAACTTTCTTTTTTGATGATAAGGAATTTGACTATGCAGTTACTGTTGAGGATAAAGAAGATAAAATATTTGAACCCAGCAACCTGTCAATCCAGGTTAACTACGTCGCTGAACTGGAAGAGAATGAAGCGATAGGCCACCAAGTAGTCAGTTATAATCTGGGCAAATCTTTGATTGAATCGAGCGATTGTCAAGCATGTCACCAAATCGATCAAAAGGCCATCGGCCCGACTTTTATGGACATAGCCGAAAAGTATACAGGTGATATTACGGCTACTGCCTACTTGGCCAATAAGGTCATCATGGGTGGCGGAGGTGTATGGGGCCCTCAGGCCATGAATGCACACCCTCAGCTTACTCGAGAAGAAGCTACAGAAATGGTAAAGTACATACTTTCACTGGCAGAAAAAGCCGAAGAAAATAGATTGCCTCAAGAAGGTACAATTGAATTCAAAGAGCATGCAGGTTCTGAAGTGGATGGGGTTTATCTAATCCATGCCGAGTATACAGACCTTGGAGAAGGCAGTGCACCTGTGAGAGGAAGTGCCAAGATCGTATTGAGGTCACCGCAAATTCAAGCCGAAGATGCGGATGAAAAGCACCATATGATTGTATATCCACCTATGGCAATTGCCATGAATACCGACGCGCATTTTGCTTTAAAGAATATCGATCTAAAGGGTATAAACAAAATAAATGTGCGTTACTCCTCTCCCACCAAATCTGGCCAACTAGAAATCCGATACGGTTCTCCTGACGGACCTTTGGCTGGTGAGTTTTCGTTTGAGGCAACCAACGACAGAAGCAAAATCCAACTTGCATCCGTAACTGTTGAATATCCAGGCAAGAATGTGGATATCTATTTTGTGGTGAAAGGCGATGAACCGCCATACAACGGTCTTTTGGCTGTAGATTGGGTTGAGTTTTTGCCATAAAAGGCTTGAGAAACGTTTTGTTGTAGGCGAAGCCACATTAAGACATTTATTGTGCTTAATGTGGCTTCAGTTGCTTGATACCAATACTTGCGACTTCTGCATAAGCCCATTTAGTAGAATGCTAAAAGCTTCCCTCTTCCATAAATAAGTGCCTTACGATGACAGACAGAAGACAGTTTAATCCTTTGCCTACTGTGGTCTTTTGCCTATTGTCCCCTGTCCAAATTTCCTATTATCCATTGTCTACAATCTATCATCTAAAAATCTCCTCCTACAACCTACCAAAGTAATATTTTCGCATTGTATGCATGTTTATTCTGACTACCTCCATTGATATTTGCTATTCATAGCAAAAAAATCATGGCATGCGACCTCTCACATTCTTACTATTATTGTGGATTACAGCCTGGTTATTGAGTTGTAGTTCAAATGAATCTCCAGTAGATCTGCGCGAAAAAGTTTCGGGCACCTATACATATACCAAAACTGTGTATCACAATTTAGGTATTACTTCCACAAAAGGCGTGCTTCATATAGCACCGGACGATAAGGAAGGTAAGCTGCTGTTGACGGAGGAAGAGACCTTCTATGGGTCGACAGTGAATGTGGTAGATAGCTTGTTTGCTTTCTATATTCCGCAGCAAACCATTCACGACGAAGTAGGCGGGGCCATTACGCTCCATGGTGTGAGCAATGTGAAAGTGGGCGAACTTCGTTGCGATGCTGGGTATTTTCCCCATGCAAACCAGCTACAACTTTACTATAAAGTAAATTATGAATATCGGCCATCTCAAAACTATGCTGTTTCGCTAGTAGCCACTAAGGAAGGGCATTGAGATAATCTTCCTTGTCAGCTTTCAATCATTCGGTTAGGCCACTATAGAAAGCATATTGCGCCTCCATAATCTTCTCCTCTCGTGGTGTCATTACGCCGTTCCTTTCTTTTCTTTCGACAAGTTGTAGTTCACCTACTGTAGAATACGCTTCTTCCATATTTTCGATCTGATCAGAGAAATCCCTGGTATTTTCTGCCGTTTCATAAGCACTACCGTTACCTTGAATGGCAATCTGCTGGGAAGCACATGAAAAGTAAAAGAACACAATAACCGGCCATATAAAATTTTTGATCAACCTTGATTTTATTTCCATAAAGCAATGTGTTCAGATAGTAGAGCAAGTCATTTAAAAGCAACAGGCTGTATTTTATTCACCTATACTAATCCTAGTGTCCTAGTGTCTTGGTGATAAAAAAATAAAAATGTACGCCTAAAACTTATTTCATATAAAAATGTTTATAATTCTTGTCGTTTGCTTAGGGTATTAAAAATAAGAATAGACCTTAAAGCGTTTGCGAAATGACATGGCTAAGGTTTCTTAAATAACATATATGATAGCCCCTGAATGACAGCTCCATTTAAATAACTGAAAATTATGGGCTACTTTTTAGAAAAGACATACTTTTGCAACATAATTGAGGAGCGTAGCAATTGATATAAATTAAAGCACCCTGCTGAAGACTGTCAAAAGGGATCAGATCATTCCTATATTAAAGGGACTATCTGATGCACACTATTTTTTTTCATAAATAACATTAAAGTTGCAGATCATTTATAAAATTAAGCTTTACCTAAAAAATACCCCTCTTTGGAAATTGTCGGTTGGCGGTATAGGCCTTATGTTTTCTATATTGGTATTGGGGATTGTGGTTTTCTTTTTTACTGTAAAATGGGGCATGTTTGGGGAATTGCCTAATGAAGAGGTTATCCAGGATTTCCAGAACAATACCGCATCTGAAATATACAGTGCAGATAATCTACTTTTAGGGAAATATTATACTCAAGACCGAACTGACGTTACTTTTGAGGAAATCTCTCCCAATCTTATCAATGCATTGATTGCCACAGAAGACATCCGTTTTTATGAGCATAATGGCGTAGATAGAAGAAGTCTATTAAGAGTGATTTTCAAGACTTTATTGTTGATGGATGAAAGTTCTGGTGGCGGGAGTACTATTACCCAGCAATTGGCAAAAAACATCTATTCTCGGCAGGATTACGGGATGCTCACCATGCCTGTGGTAAAAGTAAAAGAAGCGATTATTGCTACTCGTATCGAGAAGGTTTATAGTAAGGAGGAAATTCTTACTTTATATCTCAACACCGTTCCTTTTGGTGAAAATGCTTTTGGGATAGAGGCTGCCTCAGAAAGATATTTTAGCACCACTCCTGCCGCCCTGACGATAGAGCAAGCAGCAGTGCTCGTGGGCATGCTTAAGGCAACAACTACTTATAACCCCCGCAAATATCCCGAAAGATCTGCTGTCAGGCGAAATGTGGTGCTTTCTCAAATGGTAAAATATGGTTTCCTGACAGATACACTGGCCGATTCTCTCAAAAAGGAACCGATTGAATTGCAGTACAAATACGTCACCCATAACGAGGGGCTGGCCACTTATTTCAGGGCTCATTTAGGCCAAGAGCTGCTCCAGTGGTGTGCTACTAAAAAGAAAGCAGACGGAACAACTTATAATCTTTATACCGATGGCCTAAAGATATACACTACGCTTGATGCCACCATGCAACGCTACGCGGAAGAAGCTGTCAAAGAACATATGGCGGCATTGCAAAAGCAATTTAATGAACATTGGAAAGGGAGAAGGCCTTGGTACCGTAATGAAAAAACATTGCTGAAAGCCATTTACAACTCCCCCCGATACCAGCAACTGAAAGAGGAAGGATTGGAAGAAGAAGAGATTCAGGAGATATTCAAACAACCTATAGACATGAAAATATTTACCTGGGAAGGTGAAAAGGAAGTTTCCATGTCTCCCCTCGATTCTGTGAAGCATTACCTCTATTTCCTCAACGCAGGGTTTATGGCGATGGATCCAAGCAATGGCCATGTAAAGGCATGGGTAGGTGGCATAGATCATAAGTATTTCAAATATGATCATGTGAATAAACAAACCAAAAGGCAAGTGGGGTCTACTTTTAAGCCTATAGTATATGCGGCAGCCTTAGAAAATGGTGCACAGCCTTGTGATTATATCCCTAACGAGCGAAAAGTTTACGAGCAATATGATAACTGGTCGCCTAGAAACTCTAATGACCAGTACGAAGGACTATATTCGATGGGCGGTGCTCTTACACAATCTGTGAATACAATTTCTGTACAACTGATTATGGAGACCGGCCCTGACAAGGTAGTGGATCTTGCGCATAATATGGGCATCAGCAGCGACATCAAGCCTGTACCGTCTATTGCCTTAGGGACGGCCAATATATCGCTATCCGAAATGGTGGGTGCCTATAGCACTTTTACGAATGAAGGCATGGCGGTCATGCCCAGTTATTTGCTCCGAATAGAAGATAAATATGGGAATGTATTGGAGGAGTTTGAGCCAGCTCCTAAGAAAAGGGCACTGTCGAAGACCACGAGCATTATGATCAGAGAGATGCTCAAAAATGTGGTGAACAATGGAACAGCCTCAAGTTTGCGCTACAGATATGGACTGGCCAATGACATTGCAGGGAAAACAGGTACCACTCAATCGCATGCCGATGGCTGGTTTATTGGTGCAACGCCCGAACTGGTAGCAGGTGCTTGGGTCGGCGCAGATGATCCCCGTATTCACTTTAGGACAATCCAATATGGCCAAGGCGCTCACATGGCCCTTCCGATATGGGGAAGGTTTATGCAGAAAGTAAACCAAGACAAGCAGTTCAGCAATATCCGCCATGCACGCTTTCCAAGACCACCCATGGACATTGTCGCAGCACTGGATTGTGAACCGTTTATCGAAGAGGAAGAAAAGACCTTGTTTGATCTGCTCCCTCTTTTCGGGAAGGATGATACCGACCGAAAACAAAGAAAAACTAGACAAAGAAGCCAAAGAAGGCCTCAACAAGATAAAAGGAAGAATATTTTTGATAGGATCGGTGATATCTTTAAGTAAGCTCATAGCTATTGCTCACAGCTAGTGAATGATAGATTGAATGAAGAGGTAAATTTCCTGTAGCTTATGGTACACTGGCTTTCCAAGTAAATCTAATTCAAGGTTCATCCGACTGACCGACTAACTTCTCATAATACATCAGCATTGGTACATTAGATTTATTCTGTAATTTTGCATCCTGACTGGTGTTCAGACATTTTTATACAATCACTAAACATTAATATGCTAACTGTTTCCAATTTATCCCTTCGCTTTGGCAAAAGGGTTTTGTTCGACGAGGTAAACGTCAAATTTTCATCTGGTAATTGCTATGGTGTCATTGGGGCCAACGGTGCTGGAAAGTCCACTTTCTTGAAAATCTTGGCGGGCGATATCGAGGCTACAACAGGCCATGTGTCCATGACCCCTGGAGAGAGAATGGCTGTTTTGAAGCAGAATCACTTTGAATTTGATGAATACCCAGTATTGCAGACGGTGATCATGGGCTACAAGAAGCTTTATGATATCATGCAAGAAAAGGATGTCATTTATGCTAAGGAAGACTTTACCGAAGCGGATGGTGTAAGGGCATCGGAACTTGAGGCGGAGTTTGCCGATATGGATGGCTGGAACGCAGAAAGCGATGCCGCCAACTTGCTCAGTGGCTTGGGCATTGAAGAAAAGCTTCATGATAAGCTCATGAAGGAGCTGAGCGGTAATGAGAAAGTGCGGGTATTGCTGGCACAAGCAATATTTGGCAATCCAGATATCTTGTTACTGGATGAGCCTACGAACGACCTTGACGTAGAAACAGTCATGTGGTTGGAGAACTTCTTGGCAGACTTTAAGAATACCGTAATTGTGGTTTCCCACGATAGGCACTTCCTGGACAGTGTGTGTACCCATATTGCGGATATTGATTTTGGAAAAATCAAGATACATACAGGCAACTATTCTTTCTGGTACGAATCCAGTCAGCTTGCCCTAAAACAGAAGCTTGACCAGAATAAAAAGGTAGAGGATAAGCGCAAAGAGTTGCAAGAGTTCGTAGAACGATTCAGTGCCAATGCCTCCAAATCAAAACAAGCAACCAGTAGAAAAAAGCTGTTGGAAAAGCTCACGATCGATGAAATTACGCCTTCTACAAGAAAATATCCTGGTATTCAGTTCAAACAGGAAAGAGAAGCCGGCGATCAGATCCTTCATGTAGAGGAGCTCAAGAAAACGTTGGATGGAGACTTGCTATTTACCGATATCACCTTTATGCTAGACAAAGGGGATAAAGTCGCTTTTATATCAAAAACAGGTTTAGCGGTAAGTACATTCTTCAAAATATTGATGGGAGAGGAAAAACAGGACGCTGGAAAATTCAAATGGGGCGTTACTATCAATGCTGCCTATCTTCCCAACGATAACAGCAAGTATTTTGATGTGGATTTGAATTTGGTGGACTGGCTAAGGCAATATTCAGAAGAAAAGGATGAGTCTTATATAAGAGGTTTTCTGGGTAGGATGCTTTTCTCTGGAGAGGAATCACTGAAAAAGGCTTCTGTACTATCGGGTGGAGAAAAAGTGAGGTGCATGCTCTCTAAAATCATGCAGCAGAACCCTAATGCACTTGTGCTGGACGAACCAACCAACCACCTCGACCTAGAGTCTATCACGGCTTTTAACAATGCACTGAAAGAATATAAAGGTACGGTTTTGTTCACCTCGCACGATAGAGAGTTTGTCCAGACTGTTGCCAATAGAATCATAGAACTTACCCCATCTGGTATAATTGATAAGAAGATGACATACGACGAGTATTTGGAAGATCCTGCTATCCAGGCGCAGCGGCAAGAAATGTATGGGATATTAGCATAATAGAGTGGCTTGTTATAGCCAAAGGAATTTAGGCATTGAAAATAGTATTCACCTTTGTATCGCTACTTAAACACTCCAGTAGATAATAGTCCCTTGATAGTTTTCAGGGTAGCTTTTGGCCTGCTGATCTTTTTGGAATCAGCAGGTGCTATATTTACTGGATGGGTAAAAAGAGCCTTTATTACGCCGGATTTTACTTTTACTTTTATTGGTTTCGAATGGCTGGCCCCATTGCCAGGGTATGGAATGTACTATTTCTATGCCCTCATGGCTGTTTTTGGTTTGATGGTAATGGTAGGGCTTTTCTATAGGTTTTCGCTGACAGCTTTTACGCTCATGTGGACAGCCACTTATCTGATGCAGAAGACCCATTACAACAACCATTACTATTTGTTGATCCTTTTCTGCTTCATCATGTTGATTTTGCCAGCCCACCGCTATTTTTCAGTGGATGCAAAACGCAATCCAAACAAAGAAAGTCTCTCTTGTCCGCGCTGGTGTTTCGTATTGGTAGTCGTGCAGTTGGGTATTGTATACACTTTTGCCTCCATTGCCAAGATCAATCCGGACTGGTTGGCCGGCATGCCCATAAAGCTTTGGTTTCAGGCAAAGGAAAGCTATCCAATCATTGGACCCCTGCTTCAAAAAGAAGGGGCTGCATATATGGTGGCCTACACGGGTATTTTATTCGATTTATTAATCGTACCCATGATGCTTTGGCGTAAGACTAGGATTTTAGGTTTTTTACTTTCGCTTTGCTTCCATATTTTCAATTCTATTATTTTCCAGATCGGCATTTTTCCGTATTTGATGCTGGCAGCATTGGTATTCTTCTTTGAGCCAGAAAAGGTAAGAGCATGGTTTTTCAAGCAAAAGCCTATACTGGACCCTACTGCCGTTCCCGACCGACATTGGGAGACGCGAGCATTCAAGATGTCCTTCTTTAAAGCACTCTTAACCATTTACCTGCTCATTCAGCTTTACTTACCCCTGCGGCACTGGCTATATCCTGGAAATGTAAACTGGACGGAAGAGGGCCATCGTATGGCTTGGCGAATGATGCTCAGAAGCAAACAAGGCAATATCTATTTCACCGTAAAGCATCCTGAATCTCAACTAGAGGAAAAGGTCTATCCGATCAGCCATTTGACGGCCAAACAGTCCGCTAAAGTAGCCACCCATCCCGATATGATCTGGCAGTTTTGCCAGTACTTGAAACAGCATTATGCTCAAAAAGGCTACGAAGATATCGAAATATACGCCCATAGTGAAGTAAGCCTCAATGGCGGAGCCTTTGGGCCTTTGGTAAAGCCCGATGTTGATCTTGCTCAAGTGAGGTGGGAAAGGTTCAAGCACGCTTCCTGGATAACACCCTTCCCACCTTTAGTTTATTAAGAATTGCTTATCGTTCAGGCTCTGAGCTCAAAGCATCTCCCTTAACGTCCTTTCTTGACATGGTTATCAGGGCCACACTCACAGGTTCATTGCCTGCTATTATTCCAAAAGATTTGCGATAAGTATTTTCATTGTTCAGTACTTCTGCAACGGTGGCGGCCACATCGGCCTTGGAAATTTCTCCTTGAATCTCCTTTAGCCCTTCGGCTGCCTGAATCTTTCCTGTCGCATCATTATCCGTCAGCTTTCCTGGTTTGATAATGGTATAGTTTAGACGACTTTTTTCCAATTTGGCATCAGCCGCTGCCTTTGCCTTTAAGTAGTGTTGGAGTTTGCTTGGTGCCTCTTCTGGCTGGTCCGCTCCCAATGCGCTCAACATAATAAATCTGTTGACAGCATTTTCTTCACAGGCCTTGATAAGCTTAATAGCACCATCTTTATCGATAGCATCGATTTTGTCCGCATTGCCATTCTCGCCACCTGCTGCAAAAATCACAGCATCACATCCCTCTACTGCGAAACGCACGTCTTGCTCCAAGTCGGCGATTACAGGATTGGCCCCGATTCTCTCCAGCTCTTCAGCCTCACTGCTGTTGGAGACCATAGCCCTTACATTATGGTCTCTTTCCAATAACAAATTCACGATCTGTTTTCCAGTGTCACTATTTGCCCCTGCTACTAATACATTCATAGTTTCCAATTTAGGTTAATAATATTCCTCACGATTATGAAGCTTATAAACCCCGCCCCTTCCATATTTGTTAGGAAAACATATGGCTAAAGAATGAAAAACCCGTAACAACCGCTTAATCTACACTGTTTTTTTTCAAAATGCTGTACTTACCCTCCTTTAAACCCTAGCGAGAACTCAGCTTTTTAAAGATGGAAATGCCGCAATTTTAATCTTTTTCTACAGCCGCATGCTACGAATTTAAACCAGCAAGTAAGGCCTTATCTTAACAAGAGGATTTACATAAGATGTATCAGGCCAGAGGTGAAGTATAATTTGCCCCTTCCCTGCTTTTTTCTATTTTTGAGACTACTAAACATGCAATCATGGAAAAAATAGCGGTTATAGGTTCTGGCACCATGGGAAACGGTATTGCCCATGTCTTTGCTCAGCACAAATACAGTGTCGCATTAATTGATATCAGCGAAATCTCTTTAAGTAAAGCTTTAATTACAATAGATAAAAATCTTGAACGACAAGTTTCAAAGGGTGTTATCGACGCTAAGGAAAAAGTCGAAGCACTTGAACGCATCACTACCTTTACCAATATGGAGGAAGGCGTAAAAGACGCAGATATCGTAGTAGAGGCCGCTACCGAACAGCTTGATGTCAAATTAGGCATATTCAAACAATTAGATGCCCTATGCCCACCCCAAGCTATCCTTGCCACCAATACTTCTTCCATTTCCATTACACAAATTGCCGGGGCGACCAATCGGCCAAGTCAGGTTATAGGCATGCACTTTATGAATCCTGTGCCCTTGATGCAGCTCGTTGAGGTCATACGAGGCTATACTACAAGCGATAGTATTACCGCTCAAATCATGCAACTTTCTAAAAAGCTCGGAAAGGTGCCGGTAGAAGTCAAGGATTATCCGGGCTTTGTCGCCAACCGCATCCTTATGCCCATGATCAACGAGGCCATTTACACCTTGCACGAAGGAGTAGCGGGCGTAGACGAGATTGATACAGTCATGAAACTAGGTATGGCACATCAGATGGGCCCTCTTCAGTTGGCCGATTTTATTGGGCTGGACGTATGTTTATCCATTCTAAACGTGCTTTATACTGGCTTTGGCAATCCAAAATACGCTCCTTGTCCCCTTCTTGTCAATATGGTCAATGCGGGTCGTTTAGGAAAAAAGACAGGGACTGGCTTTTATAGTTATACGCACGGAACAAAAGATCTTGTCATTTCGGACAACTTCAAGTAGTCAGTGTTAATGTATTGTAAATAAGTTATTTATAAAAATTTTATTAGTGAAACTATGATAAGAATCATGCGGGTTATATGGATTTTGTTGTTCGCGGTCATCACGATTGGGCATGGTGTATTGGCGCAATCTTCCGTAAAACTTGGAAAGTTGAAATATAGTGGAGGCGGCGATTGGTATGCCAACAAGACAGCGCTTCCCAACTTGATCGCTTTCTGCAATCAGCACCTGCATACCAATATTGCCGCCAAAGAAGAGGTCGTAGAAGTAGGCAGTGCCGATATTTTTTATTATCCCTACGTGTATATGACAGGTCATGGCAATGTGGTCTTTTCAGATGACGAAGCCCAGAATCTCAGGAACTACCTCATTTCTGGCGGCTTTTTGCATATCGATGACAACTATGGGCTCGACCAGTTCATCCGGCTAGAAATGAAAAAGGTGTTTCCAGACCTGGATTTCGTAGAACTCCCTTTCAACCATCCGGTCTACGACCAGAAGTACAGATTTAGCAATGGCCTCCCTAAAATACACGAGCACGACGGCGAGCGTCCACAAGGTCTGGGGATCATCTATCAGGGCAGGCTGGTTTGTTTCTACAGTTACGAATCAGACCTTGGCAATGGCTGGGAAGACCAACGCCTATACAACAACCCCGAGTCCATTCGTTTAGAAGCCTTAAAAATGGGCGCCAACATCATTTCTTTTGCCTTTACTGCCGACTGAGTTCAAATAAAAGTAAATATTTTGGGCGCCTTGTCCCGCTATCCGTTACAACTCCGCCCCTACGCTCCTGCTTTTCACTACAGCCTATTACAAACAAGCTTTTCTGCTGTTTCCAAACAAGGTCAGCCCATAGCGGGGTTTTCACTGCTATCGGGGGCGCAACCAAACAGCTGCTCTCACTTCAGACCAACTACTCTATCCATGTCATGCCGTTCACAAGGCGTGCCTATTGCCCACTGCGCATTGCCAACTTTTGTCTAACATCTGGTGCCTGCAATCTTGAATCTCAGGCCTCCTTTTCGCACTTCGCGTCATCTCTGCTCCCTCTACATGAAAGCCTTCTTTAGGAGAATCGTCATTTCAGGATTTACGGAGCTTTAGCTA
>CAYTTV010000072.1:0-14661 GCA_964440915.1 uncultured Roseivirgaceae bacterium
TCTAATTTCTATTATCTTATGTCTTAAATCTAATCAAGCCGCTTTCGCCATATTGCCCATTTCCCTAGCGTTATCATTTCTATATTCTGCTACTTCACTCCTGCTGACGCTTAAGATAATTCCTAAAGACACCCCAGTGAACAATAAAGAAGTACCCCCCATACTTAACATCGGCAATGGCAACCCAGTCACGGGCACTAATCCCACCGCTACTGCCATATTAACCATGGCTTGTAGCACCAGCGCGAAACTCAAACCAGCGGACAGCAGTCCTCCATAGGCTTTCTCACTTTTTGCTACCGTCCTCATGCCTCGATAAAGCAGTATTAGATATAAAATGATGACCGACATACCACCTGCGAGTCCATACTCTTCGATGATAATGGCAAATATAAAATCAGAATAAGGGTGCGGCAGAAAATTCCTCTGGTCGCTTTGTCCAGGCCCTTTGCCCGAAATGCCTCCCGTAGCAATAGCGATATAAGATTGCTTGGCTTGGAAAGACATTTCCTGTGGATCCATATAGTCCTTGATACGACTTATTACGGTATTGCCTCTTTGCCCTACTGTGAAAGCGATACTTCCGGCCAATACCCCTACGAGCACCAACATAAAAAGGAATTTAAGTGGTACCCTTCCGATGAACATCAGAATCATACAAGTGCCAAAAAGCAAAATGGCAGTAGACATGTTGGTAAGGCCTATAAGTGCGCAAATCACGCCACACCATATCAATATGGGTATTACTGACTGCTTAAAATTCTGGATATTCTGCTGTTTTTTGGAAAGCATGTTGGCCAGATGCGCTATTAATGCCAACTTAGCTAAGTCGGATGGCTGGAAAGCTTGATTGATTATGGGGATATGGATCCATCTAGAAGCCTCGTTAATATTCATCCCAAATTTCCAAGTAATGAAAAGCAACGGCACAGAGATCCACAAGGCTAATTTTGACAAGCCTGAATAATAACGATAATCTATCTTGTGCGCCACCCACATGGCAAAAAGCCCAAGCAATACCAGCATAGAGTGCTTGATAAGGTAGTGTTCTGTATCGCCACCCATGCGTTTGTAGGCCAAGGTGCCTGTAGCGCTATATACAACCAAGATGCTCAGTACCGACAAAGCCAAGACAACGAACCATATTACTGGATCGCCCTTAAGATTTCTTTCTGCCCATGATTTTATCATTGCTCTACGATTTAATTTTTTATTAATTGGAAAGTCCCCGCATCGATTTTATCGCTTAAAACCTTTACTGCTTCCCTGAATTGATTTCCTCTGTCTTCATAATTGTTGAACAAATCAAAACTTGCACAAGCGGGGGACAACAGGACAACATCTCCCGAAATAGCCAAACGATAAGCTTTTTCTACTGCCACCTGCATGGAAACCTGCTCCTCTTCCACTGGAACCAAATCACCGAAAGCTTCGATAAGCTTTTGATTGTCCTTGCCCAGACAAACCATTGCCTTTACGTGCTTCCGCACCAAATCCTTCAATTGCTCATAATTATTGCCTTTGTCAACCCCACCAGCAATCCATACCAAAGGCTCCGAAAAGCCTTCCAATGCATAATAAACCGCATCTACGTTAGTGGCTTTTGAATCATTGATGAAAGCAACACCATTGATCTTCCCCACTGACTCCATTCTATGGGGAGCGTTCCTAAAACTTTTCAATGCTAATTCAATACTACTTGGTCTAACTCCCACCACTAATGCGGCCATAATAGCCGCCATGGTATTGATTGTATTGTGCACTCCCTTTAATGGACTATCGGCGAGGGAAAAGTGCCATGCCTCGACTCCCTTTGATTTCAAATTGAAGACTAGCTTCCCATCTTTGGATATATAAGCACCCTCTCCATCGTTTCTTTCAAGAGAAACAGGAAGGGCATTTGTCCTTCCTATCACTTGCTGTGAATACTCAGCCAAAAGTGCATCATCTTTAAAATAGATGTAGTACCCTGTTTTATCCAAATGCTGCGCAATCCTCATCTTAGACCTTGCATATTTTGTTATATCATTCCCATATCTGTCAAGATGATCAGGCGTAATATTGAGTACAATTGCGGCCAAAGGCTTAAAAGTGTCCATATCATCTAGCTGAAAACTGCTAACCTCCAACACATAATAATCATGTTCATCATCAATCACCTGCTTGGCCAGACTACTTCCTACATTTCCTGCTAACCCCACCTTCATTCCTGCCTCTTTTAAAATATGATAGGCAAGAAGTGTTGTAGTGGTTTTACCATTGGTACCCGTAATACCAATGAATTTTGCTTTGGTGAAACGGTAAGCGAACTCCAACTCTCCAATAATCGGCACCTGCTGCTCCCTAAGCTTCTGAACAATAGGAGCAGTTTCTGGAATGCCAGGACTCTTTATTATCTCATCGGCATTGAATACCAGGGCCTCTGAATGCCGCCCTTCCTCATACGCTATATTTTTCTCTTCCAACAGTGCCTTATGCTTTTCTTGCACATAGGACGCATCAGAAACGAATACATCATACCCCTTTGCCTTAGCAAGCAAGGCAGCCCCTACTCCACTTTCTCCAGCCCCTAGTATGACGATTCTCTTATGCATTTTCAATTGTTTATTATTATCTCAATTTCAAAGTGGCCAAAGTAATGATGGCCAACAATATGCCTATTGTCCAAAACCTTGTTACAATCTTAGATTCATGCAGCTCCATCTTTTGGTAATGGTGATGCAAGGGTGCCATTTTAAAGACCCTTCTGCCTTCCCCATATTTCTTCTTGGTATACTTAAAATAACTCACCTGAATAATCACCGATAAGTTTTCTATCAAGAATATGCCGCACAGTACAGGAAGTAACAATTCCTTTCTTACAATCAATGCCAAGACAGCTATGGCACCCCCTAATGACAAACTGCCCGTATCCCCCATAAAAACTTGGGCGGGATAGGAATTATACCATAAAAAACCTATACAGGCCCCCACAAAAGCGGTACAGAAAATCACCAACTCACCTGTGTTGGGAATATACATTATGTCCAAATAATCGGAGAAAATGGCATTTCCTGACAGGTAGGCGAATATGGCTAAAGTCAAGCCGATTATGGCCGAACTACCTGCCGCCAAACCATCTATGCCATCGGTTATATTAGCCCCATTGGACACCGCCATCACCACCACAATCACTACCAGCACGTAAATGACCCAAGTGAGGCTAGGATCTATCCAGGACACCAATACCTCATAATCGAACTCATTGTTCTTGACAAAAGGAATAGTGGTTTTGGTAGATCTTATATCTTCGAAGTTTGAAGATATTCCCATTGCTTCTTCATGCACTACTGGCTCGCTGAACTCCCTTACCACTACATCATGATGAAAAACCAATGTTAGGCCTACTACTAAGCCCAGCACCAACTGTCCCACAATCTTAAATCTCCCTTGTAACCCTTCTTTATTCTTTTTGAAAACCTTGATATAATCATCCAAAAAGCCAATCAGTCCCATCCATATCAAAGCACCCAACATCAAAATTATATATACATTGTCCAACTGAGCAAACAGCAAGGTGGGGATTACAATACCTGCAATGATAATGATACCGCCCATTGTCGGGGTCCCCTTCTTTTCCATCTGTCCATGGAGCCCAAGATCCCGTATGCTTTCTCCTACCTGCTTTCTCCTAAGCATTTCGATTAGGTTCTTACCAAAAGCAATCGTAATCAACAAAGAAAATAATGCAGCCATACCAGCCCTAAAGGAGATAAACTGAAAAACCCCAGCTCCCATCAGGTCAAATTCTTTGTCTAAATAATCGAATAGGTAGTAGAACATTATTTCTAATTTTTAATGTACCAATTGTTTAATTGGCGCCTTTTACGGTTAAGCTTTTCTTAGTGGTAGATATAATCTTTCCTAATATTTTAATAATCCCTCTTACTGTTCTATTAAATCAGCAGTATCAGGATAACTTTCTGAATGTTTGCACAACATTAACCAATACTCCGTTTCCTCAGCTTCCTTAATAGCCACTTTCAGCTTATGAATAAAATCTAATTTACTTTCTGCATTCTGCGCCTCCCGACCATTAGCTCCTATCGAACGCCCCGATTTCAAAACCTGATTTGCAACAACATATTTCTTTTGGGATTCCAAGCATTCTGAAAATTTTATAATTTCTAAAGCGAACTCAAAAGAAGCCTTTTTTATGATGTTGTCGCCTATATTTAATTTATTTCATTTCAAAACTTATATTCAATTATTCAATTCCATATATCTCAATTACAAACAATTAATTCATTGGTACATTTATATAACTGGTACATTATTCCAGCATTTCCCTCAACACCTTTCTATCATCAAAATCATATTTTACTCCTTTTATTTCTTGGTATGTTTCGTGGCCTTTGCCTGCTACCAATATAATGTCACCTGCTTCTGCTAGGCTACAAGCAAGTTTTATGGCTTCTTTTCGGTCTGTTATGGCTATGGCCTTTTTGAAGTTGGTAGGGCTTACCCCTTGCTTCATGTCTTCAATAATGGCCTCAGGCTCCTCATTTCTAGGGTTATCAGAAGTTAGTAAAACCCTATCACTGAACCTGCAAGCAATCTCTGCCATTATCGGTCGCTTTGCCTTGTCTCGGTTGCCTCCGCACCCCACTACGGTGATCACCTTCTCATTGCCAGTTCTTAAGACATTGATTGTGGACAGGACATTCTCAAGCGCATCTGGCGTGTGGGCATAATCTACTATCGCGGTTACCCTCACCTTATTCATTACCTGCTCAAACCTGCCTGGAGCTGCCTGCAATTCCGATAGGATCGTCAGCACCTCATCACTTTTTTCGTTCAAAAGCATGGCGGTTGCATAAACACCTAGTATATTATAGGCATTAAAATCACCGATCAGCTTAAACCAGACGGGTTTTTGATCTATATCTAACTCAATTCCATGTATCGTATTTGAAAGTACTTTTGCCTTAAAGTCACACATAGTTTTGAGCGCATAGGTATTTTTAGAAGCTTTCGTATTTTGCAACATAATCAAGCCCCTTTTGTCGTCCACATTCACAAGGGCAAAAGCAGAGGAAGGAAGCTCGTCAAAAAGCCGCTTTTTCACCCGGATATATTCATCAAAAGTATGGTGATAGTCCAGGTGATCATGGCTAATGTTTGTAAAAACAGCCCCGGAGAGTGTTACGCCAGCCATCCGCTCCTGATCTATGGCATGGGAACTTGCTTCCATGAAACAGTGCGTGCACCCTCTTTTTACCATAAGCTGGAACAGTTCGTTCATCGCTAGGGCATCAGGCGTAGTATGGGTGGCAGGCACCGTCTCATCATTAATTTTGTTATTAACCGTAGACAACATGCCTACATTGTAGCCCAATTCCATAAATAACTTGTGCAAGAGCGTTACCGTAGTTGTCTTGCCATTAGTCCCTGTCACCGCCACTACTTGAAGTTTCTTAGAAGGATTGCCATAGAAGTTGGAAACGATAATCCCAAGTGCTCTAGCACTATTTTCCACCTTGATATAAGTTACGCCCTCTATAAATTCCTCAGGTTTTTCTTGGTGCACTACGGCAATGGCGCCTTTCTCAATGGCAGCAGCAATATATTGATGACCATCTACCTGGGTTCCTTTTACCGCCACAAACAGGCCTTCCTTGGACACCTGCCTCGAATCGAAATGGACAGATGCTATTTCCATATTTGTAGTGCCAGTGACCTCTACCAGCGATACCTTATATAATATGTCTTTTAGTTCTGCCATAGCTCAGCTCAAGTTTATAATTATATGACTTCCTTTTATGGCTTTGGTTCCGGGAGTCTGAGATTGATTTACAACCCTACCCTTTCCTTTTACTTCAACCTTTAGCCCCTTGTTTTCCAAGAGGTACAGTGCATCTCTCAACGTCATCCCTTTTACATCAGGCACATGTCCAGAATCAATATGGTTATCTACCCATACCACAGCATTTTCTTTTCTATTTACTTTCACCCAGTCTTCCTTATGCGCAGGTTGATGGGCTATGCCCAGTGTATTGCATAAAAAAGCAAGATCATCTGCCTTACCGGCCCTTATTACTGGGAAAACGTCATTCTTAGCTAAATACTCTTTTGGGTACGGTGCGTGCATCTCAAGGTCCCTTGCATATATTTTATCCGCAATTTCCTTGAAAACTGGCGCCGCGACATCGCTGCCATATTGTTGGAAGCCTTTGGGATTATTGATAACAACAATGCAGCTATATTTAGGCTTATCTGCTGGAAAATATCCGGCAAATGAGGTATAGTATCGGCGTGTATACCGACCATCTTTAACGATCTGGGCAGTACCTGTCTTGCCTGCTATCTTATAATAACTTTCATTGATTTTGCTAGCGGTTCCTTTGGCCACAACACCTTCTAACATTTCCCTCACATATGATAAAGTCTGGTCAGAGCATATCTTATCTCTCAGCACCTTTGCTGTGTACTGTTCCACTACTCTATCTGCCTTCTTCACCTTCTTTACAATAATCGGCTGTATCAATTTCCCATTATTGGCCACAGCATTGAAAAACGACAGCGTTTGCAAGGGCGTAAGTTTCAATTCATAACCAATCGACATCCAGGGTAATGTGACTCCGCTCCATGTTGGGTCGGCGGCATCTTTGATATAAGGAATCCCTTCTCCTATCATCTGGAACCCTAAGGGAGTGGCCAAACCAAAACTCTTGATATAATCAACATACCTTTGGGGATTAAGGCCAAACTGTGACTGTACAAGTTTAGAAATCCCAATATTAGATGACTTCTCAAATGTCTCCTGAACCGTCATCATCCCATATCCGCCCGGCTTATGATCGAGCATTGTTCGGTCGAAAAACTTGTATTCTCCATTTCCTGTGTCGATGCTATCGCTAGGCTTCAGGTTTGAATCCTCAAACAAAGCGATCATAGACGCCAGCTTAAAAGTGGAACCGGGTTCTGTCAAACCCTGTACAGCGTAATTATATACCTCTCGATAATTCCCATCATCATATCCTTTCAAATTAGAGATGGCCTTAATTTCACCCGTTGCTACTTCCATTACCACCACACATCCATAATCCGCTTCATGTCGGATCAAGGCTTTGAGCAAGGCAGACTCCGCCACATCTTGTAAGTTGATGTCTATGGTAGTTTCTATATCCAACCCTTCTTCAGGTCTTACTTCAGAATCGTCATACACGGGCTTCCAGTTGCCCCCTGCCATTTTTTGAAATAACGCTTCCCCATCGGTGCCTGCCAAAAACTTATTGAAACTATATTCTAGCCCTACCCCACTACCTGTTTCGGTGATATAGCCAATTGTTCTCCCCCCTAAATGAGAAAAGGGCAAGAACCTCTTGTCCACTTTTTCAAATATCACACCGCCTCCAAGGCGCCCTTCCCTAAAAATGGGCCATTGCGACATCTTTTTCTTGTCCTGATAGTCTATAAGCTTCCAGTTCAGGACCAAGTACTTCCGCTTAGCCATCCTGGCATTGTTGATTTGATGCTTATATTCAGCAGGTGTCTTGTCTTTAAAATGTCGGCTTAACAAGAGCGCTAGTGAATCCAAACCACTTTTATAAAGCTCCACTTCGGCGATTGTTGGATCGAAAGCTACTTTAAAGAAAGGCAAAGATGTAGCCATAAGGCTGCCATTGTCCGAGTAAATGTTGCCCCTTGTAGCTGCCACAGTACGGTATTTCAAACCTATATTCTCTGCAATCGTCGCCCATTTCTTCCCTTCTACGAACTGTATATCCACAATTCTCGCCCCTATCGAAATGGCAAACACCACCATCACGACAAACGCGAGCCGAACTCTGAGCAATATGGACCTTTTAATATTCACCCTTTTCCACTGTTATTTTAAATGGTGGCGTAGAACTTTCATACAAACCAAACGGTTCTACTTTCCGAGCGACCTCCGACTGTTTGCTAGCAAACATATAGGCTGCCTTCATAGAAGTATAGTCCGCCCTCAAATTTTCCACTTCTGTCTGAAGCGTGTCGATTTTTCGAATGGCCTTTTCTCCATAATGACCATTTCCAATATAGAAGATGCCTATTACCGTAAAAAAAAGGATATATGGCAAATAACGCACAGGCAAACCTTGCTCAAAGGCAAGGTCAAGCTTTAGTTTTTCCTCAAGAAATGAAAAAACACTTGCTCGCTTGCGTTGTGGATTTCTGACCTTATTTTTCATATCTTTTATATTATCTCGTTACCGAGACATAAAATCCCTTTTTTTACTTTATCTACTTTTCTGCTATCCTAAGTTTGGCGCTTCTTGCGCGACTGTTGAGGGCAATTTCTTCTGCACTCGCTGTTATTGGTTTTTTGTTCAGCGGCTTTAGTGGCCGAAGCAAATTCCCATAAAAATCCTTTTCTTCTTTGCCCTCTACATTGCCCTTATTTATGAAGTTCTTCACCATTCTATCTTCAAGCGAGTGATACGACATTACCACTAACCGACCTCCCTCATTCAACATTTCTCCTGCCTGCACTAGCATCTCTTCTAAAGCCTTCAACTCGTCGTTTACCTCTATGCGCAACGCTTGAAAAACTTGCGCAAAATATTTGTTCTCTTTCCCACGTGGAGCGAACCGTCCTAAAACCTCTTTTAAGTCTCCACTGGTAACGATCTGCTTATTTGTCCTAGCTGCCACCAAAGCCGAAGCCAAGGTTTTTGCATTCCTTACTTCACCATACATGCCCAGCACCTTGTGCAGATCTTTTTCGCTATAGGTATTTACAATTTCCTTGGCACTCTTGGCCGAATCCCTATCCATTCGCATATCCAGTTCACCTTCAAATCTTGTAGAAAATCCTCTTTCTCCTTCATCAATTTGATAAGAAGACACCCCAAGATCTGCCAAAATCCCATCTACACCCGTTACGCCATGCATCTTTAGATAGCGCTTCATATGCCTGAAATTAGCCCCTACAAAAGTGAACCCTTTGTGATCGATGGCCTCTGTATTTTTCTTTGCGTCGCTATCTTGGTCAAAAGCATACAATTTCCCATCTTCGAACCGCTCCAATATGGCACGGCTATGTCCTCCCCCACCAAATGTCACATCCACATATACCCCACCTTCCTTGATATCCAGTGCCTCAATGCACTCTTGCAGCATTACTGGCTTATGATAGCGCGTCATACTCTATTCATCTAAAAATTTCTGGGCCAATGCGGAAAACTCGGATTGATCCTGAATCAGGTAATTCTCATAGAGATCCGGATTCCATATTTCTACCCTGTTACCCATTCCTACCACAATCACGTCTTTCTCTAATTGTGCGTACTTTAGCATGGTTTTGGGGATAAGGAATCTGCCAGCATTGTCTAGTTCCACTTGGGTATTTCCCCGAAAAAAATTCCGCTGCAACTTCCTGTACTCTTCATTAAACTCGTTAAGACCCGCTATTTTCTGATAGATTTTTTTGTACTCTAGCATAGGATATATGACCAAACATGGCTCAAACCCCCTCCTTATCACCAGCTCACTTGACGAACTTTCTGGCAAATTGGATTTTATCTTGGAAGGCAAAATCAGCCTTCCTTTAGCATCCAACTTACATTCATATTCGCTTGTGAAAAAGGACATATACTTTTAAAACTAGGTACTTATCTGTTACGCAAAACTAAAAAACATAATTGCAATTTCCTCCACATTCCCCCACTTTTTACCACCAAGATCAAAAATTAAGATAAATAAATCAAAATTACTAGGATTAACGAAAAAAAGTATATTTTGACTGATGGAAGCATGACGCTTGGACTTTGTCATAAGACGCATCCATATTATCTTATGAAAGGTAAAAGAGACAGGATTGTTTAAAATTTTTAAATTTGGCGATGTATTTTAAGAAATCACTACTAGTACAATATCTCATGGTTTTACTAAAGGAGGCACAATTTTACGGTGGGGGAAAGTGGGGGATTTTTTCAATATTTGAGTATAAGAGACGCAAAATGGTGAAATCGATTCTCTGTGACGATATAAATATGGATAGATGTACACGCGACTACGACCCTTTAAGAAGGGAGGGCCATCGTTCTGTCCCACTAAATTTCCTCTATGGATACCCGATATGATCAGGCTACAAACAAGAGAAATGACTAACTTTGGTACTTAATGCTTCGTCAAAGGCACAATCACTCTTCACCTTCAAAGCATTAGGTTGCTTATCAGCATAACGAACCAAGATTATGATCAATACACGAAAGCTTTTTCTCGTCTTAATCAGTAGCGTCTTCCTAATAGCTTGCGGCAAAGGCAACAAAACCGAACAAGACCGCTCTACCATAAAGAAAGGCATATGGAGTGCGTCACTTTCTTTACAAGGTGTAGATGTTCCCTTTCTAATGGAAGTGCTGGACCAAGAACATGCTGAAATCATAAATGGGGAAGAAAGAATTCCTGTGGATATAAAAACCACAGGTGATTCTATCGAGATATCGATGCATATATTTGATGCGACTATAGAAGCTACAGTAGAGGATGAAGAATTAAAAGGCGCATGGATCAAACACTATGTAGAAGACTATGTGATACCATTCAATGCTGTATGGGGCAAACAGGGGTATTTTGAAGAAAAGGAGAGAAACCCGACACAGGACATATCTGGCAAATGGGCGGTTAACTTCGAAGTCAATACAGGACGTCGCTATAGTGCCATTGGTATATTCTCTCAAAATGGCAGTAATTTATCTGGTAGCTTTCTTACCGCCACTGGCGACTACCGATTCCTAAATGGATTTGTAGAAGATAACACCTTTTCGCTTAGTGCTTTCAACGGTGAACAAGCCTATCTTTTTCAAGGGACCATTGAGGGAGATTCCATCAAAGATGGAAAGTTTTGGTCTGGAAAAACCTTCTTTGCTTCATGGAGCGCTGCTAAAGATACTAATGCCACCCTTCCTGATCCTAAAACACTGACGTATCTAAAAGAAGGGTACGATAAAATCAGCTTTTCCTTTCCTGACCTCAACGGCGATACCGTCACCTTATCAGCTCCTCGCTATCAAAACAAAGTCGTGATCCTTCAAATCTTTGGCACTTGGTGTCCCAACTGTATGGACGAAACGGTTTTCTTGTCTGACTGGTACAGGCAAAACCAAGACAAAGGGGTGTCCATTATAGGATTGGCCTACGAAAAGAAGGCGGATTTTGAGTATGCCCGCAAGCGTGTAGAAACCATGGTGCAAAGACTGGATGTGCCCTATGATTTCCTCATTGCTGGCTCTACAGAAAAGGGTTCTGCAGAAAAATCTTTGCCAATGCTCAATCATGTTATGTCCTATCCAACCACCATCTTTATCGACAGGAAAGGAGAAGTCCGGAAAATTCATACAGGATTTAGTGGCCCAGGTACGGGTGAGTATTTTTCGGAATACGTAGAGGAATTTAATTTGTTTATGGATAAGCTATTGGCAGAATAGCTCGATAGCATCCCGAACATAACCTTTAAGCTTTCGAGCGTCAAGATAGTTTTTACGTTTATAAAATTTTTTCAAAAGGCTAGGGTTTACTAATACTCATAGTCCATTCTTCGTCGCGATATGCCATTTATTAAATACACAAATAAATGATTAGAGCTCTGAGAAATTTTGCAAAAGAAAACATGCTAGGCTTATGTATGTTATTTTCAATAACAGCCTTTTCTTGCGAAGAAAAAACCATATTTGATCAAGGAAAAGATGGCATTCCTATAGATGTGGAAACATATCATGATCTTGAATTCATCTATCAGGTTACAGATAAGAAAGGTACTCCTACAGCCCTCTTTAAAAAAGGTGAGGATTTTGTTTTAAATTTTATTATAAAGAACCAAGGAGAGCGGGATGTTTTACTTGGCCGGTGGGACTACATACCTGCAATGGATAATTTCTTTGCAGTTTATAAAAAAGATATTGGAAACAATGGGATGATTCTAGTGGGGAAGCCATACCAATCAGGCGTCAATCTAAGAGATTTAATGCCTCAGATAGTACCCGGAAATGGCAAAATTAAATATCAGATACCTTGGCTGACTGAGCATAATATCAATTATATAATGCCGACATACGAACCGAGCAGAAAAGCACTCGATAGAAATTATATTTCTACTGAGCCAACTCCTTTAGAGGTTGGGCAATATTATAGCGGCTTTACCCTTCAATATAAAGATAAAGCTATAAAACTTGAGATTTCCTTTTCAGTAGAATAGTTACTGGGTTTCATTTATAAGTTTTTTTATAACACTCTGTTTTCCCTATCGCCAAATCCAGCGAAAGATATCCTGTCAATAAAAATTGAAAATGAGGGTAATCAATTCCTGAAAAAGGAAAATAACATACATTTTACTGCAAGTATTTATAGCATAAACACTCAACAAAAGGAGCGTCCACGTATTGAGTATTTTGACAGCTACCTTTATGGTCATGTTTGGTAATTAAGCAAGAAATTCACCAGTTGTAAATACACTCTCGATAGTTATCCTTGGTCAGTTTTCTCCATTTTTGGAACTGCTTTCGTCTAATACCTTGAAAATCCAGATGATTAGAATTCCATCCTTCTCCTTTGAAAATCAGTCGATTTTTATTAGCTTTTTAATGAAACTGCTCCACTTCTTAGAATGAAGTTTATTATATCACTATTCTTTCATAAAGGCAACCATTAATCCATTAACAATCAAACTCATACAGGAATATGCGTATTTATCTACTGCTTTTTATAATGCTCTTCTCCTTCTCGTCATTTGCACAAGTTCCTTTTCAAAAGGGAGTAAACCTTACCAATTGGTTTCAAGCCCCTTCAGCCAGCCAAATACAGTTTTCCAAATTCACAAAAAAAGACTTTGAAAACATTAAAAGCCTGGGGTGCGATGTAATCCGCTTGCCGATTAATCTGCATGCCATGACAGACGGTGCGCCCAACTACACCCTTGACCCTCTTTTCTTGAACTTCCTAGATCAGGTCGTGGATTGGGCTGAGGAGTTGGATCTACATTTGATCATCGACAACCATACTTTTGACCCAGTAGTGGAGACCGACCCTGCTGTTGAAGACGTTTTGGTCAAAATATGGCCCAAGGTAGCCGCTCATTATAGGGACCGATCAGAACTTATTTACTATGAGGTTTTAAATGAACCTCATGGGATTAGCAATGAGGTGTGGGGCGCGATCCAACAAAAAGTGATTGAGGCAATCCGCACAGAAGATACGGAACATTATATTATTGTAGGGGGAACCAACTATAACAGTTACACTACTTTGGCCGACCTCCCTTTGTATGATGACACGAAGCTGATTTATACCTTTCACTTTTACGATCCGTTTCTTTTTACCCATCAAGGAGCTAGCTGGGGAGAGCCCTCCATGGTAAATTTGGCAGGCGTCCCTTTTCCTTATAAAGCGTCAGCCATGCCGCAAACACCTAATGACCTGAAAGGAACATGGGTAGAAGGGGCACTGAATAATTATGCAAACGATGGGACAATTGCCAAGGTAAAGCAACTATTAGACATAGCCATAGATTTCAAGACAACGCATAACGTACCTGTTTTTTGTGGAGAATTTGGCGTGTACATGCCTAACAGCGACAATTTAGAGCGTGTTAACTGGTATGAAATAGTGAGGAGCTATCTTG
Source organism: uncultured Roseivirgaceae bacterium (assembly GCA_964440915.1). Taxonomy (GTDB): domain Bacteria; phylum Bacteroidota; class Bacteroidia; order Cytophagales; family Cyclobacteriaceae; genus CAMPJM01. The sequence continues at coordinate 13,643 of CAYTTV010000072.1, forward strand.
AGGAAAACAACATAGCTTGGACAATATGGGACTATAAGCAAGAGTTTGGCATCTTCAACAAAAACTCCAATGAGCTTTTCGACTACGATCTTAATGTCCCTCTTCTGGAAGCGCTTGGACTCCACGTGCCCCCACAAATGGAGTACGAAGAGAGGCCTTTTACAACAGGGTTTGTATTATATGGCGACTTTATGGGAGCGGGAATCCAGGCGTCTAGCCATCTTACCAATGGCAGTTTGGACTACTACAATACCAATGATCCTAAAGATGGTGAATATTGTATCTATTGGAATAATGCAGATCAGTATAATGCCATTGGTTTTGATTTCAAGCCGACAGCTGACCTGTCGTTATTGCCTCAAAACGATTATGAACTCTCCTTCTGGGTTCGGGGAAATTCAGCTGGGGCAAGTTTTGATATTCGATTTATCGACACAAAAGCGAATGCTACTGACCGACCATGGAGAATGGGTATGACCATTGACGAGACCATGGCCGCATGGGACGGAGAGTGGCACCAGATCAGCATCCTTCTAAGTGAATTGGTGGAAAAAGGAGCGTGGGATGATGAATGGTTTGATCCAGAAGGCAAGTTTGATTGGTCCGCTATCGATCGGTTTGAAATCGTGGCAGAGCATGGGTCGATGGAAGGCGTTGCGTTGCATTTTGATGAGATAAGAATATCAGGAGAAGAGATTGAAATTCCGGAGCCCATAACAGGACTAGGTAGAAAAGAAAATCATTCTGGTTTTTATCTGTATCCCAATCCTTCATCTGGTTTTTCCAATATCGTATTTTCACTTTCCAAATCTGGCCCTGTGCAATTGGATATCTTTAACCGACAAGGACAAAAAGTCCGGACGTTAATTAACCAGGACCAAACGCCAGGCTCAAAAACCATCCAATGGAATGGCACAGACGACAATGGCCGATTCGTTGCCGAAGGCTTATATTTTGTGCGATTGATAACAGAGGAAGGTATAAAGACGGGAAAGTTGCTGGTGGTTGGGAGGTAGGTA
>CAYTTV010000073.1:0-14638 GCA_964440915.1 uncultured Roseivirgaceae bacterium
ACCGCCACCAACCCCCAAGGGGTTGAACTTCTTTTCCTTATGGGTCCATATTACTTTGCATGTAACAATAGGGTCCGATTGGACATAAAGCAAAAAGGCTCCCATTGGAGCCTTTTTGAAATTTCGATAAGTATTAAGGAATTAATCCTCCACTACTACATCTATTTTGATGTGGGCATCAGTTCCAGTCGTTCCTTCAATACCATTCACCTTTATTAATCCCCTCTTGTTGCCTTTAGCAGTAACCAATTCGAATGCTAATACTTGACCAACAGTCAAGTCTCTTGCTTGCCCTTCATTTGTGCCAAAGTCTGCATCTTCAAAAGCTTTATTAATCGCTGCAACATCATTCTCAATTTCTATAAAAGCAGCTGCTGATAGATCGGTCTTCTTGATTTTGGTGGCATTACGCACATTCCAACCATCTTGACCATAATCATCTAGCGGGTACTGGTCAGGAGAAGCAATAGTAGCTTTGAAGGTTGAACCATAAAAATACCCAAAATCGATTTTAGCCGAGACAGCTTCAGCAGTTCCAATAACATCATTCATAGAATAAGTCTGTCCATCATTGGTGCTAAAGAACGTTTTAGAAGCCTTTGTGTCATTAGGTGCATAAAGCAATGTCATCTCGTATTTTACAGTTGGTTTTGCTTCCGCTTTCACTCGATAATCAAGCGTAGCTATCCTACCTTCTTCATCTACTGCTTCAAAAATGATGTATACAGTGTTACCTATGTCATCACTTCCGATTCGGTACCCATAATCTTCTTCAAAGCTTGTTGGTGTAGTACCTGAAACTTTGGAGAAAGTCTTAATAGGACTTCCCTTTACTCCATCCTCTTGCCTGTATATATTCAAAGTATTGAAGCCAGCGGGTGCATTTACTGTGATTGTCCACCCTACAGAGTCTCCTTCGTAACCTGTGAAATCACTTTCATGTTCACCATCTACAGTTGATAGACTTATGGAAGGACCATTGAGTCCCGGTGTTTCATCATCATCGCCACAAGAGGACATAAATCCTAAAGCTGCAATAGCCGTCAACGCAAAAATGTAATTAAAAAACTTGTTCATAAGAATAAATTGTTTGGTAAATCTTAATTTATAGTTAAAAATTATTACAATAAATACACTTTAAAGATGCGCCCTTACCTCAGCAGCCAAATCCCGTCTGGTCATTAGTCCAGACTTACGCCAAATGACCTTCCCGTTTTTGAAAAGAACCAACGTCGGAACACCACGAATATTATATTTTGAGGCAGCTGCTTGATTCTTGTCCACATCTACTTTTATCACTTTCAATTTTCCCCCCATTTCCCGTGCAAAGTCCTCCACAATAGGCGTTAAGGTCTGACATGGCCCACACCAAGTCGCATGAAAATCTACTAAAACAGGTTGCTCAGGTTGATTGATCAATGCATTAAAAGATTGCTTTGCCATGCTTCATGTTTAATTCTTGTACCATTACAATATTCCAACCTTTTTGTTTATTTGATTTATCGAATGCCTACACCTTATGACACATGTAATAATAGTTTGGTTGGAACGACTTTAAAATAATCTTGACCGCCAACAAGAAGCATTCCATATTATCTCTTTTAAAAAAACAGTGTCTCACACTACAGGGTTTTCATCATACTTTTGCTATTTTTAAATATTATGGTGCTACGCCCTGCAAGACGGCGGAGTACTATTGAGTTTCAGGATACTTTATTGACACAAGGATATGAGCAAGAAATTTATTATAGTATTAGGTGGCAGCCTGGGGCTCCTCTTTGCACTGCATGGCCCATTGGCAGCTCAAGAGAAACTTCCCATATCTTTAGAAGATATTTTCAGCAAGGGCACCTTCCAACAAAGGTCTGTTTATAATATCAATTGGATGAAGGACGGGCAGTTTTACACGTCCCGTGTGAGTAATGAGGGCGTCCAGGCAGATTTTATTTTACAGTATGCCATAGAGACAGGCACCGTTGTCGATACCGTTGTAAACGGTTCTGAGCTAGTACTGCCTCAAAATACATCTCCCCTAAGATTTGACAGCTATGCCCTCAGCCCTGACGAACAGAAAGTGCTATTGGCTACACAGCAAGAGGGCATTTACAGGCGGTCTACCAAAGCATACTTCTATATCTATGATTTGCAGAACAAAAACATTGTCCCCTTGGCTGCAGGAGAAAAGCAATCCTATGCTACTTTTTCTCCCGATGGCAGCAAAGTAGCTTTTGTTAGAGGCAACAACCTCTACTATGTAGACCTCGGCACTATGGAGGAACATGCCATTACCCATGACGGCAAATGGAACCATATCATTCATGGCAGTAGCGACTGGGTATATGAAGAGGAGTTTGCTTTTGCTAAGGCTTTCTTCTGGTCACCGGACGGGAAGGCCATCGCCTATTATACATTCGATGAAACTGAGGTAAAGGAATACAATATGCAGTTGTGGACAGGGTTGTATCCACAGGATTATACTTTTAAATATCCTAAAGCGGGCGAAAAGAATTCTCGTATTGATATAATGGTTTATCATTTAGAGAACAGAAATTCTATCGCCATGGATCTAGGGGAGGAGGAAGATATATATATTCCCAGGATTTACTGGGCTCCAGCATCCGACATTCTTTCGATGGTAAGGATGAACAGGCTTCAAAATAAATTGGAAATATTGCATGGCGATATTTATACTGGCGCTACGAAGATCGTTTTAACGGAAGAGAGCAAGACTTATGTTGATATCAATTTTATAGATGACCTCACATATTTACAAGACAAAAAGCATTTTATAAGAACCAGTGAAAAAGATGGATATAAGCACATTTATCTCCACAGAATGGACGGACGCCTAGTGCGACAGATAACGAAAGGGGCATGGGAAGTTGAAGAAATGTTAGGGATCGATGAAAAAAACAACCTCATCTATTATACTTCTACTGCGATATCACCTCTAGAGAGGCACTTGTATGTCGTGGGCCTAAACGGTAAGAACAACAGAAGGCTGACAAAAAGTGCTGGAGTGCATGATATTAACATTAGCTCAGACTTCCGATACTATATTAATTATGCCTCCTCGGCACAATCTCCACTTACTGTAAGCCTCCATACAGCCCCTTCTGGAAAACTCGTAAAAATACTGGAAGATAATCGTCAGCTAAGTGAAACCCTCGATCGCTATCAGTGGCGTCCTAAAGAGTTCTTTAGTTTTAAAACAACCGACAACATTGTCCTCAATGGCTATATGGTGAAGCCGACAGATTTTGATCCACAAAAGCAGTATCCTGTTTTGATGTACGTGTACGGAGGGCCTGGCTCACAACTTGTCCTCAATGCCTGGGGCGCAAGCAGGGAGCTTTGGCTTCAGCATCTTGCCCAACAGGGTTATATTGTAGTATGTGTAGACAATCGCGGTACAGGAGGCAGGGGAAAGGAATTTAAGGATATCACTTACGGTCAGTTGGGGAAATATGAAGCCGAGGATCAGATTGAAGCTGCAAAATACCTGGGCAGTCTAGGCTATGTGGATGAAACAAGGATTGGGATTTGGGGGTGGAGCTACGGGGGCTATATGTCATCCCTCTGTCTTTTCTTAGGGTCTGATTATTTTAAAGCTGCCATAGCGGTGGCGCCCGTTTCTTCATGGCGATTTTACGATACGATCTATACCGAACGCTACCTACAGACGCCACAGCTAAATGCCAGTGGATATGATGATTATTCGCCTTTAAGCCATACCGAAAAACTGCGAGGTAAATATTTGCTAATACATGGAACAGGAGACGACAATGTGCATTTTCAAAATACTGTTGCCCTGGTAGACAGCTTGATCGCCAACAATAAACAATTTGAATCATTTTACTATCCCAACCGAAATCATAGCATCTACGGGAAAAACACTTCTCTGCATTTGTACAATTTGATGACAAAGTTCCTTATGGAAAACCTTTAGATGTAAGATTTAATAACATCTCGCTAATTATTGCATCTATTTTTTTATCTAAAACATCTTCTCAGGTTGATTATACTAAGCCTGATGAATAACAAACTCCTATAAATCACATAAATCTAAATATTTATTGTTTCAATGGGTTACCTATCGCTCCTATTAAGTATTAACACATACTGATTGCATTATTTAAATAAAAGTTATCAATAATAAAATTAGTCTTTTTAAAGTGGAAAAACCCTTCTCATGTAATTTTACAACGCATTTGATAAAATTTTTCACTAATCTCAAAATGTTTTCATCATCACTTAAAATTTAAAGGAGCCATGGAAAACGATACACTCAATTTTTTAGCAACCTGGAACACTTGGGGGCAAATAGCTTCCATAATAGCAGCAAGTCTAGGTATTTTGGTCGCCCTCTATTACTTCGTAAAATTGGTTACCATTAAGGATTACAAGAAAAAGTATGATTTCATCAACCTGAATGAAATCAACCTGCTTTGGATCAGTTCACTATTCCTCATCATTGCAGGTTCCATTTATGTCAACACCCTGGTGGCAAAGCCTGACTTGGTTTGGTTCATTGTTCGAATCTTTGTTTCTGTCATGTTCGCGTTGATTGTGGGTGTAGCAGTTTCAAATGTGCTTAGAGTATATTATCCCTCCTACATTGAAAAACGCCTTCATAGGTTACGTTTTACACCGAGGGTTTCCCCTAACACAGGGAAGCCTATGAAACTACTAAGCGAGGAAGAGGAAGACGTGCATTTGGATGAAGGAATGCAGGCAGAAGAGAATATATTTTCCATCGATTACGACGTATGGATTGATGAAGAAACGGGCTATACGCAGATAGATAAATATGCTGGTCACCTTCATGCACTGGCATGCCCAGAGTGTAGTTACCAGACATTAAAAGTCGCCAAGGAGGAAATTATCACCTCCCCTACTGTCGAGACATCAGGAGAATTATTAAAGTTCTATAAGTGCGGATATTGCAACCACAAAGAAAGGAAGGTCTTCAGGGTAGCCAAGCTTATCGAAACTCGTGAAGTAGCTCCTCAAATGCAAGGGGCGACAGTGTAGTGAGCGTTTATGAATTTACTAAGAGGCGACAATAGACATTGTCGCCTTTTTTATTATTACCAAGCACCTCTTATAAACTTCCGGTTTTGCCTCCATCTACAGGAAGGTTGACACCGTTGATATATCGTGCAGCAGGAGAAGACAAAAAGGCTACAGCGGCAGCAATATCACTTGACGCTGCAAAATATCCTATGGGAATATCTTGGAGCATTGATTTTCGGATTTCCTCTTCAGTAGTTCCAGCATTTTCTGCCTTGGTCTTGATAAGGCTTTCAAGTCTTCCAGTCTGCGTAAGGCCAGGCAGTACGTTGTTTACAGTAATACCAAAAGGCGCCAACTCCAAAGACAGTGTCTTTGCCCAATTAGCTACCGCCCCTCGGATGGTATTGGATACACCAAGACCTGGGATTGGAATTTTTACTGAGGTAGAGATCACATTGATGATACGGCCATAGTTGCCTTGCTTCATAAAAGGCACTACCGCCTGCACCAATACCTGATTACAGATAAGATGTTGATTAAAAGCCGTCAGAAATGCGTCCTCTGTGGCGTCCAGAGCAGTTCCTGCTGGAGGACCGCCTGTATTATTCACTAAAATATCAACTTTTGTGGCTGTTGCGAAGTATTCTTCAATCACTTCCCGAAGCTGATCTGGCGCATTAAAATTGGCACACAAGAAGGAATGCATTTGCCCTTTAGCAGTATCTAATGTTGTAACGACCTCTTGTAGCTTTTTCAAATTTCTTGCCACCAACACTACATTACTCCCTAGGAGCGCCAACTCTTGTGCTATGGCCAAACCAATCCCCTGAGTGCTTCCACAAACAATAGCATACTTACCTTTTAGATCTATATTCATGATTACTTCTTTAGCTTCATTTTATTCTCTACGGGCGCAGCATACATTTTCAAAATGATTGCACGTATGGCATCAGCGGGTTCTTCCGCCTCACCAGCCAGTTGGTCGACATGGCGCATAAAAATGGCCTTATCATCTGAAGTATACTGATCTACAAAATCTTGCCGATCCTGAATTATATCATAGGCCACATAATTTGTAGGCCACAGGTGGTATTGCTTATATATTTCCTGGTCAATCAACTCAGCAATTTGCTTAATGAGGTCATTTTTGTTTACCGGCATCTCTATGCCTTCCAAAAGATCTTTAAGCGGGGATCCCACAGCAAAATGCACACGCCCTTTGTTGTTTTCTATTCCTTGCAACATGCTCTTCAAGTCATCTTGCCATGTTTTTTTGAACTGCCCTGCCTGCTCTTTTATATATATCTCTCTTGCCTTAAGGTAATCACAAGGCTCGTATTCATATGAAATGGCCAAGGGCGTTATATTAAGCGCCTTAAAGTTCTCCACGATATCGGTGCTCGAACCGCTAATAGAAAGCATTTTGAGCAATCCCGATTGGGTACGGTCGTCACCATCCTTGGTTCGGCCTTCTCTTTGGGCAATCCACACAGAGACATGACGCTCTACTATAGACCGTCTTATATAATTAGACACTTGTAGGGAATACTCATAAAGTTGCTTGGCAGGCACGTTTCTGTGAACAATGAAGTTTTTATTAAGGCGAACCAAGTCTTTTATCCACGGCTGAATGAGTAGATTGTTTCCAATGGCTACCTCACAGGTTTCCATATTATTCTGAAAAAGCAGCAAATTCAAAAAAGCAGAATCAAGAATGATATCCCGATGGTTGGAGATAAAAAGGCATCCTTGTATCTGCTTCAGTTTTTCCGTTCCCGATGTAGTGATTCCTGCCGTAGTATTTTGGGCCACTCCATGGGCGAGGGGGTACATCAACTTTTCTTGAAAGCCTCTAATCGTCCTTACATCTCCCAAAAGTTCCTTAACCTTATCCTTATCCAGCCCCGGAACAACCTGTTGCACGAAGCGTAAAAAATAGGGATCCAAAATCAACCGTTGCACGGCATCTTCTACCTCTTCATCATAGTATGGCCTTATTTCTTCAAACTCTAAATTTACTTGCGGACTACCAGACATATCTATCTTTAAATTTACTGTTGCTCACTTCAATGTTTTGGTTATCAGTAACTGGTATTGTTTTTTTAACCCAAACAGCTAAATGAATCAATGCGGTTTTACTTTAGGTATTTAAGTTTGATCACTTCCTTCTCACTCAGATAGCGCCATTGCCCCCGAGGTAAATCTAACTTGGTAAGGCCGGCATACATCACCCTGTCTAGCTTTACCACTTCATAGCCTAAGCTTTCAAATATTCTCCTTACGATTCTGTTCCTTCCTATATGGATCTCGATGCCAAGGCTTTTATTATCCGGGGTTACGAAAGCCAATTCGTCAACTTCTGCCACACCGTCTTCCAATGCAATTCCCGCTTGTATTTTTAGGAAATCCTCATCAGATACTGGCTTATCCACATCTACTTGATAAAGTTTTTTCACCTTGTGAGAGGGGTGGGAAAGTTTTTTTGTCAGATCGCCGTCGTTGGTCAATAAAAGTAGCCCAGTAGTATTCCTATCCAACCGACCGACAGGATATATTCTTTCCTCACAAGCACTGGCCACTAAGTTCATGACCGTCTTGCGGTCATCGGGGTCTTGGGTAGTAGTAATAAAGCCTTTTGGCTTATTCAAAAGTACATATACAAGTTTTTCTCGCTTGAGAACCTTGCCTTTGTATTTGACACTATCGCTCCTATTGACTTTGTGACCTAATGCGGTTATCACCTTATCGTTTACTGTAATATCTCCCCGAGCAATAAGATTGTCTGCTTCTCTCCTAGAGCATACGCCTGCATTGGCAATATATCTATTAAGTCTGATCAAATCATCCTGTGCGCCTTCCTTTTGCAAAGGACTCTCTATGGGCGCTGATGGCAATGCCTTGTCATGGTTTGTCCTGAAGGTAGGCGCAGCTTCCTGCTTTCTAGGATATTTTTCCTTTCGTTGGGAAGATTGATCTTTATCCTGATATTTTCTGGGAAAGCTATCTTCCTTTTTCTTCCCTATGTTTCTACTCGACCCTTTTCCGGATCCTTGGTTTTTATTGTCTCCTGTGAAATTCTCTTTTTTAAAGCGCTTTGGCATACAATTCAGTATCGCTACTGTATTAAAAGTGGATATTGATTTAAATTCTGATTTATTTCCTGATTCAGAAAAAAACCAACCTCAAAAATACATCATTTATAGTAATCGGAAGGGCAGTATACAAATCAAAAATATAAACTTATCACCAATAAAAAATCACGCCTGCTGCTCGGCAAAAGCAAAGACAACGAAAAGCGTTAAAATTGGTATAATCATTCAGGGCTTTCTTCTGCCCCTATGCTATTATCTTCTCCGGAAAATTCTTTTGGACTCGGCAGGTCCGCCATGCTGTTGATGCCAAAATACTCCATAAACTTCTCACTGGTACCGTATAGTGTGGGCCTGCCTATACTATCAGCCTTTCCTTTGATATCTACCAACTCCTTTTCCAGCAACTTCTGAATAGCATAGTCACAGTTTACCCCTCTGATTTGCTCTACTTGACCTTTTGTCACGGGCTGCTTGTAGGCAATGATAGACAAGGTTTCCAAGGCTGAAGTAGACAGCCTTTTCTTAGACTGCTGCTTGAGCAATATGCCAATACTGGCCTGATAGGCTGGTTTTGTTAAGAATTGATAACCACCACCGAGGTGATATACCTGAAAAGAATAGTCCTCATTTTCATATTTTTGCATGAGGCGACGCACAGCATCTTCTATGTCCTCTATTGGAACATCCGCCTCAAACATTTCTGAAAGGCAGTTCTTTATTTCTTCCAACCCCAACGGCTTGGAGGAGCAGAATATCAATGCTTCAATATGATTTAATAAAAAGTCCAGGGCAATTACCTTTTGCTAAGTTTAGCTTCAATTGAATGCATGGTATGAGGAACAGCCCTCAACCTTTCTTTTGGGATCAATTTACCGGTATCGACACAAACGCCATATGTTCCATTTTTGATCCTGATCAAAGCATTTTCCAATTGCGAAATGAACTTTTGTTGACGAGCAGCAAGTTGACTCAAGCTCTCCTTTTCAGCCGTATCAGCCCCATCTTCTAACACTTTAGTATTGCCTGAGGTAGTATCTGTACCGCTATCGTTCCTTCTGCTCAAAGTTTCTTTTATGTACGTAAGCTCTGTCTTGGCTTTTTCCAACTTTTCTGTAATCAGTGCTTCAAACTCTTTTAACTCCTCCTCAGAATATTTTTTTCTTTCCTCCTGACTCATGATATAATCTTTTATTGTTTTTAAATTTTTAAATAGGTCATCTTTAACCTGACCACATCCTTAAAAAATTCCACTAAATTAACCCTTTCAAATTGAAAAGAAAAACTTAGGAAAATTTAATTCACTGGCTGATCACCAAATGGGCTCCACGTTATCAGTAAGTTAGGAGACCATTCCCATCATTCTCTATTCGCCAATTGTGACGCTTCATCAAACAAAGTCATGGCCTTTTTAAGCACTTCGTTTTGCTCATTTAAAACAGGGTAGTACCCCTCATTGCCCCAAATGCTCCTTGCGATAAAGGCCTTCGTATAATTTTTGATTAGCGGCTTGGAGCGTTCGAAGCCTTGTTCGTCAAACGCCTCGCCTGATCGCTCCGCCAACGACACTAATTCTTTCAGCATGGCTTCGGTCACATCAAACCCATTCTTAAAACGCTCATAATCCATCTTTCCCAACCTTTCTTTATGCCTTTCAGCATAATTCAAAGCATATTCCCTTAAGGCATTACTCGTAAAAAGCTTATTGAGGTAAGTAGAGTTCTTAACGGTATCGAGAGGCACAAAATAGTCCGGCATTATGCCTCCACCTCCATATACGACCCGGCCCTTGGTAGTTTCATACTTCAAAGAATCGATGAACTTGATGCTGTCCGAATAGAAGAGCTCGCCATGTTCATAACGATGGAGGATATCTAATTCATAATCGCTCTCACTACCATAGTTTTTCTGAATCGACCTCCCGCTTGGGGTATAGTACCGCGAAATCGTTAACCTCAATTCAGAACCATCCTTTAGATCGATGGGCATCTGCACCAAACCTTTACCAAACGACCTTCTTCCAACGATAAGCCCACGGTCGTTGTCTTGAACCGCTCCAGATACAATTTCAGAGGCAGAGGCACTTCCTTCATCGATCAATATAATGAGCGGACCCTCTTCAAAAGAGCCTTTCCTATAAGCACGGGCTTCAGAATCATAACGATTCTGCTTTCCTTTGGTATAGACTATCATGCTATTGCCCGGAATAAACTCGTCTGCCATGTTGATCGCCCTATCCATGTACCCACCAGGATTACCTTGCAGGTCCAGAATGAGCTTTTGCATACCCTTATCTTCCAGCTTCTGTAGCGCTTGCTTAAACTCCTCAAAAGTGTGGGCTGAAAACCGGCTTACCTTTATATAGCCAACTTCGTCATTTACCATATAGCTAACATCGACTGAATATTGCGGTATACGGTCTCTGGTAACCTCAAAATCCAACAATTCGCCCTGCTTGCCCCGCTTAACACCTAACTTCACCATGCTCCCCTTTTTCCCTCTCAGCAGGGTAAACACATCCTTATTCGTTATGCCCTTCCCCGCAACAATGGAATCATTTACCATTACGATTTTGTCGCCGGCCTGAATCCCCACCTTCTCCGAAGGGCCCCCACTAATGGGCGTCACCACATATATAGTATCTTTTACTATGTTGAATTCAACACCAATACCATCAAACTCTCCATCCAATTGCGACTTGGCCAAATTCGCTTCAGAAGCAGGAATGTACACCGAATGGGGGTCAAGATCAGAAAGCATTTTATTGATGGCCCCCTCTACCAGTTTTTCAGTATCTACCTCATCCACATAGTCGCGCTCTATATAGGTAAGTATCTCCCTGAATTTATCCAACCCCTGCATTGTTTTCCCTTTGCTATTACCCGAATCAGATACAGTAGCACCAGTAAGTATGCCAATGGCCAATGTTACTGCCAAAAGCATGGGGAGCAGGATATAAAATTTAGAATTTTTAGTTTCGTTCACGCAGCAATCGATTTATAACACTTATATAAATTATTATAAGCCAGCTTTCACTATAATCTTTAGCAAAAACAGCAAAAATTAAATATTCGTTTATTTTTATAAAATAAACAAATTTATGGGCATTAAAGCCTCATCTCAACGAGCTACTGCTTTGTATTGCATATTGTGCAATTGTGTATAGTAGCCGTTTATTTGCAAAAGTTCATCATGGTTGCCCTGCTCTTTTATCTCTCCCTTATCCAAAACAATGATCTTGTCAGCATTCTGAATGGTAGAAAGCCTATGGGCAATTACAATCGAGGTACGCCCTTTCATCATCCGTTCAATGGCATTTTGGATCATAGCCTCGGTTTCGGAATCGACCGATGAAGTGGCCTCGTCCAAGACAATGATTTTCGGATCATATACAATTGCCCGCACAAATGAAATAAGCTGCCGCTGACCTACCGACAAGGTACTGCCACGTTCCATTACGTTATAATTCAAACCTCCAGGCAACCGTTCAATAAATCGTTTCGCTCCCACCAGCGCAGCAGCATACATCACCTGCTCCCTGCTTATAGAAGGATTGCCCAATGTGATATTCTGTTCTATCGTATCCGAAAATAAAAATACGTCCTGCAAAACGACCCCTATGTTTCTCCTCAGTGTGTTCAGGTCAAATTCTTTTAGGTTCACGCCATCCACACATATCTCCCCTTTATTGATATCATAAAACCGACTCAAAAGATTGATGACCGAAGACTTCCCAGCGCCTGTAGCCCCTACCAATGCGATGGTCTCGCCTTCCTTCACATCAAAAGAAATGTCTTTCAGCACATAATCCTCCTTATCATATGCAAACCAAACATTCTTAAACTGCACACTGCCCTTCATTTCTATGGGCTTGTATTGTCCTTCTGCCACAATGTGCTCTTGATTGTCGAGCAGTCTCAATATCCTATCAGAACTTACAATTCCCATCTGAAGTGTATTGTAGCGATCGGCAATCATCCGTATCGGCCTGAAAAACATCTGGATGTACATGATAAATGCGATCAGCACGCCAAGCGTCAGTTCGTCTTCAATCACGTGACTGGCACCAAACCACACCACCAAACCAATACCTGCTGCCTGTATCACCTCAGCCACTGGAAAATATATGGAGTAATACAAAATGGACTTCATGTGCGCCTTCTTGTGCTCTTCGTTGATGGCCACAAACTTCTCATGCTCTTCCTTCTCACTATTGAAGATCTGCACAATGCTCATGCCCGTGATATGCTCTTGCACAAAGGAGTTGAGATGAGCCACCGCATTGCGCACACTGTTGAAAGAAACTTTTATTTTTTCTTTAAAAACGTAGGTAGTGATCAACAAAAACGGAAGTGTGCACAATACCACTATCGTCAGCTTCACGTCAGTATAAAACATCAGGGCAAGAATAAATATCAGCTGCAATAAATCCCCGATCATAGCGGCCAGGCCCTCGCTAAACACATCAGCAAGTGTCTCTATGTCAGATACGTTCCTTGTGACGAGACGGCCTATGGGCGTCCTGTCGAAGAACTTCAACCTTAATTTTAGCAAATGATCGTAGAGCGCCGTGCGGATATCTCGGATAATATACTGCCCCAACCACCCCGATAGATAGGTATGAAAATACATCACCACTGCCTGCAGCACCAGCACACCCACCAAAATCAAGATCATATTGATCAGACCTTGATAGTCGCCCGTGGCGATATTGTTGTCTACGGTAAGCTGTATCAGATAAGGCTGAATAGGTGCCAACACGGCCAAAGCAAAAGTCAGGAAAACAAGTAAGTAAAACCTCCCGATGTATGGCTTCACAAACCGGAAAATCTGCCTTAATACCTGAAAGTCAATTATATTGCCGCTTACTGTCTCTTTTTCCACCTATACCTCTGCCCTGTTAATGAATAAATATGTCATTAGGATATATCACCTCTGTCAAGAAAAGCCCTTGTGGCGGGGCAGCCCTACCCGCCTCTTTCCTATCCTTGCTTGCCATGATGGCCTCAAACCCTTCCAACGAAACATGCCCACGCCCTACCTCAAGCAAAGTACCCACCAGCGCCCTCACCATGCCCCTTAGAAATCTGTTAGCACTTACGTAAAAAATCAGCATTTCGTTCTCCTCCACCCATTCTGCCAGATCAATGTCGCACAAGTAAGTAAACGTGTCCGTTTTCACCTTGCTAAAGCTTTGAAAATCCTCGTGCAGCAGCAATCTCGAAGCGGCCAAGTTCATTTTATCCACGTCCAAAGGTAGAAAAAAATGATAACATAAGTCCTTCAAAAATGGGTTCTTCCGGCGGCAAATCCTATAGGCATACTTCCTTTGCACTGCATCAAAGCGTGCATGCGCATCCGCCCGAACCTTCCTAATAGACCCTATGCTAATGTCGCCAGGCAGGAATGCGTTCAGCCTCCGCATAAGCTCTGCCTCCTCGATCGGCTGTTCCATGTCCACATGAAAAAATTGCTGCTCACAATGCACACCCGTGTCCGTACGCCCGCTTCCCGTAACTGTTATATCTTTCTGAAACATAGTCGACAAGGCATTTTCAACCACCTCCTGTATCGAAAGCGCATTACGCTGCCGCTGCCATCCATGATAAGCAGTGCCTTTATAGGAAATTTCAAAAAAATACCGCAACCAGACCTTAGTTTTCGTTCAAAATTTAAAAAGCAAAAATGCAACACTTTAGCCTATTTTGCTATTGCAATAATTTAAATTATGTATCCAGGTTCATTGAGCATGAAAACTATTTGGACGGCACACGGGCTGTCTCTTATACTCCGACCAGCCACAAGCTTACTATTTGCATTTTCTCTATTATAGACATCGACACTCATCCTAGTCAAAATCCCTCCCATATCGGGGTATCCGTTCCATCCCTGCCGCTCCTGCGTACAACTAACCGTACTACTTCAAGCCCAACAAAATCCAAAGTCCTTAGATTCTATTTTTGATACAATTATATTAATTTGCAGCCCAATCGTAAATCTATAAGACATGATACAAAGAATCCAAACCATATTCCTTTTGATAGTAGTCGTTTGTATGGTTTCTGTAGTATTTTCTACCATCTGGGAAAAGGTGAGTACAGAAGAACAGCAAAAAGCAAGCTTAACAGCCTTAAGTCTGATCCACTACACGATAGATACCCAGTCAGAAGCTCCTGAATACACCGTCATTTCAGAAAAGTCTACCTACTTCATTGCCATTGCGGCTATTCTCTCTGCCCTAGTGGCACTGTACTCGATCACGCAATACAAAAATCGCATGACGCAGCTCAAGTTAGGTTTTTTGAACATATTGTTGATCGCTGCCACGTTAGGGACTTCCATCTATTATATGTACGAAGCGGAAAATCTCCTGGCTTTAGACATGCAAGGCACCTACAAAATCGGCATCTTTCTTCCTGCTGTGGCCCTCTTGGCCAACTCAATGGCGAATAGGTTCATCAAAAGAGACGAGGACTTGGTACGTTCGGTCGATAGGATCCGGTAAATAAGATGATGGAATCAAGACTTTAGAT
>CAYTTV010000074.1:0-13782 GCA_964440915.1 uncultured Roseivirgaceae bacterium
GAGGGACATTCTAAACAAGTATCAGGTAAAATTGATTTATTGAGGTCTGAAACAGAAATGAAATCAATGATTAAAAAACCAGAACATTCATTGCTTAAGGGGTTTGGAGACGCAGATTCTGTCAGGATTAGTGATAATCTTCATTTTGGAGCAATGCTTATGTGGTCTGAACCAAATTTCTCACGATATGCTTTTGATTTGGTTGCTCTTATGAATGGAACATATGAAGTAGGGAGAATATCAAGTTTTCATGGATTGGGAACAACAGAATGGGCTGAAGCAAAGAGAAAAGGATAACAACTAAACACAACATTTTGTATAAGTAATGGCAGGCAAAGTAGCTAATATCAAGGTTTGTAATCCGCTCAAACTGTGTAGCGGTTCGACAAGGAAGTACTACGCAATCTGCCCCTACTCATACAATTTACCGTTGTGCCCCATTTGAAAAAAAAGCCTACGTACAAGCAAAGAGTGCTATCGCACACATTGCTTCTTCCCAGCCCATAGACCGACTGAAATGCCAACTATAGTATGTGCTATTCTTTGGCTTGATCTTGGAAAGCCCATTTTTATAAATGATAAACTTTTGAAAGGTGATAAAGGTGATATGCTAACCTAAAACTAATGTTTAACCAAGCTCTCTTGTTATGCGTAATAATCCGCAGTTTTGGCTAAGGCTTTTGCATCCAGAACCCTGATTTTTTTCCCTTCTAAACTGATAAAACCATCACGTTTAAATTCGGAAAGCAATCTGATCACTGTTTCTGTGGCAGTACCGACTATGCTGGCTATGTCTTCTCTCGACAAGGCAATGTCAAGTTGCTTAGAATTGTTTTCTCCCTCTATCCCGTAGGTTTTTTTGAGCATAAGGAGTGTTCCAGCCAATCGCTCTCTCACAGTTTTTTGAGAAAGGGAAGTGACTTTTTCCTCCATAATGCCCAGTTCATGGCATACAGCCTTCATTAGTTTTCGATATAGGTTGCTGTCGGTTGAGAGCAATTGCATAAAGCTCTCCTTAGGGATGAAACAGACCTTAGCATCTTCAAGAATCGTAGCGGAGGCCGCATAATGCTCTTCTCCCAAGAGTGCTCTGTAACCTAAAAAGTCACCAGCTTTGGCCAGACGAATGATTTGCTCTTTTCCGTTAGAAGTGGATTTGTAGATCTTTACGGTGCCTTCATTAATACAAAATAGGCCCAAAGGACGGGTGCCTTCATAAAATAGAGTTTGCCCTTTTTTGTGGGAAACACAATTTTTATCGACGCTTAAAGCACAGAGGTTTTCATAAGATACTTCATCGAACAGGGAAAACTTTCTGCTGGTGCAGGTTTCGCATGCAATGTTATCGATTCTTTTTGCCATACTTATTTTGGATTGACAGCTTACTTTGCTTAACCCTTCTCAAAGAAGGGTTAGTTCCAAGACTGCATAAAGATACAGGATTTATTTTAGTATCCTCAATTACTGCTCTCATGTAGGCTAAATGCATGTTCATAATTAAATGCCTGCTATAAATAATTAGCATGAAATTTTTATAATACCAGCTTTACCTATAATTTTCGTCTATGAAACAAGCAGGACCCATTGGTGTATTTGATTCAGGGTATGGAGGGCTGACCGTATTTAAGGAGATAGCAAAACATCTGCCCGAGCACGATTTCCTGTATTTGGGTGACAATGCAAGGGTGCCTTATGGCACACGGTCATACGAAACAGTGTATCGGTATACATTGGAATGTGTGCACCACCTTTTTGACATGGGATGCCATTTGGTGATCCTAGCTTGTAACACGGCTTCTGCCAAAGCATTGCGCACGATTCAGCAGAATGACCTTCCCAAAATGAAAGGTTTGAAGAGGGTATTGGGGGTAATTAGGCCCACAACAGAAATAGTGGGAGACTACACAGCAAGCGGGCATATTGGCGTATTGGCTACACAAGGCACAGTTTCTTCAGCATCATATGTAATCGAGATTCAAAAGTTCTTTCCAGACGTCAAGGTCTTTCAGCAAGCATGCCCTCTGTGGGTGCCCTTGGTAGAGAGCAATGAGCATGAGTCCCCTGGTGCAGATTATTTTGTGGAAAAATATTTGAAGGAACTGACCTCTCAGTCTTCAGCCATAGATACTATAGTCTTGGCTTGCACGCACTATCCTATGCTTGTGAATAAAATCAGACAATTCCTTCCTGAAGGTATTGAATTGTTCCAGCAAGGTGCAGTTGTTGCCCACAGTCTGCTCGATTATTTGCACCGACATCCTGAAATTGATAGCCTTTGTGCCAAAAATGGGGCAAGAGATTTCTATACTACGGGTTCTATAGAAGACTTCAATAGTAAGGCTGCAACCTTTTTAGGCAATCATGTTGTGGCTAAACACCTAGAATTGTAGGGAGGTGAGGCCTATGGTACCAAAACGGCTTTCTCTTTCACTATGTGTTTGCCTTTTTTTAGTTTGCTCTTCTGTATGCGCTTCTTTTTCTTCTTTTTAAGCTTATTGATCCATATAATCGTGCCGGTAACAGGCAGGCTCGTGGCAAAAAGGCATGCTAGGAAGTATACTATTTTGGAAAACAGGCCCATTATTTCCCCAGTGTGGAGTGGGCGTATCAGGGCTACAATTTGTTCATTAAGGGCTTTGTCAGAGAATTTGTCCACTTTTAACGGCAAACCGCTGTATTGGTCTATTTGTACCTTATCACTTGCCGCTAAGGCAAAAAAGCCTTCTTTGGATTTAGTCACCGTTGTAGATCCTTCTGGGCCTGAAGGCATCGATACCCTATACTTCCCTTCATAGGGAAGTAGAGAATCGGTCACAGCAATGTAATGAGAAATGCTCATTACTTTTGCTTTTGCTGGATCGACGGGGACTGTAGAGTCCATGGGCTTCTCTCTTCTTGCACCAAATACTTCTGCTCCCATGATTTTACTTAGGCCATCTTTATACCAACCGAAAGACCAACAAAGGCCTGTCAATCCCATGATGAGCAGTAAAAGAAAAGAATAAAATCCTAGGGTGTTGTGAAGATCGTGATTGATTCGCTTCCAATTAGCGTTTGTTTTGATCTTAAGGCCTTGCTTCCAGTTCTTAAGTTTTATCGGAAACCATATTACCATACCAGTCAGGGTTAGGAATATGAATATGATGGTGGATATCCCAACGATTATTTTTCCGGCATCGCCCTCTATCAAGAGCCATCGGTGTAATTTCATTACTGTCAAAAAGAAAGCAGAGACGCCCCCTTCCTGAACACCTAAAATTTCCCCCGAATATTGATTGACAAAATAAGCTGTTCCACGTCTGTCCTTTTCTGAAGTTTTGACACTGACACTATATGACCTCTCTGGGTCTTGAGGAATAGCAATAGAAGCAACCTGCCCACCTGTTGCCTGGGCAACTTGTTGAACTATTTCATCGGGAGGCAACGCAATGCTTCCTGCTGCTGCGGTCACTTTATATAAAGAAGGGGCAAAAAACTCTTCTGCTTCTTGCTTGAAGGTATAGATAGTCCCCGTAAGACACACTACGAATAGCACAAGGCCACTCGCTATGCCAAGCCATAAATGGATATCATTAAAAAATTTTCTCCATTGCTTCCAGCCAAGTCGTTTTTGTGCCTCCATATATTTATACCGATCAATAATTGCCTTCTTCAAGTCTAAAAAGCGCTATGAGATGTTAATAGCGGGGGAAAGTGGCATTTATTTATACTTATTTAGATTAATTATAAACAGCACAAAATTAGTTTGGAAAACGGCATTTACAAATGACATGAGAGAAATCCCTATCATTAGCTATAGGACATCCTTAATAATGGGGATATGGTATTTAGGAAGTGCTAAGGTTTGCAGAACATTTTGCCTAAAAATTATTTAATAAAATTCTAAATATTTAAAAATAACAAAATAATGTACTGTATCTGTGTTCTTGGTCTTGATTGTTAAAAATTCAATAAAGCGTTGAAAATTTATATTTTAAATTTTTTAATTGGAGTTAAACTATAAATATTTTATATTTGTTAAATATTTAATGAAAAAAGTCTGCTTTAATGATGTTGGTTTATATATTATTAAAGTCTATTTAATCCTTATTTTCATAATTTTATTCTGAATACCAATGGCGCATTACTTGGTATCTTCTAAAAAAATGTTTTATCTGACGTTAGGGATTTTTTCGATTCCTTGAATGTCTGCATTCGGTTCTGATTCCACTTTGGAATGCAGATACTCTCCCTTGCTGCACAGCAATGCTCCACATCATAAAGACTCAACATTGTCCTAAAGCGCCTAGCTGTTTTAATAGGATGCTCGTTAACGGATTCGTGCAGTTGATGTTTTTATGACTTCCAGATCTCAAAGGTTATTTTATGTCTTTCGCTCATTTTGGGATAGTCCATGTCTATGCGAAGACTTGTTGACGGCACGGCTCGATACAAGAATAAGCCCACGAGATATATCAATGCAGTCTGCCTCTTGGGCGGATGTTTCAAACCTTAGATAATGCTTACTCCAGCTTGCCTTATTGGGTACTCCAGATTTAAAAGGTCGGGCAATTGAACAATTTTAAATAAATATTAGAATGAAAGAGGCAGAAAGAACTTTATATACTCCTGAACTCGAGCACGATTCCTGTGGGATTGGGTTTGTAGCAAATTTAAAAGGCGAACAATCACATACAATTATTGCTGATGCAGTCAAGATGTTGGAAAACATGGAGCATCGCGGGGGCTGCGGCTGTGACCCCGACTCGGGAGATGGCGCAGGAATATTGATACAAAAACCCCATAAGTTCTTTTTGAAGGAATGTCGTGAGCAGAACATCACGTTGCCAGATTTTGCTGATTATGGAGTAGGGATGGTGTTCTTTCCTGCTGATGCCGCGGTAAGGGAAACTTGCAGGAAAATGCTCGACGGGTATGCTGATAGGCTTGGTCTCCAAGTATTGGGCTATCGACAAGTTCCTATAAATCCAAATGGGTTGGGAAAGTCAGCACTGGCTACTGCGCCACAAATAGAACAAGTATTTGTTGGAGCAAAGGGAGGCGACCTTTTTGACGATGGCGCTTTAGAAAGGAAATTGTTTGTGCTCCGGAATTACACATCCCATCAAATAGAAAATAAAGCATTTGGCGAAGAGCATGAGTTTTATATCGCCAGTATGTCAACAAAGGTGCTTATATATAAGGGTCAGCTACGTACTGTGCAGTTGGCTACGTACTTCCCAGACCTGAGTGACAACGAGATGGAGTCAGCCCTTGCTTTGGTCCATTCTAGGTTTTCTACCAATACTTTCCCTAAATGGAAACTTGCTCAGCCTTTCCGATACCTGGCTCACAATGGCGAGATCAATACCATCAGGGGCAATGTGAATAAGATGAAGTCCAAAGAGGCGCTCATGTCTTCAGATCTTTTTACGGACGAAGAATTAGACATGCTTTTGCCTATCTGCGACGCTGCTAATTCAGATTCTGCCAATTTGGATAGCCTTGTGGAGCTGCTAGTGCTAGGTGGCAGGTCACTGCCGCATGTGATGATGATGCTCATTCCTGAGGCTTGGCAAGACAATGGCGCCATGAGCGCGACAAAAAAGGCCTTTTACAAATACCATGCTTCTATGATGGAGCCATGGGATGGACCAGCTTCTATATGTTTTAGCGACGGGAAAATAGTGGGTGCTACCTTGGACAGAAATGGACTTCGGCCTTCCCGATATTGCATTACCAATGAAGGTGTGATCATATTGGCATCTGAGGCAGGGGCTTTGCCTGTCGACCCAGCAAAAATTATCAAGAAGGGGCGATTGCAGCCTGGAAAGATGATTGTGGCGGATCTTGAGCAGGGAAGGGTTTTGCTTGACGAAGAGATCAAGGAACAAGTTGCGAGCGCCAAGCCCTACGGCGATTGGATTGTTTCGAACAGAATTAAGTTGCGGGAACTGCCCGCTCCTGAAGACGTAAGTGTGGCTTTGGAGGAGGAGACTTTGCTCATGCGGCAGCAGCTTTATGGCTATACAGAAGAAGACCTCAAAGTGATTTTGGGGCCTATGGCAGAAAATAAAACGGAACCCGTGGGCTCCATGGGCGCCGATACACCGCTTGCTGTCTTGTCAAAGCGTAGTCAACATTTGTCCTATTACTTCAAGCAATTGTTCGCTCAAGTAACGAACCCTCCAATCGACCCGATCAGGGAACGGATGGTTATGTCACTCTTTACAAGGATAGGAAATAGCTTAAATATTTTGGCAGAAACCCCGGCGCACTGTAAACAAATACACATATCTCAGCCAGTTCTTACCGTCAGGATGTTTAAGAAACTGCAAAGCCAGGAAATGTTCGGTTACCGATGTCAGGTAATTCCGGCCAAATTTAGTGCTGCAGGAGCGCCAGGAGACCTTGAGGCTGGCATTGAAGCGATGTGCCAAGCAGCAGAAAGCGCCATAAAGCTGGGCTATAACATCTTGATCATCTCTGATAGAATTACCGACAAAGCTTTTGCCCCTATCCCAACACTTTTGGCCACTGCAGCAGTGCAGCATCACCTTGTAAACAAGAGGATCAGAACGAAAGCTGGTATTATTGTAGAGGCAGGAGATGCTTGGGAGACACACCATTTTGCTACCCTTATCGGATATGGTGCCAGTGCGGTACATCCCTATATGGCTTTTGAATCCTTGGTTGCGCTTCATCGAAAAGGAAAGATCAGCGCGGAGATGACCGAAGAGCAGGCTATAGATAACTATGTGTATGCCATTGGTTACGGATTGTTGAAGATCATGTCCAAAATGGGTATTTCCACTTTGCAGTCTTATCAAGCCAGTCAAATATTTGAAGCACTGGGCATCAGCAAATCAGTGATAGACAAATGTTTTACCGGAACTATATCTAGAATAGGAGGGCTGTCATTTGACGATATTGCCAAAGAAGTGCTTTGTCGCCATCATGTAGCATTCGAGCAAAATGTGGACAAAGGGAAAAGGCTGGATATCGGCGGCTTCTATCAATGGAAGCAGACAGGAGAATATCACTTGCTCAACCCTGATACTATACACCTGTTGCAGCATTCTACCAGAAGGAATAACTACGCCCTTTATAAAAAATATGCTGGCCTTATCAACGATCAAACCAAAAATGCCTGTACACTTCGGGGCTTATTCGAGTTCAAAGAAAGGACGCCTATTCCATTGGAGGAGGTAGAGCCCAAAGAAGCGATCATGAAAAGGTTTGCCACAGGGGCCATGTCCTTTGGGTCTATTTCGCATGAGGCACACACAACCTTGGCAATTGCCATGAACAGAATAGGCGCTAAAAGCAACAGTGGTGAAGGCGGTGAGGATGACAGTAGGTATGATAAGAAAGCCAATGGCGATTGGGAAAGATCGGCTATCAAGCAAGTGGCTTCAGGAAGATTTGGGGTAAATAGTTACTATTTGGCCAATGCTGACGAACTGCAGATTAAAATTGCACAAGGCGCTAAACCAGGGGAAGGAGGCCAGTTGCCAGGGCATAAAGTAGATGAGTGGATAGGGCGTGTTCGGCACTCAACTCCTGGCGTAGGGCTTATTTCTCCTCCTCCACACCACGACATTTACTCCATAGAAGATTTGGCGCAGTTGATCTTCGATTTGAAAAATGCCAACCGCCATGCAAGGATAAACGTGAAGCTGGTATCGGAAGCAGGTGTGGGCACTATTGCCGCAGGGGTTGCCAAGGCCAAGGCCGATGTGATCTTAATTGCAGGATGTGATGGTGGTACAGGTGCATCGCCGATCAGTTCTATCAGGCATGCTGGAGTACCTTGGGAACTGGGCCTTGCGGAGGCGCATCAGACTTTGGTGCGGAACAATCTGAGGAGTAGAGTAGTGTTACAAACAGATGGTATGCTCAGAACGGGCAGGGACATTGCCATTGCGGCACTTTTGGGTGCTGAAGAGTGGGGCGTTTCCACAGCCGCGCTCATCGTGGAAGGATGCATCATGATGCGTAAATGCCATCTCAACACTTGCCCTGTAGGGATAGCGACCCAAGATCCAACGCTGAGGGCCTTGTTTACAGGAGATCCTGATCATGTAGTGAATTTGTTCCATTTCCTTGCAGAAGATCTCAGGGAAAATATGGCAGCCTTGGGTTTCCGTACGGTTGATGAGATGATAGGACAATCCGACATCCTTAAAGTAAGGGAAGAAAGAGGACATTGGAAACTCCATACTTTGGACCTGTCTCCCATTATTGCCAAAGTTCCTACAGTCCCTGAAGTAGGGCTTTATAAGCAAATGGATCAGGATCATGCGATAAACGACGTACTGGATTGGAAGCTATTGGAAAATGCTCATCTAGCTTTGAAAAATGGCGAGAAGGTACAGTCAGCCTTTGAGATTGTCAACACAGACAGGGCAACAGGTACTTTGCTTTCTCATGAGATTTCTAAAAAATACAAAGGAGAAGGCCTTCCTGAAGGGACAATAGATTTCAAGTTTATCGGTTCGGCAGGACAAAGCTTCGGTGCTTTTGCAGCGCCTGGTCTTCAGCTGCGACTAGAAGGGGAGGCAAATGATTATTTTGGTAAGGGGTTGTCGGGAGGAGTACTTGCAATTCATCCACATAAAGTTTCCCCTTTCAAGGCTGCAGAGAATATAATTATTGGCAATGTAGCCTTATACGGAGCAATCTCAGGACAAGCTTATATCAATGGAATGGCAGGTGAGCGGTTTGCTGTGAGAAACTCGGGTGCCACTGCCGTGGTAGAAGGTGTAGGAGACCATGGATGCGAATACATGACTGGCGGAACCGTTGTCATATTGGGCGAGACAGGACGCAATTTTGCTGCAGGCATGAGCGGTGGTATAGCCTACGTGTGGGATAACGAAAAGACATTTTCAGCATGCTGTAATATGGCTTCCATAGACTTGGAGTCGCTCAATTGCGAAGACGCAGAAGCCCTTAAAAAGCTGATCCAAAAACATGTAGCGCTCACCGATAGCAATCTGGGTAAATACATTTTAGAGAATTGGGAGAAAGCACTTTCCCAATTTATAAAGGTGATACCTAGAGAGTACAAGGCGGTTTTGCTGAAAAGAAATCAAGATTTAGTGAATGTTTAAAGATAGAGATCATGGGAAAATTTAAAGGATTTTTAGAATATCAAAGAAGGCTGCCAGCAACCAGAAAGCCAGAAGAACGCATACATGACTATAAAGAATTATATATAGAAGAGGGCGAAGGGCTAGCCCAAGAGCAGGCAGCGCGCTGCATGGACTGTGGTGTTCCTTTTTGCCATAATGGCTGTCCGGTTGGGAATAATATACCTGATTTCAATGATGCTGCCTATAAAGGCGACTGGAAGTTGGCGATTGAAATACTTTCCTACACCAATAACTTCCCAGAGTTTACAGGAAGGATATGTCCTGCACCTTGTGAAAGCTCTTGTGTTTTGGGGATCAACAAGCCGCCGGTAGCCATAGAGTTCATTGAAAAATCTATCGCTGAAAAGGCCTTTGAATTGGGATACATAAAGCCCAACCCACCACAAACGAGGACAGGAAAAAAAATAGCGATAATAGGTTCGGGACCAGCCGGCATGGCTGCTGCCGCCCAATTGAATAAAGCAGGACATCAAGTGACTGTGTATGAAAAGAACAATAACGTTGGTGGGCTGCTGCGTTATGGAATTCCTGACTTCAAGCTGGAAAAATGGGTTGTGGAAAGAAGAGCTGAAGTAATGCGTCAGGAAGGGGTAGTGTTTGTGACCAATACACTAGTGGGAAAAGATATAACAGCCGAAGCACTAAAGGCCGATTTCGATGCTATCTTAGTCTGTACAGGCGCTGAGGTTCCCCGAGATATGCCGATACCGGGAAGATCACTCAAGGGAGTCCATTTTGCTATGGATTTTCTGACGCAACAGAATAAGAGCGTGGCAGATGAGGAGCAAAATTGGAATCAAAGGATTTCCGCTACAGGAAAAAGAGTTGTAGTGATCGGGGGAGGAGATACAGGATCAGATTGCGTCGGTACTTCTATACGGCATAAGGCGAAGTCTGTCACGCAGATTGAGCTTTTAGGACAGCCACCACTTAGCAGGACAGAGGATAACCCTTGGCCACAATGGCCACTAATTCTTCGGACTTCCTCTTCCCATGAGGAAGGGTGTGATCGAAATTGGGCTATCCTTACCAAAGCTTTCGTGGGTGACAACCGCGGAAACCTCATGGGGATAAGAACAGTGAGGGTAGAGTGGGAAACAGATCAAACCACCGGGAAAAATTTGCTGAAAGAAATAGGAGGTACAGAAGAAGAAATTCCATGCGAACTGGCGTTGTTGGCCATTGGGTTTACAGGTCCCCAACAGCAAGGAGTTCTCCATGATCTTGGTGTGCAATTCGATGATCGTGGCAACGTGTCTGCAAAACAATATCAAACCAATGTCGAAAAGGTTTTTACTGCCGGAGATGCCAGAAGAGGACAATCCTTGGTCGTATGGGCGATATCAGAAGGCAGAGAGGCCGCTAGAAAGGTAGACATGTATCTTATGGGTCAATCAAGCCTCGAATCAAAGTCCCAATCATTGCTGGAATTGATATAAAAGGTTGGCTTTGTAAATTTTCGGAAGTGTAAAAATTGAATAAGTCAAAAAAATGCTGTTTGTCTTATTTGCTATAACATAAATCTAAAAAAAATGAAAATAAAATGCGTATCCAAAGTAACCTCAAAACATAGAAAACAGTATATAGAGGGGTTGACACCTTAATTACAGTACTATTTTTTAAACAATTAGATTGACGATGAACAATACAGCACTTCTGGAAGAACTAACTCATGGCTTGATGCTCGGACCTGATCAAGAGAACCTTCAAAAGATCAATTATGACACTATTCCTGTTAACAAGATCTTTGCCGTGAGACTTAAGACGGGAAGCTATAGCATCTTGAGAAAAACTGCTCAATTTGACGATGAAGTATTGAAAGCCACCGAAAGCTATGAAAATACTATTGCTTTTTTAAAGTCAAAGGGATGAAAGAATGCCTTCAAAAATAAAGCCGTAGAAGCATGATGTCTTCTACGGCTAGCGTATTTTGCAAAAGGGCTTATTAAACCGCTACCTCTTGTTTGATCAATGTCTGAGTACGGTCGGGTCCAGTAGACACAATCGTAATAGGCACTTGTAGTTCTTGTTCTAAGAAGTCGATATAGTCCATCAATTCTTGAGGCATTTCATTGAATTGATGCACATTGCTCAAACTTGTGTACCACCCTTTTATCGTTTTATATACTGGCGTTACATCCCCGTCATTGATAGTAAAGGGCATTTTGTCCGTAATCGTGCCATCAGGAAGCTTGTAGTGCGTACACACCTTTATTTCTTCGAATATATTCAGTACATCTGCTTTGGTCATGAATAGCTGCGTAACGCCATTGATCATGATGGCATATTTTAGGGCTGGCAAGTCCAGCCATCCACATCTTCTTGGCCTGCCCGTGGTAGCACCAAATTCATTTCCCTCCTTTTGCATTCGCTTGCCGGTTTCGTCAAACAACTCGGTAGGGAAAGGGCCACCTCCCACTCGGGTGCAGTAAGCTTTAAAAATACCAAAGACCTCACCAATTTTATGGGGTGCCACACCCAATCCAGTACAAGCGCCGGCCACCATTGTGTTGGAGCTGGTCACAAAAGGATAGCTGCCAAAATCTACATCTAATAAAGATCCTTGGGCGCCTTCGGCAAGAATGGATTTAGTCGAGTTGATGGCATCATTGATGACAAACTCACTGTCTACCATGTCAAACTGCTTGATGAAATCGATCGCCTCTAAAAACGCCTCTTCCAATGGTGCCAAGTCATATTCAAATTTATAAAAGTCTAAAATGGTCTTGTGCTGCTCTATTAGATTGTTGTAGTTTTCCCTAAAATCTTCGCATAAAGTATCACCGACCCTCAGGCCGTGCCTTCCAATTTTGTCCTGATAAGCTGGGCCTATTCCTTTTAGTGTTGAACCAATTTTCTTTTCCCCTTTCGATTGCTCATAAGCAGCATCTAGCAAGCGGTGAGTAGGAAGGATCAACTGGGCCTTCTTTGAGATGGCAAGATTTTGTTTAAGATCAAGGTTGTACTTTTCTAGGTTCTCTATCTCCTTTTTCAGAATAACAGGGTCTAGCACCACGCCGTTGCCTATGATGTTCTTGATATCGCTGCGGAAAATGCCTGATGGAATTTGGTGCAAAACGTGTTTTATGCCATCAAACTCTAAAGTATGGCCGGCATTCGGGCCTCCTTGAAAACGCGCCACCACCTGATACTTGGGTGCCAAATAGTCTACAATTTTGCCTTTCCCTTCATCGCCCCATTGCAAGCCCAGTAATACATCTACTTTCATGTGTTTTTAAATTATTAAAGTCAATATTTCGGAATGAAACCTGATATAAAATCTTCCGATGCTCGATACCAGACATTAGATTTAAGAATTTCCATAATTGTCAATTCTATACTTACTCTAGTTTTGTCCGGCCTGCACCATTTTGATAATTCCTTTGGGTAGCCTAGGCTATCGACAATCTTTCTATTGCTTCCTCGCGGGTAGTCAAAATACTGAAAATGGCATTCAGTTTAGTAATGATCAGTAGTTTTTTCACCTGCTCTGAAGGATTTATAAGGATAAGTTCGCCCTCCTTGTTTCTTACTTTTGTCAGGATAGTGATTAAAAGGCCTATTCCGCTGCTGTTGATATACCGCACTTCCGAAATATCCACTACACACCTTGTAATATCCTGTTCAATATGATGTTGAACACGCGCCAAAATCGCATTTGTATCTTCACCTCCTATCAGATCGCCTTGGAGCGACAATAATAATACATTATCAATTAACTCTTCTTTATAATCCATGAGAATTTATTTTATAGATGGGAAAAAGGCTTGATGCAGGCCCACAAGAGGCTTAGGTGTTTTCTTCGGCTTTTAGCTTAGCTTGGCAGTCCCCACATATACCGTATAGATTGAGAGAATGGTGGACGATATTGAAATTCAGCAATTCTCCTACCATTGTCTGTATGTTATGAATACGGGGGTCGCAAAACTCTACTACTTTATGACACTCCGTGCAAATAAGGTGGTCGTGTTGCTTATAGCCATAAGATTTTTCATACTGCGCCAAGTTTTTGCCAAACTGATGCTTACTTACTAGATCACATTCAACCAACAAGTCCAAAGTATTGTAGACCGTGGCCCTGCTTACCCTGTAGTTCTTGTTTTTCATGCTAATATACAGCGATTCAACATCGAAGTGCCCTGCACGGCTATAGATCTCCTCCAAAATAGCATATCGCTCTGGGGTTTTTCTCAGCCCCTTATTTTCCAGATAAGCCGTGAATATTTTTTTTACCTTTAAAAATACTGATTCAGTATGAGCCATAAAGACATCTTCAAATTTCTTAATCGCAAAACACCACAAAGATAGGCATAATCCTGATTATTTGTATAGCCTTTGAGGCAAGGAATGAGCCTCTGACAGAACTGTTTGAAAGAAGAATGCAATAGCGCAATCTTTTTGCGCTAAAAACTTTGGTGGAATTCAATAAAAACCTATACATTTGCATTCCATTTGAACACTAGGTTGAATGGAAGCCAGATTTCTTCAATAGGAAGAAAAGGTGAATTGTGACAATACAATAGAGAGTTGGCGGAGCGGTCGAACGCGGCGGTCTTGAAAACCGTTGACTGTAACAGGTCCGGGGGTTCGAATCCCTCACTCTCTGCAAAGCCTCGGAATACCTCCGGGGCTTTTTTTATGCACT
>CAYTTV010000075.1:0-13756 GCA_964440915.1 uncultured Roseivirgaceae bacterium
AATTAAGGATTTATAATGCATATAAAGTTTTTTTTCAAAAAATTTTTATATTTTTTTGTAATCGTTCTATATTCATTCAAATTCAGTTTATAATTTAGTAATCAGCATGTCACAAAACAAAAGTAAATATCATGCAGTAATGCTTATCGATGACAATGAGATCGATAATTTGATCAATCAAAAGATGATCGAGGCGGCCAATATTACTGAGCATATCTTCACACATACAGGTGCAAAAAGCGCTATAGAATTTTTGAAAAACCTAGAAAAGATTGAAGGTCCTGCTGTAAATGTATTGCCTGATATAATTTTCTTAGATATCGATATGCCTTTGATGGACGGGTTTCAGTTTTTGGATGAGTTTGAAAAACTGAATGATACTACCAAGGAAAAGTGCAATATTGTCATGTTGACATCTTCTATAAATCCTCAAGATGTGAACAAGTCTAAAAAATACACCAATGTCAAAAAATATATCAACAAACCTCTGACACAGGAAAACCTAGAAAAGTTGAATATCTGATAGGATTGAAAAGAGATAGAAGCGATAGGAAGAACCTTTCGCTTTTGATGATAGCTAAGCGCCGAGGGATATCTTCGAACAGAGACTATACCTTGGCGTTTGTATGTTAAATCCTCCTTTTGAGCAGCATACTTTAGTGATGCTGATTATTTATTGAAGTAAAGCTCAACTTTTCTTCCTTTCTAATGCACGTTATTTATTGTTCAATCTGAATAGGCTCATTCAGATAATCATTTCTTCTACTACACCTTTTTCTTCTACTACACCTTGCGCTTTAGTCCCACTTTGGAGCCTTTGTAGTTTCCTGCTCTATTTTATACATCATTTGGCCTTACGAACCTCAGACGCCTGTTTAGCTTTCCATTAACAGGAAAGCACAGTCGTCAAGTATGCATTTAGAAAAATTCAAGGATAGGTATTGGTTATAAAAGCATTGAGCAACAACACCTAAAAACCTGTGTTGTTGCTCATTTTTTCTACAAACTCATCGTCCATTTTTATGTACATGGTGGGAGCAAAATGATCTCTGTTCAAAGTATTGAACTTGTCGGCCAATGCTTTTATTTTGGAATGTTTATTCTTCTTGATATCGCTAATGGATATTTTCATGATTTTAGTAAATATCAGGACATGTTCCACACTTTCCTTTCCCATGATCCTTATCTGCCTTTGAATACTATTGATCAATTGATTAAAGAGGTCATAGTCGTTCTGCATGCAGTATTGAAGCGCAAGGATGACTTTTACCTCTAGCTGTGCGCTCGGGTATTTCTTCAAGCTTGTCTCGTTCAAGAGGTTGTTGATCCAACGACCCGCTTCGTCGTACTTGCCGGCATAGTAGCAACATAATGATCGATAGGTAACGTAGGTGACGTACTTGGGCACATCATTTTTGTCACACTCAAAGTCATGGAAAAGCCCTTCGTTTTCGGAACACATGTCTACATCATCCTGTGTTCTGTTGTACCGCTCTAGTTTGGTGAGCAAGAACTGTCCAGGATAGGTAAACAAGCTATAGTTTGACAGGAGATTGCTAACAGCCTCATTTACTTCTTCATAATACTTCTCAGCCTTCCTATATACCTTATAATGATTATAATATTCTAATTTGAGGAATTCGTAAACAAGCTTTAAGTGATGATAAATAGAGTCGAGGTGGTAAGAATCAAATATCTTTTCGATCTTATCTAAAATGTCCTCCAATGGCTCCAGGTCATCGTCTATGGACTCGTCGCCTTCTACAAATAGCCTATGGAATATATTGAGACAGCTCTGGTACACATATAACCTATGCGACTCATAAATGGCACACACATTCGTCATCTGATTGGAAAGCAGCGTTAATTCTAGCTTATCCATTTCTTCGCCTGATAGGCTATACTGTCCGTATTTCTTAAAATATTCGGCCAACAAGTCTTCGGCTTTGTCCACCGCCAGCATATAGGCTACATGCTTGTTATAAAGCTGCGAGTAGTTAAAATAGTCCGGCGTATTGATGTGGAGTTTCTTCAAAGACTTATAAACCACCGTCAGTTCGTTGGAAAGGTCATAGTCGATCAGCTCTTTCTCCAGCTTTTTCAGCGTGGCTATGGCGATGTCTTTTTTCTTGGTGAAGAGAATCTCGTTGATATTGGCTACTTTTTTCAGGATATCCGTCCTAGGACTTTCCAACTGTTGTAGCAAATACTCTTCTATTTTTTGATTGAGCCGAGATCTTAAAGTATAATAAGCATTCGTATTTACTTCAAGCTCCTCCATGATCTTGTTATCAGAAAGGTGCCTCTCTCGCATCGAGCGTAACAGATAAGCAGATTTGTCAGCATTGCTCTCCATCAGCGAATCAAAAATCGCCTGAAAGTCCTCATCTGACAATTGCTTAATAATGTTTTTAAGCTTGGCCATATATTGGGTTGATATGAATTAAAAGATCTATTTAATCAATTTTGGTACTCAGTTTCTAAATGTAATATTTTTTGAATAAGTTAATTATAAAAGTTCAAATATTATAAAAAAAACATAATAAGCAAGTTCAATAGCTCTTAAAAGGAGTATCAATAGTATTTTTTTTATAAGTAGTGCTAAACATAAGAAAAATATTGTAATAAAGGGTATGAAAAGACTTCAAATATTAAATCTTAATGGAAGAATATGAAAGTGAGTAAACGGGAAAGTTCAAGTTGAAATAGCCACTAAAAACCTAAAGGGGCAGAAGGTTATAATGGTTGTTGATTTCTAGTATGGTCTTTTTAATGAAATGGGTCAATCTACCCTTGATTATAGGGTGGTCGAAAGTGAAAGATCATGTAAATCGCTTGCTTCTGCACATCCTGATTTATGAAGGGTGAAATTAAGGTACTATCAAAAAAAACGCCCACATCTTATTAAATGCAGGCGTTTGGATTCAATCAATGTGGAGAATATCGGATTCGAACCGATGACCTCTACGCTGCCAGCGTAGCGCTCTAGCCAACTGAGCTAATCCCCCATTTTGTTAAGAACATCTTTAACGCAAACTTTTGTTATCGCCAAAATTGTGGTGCAAAGCTATTCAAAAATTGTTATTTTCAAAAAGGCCGACGCGCTTTTGCGAAAATATTGTGATAATAATCTGTAAAAATGTTGTTTTCAACAACCCCTAACTTGGTAGAGGCATGAATAAATCTGACATTTCGTTTGTCCCTCACTTCTGTTACCAAGCCAACATGGGTAATTTTTCCACTATACTTACCTGCCTTGAAAAAGACCAGGTCTCCAGGCTGAAGGTTATGGATGCTCACTCCTTTTCCCATTTTACTCTGGGCTTTTGAAGTCCTGGGAATATTTATCCCCGCCGATTGAAATGAAATCAACAGTAATCCAGAGCAGTCCATCCCAGCTCTCGTTGTGCCACCCCACTTGTAGGGTACGCCAGTAAAGGACCTAGCCGTTTCAATCACCTTATCAATGGCCACATTTTTTGAGCTGCTTTTCTTTGTAGAAGAGCAACCTAACAATGTGAAAGAAAGTACGATTATAAAGACAATCCTGTACAAATTTCCTGTAGTTACTTCCGATATTTTTTCAGTCATGCTTTCAAATTTCTCTCTCTTGTTCAAATACCCAATAAAAGCCTTTCTAACGTTTAAAGCAATAAAATATTATTGAAAAAGAGAATTTGGCAGGAATGCGGTGTGCTATGCCATTCTTTCAACCCTACTTCTCCCATCCCTAAAAATAAGAAAGTACAATTTACTTCACGCATTAAACTTTTTGCCAAGCAATTACTTTCTCCTACCTTTAATTCCTAAATAGAATAGAAATGTGCGGTATCACAGGCATATATGCTTTTAATGAAGTGGGTAGGTTGGGTATGATCAACCTTGTAGCCGCTACGAATAAGTTAGACAAGCGAGGGCCTGACCAACACGGGACTTTCGTTTCGCATTTTGTTGGATTAGGCCACAGGCGATTGTCTATAATTGACCGTAGTGAAAAGGGCAAACAACCCATGAAGGATGAGGAGGATCGATATACCATCGTTTTTAATGGGGAGATCTATAATTTTACGCCCTTGAGAGAAGGATTACTGGCAAAAGGTTACCAGTTTAAGTCGGATACGGATACCGAGGTTTTGCTCAAATTGTACATCGATAGTGGCCCGTCGTGCCTCCAAGAGTTAAACGGTTTCTTTTCATTGGCTATTTATGATGATCTTGAAAAGACCCTCTTCGTAGCAAGGGACCGAATGGGGATAAAACCGCTCTATTATGCGCTTGATGAAGATCGATTCCTATTTGCTTCTGAAATGAAATCGCTTTTGGCTTATGGAATCAAGAAAGACTTGGATATGGAGTCGTTGTACCATTATTTTCAACTGAACTATATCCCAGGCCCACACTCGATCTTTAAAAGCGTCAAAAAGGTATTGCCAGGCCACTATATTTTAGTGAAGGAAGGGCGAATCGAACACAAAAAATATTACACAATTCCATACGATAGCGAGGGAGCAACCACGGCCCCCAATTCTTATGAAGAACAGCAAAGACAACTGAAAGCCCTGTTGCATAAAGCTGTGCGTAGCAGGTTGGTGGCTGATGTGCCTGTTGGCACTTTTTTGAGCGGTGGCATTGATTCCTCTATCATTTCGACGATTGCCAAGGAGTATAAGCCTGATTTAGAGACTTTTTCTATTGGCTTTGCCGATGAGCCATTTTTTGATGAAACCCATTATGCCCAGATGGTGGCCGAGAAGCTTGGCACCCGTCATACGGTGTTTTCTCTCACCAACGATGACTTGCTCCATCATCTGGACGATATATTGTCCTATATAGACGAGCCTTTTGCCGATTCCTCTGCCATTCCTTTCTACATATTGAGCAAGCATGCGAAGAAACACGTAACTGTGGCGCTTTCAGGAGATGGTGCCGATGAACTCTTTGCTGGGTACAATAAGCATGGCGCTTTCCATAGGGCGAGGCTGGGCGGACCAACTGCGGCTGTAGTGAAAAATTTACTGCCACTCTGGTCGTTTCTCCCAAAATCCAGAAATGGAAAAATCAGTAATAAGATAAGGCAACTTGAGCGTTTTGCCAAAGGCATGCATATGGATATACGTGACCGCTATTGGTCATGGGCCATACTTTCTGATAAAGATGAAGTCTTGGCCCTTTTTCATGATGATGTGAAAGTTAGCTTAGAGGAGGTAGAGGCTAGGCAAGGAGTCTTTTTGGAGCAAATACCGCAGCACTATAATATGAACGATCTGCTGTACGTCGATATGCAACTGGTGTTGCCCAACGACATGCTCACTAAGGTGGATATGATGTCGATGGCTAATGGCCTTGAAGTACGGGTGCCTTTTTTGGATCATGAAGTGGTGCAGTATGCCTTTCAGCTAGAGGAATCTGCCAAAATAAACGGACAGGAGAAAAAGCGGATATTGCGCGACGCTTTTAGAGATGAACTGCCGGAAGCATTGTATCACCGTCCTAAAAAAGGATTTGAAGTGCCGCTTTTGAAGTGGTTTCGCCATGAACTGAAAGGCTTGATACAAGGCGATCTATTAAACGATACCTTCATCGAGGAGCAAGGCATTTTCGATAGGCAGGCCATTAAGGCGCTCATCCAGCAACTGTACTCTTCAAACCCTGGTGATGTCCATGCCAAGATCTGGGCGCTGCTCGTGTTTCAATCATGGTGGAAGAAATACATGTGAAGAATATTTAGAAGACCTTAATAACTTTCTGCTCAATATCAGGTTATTAGTTCATTACCTAATCCCCGAAATGGGGGATACTTCAAGGCATGGACAAAAACACAAGAATTGTAATTATTGAAGACAACGAAGACTTTAGAGGTGTATTAAAGTTGTTGATTGATAGTACACAGAATTTTAAGGTGGTCAATAGTTATAGTAGCTGCGAAGAAGCGCTGCCCGATATTGAGGAAGACACTCCAGAAATCGTGATGATAGACTTAAACCTACCTGGCATGAATGGGATAGAAGGCACCAAAAGAATAAAGGGGAAACTTCCTCTGGTAAATATTCTGGTAGTCTCTGATATTGGGAATAAAGATATGGTCATAAAAGCATTTTCTGCTGGAGCGGTAGGGTACTTGACTAAAGATGTTGATTATATGGAAGTTATAAGTGCCCTAAAAGAGGTTGTAGCTGGAGGATCACCTATGAGTAAGAAAGTTTCACGACTATTGGTGGAGTCCTTTTACCACAGAGCTAAATCTCCTTTGAGCAGCCGAGAGACCGAAGTGCTTCAATTGCTGGCTAAAGGAAAGACTTATAAAGAAATAGCAGAAACACTGTTTGTCCATCCTGAAACGATCAAATCCCACCTGAAGAATATATATGTAAAGTTGGATGTGCACAATAAAACAAATGCCATTATGACGGCCATTCAAAAGGACTTTTTGAAGAACAATATAGCCTAGGATTTTACTCGATTTAACCCCTTCCAATTTCCCCCTTTTGCGTGATACCCAAGGATAAGATTATTTTTGACCTTTGAGTAGATGGTTTTTGGTCGGGTGCAATCCATATGGTTGTCCCTTATCTTTTTTTAAACTAACCCACACTCATTATGAAAACAAATCTACGTTTTATGCTGATGCTAATACCGCTCTTTGCATTTTTAAGCATAAGCAGTCATGCACAAGCACAAACAGTCTCAGGTAAAGTAATTTCTGCAGAAGATGGTGCTGGCCTTCCAGGCGTGAATGTGGTCTTACAAGGAACCACAATAGGCACCGTTACCGATATTGATGGAAATTATTCCTTAGATGCTCCTGGCAATGGCACATTGGTATTTTCTTTTATTGGCTTCGAAACGCAAGTGGTACCCGTTAACAATAGATCCGTGGTGGATGTACGGTTGGCTAGTGATGTTCAGCAACTGTCAGAAGTTGTAGTAACGGCTTTGGGCATTGTGCGGGAAGAACGTTCACTGGGATATTCTACCCAAGAGATTGGCGCCGATGAACTCAACAAGACGCGAGAGTCCAATGTTGTGAATGCACTTTCTGGAAAAGTAGCCGGTGTTCAGGTTACGGGATCTGGCGGTGCTTTAGGGGGGTCTTCCAGGATTACTATCCGAGGTATCAATTCCATTTCGGGCAATAATCAGCCACTTTTTGTGGTAGACGGTGTGCCTATGGCCAACGACAATTATACCGATGCCAACCAAAGAAGTGGAAGAGGAGGATATGACTTTGGAAATTTTGCCCAGGACATAAGTCCCGACGATATAAGCACCATCTCTGTTCTGAAAGGACCCAGTGCCGCAGCACTATATGGAAACCGTGCCGCCAACGGCGTTATTCTTATCACGACTAAAAGTGGGAGAGGTACACAAGGAATTGGGGTTAGCCTCAACTCTAGTGTGACGTTTGAAAATACCTATTCCTTCCCCAATTATCAGAATTTATATGGGGGTGGGGCTGGTCCTTTTACCAAAAACGCTGAGGGACAATATGTAGCGCGCTATGATGTAGATGCTAGTTGGGGCCCAAGGCTGGATGGCCGTCCAGTAAGGCAATGGTACAGTTATTATGAAGACGACCCTGATTATGGTAGAGAAACGCCGTGGGTAGCACATCCCAACAATATCGAAGACTTTTTTGAAACTGGTGTTACATTTTCCAATAACCTCGCCTTAACAGGAGGGAATGATAAAGCGAGTTTTAGACTTTCCTATACAAATATTAACCAGAAGGGTACTTTGCCAGTGAGCAGTTTGGAAAGGAACTCACTGAATTTCCGAGGATCCGCCAACTTTACCGATAAGTTTCGAGCTGATGTAGGCGTGATTTACACAAAAAACAATACGGATGGTTTGCCTGGTACAGGCTATGATGGGATGAACGTCATGCAACAGTTCAACCATTTTGGTCAACGACAATTGGACATGGATAAACTCAAAAACTACCAGATGGCAGACGGTACCCAAAGGGGCTGGAACCTTATAGACGCTGGCAGTAGCTATGACCTGATCTATTCTAATAATCCCTACTGGGTAAGGCATAAGTATAGGGGCATAAATGACAGGGATCGTATGATAGGAAATATAGGACTGACATATGATTTTACTGACTGGCTCAGCTTATCCGCTGGCACTTCCACCGATTATTACTTGGATAGAAGGGAAGACTACATTGCGGAAGGATCTGCACTTGGTGATAAGCCTTTCAACTATACCGAAGGCATTCGAGAATATCAGGAAAACAACTACAACTTTTTATTTCGGATGGATAAGAATCTCACAGAACAGTTTTCTTTAGGGGCAACCTTTGGTGGAAATAAAATGAGAAGGACTTTTTTTAGAAATGTAGGTTCCACGGTAGATGGATTGCAGGTGCCTGGAGTCTATACAATTTCAAACTCAGTGGGAAGGCCAAATATCGAAGACTATAGAGAAGAGAAGGAAGTCAATAGCTTCTTTGGAAGCGTTACGCTTGGTTTTCTCGACATGGTTTACCTGGATGCCAGTTTAAGGAATGACTGGTCTTCTACCTTACCTGTCGACAGAAATTCCTATTTATATCCGGCAGTAAGCGGAAGTTTCGTTTTTACAGAACTTTCGACTCTCAATGCTTCTAACGTACTCACCTTTGGTAAATTAAGAGGGGGGTGGGCCAGAGCAGGTAATGATACGGAGCCTTACCGTTTAGGTATAAACTATGTAGGCAAGCAGCCTTTCGGAAGCAATCCCAACTATTCTGTTCCGGTGACACTCAACAATGCGGACCTGAAGAACGAAACTACTGATTCATGGGAAGTAGGGGCAGAGCTTCAATTTTTTCAAAACCGCTTAGGGATTGACCTTACTTACTATAATAAAGTTACCAAAGATCAGATTATAGTAGCGGATGTTTCTCCTACTTCAGGCTATTGGGCTTCTGTATTGAATGCGGGAGAAATGACCAATAAAGGATGGGAAGTCCTCCTTACGGGTAGTCCGGTCGATGTAGAGAATGGATTGCGATGGGATATTATTGTCAACTGGTCTACTTATGAAAACGAAGTAGTGGCGTTGGCACCAGGATTAGATACCTACGTCTTGGGAAATGCTCCTTTTCAAAGTGGTAATATTGTTGCACAAGAAGGGAAAAAGTATGGAACCATCACAGGATATGGGTTTCTTAGAGATGAGAATGGCAATAAGATAATAGATGAAGACGGGTATTATAAGAGAACTGAAGAGCTGATAGACCTTGGCTCATTTTTGCCAGATTGGAACGGAGGTATCACCAATACATTCACTTATGGAGGGGCTAGCCTCAGTGTGCTAGTAGATGGACAATACGGAGGCAGTATATTTTCTCTCTCCAACCTCTGGGGCAAGTACAGCGGGTTGTTCGAAGAGACTGCTGAAAATAATATCAGGGAAACGGGGGTAATCGCGGATGGCGTGAGGGAAGATGGGTCAGTAAACGATCAAGTCATTTCTGCCGAATCTTTTTGGGCTCAAACCTATCAATTGGATGAGGCAGAAGTTTACGATGCTTCTTTTGTGAAACTACGAGAAGTGAGGCTTGGCTATACGTTGCCCAATGCTTGGTTTAACAATACACCATTTAGGAATGTAAACCTTTCTATCATTGGAAGGAACCTGGGCATATTGTATAAAAAAGTACCTCATATAGATCCAGAGACAGCTTTGAGTTCTGGAAACCTCCAGGGAATAGAGGCAGGACAAATTCCCCCAGCGCGATCAATAGGTTTTAATCTCAGCGTAAATCTTTAAGCCGTAGGTTACTCAAAAATAAAATGATATGAAAAATATATTGAATAATTATATACTAGTAATAGCCTTGCTTCTGCTGCCCACCATTCAAGGGTGCGATGAGGGCTTTGAAGAAATGAATGTCAACCCTAACCAGCCTGTTGAGGTGCCAGTAGGGTTCTTGCTCACTTCTACGCAAGCTGCTGCCGTGGACGATATATGGAACGAATGGCAAAACGGCCGTTTTGGTATGGTTTATTCCCAATATTGGACTCAAAACGAATATACCGATGAAGACCGCTACCTCCTGCGGCAGAGCCAAAACAACAACTTTTGGACCTTTTGGTATGCCGGCCATAGCACAACAGCAGGCAGTGAAGTGGAAGGGGGAGGTATAATCAACTTACAAACGATCATCAATCAACTCAATGAAAGGCTAGAGAATGATGAAGTAAGTTCAGACAATATCGATATGGTCAATAATCAAATAGCCATAGCGAGGATTTTTAAAGTATGGATGTTTCAGATTATTACCGATATATATGGAGATGTCCCTTATTTTGATGCATTTCAAGGTGCGGAAAATTTTTCTCCTAAGTATGATCGGCAAGAGGCCATCTACACCGATTTGCTTAAAGAATTGACCGAGGCAAACGATCAAATAAGACCAGATGCAGAAAGTTATGGCACTGCTGATCTGATCTATAATGGCGATATGGACAAGTGGAAGAAGTTTTGTAATTCATTAAAACTGCGGGTGGCCATAAGGATTGCAGATGTGAAAGCAGATGAAGCTTCAACAGCGATTGAGGAGGCACTTGCTGCGGGTGTTTTTGAAAGCAATGCCGACGATGCGTTGCTCCGTTATCTTGCTTCACCGCCCAACAACAATCCGCTGAATGAAGCGCGTAAGTCGCGCCCAGATTTTGCCGTAAGCCTCACGTTCACCGATAAATTGAACGAGCTGAACGACCCCAGGCTGCCTGCTTATGCTGAACCTTCTGCCAATACAGGGTTGTATCAAGGGCTGACATATGGACTCACAAGGGGAGAAGCTGCTGCTATACCACTGGGAGATGTTTCCCAACCTAACCCTTCAACTTATGCAGCAGAGACACCAGGCATCCTTTTGACTTATTCCGAAGTGCAATTTATATTGGCTGAGGCGGCCCAGCGAGGCTTTATCACGGGAGATGCTGCCGGTTATTATGAAGAAGGCATACGAGCTTCTATGGCATTTTGGGGCATAGAAGACCAGTCAGCCATCAATGAATACATCGCCAGTAATCCATTTAATGCGGGCAACTGGAGAGTTTCCATTGGTGTGCAAAAGTGGATAGCCCTATATATGCAAGGCATTCAAGGTTGGATTGAGTATAGAAGGCTTGATTTTGGTGTGCTGCGTTTGCCTGCCGGTGGAATTCCCCCAGGCGTGACTACAAACAATGTTCCTACTCGAGTGAATTACCCTACCGATGAGCAAAACTTAAATAACACCAACTATCAGCAGGCCGTAGCAGCACAAGGGCCTGACAGGTTAGATACAAAGGTTTGGTGGGATGTTAATTAATGGGCATTAAAAATAAAAATATCATGAAAAAATATCTATATCCATATTTGAAGATCTCATTTCTTTTTGTCATACTAATGGCCACTCTAGCGGGATGTGATGATGAAGAAGAGAACTTGACTTATAAACCGGGCAATCAACTATTTGTGAGAGGAGCCAGTACTGTCTATTCCGGTGCGGAAAGTGTTCGCTACTACGTAGAGAATGAAATTCTCGATAGAAACTACACTTGGACAATTTCAGGAGATGCTACTTTTGAGGAAGATCCCGACAATGAAGCTTTTATATATGTTACTTTTCCAAATCCAGGAACATATGAGATTTTAGTATCTAACGGGGAGACTGAAGGGTCTGTGACTGTAGAGGCTAATCCTAAAGTGGTTTCTTTGGGCACCACGAGTGCTACCAGCCTCGAATTCTATGGTAACAGCAACGATACCATTCGACTGCCTGTGGCCATAACAGATCCTGACTATGAGGATGCAAATCCTACTACCAGCACCATCACGATACATTATATGATAGAGGGTAGTGCTACTGAAGGGGTAGATTATGAACTGCTGTCGCCTAACCCGTTGATAATCCCCAAAGGAGATGCAGATGATGTGACCATCGACATCAGGCTGTTGGACGATATGGAACGAGAAGAAAATGATAGCATCGTAGTCACGCTCACAAGTGTAGTCGATGAGGCAGCAAATGAAGGCACTATCATGACAGACTCTTTAGAGCTGACGACTTACATCCACCATATAATGGATGATATCAAAACGCTGTCGTTTGAGTCGACCGTGCCAGATACTTTGAGGGCTGCATCGAGTACAGGAAACTATGCTTTTGTCGTCAACCTATCATCGACAGCTTTGGCTGATGTGACAGTGCCCTATACCATTTCGGGCGCAGGGATAAGTTCTCCGCAAACGGAACTGATGTTCCCTCAAGGGTCAACAAGCCAATTGCTAACAGTCCATCTCGATGAAACAGCCTTCGCAGCTGATCAGGAGATAACAGTGACTTTGGGCGAACCCGTATCAGATGATGAGGAAGTATTGCTTGGGGAGGATGAAGCAGGCGACCCGGCTGGTAATGAGGTGAAACTGGTAGTGGCATTGGAAGAATAGAAAGAACAAACTTTTCATGAAAAAGGGAAGTCAAATTGGCTTCCTTTTTTTCGTGAAAATGTCCTTAAAAGAAGTCGTAAGTTTACCGATAGATAAAGGCCAACTGCCTATCAATGCGCCTAACTAGCAGATTCCTAATGCAATTTTTCTCTCTCTTAAGCAGATTATAGTAAATTGCTGAGCTAAAAGAAGAAGAGAGAAAGAAAGAATGCGCTCAAGAATCGATTTGTCATCTAAGTATATCGTAGGTCTCATCCATGTCCTTTTTTGGATTGGCTTCCTCGTTATGCCATTTTTTTTTGCCAATCTCCCATACAACAATGAAGTTTTGTGGTATAAGTTGATCTTAAGCACAGGTTTACTGGCCATATTCTTTTATTTGAATACAATTGTTTTTATACCGAAGCTGTTAGGAAGAAAAAAAGTCCACCTCTATATCCTTTCTATCATCGCTACTACAATCGCCATAGTCTGGTTAAGAATTTTTATGGAGCAGCAGTTCAATCCTGAAATGTTCGACAGGCCATGGTTCAAAGATAAGGTAATCACTGACAGTATATTTTCTTCGCTTATTGTGCTGACCATCGGTGGAGGATTGAAAATCACAAAAGAGTGGTTTAGGAACGAGCAGATGAAAAAGGAAGTAGAAAGCGAGAAGCTACAGGCTGAACTTGCATTGATGAAATCTCAGATCAATCCTCATTTTTTGTTCAACACGCTCAATAATATCCGTTCATTGGTTCGGAAGAATTCACAAAAGTCTGATGCTGCCATCGTTAAACTATCGCAACTGATGCGCTACATGTTAGATGATGCTGCAAGCGAACAAGTGCCTTTGGAAAAGGAAATTGAATACCTCCAGAATTACATAGACTTGCAACGGCTGAGATTGTCTGAAAAAGTTGATATAGAGTTTGAAATCATTAGGAACAGCCCTGGTTATAATATACCGCCAATGCTATTTATACCCTTTGTGGAAAATGCTTTTAAACACGGTGTAAGTTATATTGATGACTCAAAAGTGGAAATCAGATTGGTTGTTAATGCTGATTCCCTAACTTTTTCTGTGTATAATAGCTTGAGTGTTAGAAACGAAGAACATAGAATTTCAAGAGAAGGTGGGGGTTTTGGTTTACAAAACATTAGAACGCGTTTGGAAATTTTATATCCAAAGCTGCATGAGCTGAACATAGCTTCTGAAAACGGCCTATATAAGGTTGATTTGCTTATCAGAGTTAAATAGGCCTCGCCTATGATTACGAGGAGTGCTCCTCATCGAGCAATTTTTTTTTTAAGGGATAAATAAGGGAAAGATGAATTTGCGTTG
>CAYTTV010000076.1:0-13687 GCA_964440915.1 uncultured Roseivirgaceae bacterium
GGTGATTTAATTGGTGAGTTTATAAACCTTTCGAAATAAATATTCTTCAGGAACTAATTAGCTTTAAATTTTGTAAGTAATTAGGTTATCAAGTGAATGCATTCACGCTCAGCAATAA
The DNA here is from genome assembly GCA_964440915.1 of uncultured Roseivirgaceae bacterium. GTDB lineage: Bacteria > Bacteroidota > Bacteroidia > Cytophagales > Cyclobacteriaceae > CAMPJM01. Next base: position 119 of record CAYTTV010000076.1, read on the forward strand.
TATTGCATATTATGGAATATCTCCATAATGGGCAAGGTTTTTGTTGAACCTTTGCAAAAAAAACTTATAACCTTAAGGATTAAGCTTCTTTCTTAGGCAAATGTATAGTAAAAACTTTAAAGGCGCACGATTCGATAAGTTATTTATTATACTTTTTTGTAGCATTTAAAAATAAAGAAAATAACAAAAGGAGAATTAGCGACTTTATTCTCCAAGTAAGTACAGAAACATAAAGCAGTAGATGAGACAATTAAAAATAACAAACACTATTACCAATAGGGATAGTGCTACTTTGGAAAAATACTTTAACGAAGTTTCCAAAGTAGGCTTACTGACAGTTGATGATGAAGTAGAACTTGCTAGAAGGATCCGTGAAGGAGACCAACAAGCATTAGATAAAATGGTAAAAGCAAACCTTAGGTTTGTGGTTTCTGTAGCCAAACAATACCATCACAGCAAAATGCCTTTGAACGACCTTATCAACGAAGGTAATTTGGGGCTGATCAAAGCTGCTAAGATGTTTGATGAAACGAAGGGCTTTAAGTTCATTTCTTATGCAGTATGGTGGATTCGTCAATCTATCATGCAGGCCCTCGACAACCACTCTAGATTGGTGAGAATTCCAGGCAACAAGATCAACTCTTTGACAAAAATAAGTCGGGCGGAAGCTACTATCGAACAGCGATTCGAAAGACAGCCTACTGAAGAGGAGCTGGCAGACTTTATGGGCTTAGAGGTTTCGGATATTAAAACAGCCAATACGGCTGCCATTAGACAATCTTCTTTGGATGCGCCCTTTGCCGAAGGCGAAGACAATTCTTTGCTGGATGTTTTATACAATCCCGATGAAGAAGGTGTAGACGATCATCTTGTCAACCAAGGCTCATTGTTGACTGAGCTTACAAGGATGATGTCGTTATTGACTGATAGGGAAAAGGAAATCATTATCATGCATTTTGGCATTGGTAGAGACTATAGCCAATCGCTAGAAGACATTGCCGATAGCTTGGGCCTAACCCGGGAAAGGGTAAGGCAAATCAAAGAAAAGGCGCTTAAAAAATTGCGATCAAAAGCAGGTCTTAAACTGTTACAACCTTATTTGGTATAAACATAATCGAATACGTAAAAGCCCCAATGGAAAAATTCCTTTGGGGCTTTTCTTTTTTGGGCTTTTCTTTTATAGACCTAAACCCAATCAAGCCATTATACTGAAAACATTCATTTCTTAATGCTATTTTCTCTCACCATACGGAAATACATAAATGAATAAGGCCGACCCACTGAGTCAATCTTAACCTGCTTACTTTACAAGCATGATACCCGCCGCAAATCTTCCTTCATGAAATGCTCTTCGGGCCGAAAAAAAATGATCGTGATGCGTATAAGTGCAAATCGCTGCGATTTCAATGTTGTCTTCGGAAACGCCCAATGCAACGGCCTGTCGCTTGTTGGCTTCCCAAAGATTAAAAAGTGCTTTCCCTTGGATTACAGGACGAAGGAGTTTATCGACATCAGCAGGAAAGGCCGCATGCACGGCTTCAATCACCTCTTCGCCTACCTCATAAACGGATGGGCCAATTGAAGGGCCGATACAGATTTTCAACTGCTCGACCTCAGAAAAAAACTGATCCTGCATGAGACCAATAGTATTGGAAAGGATTTTCGCTACAGTTCCCCTCCACCCTGAGTGTACTGCAGCAATCACTTTTCTATTGGGATCATAAACTAAAACAGGAACACAATCTGCCGCCAGAACTGCAATGCAAACGCCAGGAACAGCGGTAATTAAAGCATCGGATGCTACTAGCGATTCAACTTTTGTCGCTTTATCCACTACCATCACATTATTGCTGTGCGTTTGTTGAGGAAAGATCAATGTCCCTTCAGAAGTGCCAATCGCCTTAGCCAACTTATGGAGATTCTGATGCACATTCTCAGGCGCATCGCCTATTCCATAGCTTAAGTTGAGGCTGCTTCTGTCTCCATTGCTGCAACCGCCATCCCGTCCACTAACAAAATGAACTATGTCTTCTGCATCGGCTAATTGTTGAAATTGCCATAGGGACATTCCTCCTGTTGTTCTTTTGTGCATGATTACTAATAATCTGCCTTGAGTTTTTCTTCAAAATTATTCTTGAACTTCTCAAATTTGGGCAAGCTCACATTTTTCACATAGGGATCATTGGGATTGATCCTGCAGTAGTCCTGGTGATAATCTTCTGCCACATAGAACTTATGGAAAGGCACAATTTGAGTTACGATTGGCTTTTCGAACTTTCCCGCATTGTCCAATTTTTTCTTGTAGGCATCCGCAGCGTTTTTTTGGGTTTGGTTGTGATACAGGATAACGGAACGATACTGCGGCCCAACATCCGGTCCTTGACGATTGAGCGTTGTAGGATCGTGCACATCAAAGAATATCTCTAGGAGTTCGTCGTAGCGAACTATCTCAGGATCATAGTATATCATCACAGCTTCAGCATGACCTGTCTTTCCCGAGCTGACTTGCTTATAGGTGGGATTTTGTTCTGATCCACCTGAATAGCCCGAGACCACTTCCTTAACCCCTTCTACCGCTTCAAATATCCCCTCGATGCACCAAAAGCAACCACCAGCAAATGTTGCCTGCTCCAACTTGTCCCGCTCTTCGCCGGTTAAGGTTATTGGAGCGTCTTGCTGATTCTGCCCTTCTGCACAAGAAAGAAAAAACATCGCCAAAAACAATGGCGCCAATAAAGTTGATTTTATATTCATACTATTAAAACTACGGGTTGTCTAAAAATAAAACAAATGCAAGGTCAAACTCATTTAATATAAAGCCTGATTAGAAAGTTATCGGGATTATACTTCTAAACGGGTTACACAGTCAACATATTGGAAAGTTTTAAAGTTTGCCAGGTATTGCTAAATCCATTGTTTTACTGGATTTAAGCACAGGGAATGAATAATATCGAAGCATGACCAAATCATAGTAGATCAAGTTATTTAAAAAAATAAGATTATGGAAAAATTAATGACTGTATTAGCAGGTGTGAGTATAGGCCTTTTTGGCGGGCTGATTTTGTCGCAAATGCATTATGAAACACTTTCATCTGAAACAAATGAAGTGCATGGCCACGACGATTCAATGTATGGGAAAGAAGGCACCTACCAAGACCAATCTAAATCGGGAAAAGCACAAGGATTGACAAAAGAGGCCAAGACAGGCAATACGGATTAATGAGAGGTGCTCAATGTTAACATGCTGATTGGCTGACAATTTAGATACCTTTCTATATCTACAAACTGCTGCCCTAACTTTATGGAGATACTCGATCCCGTAGACAGTCAAAAGGAACACTCCTCCCTAACCCATAAGAGTTGGAAGACCAATATATTTAGTGTCATCAAATCTTTAGGCACATTAGATTTAAGGTCGCTTGCTCTTTTGAGGATTGGCATTTCATTCGTACTGTTGTTGGACCTATGCATTAGATTGGGTGATTTGGAAGCACATTACACCAATCTTGGTGTGCTGCCATTAACTGCTTTATTTGAATATGCCTGGCACCCATACCACTTTTCCCTTTATACGGCAGCAAGCAGCTTTCCCTTGATGGTGTTTTTGTTTGGCCTCAACATCACTTGTGTGATTGGCCTTTTACTTGGCTATCGGACAAGGCTTTTCACCTTTTTATGCTGGATTTTTATAATATCTCTGCACAACCGAAACCCTCTTGTACACCAAGCTGGCGATGACCTTTTACGGCTTATTCTATTTTGGAGTCTTTTCCTACCTTGGGGATATTATTACTCTCTGGATGCAAAAACGAATAGTATTAAGCCGAAAAACAAACGCACTCAATATCGGTCATTTGCTTGTTTTGGTTATATACTTCAGATTTTCTATGTCTATTTTTTTTCCGCCCTCCACAAAACCTCACCTGAATGGACAACAGATTTCACCGCCCTATATTATGCATTGAGTCTGGATCAAATTCTTATGCCTTTTGGCAAATTGATATACCCATATGAAGGCTTTCTGACAATACTTACTGCAGCAACTTATTATACCGAGATGCTTTTGCCATTTGTGCTTTTCATTCCCTTTTTTACAGGTTGGTGGAGACTTATTTTTGTTGCTATCATTGGCTCGCTGCATCTTGGCATAGCACTTTCACTGAATGTTGGACTCTTCCCTTTGATCAGTACCATTGTCATGCTGGGGTTACTGCCTATTTTTGTCATGAACAAATTTGATCAGCGAGTTCAAAAACTCTCTACGAAATACTTGCCCGTACAGAATGCTCCTCTAAAGAAAAAAGGGCATACGTGGTCAAAAGAAAGACCAATCATGGCCATATTGGCTATCTTTTTTATTCTCTATACTTTTTCGTGGAACTTAAGAACTGTAAAAATCCCTATTGGCGAGTATGGCATGCAGTGGGTTGGCCACACTTTGAGAGTTGACCAATTTTGGTCCATGTTTGCCCCTGCTGTTTTCAAAGACGACGGGTGGTTTATTGTAGAGGGTACAAAAGAAGATGGTGAAAAAATAGACTTGTTGAGACAAGGCAAGCCTATTAGCTTTGATAGACCCGCTTATATTGCAGGTACATATAAAAATGATCGTTGGCGTAAGTATGCAGAAAATATTTTGTTTGTGTTTAATAGCCATTATCGCTCCTACTATTGCCACTATCTTATGAGGAAATGGAACGAAAATCATGATAACCAAGTAAGACATTTAGAGATCATATACATGAAAGTCCCTTCACTGCCGGATTATGAAGAAGAGGGACCTTTTGAAGAAAGGTTATGCACGTGTAGCCTTGATTGATTCAGAAAGGGCTTATCCAAAAAGCAATTTTCATCTTTATCAAAGCAGTTCTAATGCCCCATTTAAAGTATAGGCCTTCCCTTTCTCAGTAGAAAGTTGTATTAGACTATCGCCATAACGGACTTTACAGTCATTGCCTAGGTTAGATATTATCCGCAATTGCTTCAATTGTCCGTCTTCCCAATCTTGATCAATCACAAAGCCGCCTCTTGCCACGAGGCCATGTGCATGGCCATGTGACCAGGCTGCTGGCAATGCCGGCAGCAAGTGAATTTCTCCAGAATGGCTTTGCAGCAACATTTCAGTGATGCCTGCTATGGCGCCAAAATTTCCGTCGATCTGAAAAGGTGGGTGGGTATCAAATAGATTGGGCAAAGTAGATTGTTGCAAAAGCTTGATCAAATTATCATAGGACGCTTCTCCGTCATATAGCCTTGCGAAAAAATTGATAATCCAAGCACGGCTCCAGCCTGTATGCCCTCCTCCATGCGCCAGCCGGTAGTCTATTGTTTTTCTTGCCGCCCCCATAAGCTCAGGATTATTTTGCTGGGTAATTTGATTTCCAGGATGCAAACCATATAAATGGGAGATGTGCCGATGACCTGGCTCTGGTTCTTCAAATTCTTCTGTCCATTCCATAATTCGCCCATCTTGTCCTATTGCTGTAGGCGTCAGTTGTGCTAGTACTTTTTCTATTCGTCTTCGGAAGCTCGCATCTTTTTTCAACACCTTACTGGCAGCAATTGTGTTGCTTAACAACTCCCGAATAATCATATGGTCCATTGTAGGGCCCATTACCATTGTAGCAATTTTTCCATCCCTTGTTTTAAAAGTATTTTCTGGAGAAATGGATGGTCCCGATACCAAGAGTTTTGTGTTGGGATCCTCAACCAACCAATTGGCACAAAATTCGGCTGCCTCTTTCATTACTGGATACCCTAACTGCTTTAAATAATCCGTATTTTCTGTAAATAAATAATGCTCCCACAAATGTTGCGCACACCATGCAAGGCCCATTGGCCACATGGCCCATTGGGTTTCTCCATAAGGCTCAGTGAAATGCCAAGCATCTGTTGTAAAATGAGCTACAGCTCCCTTGATGCCATACATATCCTTTGCAGTCTTTCTGCCGTCTGGTCTTAGTTTGTCCAGAAACACCAGAAATGGTTCATGCATTTCAGAAAGATTGGTGATTTCCGCTGGCCAATAATTCATTTGAATATTGATATTGATATGGTAATCCGCGCTCCATGGTGGCGTCAGACCATCCGCCCAAATCCCTTGCAAGTTTGCAGGAAGTCCACCAGGCCTCGAACTGCTGATCAGCAGATACCTCCCAAATTGATAATAAAGCGTCAGCAGGTGGGGGTCTACATTGCCTTTCTTTAAGGCTTCCAATCGATTGTCAGTTGGAAAATAAACTGCGTTATTTTTCCCCAAATCCAAGCTTACGCGGTTGAAATATTGCTGGTAGTCAGCTATATGCTCCTGTCGGATATGATCATATTGTTTGTTCTCTAGCACAAACATTTGGTTCTGCGACACCTTGAATGGATCTTCTCCCCAATAATCTGTTGCTGCGGTCAGGTATAATGTTACCGCATTAGCATTTTCAATTTTCAAGACACCGTCCGTCTGTAGTATTGAACCTCCCTCATGGAAGACCTTTAACCTGGCCATCATTTTTACCCCTATGCCATCTCCAACATGCTCTTGCATCACAATCTCCCCATTGTCTATAGAAAACTTTGCCTTATCGCCAGGTCTTGTCAGTTTTGCCGTGAAGCTTATGGCCTTTTGTTTGTTGGCAGTAAGCCTTATCACCAAGGCTTGGTTTGGGGCAGAGGAAAATATTTCTCTTGAAAAATCAGTATCTCCTGATGTATAGCGTACAGTCGCTATAGCTGTTTCCAAATCAAGACTCCTTTGGTAATTGTGCACATTTTCATCATCCGGAAAGTCCAACCATAAATCGCCCAGCGTTTGATAAGAACTCGAAATTGTCTTGTCTCCCATCATCGTTTGTTGGGCTAGCTGCTGGGCTTCATCATACTTTCCTTCAAAAAGCAGTTTCCTCACTTTAGGCAAAGCTTCTTTTGCTGCCGGATTCACAAAATCAAAATCCTTACCCGTCCACACAGTTTCTTCGTTCAATTGCAACCTTTCGTGATTTACCCCACCAAAGATCATGGCGCCAAGCCTACCGTTACCAACAGGCAATGCCTCATTCCAATTGGTTGCTGGCTGATTATACCACAGTTTGAGCGCATCTGGATACGCTGTCATCTGAGCACTTAATTGAACACTACCCAACCAAACAAAAAGTAAAAACAAGGTAAATTTCTTATTCATATACATTATAGCTTATGTTCAAAGCATATTTAATGCTTCCCGCACGGAATGTTAAATTACCTGTATATCGTTTAATAATGCAAACAACCATCAGTTTTAAACTGTCCTGATTTACGGCATTCGAAGGACTTCATCTATAGGCTCCCGACAATCACTTGTGCTAAGAGAGAATAAAAATATACGTAAAAGCAAAACGAGCAATAGTTTTCCAAATATTGCTCGTTTTGCTTACGTGGGAAAGCCCTTTTTATCTTCCTCCCGTAAACTGCCTTAAGTTATATGAAAACGTAAGCATCGCATAACGTTGGATGGATTGCGTTCTTCGATCTTCTATATAAGACTCGTTTACTGTTCGCTGGATATTATCATTTTGATTGAGCACGTCAAAAATAGAAATCTTTATTTCGCCCCTATCTCCTTTGAAAAGTCTCTTTCCTATTCCTATGTTCATTAAAAGTACACTTCTGTCGAATTCATCGCCCAAACCTGTATACCAAGTATGGTTTATATCATATTCAATCGTGAACCCCTTCCAAAATATCCATTTGAACTTTGCCCCATTGGTTTGAGATAAATAATTGTTGTTCAGGCCAGGTTGTAGCGTATTGTTTACAATGTTGTAATAAGCAGAAGAAGTAAGGGTGAAATCTAAGTTCTGACTAATATTGCTACTTAATGTCACCGATTGGTTGAATTGCAATGTTTGTGAGGTATTTTTTGAAGCATTTATTAAACCTGGTGTGTTCGCATAACTAATTCCCGTTCCAAGGTTCAGGTTAGATTTTAACGCAGTTAGAGGCGTTCCATAGGAGTAATATGAGCGAAGCGACCAGCTTGACCCGACATTGACAGGCTTTATAAGACGGCTGCCCTTATACATCATAATCCCATCAGACAACAAACTGTCATTTTGCGCGGTATAGGTCGCATTGGTAATATAGTCCGTCGTATAGGAAGCATTTATCATAGCAAAACTATTGCTTGACTTCTCGGGATTAGAAGTTGAAAACCGGGCCATAAGCGAGTGTGAATACCTTTGTTTTAGGTCTGGATTTCCTGTTCTTAGCTGGAGTGGGTTAGTATTGTTAATTACGTCCTGCAATTGGCTGATAGAAGGGGCGCTCGTAGAAGTACGGTAAAAAATGTTCAACTTATCTTGCTTCGAAAAATCATAGCTATACATCATGGATGGCAATAAGTTGCCAAAAGTTTTTTGTGTTTCTTCGAGGATAGGAAAAACCTGGGTTCCAGATAACCTGGCTTCTTGATAATTCAGTCCAACTCTTAACCTGGACTTGTCCCCTCTTTTGCTATAGCCAACACCTGCTCTATTAGTGATATAAGTGTTCTCAAAATTGTTTGAAAGTGTGGAGTCTATATCCCTCCCTGCTGTGCCTTCTTGAAGCATGTCATATACCGATCTTGCCGAATTGCTTTCATCATAAGAAATCCGATATTCAAGCATCAGCTGACTCTTCTCCCCTATTGGTTCGGTATAAACTGCATTGGCTGTAACCCTATTCCTGTCGCTATTATTTTCTGTTTCTTGGTCTACTACCTCAATCCTGTCTATATTTCCTGTATAATAACTGTTCAATGCATCAAGCGAACTCTCTCCATCGTTCCTTCCTATTTCAGTATTCAAATTAAGTGAAAATGTCCTGCCTGCCTTCCCGAAACTATGCCGATAGAGTATGTCATTGGAAAAGTTGAACGCTGCAGTAGAGGAAAGCTGGTTATTGCTCATACTATTGATTAAGCTACCATCCAAAAAGCTGGTTTGTCCCGTCACGCCACTTCTACTGTCATTTTGTTGCACGCTTAACCTGGGCCTGATAGTAATAGAATTTGAAGAATCTATCTTATAATCTACCTTCACATCAACCCTGTGATTGTAGTTGCCTCTTTCGGATTGGCTTTCTTCTGTATAATATTGACTAGAATCGGCAGCTATAAAATATTCTCTGCTAAGTAAAGTACGATTAGTATTGTTGGTATGATTGAAAAAGTAACTGCCCGAAATCTCTATCTTGTCACCCCATTGATCGGAAAAATTCAACCCTGCGGATTGGGTAGTTGTAAATCCATTTTGCTGACCTACAAGGAAGTTATTTCCTCCTCTACCTCTTCCTGAACCACCTCCTGCCCCTGATAGATCTTCCGACGCAAAATTCAACTGGCTGACATTGTTGACCATTCCTAGAATAGTCAGCCTGCGATCTCCATTAAATAGATTGAGATTTCCTCCCACACCATACCGGTCGTCAGTGCCATAACCACCTGAAATTCTTCCAAAAGTTCCTTTTCTACTATTAGGTTTAGTAATGATATTAATGGTCTTGGCCCTATCTCCATCATCATATCCTGTGAATTGCCCCTGCTCGCTCATTTGGTCCAGCACCTGCACTTTATCGATTATCTCTGCAGGCAGGTTCCTTAATGAACTTGAAGGATCGTCGCCAAAAAATGGCTTTCCATCTACAAGCACCCTTCTTACGTCTTCTCCTTGTGCTTTAATAGTACCATTTTCTACCGTTATGCCTGGCATCTTTCTCACAAGGTCTTCAGCGCTTGCGTCAGGGTTGGTTTTGAATGCTTGAGCGTTGAATTGTGTTGTATCCCCCAATTGAACAGACATAGGTGCTTGACCTACTACTTTGAGCTCTTCCAGCACCTCTGCATCTTGCTCCATGAATACATTACCTAGGTCAACCCTTTTCCTTTCCACCTTAATACTCTTTACGAGCTTTTTGTACCCAACATATGTTCCGTCTAAAACATAGGAGCCTGTTTTTACCTGAGAAAACCTAAAGGATCCATCTATTTCAGATGTAGCAAAGTACCTGTCTGTTGAATCGGCTTGGCTGGTTAGTAAGAGGTTCACTCCGATGAGGGGGGAATTGTCAGAAGGATCTACAACAGCTCCTTCTATTACCTGTTGTGCCACTGTCACGCTCGACAAGAAAACACAAAACACAAAAATAATTTTGGACATAAGGCTTATATTTTTCCAAATCAAACACCAATAATGATGCTATATCTTTAAAAGACACAATATTTGGATTGGTTATCGGCCAAGCCTTCCTATTGATCGCTTAATTCAGGAAAAGAAGCCTATAAACAGGGCTTTCGAAAATACGGCAAAGAATTTAGTAAAAGCAAAAAGAGACGGCTTTTAAGATAACCGTCTCTTTTTCTTTGATATACTTTAAATCCTTTACCCTTGTATTTCGCCTTCTTCTTCGGCCATTAGCTTAAAATAAAGGCCATTGAGATGTGTGCCCACCTTAATCTGGCAAGCCAATCTGCTATTGAAACTAGCATCAGGAAGCGTATCGAGCATATCCAGTTCAGCATCTGTAGGCTCACCCAATTCATCTATCCCTTCTTTTACCTCTACATGGCAGGTGGCACATAATGCCATACCACCACAAGTGGCCAAGATAGAGTATTCAGAAGCCTTCAACACTTCCATTAGGCTTAAATTGATATCAGATGGCAATTCAATGGTCTGAACATTACCTTCCCTATCCTCAACTTCAAATTTTATTAAGTCTTCCATCATTAAAATTCATGGATACCGTTTACGGTAGTATATTTAAAACTTAGTTTTTGATCAGGAAATACATATTTAAATGCACTTTGCGCCATTAAGGCCCCCTCATGAAAACCGCACAAGATCAGCTTTAATTTTCCTGGATAAGTATTGATATCACCAATAGCAAAGATTCCAGGAACATTGGTGCTATAATCAAATGTATCTACCAAAATGGCACCTTTGTCAATATTCAGGCCCCAGTCTGCTATTGGCCCCAGCTTAGGACTTAGGCCGAAAAGTGGGATCATATAATCTGCGGCAATTTCTTTTATTTCTTTGGCCTTATTCATCACGGAAACAGACTTCAAAGAACCATTTCCACTTATGCTCTTTAGGTTAGAGTTGAGCAAAAGATTAATTTTGCCAGCCTGGGCTAGGGCAAATACTTTCTCGGCGGAATCTGGCGCACCACGGAAGGTTTCACCTCTATGCACCAAGGTAACTTCCTCGGCAAGGTTGGCCAAGAATATCGTCCAGTCAAGTGCTGAATCGCCACCACCAGCAATCACCAACTTCTTGTCCCTGAAATGCTCAGGATCTTTTACCATGTATACTACGCCCTTCCCCTCAAAGTTGGTCAGGTTTTCAATTTCAGGTTTTCGGGGTTCAAAACAGCCTAGTCCCCCAGCGATTACGACAACCTTAGCGTTAATTTTAGTCTTGTCGGAAGTTGTAAGTTCGAAACTGTTGTCCTCCAACCTGTTCAGACTTTCTACTCTTTCACCCAGCGTATAAGTAGGGTGAAAAGGTGCGATCTGCTCCTGAAGGTTTTCTACGAGTTCCTGGGCTTTTACTTCTGGAAAACCAGGTATGTCATAAATAGGTTTTTTAGGATATATTTCTGATAGCTGACCCCCAACCTGGGGCAATACATCTACCAAATGGCAGCGCATCTTAAGTAAACCAGCTTCAAAAACGGCAAATAAGCCTACAGGGCCTGCGCCAATAATGCATATATCGGTTTTAATCATGGCTGTATTTCAATTTAAATACAAATTTGCTCAACAATAATTAGTATAGCAATTAAAATAGAAAAAATTATTCTAAGTTACGGTATATGGTATTCAATACCTTTTTGAAATGGTCAAAGTCCTGATCGCTCAATCCTTCCCAAGCTTTCAATCTCACCTCTCTCACCTTAGGCCTTAATTGGGCTACCTTTGTCTTTCCTTCGCCAGTTAAATGAACATTGAAGCACCTTCTGTCATCGGGGTCAATCCTTCTTTCTGTCAGTCCTTTTGAGCAAAGCAAATCGATTATCCTTGTCAATGTAGGTGTGTCTTTAAAAATCAGGTCTGCCAGTTCTCTCTGTGTCATTTCGTCATTTTCTGAGAGATGCCTGAGTACCAACCATTGGTCTACCGTGATATTAAAGTTCAATTCCTTAAATCTCTGCTGGGCATATTGTTTCACTCGCTTGGCTGTTCTGTCAAGGAGGAAAGAGTACTTGCTATAGGCTTCTTCCATCTTAATTCCATTAGATAATAGCTCAAAGATAGGGAAAATGTTAATTCCTTAACGAAGATGGTAAGAAGTCACAGTACAAGGTGCCAGGATTTTATCTGGTAGGTTAGTGCTGAAAATGTTCTTGGGCATACTGCTTCATTGCTCGTTTAAAATACCTTCCTTGCCGCGTAGGCGTATAATCCCAGTCGCTGAAAAGCATAGGGGACCAATCGGGATCGAACACCCATAGCACATATGATATGCCTCTGTCATCGGTATATTCTGTAATGGTATCGCCATAGGATTCATCGCTGATTACAGGCACATGAGCACCTTTGTCATCTGGCCCGCAAAACCCAATCTCGCTAAGCATAAGCGGATATTTTTCGGCCATAAAGCCCCAGTCATCTGTCCATTTATCTTCCCAAGGTTTATCTCTTTTTTGAGGATACGGATGGCTCACATACCCAATCCCTTCCGCTTCGATTGGATTCTGACCTGCCTCTTTTAAATCATAAGCCCAATTAAAACCAGCTACTAAGGGAATGGCCGTACCCCCATTTTCCCGGATAATGAAGATCATCTCTTCTACTATTTCTTTCCACTCTTCCCATGTACAGCTCCCTAATTGCCCGTGCATAACCGTAGGCTCGTTGAAAAGCTCAAAAAAAGCGACAGTATTATTGCCTTTGTAGCGCTGTGCCATAATTTCCCAAAACTCAAAGGTCTCCATTACGGTCGTCTCATATATATCCCTTTGAAACTTTTCGTCCTTAAGATTTCCGATGCTATGCCAGTCTATGATTACGTATAGCCCCTGCGCCTCAGCCATAGCAATGCCCTTGTCCAAGAGTTGGATATAGGCTTCCTGACCTCTTTCTCGCCAGGCCTTGGGGTGTACAGGAAATCGGACCAGATTGGCACCCCAGTGTTTTATCTCCTCAAAATGCCGCTCATTCCATTTTCCCTCACGTTCCAGTTTGTCCGGGTCGCTCACATTCAAACCTCTAAAAACAATGGGCGCTCCATCTTCGGTAACGAACTTATTGCCCTCTACACCTATGCGAGAAGGTTTTGTCATAGCAGTCTGTGCTAATAAAAAATACCCTGCATATAAAAAGATGAGCAGTAAAAATATCCTAGATAGTATCATGAGATTTCTTTTTTGGCCAATATAAACCAATCTAGGAATCCTCCTTGTGCCATTTAACAAATCATACCCCAAATAAAAACATTAAAGCATTATGATGTTGAAATAAGGTAATTCTTTGGCTCAATACCTTACCCTTAAAGACCCCACCTTAAAAATGATACCTTATCAAATACGTATTTTTACTGATATAGAAATGAAAAA
>CAYTTV010000077.1:0-2979 GCA_964440915.1 uncultured Roseivirgaceae bacterium
TCATTACTATGCTATATGTGATGAAAAATCTTCTGACAGAAAAAATCCATTCTAATAATTTTAAGGTCATTTCCATTTGCTTTAGTGCTTCCATGCACAGTGTTCTCCCCATCGACAAAAATGGTGTCCCTTTAGGCAACGCTATTACTTGGGCCGATAATAGAGGAAAAAAAGAAGCGCAAGAACTGAAAAACTCAACACTTGGCGATAAGATTTATGACGCAACTGGTACACCGATTCATCCAATGTCGCCATTGATTAAGATCGCATGGCTCGGAAAAAACGAGCCTGAACGGTTTAAAAAAACCTATAAGTTCCTTTCTATCAAAAGTTATATCATTCAGCAATTTACCAATGAATATCTGCTCGACTATAGCTTAGCCTCTGCTACAGGTCTACTTGACAGCCACACATTGCAGTGGGAATCGGATGCACTTGCTTATGCGGGAATAACAATAGATAGCTTGCCTAGTTTAGTGTCGGTATTTCATTCTCCTGGCACCATACGGAAGAAGTACCAGAAGTCTTTAGGGTTTTCAGACAATGTCAAAATTATAGTAGGCTCAAGCGATGGATGTCTGGCAACCCTTGGCGGCGGGGTCTGGGAAGCAGGCAAAGCGACCATTACAGTGGAAGACAGCGGTGCGGTAAGGGTGGTTGGGAAAGAAAGATTAAAAGATGAAAAACGACGGCTTTTCAACTACTTGCTCACGGAAGAATATTATGTTTCAGGAGGACCTACCAATAATGGTGGGGTTGTTTTTGAATGGTTTGCTAATCAATTTGGCGATTTCAAAACGCCCTATGACATAGAATATACCATGGCCAATCTCGTGAAAGAGGCCATGACTTCACCTGCAGGTTCCGAAGGGCTAATATTTCTACCTTACCTCCTTGGAGAGAGAGCGCCCATATGGAACGCGAATGCAAGAGGTAGCTACTTTGGTATAAATATTAAACATGAAAGACGGCATTTTGTACGGGCAACCTTAGAAGGAATCTTATACGAAATCTATAGCATAGGCAAAACACTGCAAGAACATGTCAATATAAATAGCCTTACTACCAACGGAAGTTTCTCATCAATACCGTTTTGCACGCAAATTCTCGCCGATATTTTCAACAAACCTGTCAGCATTGGTACCAATCCCGATAGTATTGCTCAGGGGGCATTTTTGCTCAGTGCCATAGACCTGGGTATCTATAAAAATTTAGAAGAAGCAGCACGCTCTGTCAATATGTCAACCACCTTCCAACCTAACGCTCAGGATCATGCGGTTTACCAAAAATTCTTTGGGATTTTTGAAAAGCTGAGCACTAAACTGTATGATGAATTCGAAGCATTGGCCAACCTACAACAGGAGCAGTAAGCTTATGAAGATCTCCTTTAATTTTTGATCTGCGGAAATAGGCGTTTCGCTAGCCCCTAAGCATGATCTTATTTTTTTGACATCTTGATGTCTTTAGGACTATTCATTTTTATTCATTGGGCAATAAAACTTTGCCTGCCTCCTCATGAGAATGCGATTAGGCACATCACTTATTCTATCATTATTTTTATACACGCAAGATAAATTAAAAATCATCCTCTGCATTTTTTGTTCATTTATTAGCTCATTCCCCTCTACAGAAAACGATCGACTCACTGTGTAACTGTTTAAAAATCAACGGCGGTCAATTTTGGAAGAACTTAGTAATTGGATTTAGAATCTTTAATAAATATTTGATAAAGATTAAAGTATTCCATTTTGCCAATCCGACCGATTGTGTTTTTAACAGACGAACTACATCCAAACTTTAATACATAAACTATTTATTAACCTAATCCTTTAACTATGAAAAGAATCTACTTATTGTATTGTGTGCTGTTGGTATCGCTTATGGGGTCGCATGCCTATGCGGACGGCCTTCATTCGAGTGCCGGAGTCGAACATTTGAATGCCGAATGGGACAATGTCTTGTCATCACCGTCGCAAGCCATTAACATCTCAGGTACGGTGACTGATGAAAACGGAAATGGCTTTCCGGGGGTAGCTGTTATGGTAAAGGGTACCACAAAAGGCACTATTACTGATGTTAATGGCAGATATGCTATCGAAGTCTCCGAAGAGAGCCCAGTACTTGTTTTTTCTTCGGTAGGTTATCTCACGGAAGAAGTTGCGGTAGAAAGCCGCTCGGTGATCGATATCGTTTTATACCCAGACATAGTATCCCTCAGTGAAGTGGTTGTTACCGCTCTCGGAATCGAAAGGGAAACAAAGAGGTTGGGGTATTCAGCTACGGCGGTTGATACGGAAGAACTTACAACCAATAGGACGACCAATGTAATGGAGTCGCTTGAAGGTAGAGTTGCCGGACTGAACATCTCCCCTCCAGCAGCAGGCGTGGGTTCCAGTATGCAAATAAGGCTTAGAGGGCAGTCTGCTTTTGCTGGCGCGAGCAATTCTCCTCTTTTTGTTATCAACGGTCTGCCCATGGACCAGGGAGCACGAGGGACAAATGGTAATGGCGAGCTATCGGGAAGGGACCGAGGGGATAACTTGCAGAACATTAACCCAGACGATATAGAAAGCATGACCGTGCTTAAGGGGGCTACGGCAGCAGCGCTTTATGGTTCTAGGGCAGCAAATGGTGCCATTATCATTACCACCAAGTCTGGTAAGAGAGATCAAGGCATTGGTGTTGAGTTCATCTCTAGCTATACCGCCATGCAACCTTTGAATTTCATGGATGAACTCCTTCAAACAGAATATGGCATGGGTACAAAAAACGAACGTCCACAAACTCAAGGAGATGCTCAGAGGGATGGACAATTTGGCTTTGGAGAAAGATTGGATGGAGCACCTACCATGAATTTTGATGGTGTGATGAGGCCTTATTCTGCGCATCCAAACCGGCTCTTCGACTATCTTCGTACTGGATCAAACTTTACCAATACCCTAGCACTTTCTGGTGGCAATGAAAAAGGCAATTTCAGGG
>CAYTTV010000077.1:3079-13601 GCA_964440915.1 uncultured Roseivirgaceae bacterium
AACTTTACCAATACCCTAGCACTTTCTGGTGGCAATGAAAAAGGCAATTTCAGGGCCTCCTTTTCTAATACAGATGCAAAGGGAATAGATCCTGTAAATGAGTATAAAAAGAATATTTTTAATGTTGGGCTTAATCAAAACATCACTGAAAAGCTTAAGCTGCAGTTGAATGTCAATTTCGCTCAAGAAGAGAATATTAACCCGCCACAAATCGGGACTCAGGGTCCTGGCGCTGTTAACTTCTTCACCAGGATGTCCATCTCAACTCCCTTGGAGGCTTTCAGGGAAAATGCTATTGATCCGGAAACGGGTGCAGAGTTAAGAACCAATGGCTTCTTAGGCACAATTAATAATCCTTATTATCAATTGCAAAAAGGGCAGTTTTTCGAAGATACTAGGAGCAAACTCCTAGGAACAGCAAGCTTAAGATATCAATTTACGGACTGGCTGTATGCCCAAGGTAGGTTCAACTTTGACCGAGGTAACAGCCTAATGGAATGGAATGTGCTCAATGGGGCTGGAGCAACTGTATTGTTCGAAGGGAATACTGGCTTCTACAGAGGTCGTTATGACATAGATCAAACTGAATCTACCGATATTAATGCCGATTTTCTCTTCGGTGGTAGCAAAGAGTTCGGGAAGTTTTCGGTAGATGTGAGTGTCGGGGGTAATACGCTCCGGTCAGAATGGCAAAGGAATGCCCAATATTCTAGATTATTTGTAGTGCCAGATTTTTACTCCATTGAAAACGGTACTTCTTTTGGTACGGATGATACTGATTTCCAACCTTTCCAATATATTCGAAGCCGTGTAAACTCCCTATATGGTTGGGCAGAATTTGGATACAACGATATGTTCTATCTGAATTTTACTGCTAGACAAGACTGGTTCTCAGTGCTAAATCCAGATGATAATAGTGAATTTTATCCTTCCATTTCCGGCAGTTTCGTTTTCTCAGAATTGTTGAGAGATCAAGAGTGGCTCACGTTTGGTAAACTTAGGGCTTCATGGGCACAAGTAGGTAGCGCAAATGGGGTGGACCCTTATGAGAATATTTTGACTTATGCGATCAACCCAGCCTTTAACGGACAAACTACTACTGGTATAAGAGGCAACTTCGCTCCTAATCCTCTTTTGCGACCATTTGTTGTAACGGAGCATGAAGTAGGGGTGGAAATGCGCCTATTTAATAACAAGGTGCTTTTAGACGTAGGTGCTTTTAATAAAGTAACAACAGACCAAATAATAGAACTAACGCTTTCCAACGCATCCGGATACGATAACACTAAAGAGAACAGGGCCTCATTGAGAAATAGGGGGCTTGAGACTTTGATCGAAGTGACACCCATTGAAACGAATAACTTCAGATGGACAAGTGCATGGAACAATGCCTACCTCGATACTGAAGTCCTAGACGTAGGAAATGAGAGCGGAAGTCACTTGTTGATTTATTTTAACGGTACGGGGAATGAGTTTCTTGGAGAGCTGCGATATACAGAAGGATTGGCAATGAACCAATTATACACAAAAACCTTCAGGAGAAATGAACAAGGTCAGATTCTCGTGAATAACGATGGTCGCTTACTTCCTTCTACTGGTGGTCCTGTGGGCAATGGATTTCATCCTGTTGGAAGTTCCATCCCTAAACATACTGGCGGTTGGCACAACACTTTTACCTATAAAAATCTAAGTTTGGGGGTACATATCGACTACAAGTTTGGTGGTACGATGTTGTCTTCCACTCATTTGAACCTGTTGAGACAAGGACATTCAAAGATGTCATTGGAAGGTCGTCGAGAGGGAGAGAGCGGAATACTCGTTCCCAATAGCGTTTACGAAGAAACAGGGGAGACTAATACGTCTGTTTTTACTGATTTGCAATCGTTTTATGCAGATTATAGAAATCACCAAATCGGTGATCCATTTACATTTAAATCCGATTTTGTTAAGCTGAGAAATATATCGCTGTCCTACAACCTGACCAATGCAGTGCGTAAGGTTCCCGCTCTGAACTTTGTTAAAGGCCTAACATTGACAGCCTCTTGTCGAAATTTGGCGATCCTTTACAAAGACATTCCTGGACTGGATCCTGAGGCGATGCAATCTTCGGGAGATACTAGGGCTGGTTATGAAAATACTGCACTGCCTACTACCCGTAATTATAACTTCAGCTTAAATGTTAAATTCTAAGAGTATGAAACAGATAATTAAATTTTATATAGCTTTATGTACTATCCTTATATTTTTAGGCGGGTGCGACAAAGACTTTGTGGAGATAAATACGAATCCATATGCAATAACTGAGGTTGATCCTGCTCTCGTTTTCGCTGGAGCACAACGCTCTCATCTAGGAAACTGGGCAGCAGAACATACCATTGTGCAGCAGTTTGTTAATCCTTATAACCAAGGAGCTACCTTGGGATTTAATTTCAACGAGGATATTGACGGTGTCGGTATTCCCAAATGGAATGAATCCTATACAGGGCCTGTAAGGAATCTGACGCATGCAATATCACTTTTGGGTGAAGATACAGAGCGAATAAACCTGCTAAGTATGATCCGAATTTGGAAAGCTCAAGTGTTTATGGGTTTAGTGGACACGTATGGTGATGTTCCTTACTTTGAGACAGGAAAAGCTGTAAGTGACCTTCTATATTACCCTAAATATGACGATGACGCTGTTATTTATGAGGATCTTTATAGCGAGCTTACTGAAGCATTAGCCGCATTTAATACATCGGCCGATTATGTTCCTGAAGACTTGTTCTACGGAAGAAATGGTGAAAACCCTACAAGTAACGCAGGAGAGCAAATTGAAAAGTGGAGAAAATTGGGCAATTCATTATTGCTTAGATTAGGAATGCGCTATACCAAGGTAAACCCTGCAAAAGCAGAGGATATTGTTTCGGAAGCTGTTGCGAGCGGAGTGATGACTTCTAACGATGACAATGCGTACGTCGTCTATGACGGAACGGCTTATGTACATGCCGAAAACAATAACTTGCGTAATTTCTCTCATTTTAATTATGTAGCAGAGCCTTTTGTCGAACAATTGAAATCGACCCACGACCCAAGAGGGAAGTATATTTTTGCAACATACGAAGATCCAGGGGCAATTGCTGGAGATGCTAATCCTGACACCGTTTTGGCCAATCAATTTGGAGTGCCGATTGGAGTGGATAATGGCACTATCACTGATCCAAGTAGTCCCTATAGAGGCTCCCGCGGATCAGGGCTTGACTATGCTCAGCCTAATATTTATTCGGTTGCAGCACCTGCAGCTCCTGACTTTTATGTGACATTTGCGCAGACCTCCCTACTGCTTGCCGAAGCCGCCAGGAGAGGGTGGATACCTGGTAGCGCTCAAGTATATTATGAGGAAGCGATCAGAGCAGACATGGAAGCGTATTCGCTTTATCCTAGAACGAATCCTATTTCGGAGGCAGAAATTACAACATACCTCGAGGATTCAAATGTCGCTTATAATGATGGTGATGCCCTTGAGTTAATCAACACTCAGTATTGGATTGTTAATATTAGAAATGGAACGGAAGCATTTGCCAACTTCAGAAGAAGCGGTTATCCAGCTTTAAGTCCTAACCTTTACAATAATAACCTTCAGGGAGGTTTTGCAAGAAGAATGTCGTATCCAGATCGTGAGGCATCAGCCAATATAGAGGCTTACAATTCGGCTAAAAACGCTATGGGCGGTGACAACCTGACTTCTAGAGTTTTCTGGGACGTACCTTAATAGCATTTTACTTTAGCAATTTTTGTTTGTTTGAATATAAGAAAGGCAGCTTTTAGTTGCCTTTCTTTAAAACTACAATTCATTGTCATAGGGAGTTTAAATAGTTTACCTCATCCTTGTTTCATTAAATTATAGGAGGATAATAACGAATGTAAACTACATATGAAGAATCTAAAACAGCCTTTTATAACCTAATTCAACTATTTTTTGAATCATGAAAAAGCAACAACTTTTATATTGTATTGGGACACTATGTCTTATCGCAAGTAGCTCTTGCTCTGACGATGAATCAACCCCTAATACCGGCTTGATTGCTACGGATGCACAAATTGAAATCTTGGGAGATGGATATTCTTTTACAGAAGGCCCAGCCGTAGATAAGGACGGCAATGTTTTCTTTACTGATCAGCCCAATGATATTATTTACAAGTGGGATGCTAGCACCAATCAAATTTCGCCCTTCTTAGAAGGAACAGGTAGATCAAATGGGATGGCAGTCGATAAAGAAGGCTATCTGATTGCCTGTGCTGACATGTATGGCGAATTGTGGAGGATAAATCCCACTGACAAAAGCCATGTAGTATTAGTGGATAATTATAATGGGAATCGCTTAAATGGTCCTAATGATGTGTGGGTAAACCCTACTAATGGTGGAATGTATATCACCGACCCGATTTTTCCTAGAGATTACTGGGATGATGAGGACCCTCGTAAACAAGGGTGGCCTCCAATTCACTCGGAACAGGCTGATGAAGGTAAAGGAGGGCACGTCTATTATCTTGCTCCTGGCAGTTCAGAACTGGTGAGAGTTACGACTCAGAATGATTGGGACGCAGATTCATGGCCAAATGGCATAGTGGGTACGCCGAACGGGAAAAAGTTGTATGTCAATAAATGGGAAGGGGATAACATGGGAGGCACTTGGGAATTTGATATCAATACCGACGGATCGCTTACCAACATGCGCAAGCTCTCAGATATTGGCGGAGACGGGATGTCGATGGACGAAAAGGGGAATATCTATATCAGTAATGGTATGGGTGTGGTAGTCTTGGATCCAGAAGGAAACAAACTCATGACAATATATACTGGAGATGGCGCTACAAATAATGTGTTTGCTGGCACCGACCAAAAAACGCTGTTTATTACAGGACCACCGGATAAAGTAACGGCTTTAAAAATGAATGTAAAGGGTGTGGAAAAGTTCTGATAGAGCAGTTAAAATTATATTAGGCCAACTAAATGATAAACAAATAGGGTGTCCCAAGCAGAGGAATATGATTCTCGTGAAGTATTAAAAATGAAGTTGTAACATTTTAGATCATGATGAATATCCCAGAAAAAGTAGTATCAATAATCTCTGCTGATGAAACTGCTCTTTTCTGGAATTCTTAGCTTAAAAAATAATGTCAAAAAGATCCGCTTCAAATCTACTGTTTTTGTTTTCAGGGCTATCTCTTCTGGCTTTCATTGTTACTTCGCTAAATGGAGCTCATCAATATGCTGGATGGATGTTAATGGCCTTTCTTTTATTTGCAGCTTTAGGTATTCGCAGATATGAGCTGTTAAAAGGGTTTTCATTTACCATACTCATCTTTGCAGCGGTAAGCCTCGCAATGTACTATCCTCAGTATTTTATTGCGGTCGGAGATTTCAAATTTTCGTCCCTAATTACTCCTCTCATGCAAATAATAATGTTCGGTATGGGTACGAGTTTGAGTTTTAGTGATTTTTCGGGGGTGGTCAGGATGCCCAAAGGAGTAATCGCTGGATTGCTGTGCCAATACACTCTCATGCCTTTCGTGGCTTTTACCATAACTAAAGTCTTTGATTTCCCGAATGAAGTAGCTGCTGGCATAATATTGATAGGCAGCTGCCCTGGTGGGCTGGCTTCCAATGTAATGGCTTATTTAGCTCGTGCAAATTTGGCACTATCGGTTACTTTGACTGCTATTTCAACTTTTGTAGCTCCGTTAACAACCCCGTTTTTTATGGACTTTCTGGCCGGGGAATATGTGGTTATAGATTTCTGGGGTATGGTATGGGATATTACAAAGATTGTAATCATTCCTGTTTCTGCCGGTTTGATTTTCAATCATTTTTTGCATGGAAAATTCAAAGTGTTGGACGATATCATGCCTCTAATTTCTATGGCAGGTATCGTACTAATTATTGTAGTAATCACTGCTACAGGGCGGGACAACCTGCTTGTCGTAGGAGGGGTGCTTATTGTCGCAGTGTTATTACATAATCTCACGGGCCTTTTTCTAGGCTATTGGTCTGGTAGATTGTTGGGCATGGGAGAGCGGGATAGTCGGACCATTGCAATTGAAGTAGGGCTCCAAAATGCTGGACTCGGTTCGGCGCTTGCCTTGGGAATGGGCAAGCTTTCAAGCGTTGGCTTGGCTCCAGCAATTTTTGCGCCTACCATGAATATTACAGGTTCTTCTTTGGCACTATGGTGGCGCAGTCGGTCAGTACCGGAAGAACAAAAACCAGAAGATACAAAGGCAACTTCAAACATTTAATTTATCACAATTCATTAATCTCAAAATTATGATTAGGTATAGAAGTTATTTATTGATTTTATCCGGTCTGCTTCTCTCATATGTTTCATTTGCACAGCAAATAACAAAAGAGGAACTCATATTCCTTACCCCGGAGTGGAAGGGGGAACGGTTCTCCGATGGGCGTCCTAAAGTTTCTGACGAAATTTTAGACAGGATGAAGTTGGTCACCCTTGAAGAAGCATGGGCCGTGCTGAGGAATGAAAATTATAATTACCAATATGAAGATGGATGGGCGACAATTAATCGTGACAGTGTACTTGTGGGCAGGGCCGTAACAGCCACTTTCATGCCTGGGCGACCCGATATTCATAGAGCGATCAATGATCGTGGCCACAATCAAGATAACCGTATTTTATCTCAGAATACCTGGGCCATAGATTTGCTAGTAAAACGTGACGTGTATGTGGTGAACCAGTTTGGAGCTCATGTAGATGGCCCAACAGTAGGAGACAACTTGGGCAACTCTATCTATACAAAAACAGGTAATGGGATAGTCTACGATGGTGCCATCCGCGATATCAACGGCCTGAAAGATTTGGGTGCTTTTACCTCATTTTTCAGGTCCTACCATCCTTCGCATCACTTAAACAATCCAGATGCGCGTCTTAACACCACGCTTGTTGGTATAAATACGCCTACCAGAATAGGTGTGGCTACCGTAATGCCTGGCGATGTGGTGCTTGGAAGAGACGGAGGTGTAATCTTTATTCCTCCTCACTTGGCTGAAAGAGTAGTCACTACCTCTGAAATCGTAAGACTCCGTGATATGTTTGGTCATCAAAGGCTACGCGAACAAAAATACACACCAGGCCAGATCGACAATCGCTGGTCTGAGGAGATAGAAAAGGATTTCTCGGAATGGCTAAACGCCAATAGCGACAAACTCCCAGTTCCTGAAAAACAAATCAAGGAATTTCTACAAGAACGCACCTGGTAAATAAACACTTCTCATACTTAAATAATGCTATTATGTTAATTACAAAATCAAGACGAGATTTCTTCAAAAAAGCCCTCACAGCAAGTGCTGTTTTGACACCATTGCCATTATCACTTACTTTCGGGAAAGGGTTAGAAGAAGCCATTGAACGCTCACCCAAAAACTCAAACCCATCCGAATTAAAAATCACTGAGGTACAGTGTGCATTTATACGGAATGGTAGCGGGCTTTTTGTAAAAATACATACCAATCAAGGTGTATATGGATGTGGAGAAGGCGTAGATGCTGTTCCTGGCACCTATCATTTTGTAAAGATGTTAGAACGTCGATTGGTTGACAGAAATCCGTTGAATGTTCACAGGCTTTTTGAAGATCTACGGAGAGGGGGGGTGTTTCAGGGAGCACAGTCTGGGATGTACATAGCAGTACTATCTGCAATTGAAACAGCCCTCTGGGATCTAGCAGGAAAGGTGATAGGAGTACCCGTCTACCAATTATTAGGAGGGAAGTTCAGGGATAAAATAAGGGTTTATTGTGATACGGCCTTGTACCAGCACAACCTGCCTTCTCCAGAAGATTTCGCAAGGGTCGCATTGGAAGCAAAAGAAATGGGCTTTACTGCGATTAAATTCGATCTGGACCAGTTCAATGATCCTAAAAGATACGATCGATACAACTGGACTGCTAGTCCCGGTGAATTACAGCGAATGGAGGATCAAGTGGCCGCTGCCAGAGAAGCGGTTGGTCCCGAAACCGACATTTGTTGCGATATGCACGGACGGTACGATATGGTGACAGGACAACAGGTGGCAAAACGTCTCGAACCATACAGGCTCATGTGGTTGGAAGAGCCGATTCCAGCAGAAAATGTAGAAGCATATAAAGTCATTGCAGATTCTACTACCACACCAATCTGTGCAGGAGAAAACCTGTATCTGGCGCATGGTTTCCGGCGCCTTCTGGAAATAGGGGCAGTAGACATCATAATGCCTGACCTACAAAAAGCCGGGGGGTTAGGAGAGGGGCAACGCATTGCGAACCTATCCAATCTTTATTATGTACCTTTCGCCCCTCATATGGTGGCTTCGTATCTTGGAGCGATGGCATCTTGTCACGTATGTGCATCGGTGCCAAATTTTATGATACTTGAGTGGCAAACTTACTATCACACAGATCCAATGTTTGATGAAATTGTTATTTTTGATGGTCCTAAGATTGAAAAAGGCTTCATCACACTTTCCGAAAAGCCCGGTATCGGTGTGGATATCAATGTGGATGGCATGAAAAAATACGCTACGAAAGGCTATCCGTTTTTCAAGTAATCATTAAGTAATATAAATATATAAAAATGAAGTTATATAGAACCACCTCAGCTATTGTTATTGAACGAGAAGGGTTATACTATCCTTTAAAGGATGAAAGCTGGGATATCTTTATGAATGACGATTCCCTTTATAAAAAGATGACTACTATCGTGTCGAGGCTACAACCCGATGAGAACGGCGAAGCGTTAATCAAAGACCAACTCCTTGCACCTGTTGAAAATCAGGAGATATGGGCCAGCGGTGTGACTTACTATCGAAGCAAGGTTGGGCGACAGGAAGAGTCTAAAGATGCAGGAGGCGGAGATTTTTATGAACGCGTGTATGAAGCCGAGAGGCCCGAATTGTTCTTTAAAGCCACAAGCCACCGGGTGGTTGGTCATTTGGGCAAGGTCCGGATCCGCAAAGATTCCTCATGGGATGTGCCAGAACCAGAATTAACGCTTGTAATTACTAGTTCTGGTAAGATAGTAGGCTATACGATAGGCAACGACATGAGCTCACGAAGTATTGAAGGGGAAAATCCATTGTATCTTCCTCAAGCTAAAACTTATGACGGAGCAGCTGCAGTAGGGCCCTGCATTTACGTTACTGAAAACTCTTTGCCCCCTAAAACGGAGATTTACCTTGACATCATACGAGATCAAGAGGTTGTTTTTTCGGGAAATGTAGCCATTGATCAAATCAAGCGAAAATTTGAAGATCTCGTAAAGTTCTTGTACCGCGAATGCAGCTTTCCATACGGAAGCATGCTTATGACCGGTACGGGCATTGTGCCTCCAAGCAGTTTTACCTTGCAGACAAATGATGAGATTCATATTGCTATTGATCCAATCGGCAAACTGATCAATACCGTCGTATAAGCCGTTTGTTTATTGTATTTCCTGCTAAGGAGCAGCTACATTTCAAGTCATGCGCGTAGTTGGTAGCTATTTCGGCACACTGTAAAACCGTATTGTCAGCGCTATCGTTTAATATTCCTGATGACAGTACGCTACAGTGAATAGATAAATGAAAAAATTGAGCGTTCGCAAAGACGGAGCTGGTTAATTCCATGGTATTCGATAGAACTAAGCTATAGAATCTCGAAGCATTTTTCCACCCATATATTACACCCTTCCGTCAGTCAATTCTTTGAAGAGCAGTTCAGCAAAATGAAAGCATATGACGGAACAAAGAATATGGGTTTCAGTTGGTCCTGAAAAGGATATACTGAACATTCGGCTAACCGGCCTGCATCAAAATGCTTCATTGTATGTAAGTGTGATAGACACCAAAGGAAAAATCATGTGCTACCAAGAAGTGTCATTAAAAGGTGATGAAGTACAAGTGCTCTGTAAGAATTGGATCTCAGGTACCTATATTGTAATGGTAACGGTGGAAGGAGAAAATGCTGTGTACAAACAAAAGATAAACATTGGGAAACAATAGAGAAGGGTATAAAAAAGCAATGGAGGCCACAAACGAGCGTTTGAGAACCTCCATCTTTCAACCAGCTATGGATGACTACAAAGGTAGAATTTTTTTTTTAAAAGGCAAGCGTTGTAGAGAATAAATAAAATATAATAGGAGTTGTTAGTGGAGTTTTTAAATAAGAAGTTTCTAATTGTTAATCCAGCGTATCTATTATTAACATTAACCGTGTTTCAATCCTTCTTATTCTGAATATGCCTCCGAAGATAGGTTGGGGCGAAAGATATTACGCTCGTACGTTTAGTTTCAATCTAATGCTGGAAATTCCTCTGGAAGATGGGTTGGGGCGCAAAATATTACGCTCGTACGTTAGTTTCAATCTAATGCTTGAAATGCCACTGGAAGATGGGTTGGGGCGAAAGATTTTTCGCCCGTACGTTAGTTTCAATCTTATTATGCTGGATATGTCTCTGAAAGAGTAAAAGGATATTTGGTTATCAGTTTCAATCCCTTAGCATATTTGAAGGCA
>CAYTTV010000078.1:0-13138 GCA_964440915.1 uncultured Roseivirgaceae bacterium
ACTGCCGACCTCAGGGTTATGAATCCTGCGCTCTAACCATCTGAGCTACCCCGCCAATTATATTTTTACAACAATGCTCCTCATCAAAAGCGAGTGCAAACATACGAAGTTTGAAATATATAATCCAATAATAAAATTAAAGATTTAGTAAGAATGTGCATGAATATTTTCGGTTTAGACTATGGTCTTTTTTTAATTTGCTGGTATTTCTATCATTAGTGGTTACTTTTACACTATCCGACATATATAATACAATATATTCATTTTAAAATATAAAATATAATCATGAAAAAACTTATCTACGTTTTAATTTTTGGTGTTTCTACAATTACCCTTAATTCATGCGATTGGTTTGATGATGTCACCAAGAAGGACATCAATTTCACGACCGATCTTTCATTTGACGCGCATATAGATCAGGAAAGTGAAGGCGAAATAAATGAGACAATTATCTTCGATCCATTAGAGGATGATCAAATCCTTCGATATAAAGAGGATATAAAGAAAATTGAAGTAACAGGATTGAGCTATAAAATAAGCCAATTGAATACAGAACACGATGAGCAACTTTTTGATGGGAAGCTTGAGTACCAGATAGGTGCCGGCCCAAGACTACCTTTGGCGGAGTTAAAGAATCTAGACATAAAAGCACTGGCAGCTTCAGGAGAAGCAATACAGTTTAATGTTCCTGCCAACATTTTGTCTATATTGATGGATACTTTTGAAAGCTATAACAAGGTGACGATATATGTAACGGGCACTCTAAGTGAAGTACCTACTGATTTCAGGATGGAGATAAAAGCTAATCTTAAAGTGACTGCTGAAGTAGAGATATAAAAAATTAAAATTTCACGATTCAGGTTCACCTTTGGACTGTGAATCGTGAAATTTTGTATTATGTTTTCAGTCCCCCAATCTTATAATTGCAACTGACGGTTTTCCTTGCCTATTTTTCTTCGCAGCCAATCCATTACAACCAAGACAGCAATCAGCCAAATATAACCAGCAGCGAAACCTGCCACAACGTCACTGGTATAATGAACGCCCAGATACACCCTGCTAATGCCTATTAACAAAATCAAGGTGACCAAAAATAAAATGCAACTTGCTTTTATCACAGTACTTAGCCTTCCTTTAGCAATCAAATAAATCAACAACCCATAAAATGCCACGCTAAACATGGCATGACCGCTAGGAAAGCTAAGGTTTGTTACCTCTACTATATGTTCTTGCAAGGGACGCTCTCTTCCATACCATAGCTTTAATAACGTATTGATAGTGGTGCAGCCTATAGAGTTGACAAGTGTTATTATTGCATACCATTTGTGCGGACTAATGAACGTATAATAAATAAAGAGTCCAAAGATTGGAAAGATTACAAATATAGTGTCGCCTAGGAAAGTGGCTGATAGCATCAATTTGTCAATTATAGGCGATGCATATTGGCGAATAAGAAAATATCCTCTCTCATCAAACATCCCGACTTCATCATTGAGTAAAAGTATAGAGAGTTTTAAAAAAATGTAGAGTGCAATAAGACTACTGGCAAGAATGATAACATTACTGAAAGAGAATTGATTGGATTGTTTTGACCCCATTTATAATATCTTTTAAAAACAGAAATTGATTCCGTTTCGCAAATATGCATAAAAGGCACTAATAGTATGTTTCTATCAATAAAGAATTGATGCCTTAAAAGGGATTTACTTGAGTTGCCTTAATTTGACTTTTACTAACCCATTAACGAAGCAGCTTTTTATCAGTAATTAGGAGGATTTTACAATACGGAAAGTCTTTGCCGGTGTGCCTTTTTGAACGATCGTAAACAGATAAATCCCTGATTTAAGCTGGTCATTGTTATTAACATAATAGGAGTTTATTCCTTTTTCTGCTTCTATGCTTTTATTAAAGATAGTCCTTCCTTGCATGTCCATCAATTTCAAATGCACTGTGCTGTTGTCCATTGAGTGAAAACTAACTTCAAAGTGTTCAAAATAAGGGTTAGGGCTGATAACTATTTGGGAAAGTTGGGGTTGACCTTTATCATTAACTACCGCTATGGCATTAAAATACTCAAACTTGCCATCGAAGTCGGTCTGCTTCAAACGATAGTAGTTATACCCTGATACAGGATATGGATCTATATAAGTATAGTTGATTCTCTTATTGCTGTTGCCCGCACCAGGTATCGTATCCAATACAAAGAAATTCTGACCGTCCAGGCTTCTCTCTATTGTAAAGAAGTCATTGCCTTTTTCGGCCACTGTAGACCAACTGATCAAAACTTCTTCTTCGTTTGTCAATTCTCCTTTAAAAGAAATAAGCTCAATGGGAAGGAGTGATTCGGCATCTGTACCGAAGGCTTTGGGACCATCTTGATTAGTATCAATATTGATCCCGAGAAAGCCGAACCAGCCTGCTATATTGATGGCTGAACTTCTGCGAAAAAAACCGAAGTTTCCATGAAATGTAATTTTGCCTCCTTCGTTTATAGCCACCTTAGCATTGCGATCCATTTCTAACCGCATTGATTCTATTCTTAACGCACCATTTACAATGATCTCACCATCAAAACTATGAATGCCCCGGTTGCCCTGGTATGTAATCACATGATCCTTTTTTATAATTACCCTTTCACCATTTTGGGGCCTTCTGTTTAAGTTCCAGGAGGAGGCGGCATTCCAGTTGCCTGAAGTTAATGAAACGATAATAGGAGGATTACTTTCATTGGCGGCATAAGATGTCTTGCCTATCCCTAAATTGAAAAAGAAGAAGGCTCCTATGCCGATAGCCAAGACTGCGGCTGCACCTCTTAAAGTGTAGTTTATGATAGTTTTTAGGCTGGTCTTGGTAGTTTGCTGTAATGATGTCTTCATCGTTTACTGCCTTAAGTGGTTACAGTCTATAAAAGTACTAGGGGCAGCACTTTTTATGATTGCCTAATTGACACTTATAGGTCATGCGTAATGAATGGGCAGGAAAAGCAAGAAACGTGAAAATAAGCGAATAAGAACAAAGTCTTCAAGGGAAAAGCGATGACATCCGTCAATAGCCAATTTAAAAAGCCATGCTATAGGATCTCATCGCTGCTCCATACTAATCGATTATAAAAATATTTTGAGGATGGTTATTGCTTCAGCTTCGGCAAACCAAGCTTGTCAGCTTGCTTATTATAAAGCTGAACGGCTATGTCTTCATCTTCAATGTGGTACCTCGCCCCAATGTATTTTATAACTTTTCCACGCTTATCTTTTACAGGTTTTATGCTGGCATCTACCCAATAATAATCGCCAGTCTTAGTTTTGTTTTTTATAATACCTCTGAATATTTCTCCTCCTTGTATGGTTTTCCATAGCGCTTTGAACAATGCCTTGGGCATATCAGGATGTCTAAAGATACTATGGGGCTGTCCTATGAGCTCTTCTTGGGTATAGCCAGACACGTCACATAGTTTTTGGTTGACATAGGCAATTGTCCCGTGCAGGTCAGCATCAGAAAGGATCATTGATAAGCTCATGGCATCCTCACGCCTGCGCATATCCATCTCTCGACGCATTTGCTCAGTAACATCATTAGCAAAGGCTGCTGCAGCCATCACTTCTCCGTCCGAATCCCTTAAAGGGGCGTATTGCACTCTCATATATATATCTAATCCTTCTTCCTCAGAAAAGCTATGGTCAAGCGTGAAGTTTTCACCTTGGAGCGCTCTCGTGTATAGTTCTCTGTAATGTTCTTTTTCTTCTTCTGAAAAAAATTGAAGGGCATCCATACCAACACTTGCCTCGAAGCCTGTTCCTCGTATAGAGTTAGCGTAAGCGGTGTTGAAACTGGTTACTTTGAAATTTTTGTCATAGGTGAAAATAGTATCCTTTGACAGGTTGATAAGGTCATTCAAGTATTGTTCCCTGTGCTGCAGCTCTTGGGTTGCCTTTTCCATTTCCTCTTGTATGGCGGACATTTCCTCTAGGCTTTGGCGCATTTCTTCTTCCTGTGCCTTCAACTCTTCAGCTTGTTCCTTCGACTTATTGAGAAGTTGTTGCTGTTCGGATACATCCTTTGTAAACGCAACAAGTCCTGTTATTTCTCCAAGGGATCCTCGTAAAGGGTTGTAAGTGATGATGAAATAGTTTCCGTTGTATTCATTCGTCACTTCAATTGTTTCTCCAGCAAAAACCCTTTCATAAAGCTCAAACTCTTTCGGATCGTTAGACATGCGCTTCATATCAAAGCCTTTCTCGATCTTCATGCCAGACTGTTCCAGGTAATGGTTAAACACATTGTTGCTGATAATGAGCTTATGGTCCTTGTCCATGGCGTATATAGCATCTTTGCTAGAGTTGATCAGGCTGTTGAGGTAGTTTTCTTTCTCTTGAACTTCCTTCATCGCCCGCTCCATGTCTTCCTGGGTGGCAGCGAGCTCCTCCATATTTTGGCGCATTTCTTCTTCTTGCGCTTTCATTTCCTCAGCCTGCTGCTGGCTTTCTTGCAATAGGTACCTCGTCCTTTGATTGATTTTAACAGCAGAAATAGTGGAGGCTATGCTTTCTCCAAGCTTCTCTACAAACTGAATCCGATAGTCTGGTATCTTTTTGAAAGAAGCAAGTTCAATGGCCCCTAGTACCTTTTCCTCAATTTTTAATGGAACAATGAGGAGGTTTCTCGGCAAAGCATCGCCTAGACCAGAGGTGATTTTGATATATCGTTCCGGTATTTCGGTCATATATATCGTCTCTTTCTCAAAAACTACTTGGCCAATGAGGCCTTCGCCTAATGCTATCTTGCGCTCGATGTGTTTTTTTCTGTTGTAGGCATAGCAGGTAATTAATTCTATGAAGACATCATCAGGGTTCTCATCATTGATCAGATAAAGTGCACCTTGGTTCATCTCCATGTACTTTATCAGGTTTCTGAAGATGTCGTCGACTAATGTATTGGTATCGTCATTCTGAGACCTCAGGATATCCATGAACTTCGCCAAGCCTTCCGTTGCCCAGTTCCGCTCCTTTTCTTCTTTGGATATCTCTTGCATCTTATTGGCCATGCTCATTAAGGATGAGGCCAGCTCACTTTGTTGCTCTGCAAATTCCTCACCGTAATAGTCCGATTGAAGATTGCCATTTTCTATTTCCTTAATAAAGGCAGTGGCGAGGGTTATTTCCTTTTCGGCAAGGAGTTGTTTTCCCTTTAGGGATTCTAGCTTTTGCCGTTTGACAAACATATAAGGAAGATGTTTTTTGGCCATATCGGTAAAATAATCAGATTCTTTATTTTGAAAATATATGTTAACAAAGGTATTCTTATGTACAGATTCTTATGTTTACATTTCGAGTGGTTTCTTACATTAATAAGTATTTGTAGAAGATGTAAGAAGTCAAATATAAGATGATGTCAAGAGGGTTTTTATTAGGGGCGCAAAGTAAGGCGTGGGGAATGGACGAAAGATGTCAGGCATTGAGAGAATACTGCCTCAGCTTGCTCGTGTTTGAAAGTGATAACGAGAACAATACGATTTCCCAAACTTATTTCCGGTATTTTGCCTACAGGGTTTTTGTGCCATTGTTTGTAATATCTACCAAGTCATTACTTCTGGCTCGTATGTTATTCCTCTTTTGCTCTTGTTAAAGTGAAGTTAAAGCGAAACCTTCAAACGCACTTTTCTTGGTTTTTGATGTTTTTCGGCTGTCAATTTTTGGAGTGTCTTCTCAGAGAGATGCAGTAGCGCCCCTGATGGCAGTGGATACCCCGCCAAGGGAGAGGTTTTGTGGGTTGGTGCGGAGTAGTAGCGGACAGCAGGACAAGGCGCCCAAAAAACTGTATTCAAAACTTGATAATCACCTATTCGGCTAACTCACGCAAGTCCACTGGCACAACCCTAGAAACGCCTTGCTCGATCATGGTGATGCCGTAAATGACATCTGTACTGGCCATGGTGCGCTTGTTGTGGGTGACGATGATGAATTGTGAGTCTTTGGAGAATTTTTTGATGATGTTGTTGAACTTATCGATATTGGCATCGTCCAAAGGGGCATCTACCTCATCGAAGATACAAAATGGTGCCGGCTTGAGCAGGTAAATGGCAAATAGGAGGGAAGTGGCCGTTAGGGTCTTTTCCCCGCCGGAGAGCTGGTTGATGCTCAGGGGCCGTTTCCCTTTTGGCTTTGCCAGGATTTCTATGCTTGAGTCCAAGGGGTTGTCCGGATCTGTCAGTTTAAGGTCGCAATCGTCCTCATCGGTAAATAAAGATCGGAAAACCACGATAAAGTTCTCCTTTATTTTTTGGAAGGCTTCCAAGAAAGTGACTTTTGCCACGTCGTCTATTTCTTGGATAGTGTGCATTAAGGCAGTTTTTGCATTGATGAGGTCGTCTTTTTGAGTGGAGATAAAATCATGTCGCTCTTTGATTTCTTCATAGGCTTCCATGGCCATGGGGTTGATTGGGCCTATCTTTTCCATGCGCTCTTTTGTTCCGGAGACCTTTTGCCGAAGCGCATCTTCAGATAGCAAAGCTATGGCTTTCTCTTCTTCTGAAAGCGCTTCGCTGTCTTCATCACTGCTTGCCATGATTTTTTCTAGATCGATATTGAATTCGACTGATAGTCTTTCTTTTACCGAACTTAAGTTGAGCTTGGAATCGTTGAGCTTGTTTTGTAACTCGAGAGAAAGCACATCAGATTGCTCGCGGTTTCGCTGAATTTCCCGCGCTGCTTTTTCCATTGTGTCAATATCGCCCCGAAGTGCATAATATTCTTTTTCAGCATCGGTTACCCCTTGCTCTATGGCTTCTTTCTCAGCATACATCTCCAAAAGCTCGTCTTCGTCGGTTTCTGCTCTGTCCAAAAGTGCTCTTACTTCATCTTCGGTTTGCTTGAGTATGTCCTGATTTTTTACGATCCGATCGCTGCTGCTTTCAAAGGTAGCTTGCTTATAGCCAATTTCTTGTTCGATACTATTGACCTTATTTTGCTGCTGATGAAAATGGAGGTTTTCTTGGTTGAAGGCAGCCGAGCGTTCAGCCAATAGACCATTCTCCACCACCAATTCATTGTTGATGAGATTGAGCCTCTTTTCATAATCGGCAAGCATGTCTTTTTCTTCTCTTGCTTGCGGTTGCAGTACGGCTATGTCCTCCGCCAGTTGTTCAAGCTGCTCTAATATGTCCTCTCGCTTGTTGCTGTTGTTGTTAAGCATTTGTGCCAACTGCTCATGCTTGGTCTTTACCGTTACATATTCTTGATTGACAAGATTGATGTCTTTTTGTAATGCCTCTATTGCCTCTTTATGGGTGTTCTTTTTGAGGGATGCCAGTTCTACCTGCTTTTGCTCCAGGGTTCTCTTTATTTCCCCTATTTTCCCGTGAAGTTGCTTGATTTCCTTTTCTAGCTTTTCAAGGTTTTTTGCCCTTCCAATCCGTTTTCCTTCAAATAACCCAACGGAACCTCCAGAAATACTGTATTTTCTTCTAATTACTTTGCCGCTTTGTGTGATGAAAATGCTCTCATCATCCAGCGGAATGTGTTGGTAATCGCCTTTTAGGAGATACACATCGTCTAGAATGAAAGATATCAATTTGGCATATTTGGGATCGTACTCGACTATTTCTGATGCAGGAATGGCATTGTCGAACATTTTCAGCGGAAAAGCCTGAAATTTCTCAAAACGCTCCAAGACAAAGAAATGGGCCTTTCCCTTAGCAGCATCGCTCAGCAGGTCTACGGCTTTGTAGGCCTGCTCTTCTGAGTCCACTATATAATAGTTCATATAGGGTTCCAGGAAATTCTCAATGGCTACCCTATAATTCTCTTCACAGGTAAGCACATCTGACAGGAGCGGCGTGTCCTTTGACCAATTGGTATGTTTTTTTAAAAACTTGATTGCTTCTGGAAACCCTTCAAGATTGTCTACTAGAGACTTTGTAAGGTTAAATTCATTCTGAAGGGCATCTGCTCTACGGCTTTTTTGAGTAAGTTCTTCCCTAATTAATTCTATGGTAGATTCCGTCTCCTTGATTTGCTCTTGCAGTGCGTTTTCGGCCGCCCTCAAGGCATTGTACTGGTTGTTCTTTTCTTGAAGGTTTTGATACAATGCCTCTGTTTTTTCTTCAAACTCGCTCAGGTTGGCCGTTTGAGTGTCATTGTCGTAAGTGGTTTTTTCCAGTTCTTGCTTGAGCGTAGAGGACTGAAGCTGCTTTATTTCCAGGTCTTTTGCCAGTTGGTAGGAGGCTTCCTGTTT
The DNA here is from genome assembly GCA_964440915.1 of uncultured Roseivirgaceae bacterium. GTDB lineage: Bacteria > Bacteroidota > Bacteroidia > Cytophagales > Cyclobacteriaceae > CAMPJM01. The sequence goes on from CAYTTV010000078.1 coordinate 8,230, forward strand.
CTCTCTGAATGTTTTGTTGAGCGTATTGCCTTCCTCTTGTAGGGCAGTGGCCTTGGCTTTTTGCGTTTCCAAAGCTTCTCGAAGATTTTCTAACTTCAGCTCTACTTCTTGGAGCATCTTATCGCTGCTTTCTTTTTCACGTTGCAAGCTTTGCATGCTGAAGGCCGCTTTTTCGTTGCTTACCTTATCTTGTGCGATCTGCTCTTGCAGGCTTTTGATTTTATCATTTAGAAAGCGTAGCCTTTCATTTTTGATTTTATTGTCACTTTCGTATTGACGAATTTTGTGCACGTGCTCATTCAATGCCTTTTGTCTGGTAGACAATAGCTTCTCTTTTGTTACAAGCTCAGCCTTTGATTTTTCTACTGCAGCTTCTTTTTCGGCCAGTTGCTTGTTTAAAGAGGCTTTTTTGTCTTGTTCGCTCGCAATTTCCTTATTCAGGCGCGCAAATGTATCGGTCTCTTTTTGAATTGTTTTTCTGGCTAATGCTACGCTTAGGTGCTTGTATTCTTCCTTTATCTGAAAATACCGTTGGGTTTGCTTGGCTTGCTTTTCTAATGATTTAAGGTTTTTGGTAATTTCAAAAAGTAGGTCCTCCACACGTTCCAAATCAGCATCGGTGCCTTCAAGTTTGCGCAAGGTTTCCTTTTTACGGACCTTGAACTTTGAAATACCAGCGGCCTCTTCAAATAGTCCGCGACGTGAGTTGTCTTTATCGTTCAACAGATCGTCGACCATTTTCAATTCTATGATGGCATAGCTGTTGGAAGCAATTCCTGTGTCCAGAAAGAGGTTGGTGATGTCCTTCAGCCTACAAGTTATCCCATTCAGTTGGTACTCACTCTCGCCAGATCTGTAATACCGTCGGGTGATAGTTACTTGTGAATACTCAGTAGGCAAGAGGTTTTTGGTGTTGTCGAAAGTAAGCGAAACTTCTGCTAGTTGTGTAGGCTTTCTTGTTTTCGTGCCATTGAAAATTACGCTCTCCATTTTGTCGGAGCGCAGGGCTTTAGTTTTTTGTTCTCCCAGTACCCAACGAATTGCGTCGACCACATTGGACTTACCGCACCCATTAGGACCCACTATGCCTGTGATGCCCGCATCAAAGTTAATGGTCATCTTATCCCCAAAACTCTTAAATCCCTTAATCTCTAATTTTGTTAGCTGCATCCAAAAAGGTTATATCTGCCAAGAACAACAAATTTAAAATTATTTATTAGATTTGCTTATAATATGGACAATATTCAATTAATACTCTACATCCTTTTCCTGGTGGGATATTTCATTTTTAAAATGGTCACTGGAAAAGGTAAAGCAGGACCACACCAAGAAGGGCGCGAAACTTTCGATACAGGAAATGCCCCACATGCGCCTCCCTATCAGGATGCCAGGTCATTAGAGGATATTTTGGAAGAAATTGTAACGGGAGAGAAAAAGCAAAAGAAGCCAGTGAAGGTTCAGGAAGAAAATCTGGAAAAGGCTTCTTGGTATGATGATAAGGATACGTTTTCAGAGTTTGAGAAAGCAGTAGCAGGAGCGGAGAAGTACGAATTACTGCATGAAAGGAAAAAAGCGCCAGAAATCAAGATAGGAGAAGTGGAAGATCTGGATGCGATAGAAGCCAACAATATTGCTGCTAATTCCTATACGGCAATGTTCAAAGACCTAGACGGCGCTCAGAAGGCCATTGTAATGAGTGAGATCATCAATAGAAAATATTGATGGGTTGGCCAATTCCCTAATCATTCTTACTTGCTATTTATAGTATTGCGCATTGGTTTATGGGTACATTATCTCATTGTTCCATTATTATTTATGTCTTCTGTTTCTTCTTTTTTGCTGCTGGGAAGAGAATATTGTTAAGAATAAGTCGATATCCTGGTGAATTAGGATGAAGGTTCAAGTCTGTTGGCTCTTCCCCTACAAAATGTTTATAATCCTCAGGATCGTGTCCTCCATAAAATGTCCAGAAGCCTTTTCCGTAGATACCATGAATATAACGGGCTTCATCAATGGATTTGGTCTCACCCAAAACAATGACATCAGGCTTTATGAGAGAACCTTTGAATGCGGTGGTTTGGCCCATAAAACCTTTTATTGTGCGGGTATGGTTTTGGGTAAGCATCGTTGGGACTGGATCCCATTTAGCAGAGAATTCAAAAAGTGAAAAGTAGTCATTACCCTCTGACAGGCCTCTTTCCGCCTCTTGATTGTCTATGTCGGAATACTCATATTCAAATGGATCTTTTACCAAGCTAAAATTCTCAAATGCAAAGGTCTTAGAAAAATCAAGTTTTTCTTGGGCTCTCGGGTCTGCTGGATCTCCATCGTACATTCTTTCTACAATGTCCACACCCTCGGCTGCTAAGGCTATGTCATATGTATCCGTGGCAGAGCACATGGCAAATAGGAATCCCCCGCCTGATACAAAATCCCTTATTTTGTGCACAACACCCAGTTTTAGTTCCGATACTTTATTGTATCCATATTTTTTGGCCGTTGCCTCATACTCTCTTTGCTGCTCCTGATACCATGGTGCGTAACGATAATTCGCATAGAACTTGCCATACTGCCCTGTAAAGTCCTCGTGGTGCAGGTGAAGCCAATCGTATTTGGGCAGTTCTCCTTGCATTACTTCATCATCAAAAATCACATCGTAGGGGATTTCAGCATAAGTAAGGGCCAAGGTTACCGCATCGTCCCAGGGCATTTTGCTTTTGGGCGAGTAGACAGCAATTTTAGGGGCCTTTTGGAGCTTCATTACATCAGTATTGGATGATGGACTAGCAATTTCGGTAATGATTTGATTGGATTGTGCATCAGAAATAACATTATAGCTTACGCCTCTTACGATGAGCTCATTCTCTATTTTTTGGTAATGCTTGATCATAAAACTGCCTCCCCGGTAATTGAGTAGCCAGTCTGCTTCAACACCGTTTTCCAAAGCCCAATACGTTATGCCGTATGCTTTTAGGTGATTGCGCTGCTCATGGTCCATTTGAATGAGAATATAGGCTGGCTTTGCAATAAAAGGCGCGAAAAGCAAGGCTAATAACAAAAAGCTTTTGATCAATAGGGTTTTCATATCTTCACAAATATAGGCCATTGTGGGATGCTTTGAATGGGATAAGATATCATAAGGTTTTGGTCAAAAGGATACTTTCACAACAGACAGTAAGAAAAAGATAAAACCTTCGTCTGGAGGTTATGTTTCTCCGCTATTCTAACTGCGAGAAGCATAATTGACCGATTATGTAAACATAAACGAAATTTGTATAAAAAATGCTATGGAAAGGTTATTTTCACGCTATATTCAATTTTTAAAAGCGTGTCTGCATGAATATTTGGGAAAACATATTAGTAAGCCTCAATTCGATTGGATCCAACTTACTTAGAACGATACTTACGGCATTGATTATCGCCATTGGCATTGCATCACTCGTTGGCATTCTCACGGCTATAGACGGTATGCAGCAGTCGATCAATGAAAATATGGCCAATTTAGGGGCCAATACTTTCAATATAGAAGCCCGTGGAGCAGGAGGGCAGTGGAGCCAACGCGGTGTGCAAGATAAAGTTTATCCTCCTATCAACTACCAGGAATCGAAGAAGTTCAAAGAAAGGTATACTACTTCCACAGTGAGTGTTAGCACCAATGTCTCAGGTTCTGCAGAGGTGAAAGTGGGTTCAAAAAAGACCAATCCTAATGTGTCGGTTATCGGTGGTGACGGCGAATTCCTTTTATTGGAAGGTTACGATCTGGAAGAAGGCAGGAACTTTTCTGATATAGAGGTGAACAATGGTGCCAATGTAGCCATTATCGGTTCCGAGATTGTAAAGACATTATTTAACAATGAAACGCCTATCGATAAGGATGTTTCTTTGTTTGGTGGAAAGTATCGAGTGATAGGGGTAATAGCAGAACAAGGACAAACGAGCGGGGGAAGTGTAGACCGGTCGGTGCTGATCCCACTTGAAAATTCCCGACGGATGGCACCTTCCAGCGGTATGCGGTTTGCCATTAAAGTCTCTGTTCCTAACCCAGCCCATATGGAGTTTGCTATGGGAGAGGCTACCGGGCTGATGCGTAGCGTCCGGCAGGATAAAATCGGGGAGGACAGCTCTTTTGAGGTAAAGCGGAATGAGACATTGGCAGAGAGCATGGCTGAAATTACAGGCTACTTGAGATTGGGTGGCGGCGTGATTGGCTTTATCACTTTGCTGGGGGCTTCTATAGGATTGATGAATATCATGATGGTTTCAGTGACAGAACGCACACGGGAAATCGGTGTAAGAAAGGCTCTCGGAGCAACGCCCCTAAGAATTAGACAACAGTTTTTGATAGAGGCTATTATAATTTGCCTCATTGGCGGAGTAGCCGGTATATTCCTAGGTATAATCATTGGCAATGTGGTCTCTAACCTTATCAGCGAAGGCGGGCTTATCATTCCATGGTTCTGGATGGTAGTAGGCGTTATCGTATGTATAGGGGTAGGTTTGGCATCGGGCTATTTTCCAGCCTACAAAGCTTCCAAGCTTGATCCTATAGAGTCCCTTAGGTTTGAATAGAAAAGTAGTAGACAATCGACAAGTTATAAGCAAGGAAAATGGACATAAGGCTAGAGCTCTAGCCTTCAAATGAAAATAGGCAGAGGGCAATTGGTTGCATGCAAGTTTCATAGTTATGGGCAATCCCGAAGGGATGGAATGACTGTAGCCCAAATGCAGGCATGTACCACCAACCCTGAAAGGGTGACATTTTGGTCCGCCAGAGCATAGTGCTAGTGCTGGACAACCATTACAATGTTTGGCTAAAGCCGTGACACTCCGGCTTCCTGCATAGAATGGGCTAAAGCCGCATTCCTATTGAATGGCCAATCATAAATTTGAGATTGTTTAATTATGAATT
>CAYTTV010000079.1:0-12638 GCA_964440915.1 uncultured Roseivirgaceae bacterium
GGGCATTTGAAATGCCCGGTTCATGAATCCGGACTAGCAAGGGAACTCTTTCGATACGCTCTCTTTTTTTGGTTCTACCTGGTCAGTTTTTGTATTTTTCATATACCTTCAAACAATTTGTCTAGGTGGAAGGGACTTTGCCAAATAACGAAGTCTTAAAGGTATACCACTATGTCAAATGTTTGGAATACTGCTTGATATATTCCGTAGGCGATATATTTTTAAGCAATTTGAACTGCCTGTTGAAATTTGAGACATTATTAAAGCCAGCTTCAAAACATACACCTGCCACCGTGTAGTTATTCTCTATAAGTAATTTACAAGCATAGCCAATACGCACCTCATTCAAATATTGGATAAAAGTTTTCTTTTGGTAGTGTTTGAAATACCTGCTGAAAGATGAAGGGTTCATGTTGGCGAAATTGGCTACTTTTTCTAATGAAATATCCTCTTTGAAGTTATTCATGATATATCCATGAATACGCGCCATTTTGCTGTTGTGGATTTCTTGAAATGAATCCACGTAGCTGGAGCTAGAAAGGAGTTGGTAGTCTTTGGACTTTGAAAGCTCACGCAAAACGCTGATGAATATCATTAGCCTTTCGTAACCTCTTGCCTCAAACATCTTGTTTACCTTTTCTATGATAGCATCTGAGGAATCTTTGTTGAACTTTATGCCTCGTTGCGCTCTTTCCAACAATTTATTGATGCTGGACATTTCGGGAATCTTAAAGAGGTCTCCTGCAAAATTTTCATGAAAATGGATTACATGGGCTTTTGCCATGAGATCAGGGTTGCCCTCAAAATAAAGCTTGTCATTGAGCCATAAGTGAGGCAAATTTTTTCCTATCAATATGATTTCTCCAACTTCAAATTTATCTATATTGTCACCGACAAACCGGGTTCCGGTACTTTCTAATATAATCACCAGTTCCAATTCTGGATGGTAATGCCAGATTTTTAAAAAATTGGCATATGATTGACTCTCCAATTTAAAAGAACTGGTTTCGTCAAAGTGCTTGTTTAAAAGTTGTGGTTTCATAAATAGATAATCCTATCACATCAAAAACTCTGCTATAAATATAGGGCTATTTTTCAGCAGCAATGATATTAATTGTGAACAATTCGGCCAGAGCAGGAAGGCTATGCAAAAAAAGTATCATTAATAGCCAAAATTTAAGTTGAGGCGAGGCTGCTACGATGATACCTTTACAATTGTTGAAATAAATTATAAACTATTTTGAAGACCTTGAAAATAACTTCTATAGAAATAAAGGACGTAAGGTTTCCGACAAGTAAATCTTTAGACGGTTCAGATGCCATGAATAAGGATCCGGACTATTCCGCCGCTTACCTGATTATCAAGACTGACGATCCTAGGTATGAGGGACACGGTTTAACGTTTACCATAGGGAGAGGTAATGAGGTATGTGTTGCCGCTATAAAATCGCTTTCCTATTTGCTAATAGGCAAATCATTAAGTGATTTAACTTCCGATATGGCCGGCTTTTGGCGCATGATTACTGGCGACAGCCAACTGCGCTGGTTGGGACCAGATAAGGGCGTTATTCATCTGGCAACTGGAGCAGTGGTGAATGCAGTTTGGGATTTATATGCCAAAGTAGAGGGCAAACCTTTATGGAAACTTTTGGCCGACATGTCACCCGAGCAGCTGGTAGCCTGTATAGATTTCACCTACATTGAAGATGTCATTACTCCGGAAGAAGCCGTTGCTCTGTTGTCAAAGTTGGAAGGCACTAAACAAGAGAGAATCGACTACCTTATAAAAAATGGCTATCCAGCATATACTACATCTGCGGGATGGTTGGGATATTCTGAAGAAAAATTGAGAAGGCTGTGCAGGGAAGCAAAAGCAGATGGTTGGACACACTTAAAGATGAAGGTGGGCAATGACATCAATCAGGATGTGCGACGTGCGGAGATTATTAGGGAAGAAATAGGAGAGGACATTAAGCTGATGATGGATGCCAATCAGAAGTGGGGCGTAGACGAAGCCATTGAAAATATGGCAAAACTGGCGCGTTTTGATCCTTGGTGGATTGAGGAACCTACCAGCCCGGATGATGTTTTAGGCCATGGCACTATTGCAAAGGCTATAGCACCGATCAAAGTCGCTACAGGAGAACATTGCCAGAACAGGATCATGTTTAAGCAGTTCCTCCAAAGCGGCGCTATGAACATCTGTCAGATTGATAGTTGTAGGGTGGGAGGCGTAAACGAGGTGCTGAGTATACTTCTGATGGCCGCGAAATTCAATGTCCCAGTTTGTCCTCATGCTGGAGGAGTGGGTTTGTGTGAATATGTGCAACATTTGTCCATGATTGATTTTATTGCCATCAGCGGAAGCCTTGAGAATCGTATAATAGAATATGTGGATCATCTCCATGAACATTTCCTTGACCCTGTGAAGATTCGAAATGGCAACTATGTAGTTCCTCAGATGCCCGGTTATAGTATTGAAATGAAGACTCAATCCTTAAAAGATTATGCATTTCCTGAGGGAAAGGTTTGGAAGGAAATAACAGCGGAAGCAATCCTTCATTGAAGTGATGAATAATTCATCACTTCAACCGACCTAAAAATAAAATATCGTGCGGTGTGCTGCTGCAAAATTGCATGCATACCGTTAGAAAATACAAACGTTTTCGGAGTATTTTTAAATGCTCTTCATAAATGGATAGAGGAATCTGCCCATTCAAATTTTAATTAGAGATTATTTAAATATAAATGGCTACTAAAATTAAAACTCCAGTTCTTCCTTTTATTCTGATCACGAGCCTTTTTTTGATGTGGGGGTTAGCAAATAATATGACGGATACGTTGCTTGCCGCCTTCAAGAGGATCCTGAGTATGACGGATTTTCAGACTTCTTGGATTCAAATTGCATTTTATGGTTCTTATTTTTGCCTTGCTTTGCCAGCAGCCATGCTTATTAAGAAGTTCTCTTATAAAGCTGGCGTCCTTGCCGGATTAGGGATTTTTATATTAGGAGCATTGCTTTTTTACCCTGCGAGCATCAGCATGAGTTATTCGTTTTTCCTTATCGCCCTTTTTGTTTTAGCTGGAGGCTTATCTATATTAGAAACTGCTGCAAATCCCTATATCATTGCTATGGGGCCGGAGGAAACAGGCACTCGACGTTTAAACTTAGCGCAATCTTTCAACCCTGTAGGCTCTATCTTAGGGGTGTTTTTAAGCAAAGTTTTTATTCTCTCGCAATTAAATGAAGCAAGTGCAGAAACTCGTGCAACCATGAGCCAAGAAGCACTGAATTCTATACAGACTCAGGAGTTTTCTGCAGTCATGATCCCTTATGTCGGCGTAGCTGTTTTTCTTTTAGCACTTTGGGTCCTTATAGCCGTGGTGAAAATGCCCAGATATAGTGATACTAATGAACCGTTTAATATTGGACCTTCCGTCAAACGACTGTCAAAAAATTCCAAATATGTCTGGGGGGTAGTAGCCCAGTTTTTTTATGTGGGCGCCCAGATAGGAGTATGGTCCTATTCTATCCGCTATGTGATGGAAGAATTGCAAGTAAATGAAAGTGAAGCGGCTAATTATTACATGGTGGCCTTGGTTTTGTTTGCCGCTTCAAGGTTTATCTGTACGGCGTTGATGAGGTTTGTTTCACCTGAAAAATTACTCATTAGCTTAGCAACTTTAGCAATAGCCTGCACAGGTGTGGTGATATTTTCAGGGGGTATTGTAGGAGTATATGCCTTAACTGCAATTTCAGGCTGTATGTCTCTTATGTTTCCTACTATCTATGGCCTCGCAGTGGGCGGTTTAGGTAAAGACACAAAAATTGCAGGGTCAGGGCTAATTATGGCGATTCTAGGAGGAGCTGTCCTTACTTCTATACAGGGGCAGGTTTCGGATATTACTGGAAATATTAAAATCTCTTTCGTTGTCCCCCTGACCTGTTTCTTAGTGGTGGCCATTTTTGGCATTATTATTTATAGCAACAAAACTAAGACGCTAAAACATAAGAATTTCAGCACATCCTCATAAGGGGCATTAGAATAAGGATAAAGTAAAACGATGGTATTCATATCCAGGTTTTGCTTTGTCCACTTCTAAGTTCGAACGGCTTCTCTACTATGCGTTAAGAAAGATGTTTCTCGCAGGAGGAGTTTTTTTCAATTCCTTTTTTACACGCAAAAGATTTAGTTTCTATTCAACTCAGGGCAGCATGGTACATTTTCTATCTATACAATTTTAACCCCGGTTCCTCCTATTGCTTTGCTAATATTTCCCCTGACAATAAGAGTTAGTTGAATATTGCAAAATAAGTATCATGTGTAGTCAAAAATTAGGTAGTTGGAAAATAAGGTATTCTATAACTTTATTAAATGTCAGGTAGTAATCGAGGAAAATGATAGTTGTATTGAATCGATCGACCTATTGACATGAAGAAAGTATTTATATGACTGGAACAAGGTTAAAAAAAAGTAATGTTTTGGTACATAATAAAAATGGGTTTTTGGATCGGGTAGGGGCTGATTATTTATAAGGTACCATGTAATAAATATTAGGATAAGTTAAAGAATACAATCGATGATAAAGTGTTTTGCTCTGACTTTGGATCTTAAGAATGATCCGGTTTTAATACAAGAATATGAAGACTACCATAAAGCGGTATGGCCTGAAATCAAAGAGAGTATACTAAGAGCAGGCGTTTTGTGTATGGAGATATACAGGTGGGAAAATCGCTTGTTTATGACTATGGAGGTCGATGAGACTTATACCCATAGGAGGAAAGCTGCCCTTGATGCTGAAAACCCAAAAGTACAGGAATGGGAAAACCTGATGGCAAAGTATCAGCAGACCTTACCAGGATCGCTGCCTGGAGAAAAGTGGCAACTAATGAAAAACATATTCACTTTAAGGAGCTGACTATAAGTAAGTTTTAGGTGTTGTTTAACAAAAAGCAAATGGTTGTAGGGTTATTTATTCCATGTTACATAGACCAATTTTTTCCTGAGGTAGGGATTGCTTGTCTCAATCTACTAGAGAAACAGGGGATTAAGGTGGAATTTCCTTTAGACCAGACCTGTTGTGGGCAGCCTATGGCCAATTCAGGATGTGAACAGGATGGACTTGCGGCGGCAAAACTATTGGTCAAAAACTTTCAACATCTTGACTTTGTTGTTTGTCCATCAGGAAGTTGTACCGCTCACGTTAGGGATCATTTTGACTTTCTTGAACAATCAGACGCTGTTAAAAAAGTGAGGGCAAATACTTATGAACTAACCGAATTTTTGGTAGATATATTAAAAGTAGAGCGGCTGGATGCATATTTCCCCTATAAGGTAGGATTTCATTCCAGTTGCCATGGACTACGCGGACTGAGTTTGGGACTGTCTTCTGAACTGAATGGGACTCCATTCTCCAAGCCCCATCAGCTATTGAACATGGTTGAAGGAATTGAGCTTGTGGAGCTTTCACGAGAAGATGAGTGCTGTGGTTTTGGGGGTACGTTCGCTATCACAGAAGAGGCTATTTCGGTAAAAATGGGAAAGGATAGGATAGCCGATCACGAAACTCATGGTGCAGAAATAATTACTGGCGGAGACATGTCATGCCTGATGCACTTACAAGGTCTGTTAAAGAGAAAAAACAGTACAATGAAAGTGATGCATATTGCGGAAATTCTGAATCATTCTAAGCAGTAAATTATGAGCGTAAATCATGCCTTAAAAGCAGAGAAATTTGTTGCGGACGAGCAGAGGGTGAATTGGCACGATGAAACCCTTTGGCATGTTCGATACAAAAGGGACCTTTCTTCCAAGAGCATTCCCGAATGGGAGCGGCTTAGAGAAATGGCTGCCGCTATTAAGGCTAATGTGCTTTCGCATTTAGATGATTATTTGATAGAATTTGAAAAGAATGCAATCGAAAACGGGGTTCACGTCCATTGGGCTATCGATGCAGCAGAACATAACCAAATAGTAAATCAGATTATACAGGAGAGTGGCGCGAAGAAAGTAGTAAAAAGCAAGTCCATGCTCACAGAAGAATGTCAACTGAACCCATACCTGAAAGACCGAGGCATAGAAGTAGTGGACACCGATTTAGGAGAAAGGATCGTGCAATTGGCGGATGAGCCTCCTAGCCACATTGTTTTGCCAGCCATTCACAAAAAAAAGGAAGAAGTAGGAGAGCTGTTTCACCAGAAGCTAGGGACTCCAAAAGGTCTGCACGATCCCGTTGCCTTGGCAGATGCCGCAAGAAAAGATTTGAGATACCGGTTTTTACAAGCAGATGTAGCGATTACCGGCGTAAACTTTGCCATTGCAGAAACAGGTGGTTTTGTGGTATGTACCAATGAAGGCAATGCCGATATGGGCGCTCATCTTGCACCTGTACATATTGCTTGCATGGGTATAGAAAAATTGATTCCTAAAATGGATCATTTGGGCGTGTTCCTCAGGTTATTAGCAAGAAGCGCTACCGGACAACCTATAACGGCCTACTCCTCTCATTTTCATAAACCTAGGACAGGAGCTCAAATGCATATTGTGCTAGTCGACAATGGAAGATCTGAGTTGTTGGGCAAACCAGATTTTCGCAGGTCGCTTAATTGTATTCGTTGTGGCGCATGCATGAATACATGTCCCATATACCGAAGAAGTGGGGGACACAGCTATGGCGCCACTATACCTGGCCCTATTGGGTCGATTCTTTCACCCAATATTGATCTGAAAAAATACAGCAGCCTTCCTTTTGCCTCTACCTTATGCGGTTCGTGCAGCGATGTTTGTCCAGTTAAAATAGACATCCATACACAATTGTACAAGTGGCGTCAGATTATTGGCAAGGAAAACCATATACCTGCTTCTAAAAAATGGGGAATGCGGATGACAGGACTATTATTTTCACAGCCATTCTGGTATAGAAAAGCAGGCGGTTTGGGCCGTTGGCTATTGAGGATTCTGCCTAAGAAGATGGTCAATAATCCGCTAAATGTATGGGGGAAGTCTAGAGACCTTCCCGCAGCACCAACCATGAGTTTTAGGGATTGGTATCTAAAGAACAGAAAAGATGGATAAGAGCAGGAGCGCGATACTGGAGAAAATAAAACGGAATAAACCAGAAGATTCCCCGCTACCCGAGGCTATTAGTTTTGATGGGTCGAAGGAGGACTTGGTTGGGCAGTTTTCTACCATGGTGAAGGCAATCGGGGGTAGTTGCTTAATAAGTGAGTCTTATGAGGAATTGAATAAGGAATTAGAAGAGCTGTTTCCTGGTGTAATAAAAATTTGGTCAGGCGAGCCAAATATAATGGAAGGTAACATGAGCTTAAGTGAAGGTGCTGACCCTCATGAATGGGAAGTCTTGGATTTATGTATTGTAAAGGGCCGATTTGGTGTAGCCGAAAATGGTGCCATTTGGGTACAGGAATTAGATCTTCCAGCAAGAGTGTCGGCATTTATATGCCAGCATCTGGTCATTGTTCTTGAAAAGGAGAATATTGTAACCGATATGCATCAAGCATATCATCAGCTAAAATTTCCCTTTCCAGGCTTTGGGGTTTTCGTTTCGGGTCCTTCTAAAACTGCGGACATAGAACAGTCACTTGTAATTGGAGCCCATGGCCCCAAAAGTTTAATAGTTTGTTTGATATAGCCTTTTGTAAGCGCAAAATACATGAGACACCCTTGAGAAAGATTTTGCCATCGAATTAGTGTTGAACGTTAAAAGAAAAGCAAATGAGAAGCAAGATAGTAGTAATCGGAAGTACAAATATGGACATGGTGGTGAAGAGTTTCCATATCCCTGTTCCGGGCGAAACTGTATTAGGAAAAGGGTTTTTAATGAATCCAGGGGGAAAGGGTGCCAACCAAGCCGTTTCTATCGCTCGTCTAGGAGGCAATGTCAGTTTCATCTCCAAAGTTGGGAAAGATGTTTTTGGCAGACAGGCTTCTCAGGCATTTGAAGAAGAAGGAATTGGAGTAGAGGGCATTTTGTATGACAATACACTGCCAACCGGTGTAGCATTAATTACCGTGGATGAGATAGGTGAAAATTCCATAGTTGTTGATCCGGGTGCAAATCTAAATTTAACTCCAGATGAAGTTGGAAAGTATCTTGATAAGATTCCTGACATTGGCATTATGCTGATTCAGATGGAGATTCCCATAGAAACAATAAAATTTGCCATACAGTATGCTTCTATTTATTCTATAAAGGTAATTTTAAATCCGGCCCCAGCACACGTTGAGACACATCAGGTATTTGATAAAATTGATATTATTACACCCAATATATCCGAAGCAGAAATCCTAACGGGAATCCCTGTAACCGATATGGCTTCCGCTAGGAAAGCAGCAGAAAATCTTTATTTCAATGGAGTCAAAAATGTGGTCATCACCATGGGAGCCCAGGGCTCAGTGCTTTTAAATCGGGAAGGTTTTTATGAAATACCGACAACTAAAGTAAAGGCAATAGATTCAACGGCAGCAGGTGATGCCTTCAACGGCGCTTTGGCTGTAGCTGTGGCGGAAGGTCAAGATATGCTGTCGGCAGTTCATTTTGCTTCACAGGTGGCCGCGATTACCACCACACGTATGGGTGCGCAATCTTCTATTCCGCGAAGAAGCGATCTGATGATGGAGCCTGTTCTGGTCAATTGAAAATCTTTTTGTTGGCACAGGGAAAGTAAAACCGTTGCCGATAATTGACAAGGGTGATGCTGCTGGAAGGCCATTCGCATTTAAACTTACTGGCTTAATTTGAGCAATTTCATCTTGTTTTAAACGGAAAATCGTGCAAGTTTTAACATGAATAATTAGGAATCAACCTTTGTCCATTATTCATGCCCAACGATTACAACTTCCGTCATCGGTTGTTTCTGCAAATGACTTTTAGCCCATTTCAGAAAAGGAAATTGCCGAAGCAGTTGGTTTTCGTAGTCATTTTCTTCTAACTCCTCCAAGGCTTCTGCATAATACTGGAGGGCTTTGGTTCTCTCATTGGCACTCAACCATCTGTTTAAAAATTTCAGGGTTATTTGTTCAAGCATGAACAGCTTTTTGCTACTTTTCAACTTGCGTGTTACCGATTTTATTTCATAAAATAGATAATCCTCATTCTCTAGTTCAAGATGGATCAGCAGATTTACTAACCGTCCTAATACATATTGTTGCGAGGATATAAAGGGTCCAGAGGAATTTAAAATCTCATTGACCAATTGCAAAGATTTGGAGTAATCCTGTAGGATAAAATATACTACGGCCAGTCTAAAATGCATTGCCGCAGACGTATTGGGAGGCAATACAGTCTTCTTCGATAAGAAGAGCTTTTCATACTCCACTGAAAGATCAAGTGCCATCTGCATATCACCTTTTTCTATCAGTAGTCCTATATGGTGATAATAATTCAGGTGCTGCTTTAAGAGGTGCAGGCTCTCACTGTTTGATTGAACTTGTTGTAGCTCGTTTAAAAAGTAGGGCATATCATTGTCCCGTTTCATGAGATGTAAGTCGGTTAATATCCCATGGAGCAAATAAACATAATACACAGGTGAGTCAGCCCACAGCGATTTTTGTTCAATATACAGTTGATTTAGTTCCTTGAAAATCTTTAAGCTCGGGTCGGGGTTGCCTGCCATCAAGAAATACATCGCCTGAAAATGAAGATGGATCTTATCCGATTCAAAGGAATTAAGCTTACGGGTGGAGATGATTTGATGCTCATTCAAAAGTAAATCGTTCAACCTTGCCTTTTCCTTATCACTGCGTGCGCTTCCTTGCTTGTGGTACCTGAAGGTCAATATTTCATAGAGCGAAGAATGGCGGCTTATAAATAGTTCATGGTTCAGGTAATCTGCTATTTTTTTCTGTTTTTCCAAAAGCGATGCTTCATCAGTACCTGGAAACTCCAGGTTGGTAAGGTATTGAAGTTCCATCCGCGCGAACAAGAGGTAATAGGCAAATTTCTCATGACGCAGTGCCAGTTTTTTTGCTTTTTCTATTTCAGAAAAGCAGAGCTCGAATATCCCTTTATTAAACAATATTTTTACGTCTCCAAGAAGGTTGATCAGTTTATTTTCTACCGATTTTTCGGCCTCATAGTTCCTCAGACTTCGCATGAGCATCTTGTACAAATGCTTGTATGCAGGTTCTAATATGGCATTGGGATAGGCTTCTTTCAAACGATCTTTTAAGTGCTTTGCCGTATCATTCCCTTTATCAATGATCTCATACAGGTCACCATAAATTTTATCGCCGGGCTTCCAAGGATAAGACCATTTAAAATAACGCTTCTCTGATTTTGATAAAGACTTTATAAGGGTTGTAAGATGTTCTAACTTACTCATAAGAATGTCTGAATTTAATGCCGAATGTTTCCTTCGGCATTAAATTAGGAATATTTTATCATAAATAGGAATATCCAATCTTAAGAATAACAGGTTTTGATCAGTAATTACAGAATGTTACTTTCATGGAGGTTTTCTATTGATAAACCAAGACTGAGAAGTGGTTTTTTCAGGCCTAACTCAACTTATATAATTCAAACGTTGTAATTAAAACTATGAGTTCAAAAATATTAGTAATAGGAAGCTCCAACACAGATATGGTTATCCGTACCAACACGCTCCCTTTGCCAGGCGAAACCGTATTGGGAGGAGAGTTTTTTATGAATCCTGGAGGTAAAGGGGCTAATCAGGCCGTGGCAGCAGCGCGCTTAGGTGGTCAGGTTACATTTGTGACAAAAGTTGGCAACGATCTTTTTGGGAAAGAGGCCCTTGAGCAGTTCGGGCAGGAGTCAATCGATAGTAGGTTCATACAAATAGATGGCTTGAATCCCTCTGGTGTCGCATTGATCAATGTTGATGGAAAAGGGGAGAATGCTATTGCGGTTGCCCCAGGCTCTAACGGCCAACTAAAGCCTGAAGAGGTGGATGAAGCCTTAGAACAGGCGGGTCAGGATGCAATAGTGTTGCTACAGTTGGAGATCCCTATGGCTACAGTTGAACATGTGATTAACCGATCTCATGAGAAGCGCTTGAGAGTTGTGCTGAATCCTGCACCCGCTCAGGTGCTACCTGAGAGCCTTTTCCCACTCCTTTATCTGATTACACCAAACGAGCGAGAGGCCGAATTGCTGACGGGCGTGTCTGTTACTGATACTGTTTCTGCCCACAGAGCTGCTTGTATTTTGCAATCCTTTGGCGTTCCGAATGTCATCATTACTATGGGTTCAAAAGGAGCTTTTTTGCACACATCCGATATTTCAGAGATAATAGCGGCGCCCGAAGTCGAAGCTGTTGATACAACTGCTGCCGGCGACTGTTTTAATGGCGCCCTTACAGTAGCGTTGGCGGAAAGGAGGGATCTTAAAAATGCGGTTGTTTTTGCCAGCATGGCAGCGGCCCTTTCCGTGACCCGGATGGGAGCGCAAGCTTCTATCCCGTTCCGTAATGAAATGGTTGAAGGCGTACCACTGATTTCTTGAAATATTATTGTATAATCGTCCTAGGGATTACAACTCCCTATTACTTCTTTTCTATTTCTGCTATTCATACGGTGAAACTTATTTCAAAAAGAATGTCTATTGATATTTAAAACATTAAACCTTAATGCACTATGCTTATTCTAGAAAGTTATGGACTTGCGGTAGTCTTTTGTTTTGTTACCATGATTTGCTGGGGCTCTTGGGCCAATACCCAAAAGCTCGCAGATAAAGGCTGGCGTTTTGAACTGTATTATTGGGACTATACCATCGGGATCTTATTGTTGTCCTTGATTTTCGCTTTCACCATCGGGAGTATTGGGGATCAGGGACGAGGGTTTTTGGAGGACGTTGCCCAGGCAGACCGTGCTAATATACAGTCAGCGATCATCGGCGGTGTTTTTTTTAATATTGCAAACATCTTATTGGTGGCTGCTATAGCCATTGCAGGCATGTCGGTGGCATTTCCCGTGGGCATAGGGATAGCCTTGATTTTAGGCGTCATTGATAATTATATCGACAATCCCATTGGTAATGCTACCGTGCTATTTGGCGGCGTGGCTTTGGTGGCCGTGGCAATAGTTTTAAATGCAGCAGCTTATAGGCGGTTATCAAAAAATGTTAAAAAAGTCTCTACCAAAGGACTGGGATTGTCAGTTTTAAGCGGTTGTTTGATGGGGCTATTTTATGGCTTCGTAGCCAGTTCTATGGCCAGAGATTTTGTGCAACCAGAAACAGGGTTGCTTACCCCTTATACGGCTGTCGTGTTTTTTGCTGTAGGCGTATTGGCCAGCAGCTTTGTCGTAAATACTATTTTAATGAAAATTCCATTCGAAGGAGCACCGCTTTCATTTGGGGATTATTTTAAAGGCAGCCGTCGTAGCCATATAATGGGGATTTTGGGTGGTGCCATCTGGTGCATTGGCATGTCATTCAATATAATTGCTTCAGAAAAAGCTGGGCCGGCCATTGCCTACGGACTAGGACAAGGCGCTACAATAGTGGCTGCGATGTGGGGCATTTTTATTTGGAAGGAATTCAAAGCCGCTCCAAAAGGCACCAACAAGCTACTCAATCTAATGATTTTGCTTTTTTTAATAGGACTGGCATTGATTATTTTGTCCAGGTCGATGTAAGGGGAAATCGCTAAAAAACAA
>CAYTTV010000080.1:0-12277 GCA_964440915.1 uncultured Roseivirgaceae bacterium
GAGCATTCCTCAGTTAGACATTTTTTATCATAATCCCTAGTGAAATTGGTTGATGTTACTCCCGTTAAACAAGACCTTCCTATTCCGAAAAGTTATACCTCATCCCTATTGCCTGAAGTCTGCAAGTGAATAATTGCAGACTTTTTTTATGCCAGTTAGCGGCACTATAATTTCCCCGTCGCATTTTGCTGCATAGCTCATATTACGCAGAGACAAAAAAATTATTCCTAAACATGCCCTTTAGTATTCTGTTAATTGGAATAGGAAATAGTATTCTCAAGCATCAAAGGAACAGAATATGGCGAAAGGAAAGGAAGCAACGAACAAAAAAACAATAAATAAGCCAATCAGTAGCATCAGAAATGCTGAAGGACGTCGAAGGGTCATTATTTCAAGGGTTTCGCCACAGGTAGAAAGAGGACACTTTCCTGCTAAAACTGTTGTGGGTGAAGAAACGATTATTAGTGCCGACATCTTTAGCGATGGCCATGATGTCGTGAATGCAGCTGTTTTACTGAAGCATGAAAAGGAGCGGCAATGGAAGGAGATACCCATGAAGCTTTTGGGCAATGACCATTGGGAAGCCAAGTGGTATCCTGAAAAGCTGGGGCTTTATCAATTTAAGGTACAGGGTTGGATAGACCATTTTGCGACGTGGCAACGGGATCTGGAGAAGAAATTTATGGCCAATCAAGATATCCGTGTGGATTTGCTGGTGGGGATAGAAATCGTAAAGGAAAGTGCTCATGAAGCAGATCCATCCGAAAAGGAGCGGCTTCTTGAATGGGGAAGGACCCTCGAAAATTCTGCCAACAATGGCGTAGATATGACTTTGGCCCTCAGTAAGAAACTGGCTAAGGCGGTTGAACACAATGCAAAGGTTTTGGCGACGGTATATCCTCAGGTATTTTCAATTATTTCAGAACGGAAAAAAGCACTTTTTAGCACTTGGTACGAGCTGTTCCCACGTTCTGCATCTCCCGAACCTGGGCAACATGGCACCTTCAAAGATGTTGAAAGATTACTGCCACGCATTGCACGGATGGGTTTCGACACCTTGTATTTTCCGCCCATTCATCCGATAGGAGAAGTAAAGAGAAAAGGTAGAAATAATGCGCTGGTGGCTCAACCGGAGGATCCAGGCTCTCCATGGGCCATAGGCAGTAAAGATGGCGGTCATAAGGCTATTCACCCTCAATTGGGAACTATAAAAGATTTTCGTCGGCTTGTGGAGAAAGCCAAACAGCATGATATTGACATTGCACTAGACATTGCGTTCCAGTGTGCTCCCGACCATCCTTATGTAAAGGAGCATCCAGAATGGTTTATTTGGCGGCCCGATGGAACAGTACAATATGCAGAAAACCCACCCAAGAAATATGAAGATATCCTGCCCCTGAATTTTGAGTGTGAAGATTGGAAGAACCTTTGGGCAGAACTGAAAAGCATCATTGATTATTGGATTGATCAGGGCATTGAAATATTTCGTGTTGACAACCCTCATACCAAAGCATTTCCATTTTGGGAGTGGGTAATAGGAGAAATTAAAAAATCACATCCACAAACGATATTTCTTGCGGAAGCTTTTACCCGGCCTAGGCTTATGGAGCGTTTGGCAAAGGGCGGTTTTACACAGTCCTATACTTATTTCACTTGGCGCAACACCAAGCAGGAACTGGAAGCGTATATGCACGACCTTACGCAAACCAGTCTTAAACATTATTTCCGTCCAAATTTCTGGGTCAATACTCCCGACATCCTTCCACCAATCCTTACCCATGGTGGTGAAAATGCCCATATCCAAAGATTGATTTTGGCGGCTACCCTGTCATCGAATTACGGGGTGTATGGCCCAGTTTATGAGTTTGCCATCAACAGACCACACGAAACAAAAGAAGAGTATGCCGACAACGAAAAATACGAAATTAAGCATTGGGATTGGGACAAGTATACAAGGGTAAAGGAGATAATTGCTCGTATCAATAAGATCCGTAATGAAAATCGGGCTTTGCAGGCTACGGCAAACATTGTCTTTGTACCTACTTCCAATGACCAAATTATCTGTTACGGAAAAGCAGATGTCAAAAAAGAGAATATCATCATTACTGTGATAAACCTTGATCCCTATCATACACAAGGTGCTCACGTAAAACTGCCATTGGAAAAGTTGGGCATCAAAGGTGTTTCTTATAAACTAAATGACCTGTTGAGTGGTAGTAAGTACACCTGGAGCGAAGAGTGGAATTATGTGGAATTGAATCCATATATGATGCCGGCTCATGTATTCAAAATAGAACAATAAAGATTACCTATGGCAACTACAAAAAGTAAATTGGACGATAAGCTGCATTGGTACAAAGACGCGATCATATACGAGCTGCATATAAAAGCATTCTATGACAGCAATGGAGATGGGATTGGCGATTTTCAAGGTCTAATAGAAAAACTGGATTATCTTGAAGAGTTAGGTATAACGGCAATATGGGTCTTACCTTTCTATCCTTCGCCACTTAGAGATGATGGATATGACATAGCCGACTACTATCGTATCAATCCGGCCTATGGCAATATTCTCCAATTCAAAAAATTTCTCAGAGAGGCGCACAAGCGGAATTTGAAAGTAATCACCGAGCTTGTCATTAACCATACTTCCGATCAGCATCCATGGTTCCAAAGAGCCAGAAGGGCACCGAAAGGTTCTGTAGAGCGAGATTATTATGTTTGGACTGACGATCCCACCCAATACAGTGATGTAAGGATCATCTTTCAGGATTTCGAATCTTCTAACTGGCACTGGGATCCGCTCGCACAACAATACTATTGGCATAGGTTTTTTCATCACCAACCAGACCTAAATTTTGACAATCCCAAAGTACAGGAGGAGGTATTCAAAATCATAGACTACTGGGCAAAAATGGGAGTGGACGGCTTTCGCTTGGATGCCGTGCCTTATTTGTTTGAGCGTGAGGGTACAAACTGCGAGAATTTGCCCGAGACCCATGCATTTTTGAAAAAGCTACGGGCCCATGTCGACAAGCATTTTCCAGGGACCTTGCTCTTGGCAGAAGCCAATATGTGGCCGGAAGACAGTGCTGCCTACTTTGGCGACGGTGACGAATGTCAAATGAACTACCACTTTCCTGTAATGCCACGGATGTTTATGGCCCTGCGCATGGAAGATAGATATCCAATCTTGGATATTTACGATCAAACCCCCACAATTCCAGACACATGTCAGTGGGCGATATTTCTAAGAAATCATGATGAACTCACCTTGGAAATGGTCACCGACGAAGAGCGGGACTACATGTATAAGGTATATGCCAAAGATCCTAAAGCGAAGATTAACCTAGGCATTCGGCATAGACTTTCGCCCCTGATGGATAATAACAGAAAAAAAATCGAACTGCTCAATTATCTATTGTTTTCATTGCCTGGCACGCCAGTAATCTATTATGGTGACGAGATAGGGATGGGCGACAACTTTTATTTGGGTGACAGGGACGGCGTGCGGACACCCATGCAATGGTCATCTAACAGGAATGCTGGCTTTTCTGAAGCGAATCCTCAAATGCTCTACTTGCCTGTGATATTAGATCCGGAGTTTTCATATGAGGCCGTAAACGTAGAAACCCAAAGGCGTAACACATCTTCTTTGCTATGGTGGATGAAGCGCGTCATCAACATGCGTAAGCGCTATAAGGCATTCGGTCGGGGTGATCTAACATTCATAAATGTTGACAATCCAAAGGTAATGGCATTTTTCAGGAGCTACGAAGATGAAACTATCTTGGTTGTCGTCAATCTCTCTCGCTTTACACAAGCAGCAGAGCTCGACCTGGAGCAGTATAAAGGCTATGTGCCTGTAGAAATTTTCAGCAAAAATAAATTTCCTGAAATAGGGGAAGGATCACCCTATTTTTTCACTTTAAGTCCCCACGCCTATCATTGGTTTCATCTTCAGAAAACATATAAGGAAAAGGATGACAATGCGCTATTGCCCCTCATTAAATTAAACAGATGGAGTGAGCTTTTCGATAACAAGACGGTGTTTAAATTGGAAAATGAAATTTTGCCCCGCTATATGTTATCTTCAAGATGGTTTGGAGGAAAAGCAAAAACCATTCAAACCATTGAGATAGCCAATAAAACTGAGGTGGTATTTGGTAGCAACAGGTGTTGGTTTTTGCTGGTACAAGTCAATTACGAAACCGGTTTGCCCGATGTTTACCAATTGCCCATCACCTTCTTAAAAGAAAAGGCAATTGAGGACCTTAAAGAGAACCAATCCCGTGCTGTTTTGGCTCGTATGGAGCTAGATGGAGAAAAGGGACTATTATATGATGCTTTATTTTGCAAAGATTTACAACAGCATATACTCAAGCAAATGGTTTCCAAGCAAGGGAAGAGTGCTAAAAATGGCACAATCCGAATGCACGGTAATGACGCTTTGAAAATGTACTTAAAAGAACACGATGAAATCAAGTCAAAAGTACTGTCGGTAGAGCAAAGCAATACTTCCATCATATACGACAATGCCTTTTTTTTAAAGATTTACCGTAAGGTTGACCAGGCAATTAATCCTGATTTGGAGATCAACAGGTTTTTAAAAGAAGAGGCTCAATTTGATTTTATCCCAGATCTGGTAGGTGCTATTGAGTGGGAGCAGGGCAAAGGCAGTATGGTCTTAGGCATGATGCAGAGGATGGTGCCCAATCATGGTGATGCGTGGACATACATGCTCGACAGGCTGAACTCCTATTATGAGCGGATTCTTTCTCAGCAGGAAGATTTCTCTCAAGTACCTGAACTTATGGGAAGCCTCACCAATCCCATGGCATTTGATGCCATGCCTGCGGCACTTTCCGAATTGTTAGGGCCTATCGCAACAGAAAGAACAAGATTGTTAGGAGAGCGGACAGGAGAAATGCACTTGGCATTGGCTTCCAATCAGAGCTTGCAGGATTTCAAGCCAGAACCATTCTCATTACATTATCAAAGGTCACTCTACTCTTCACTCCAGTCTTTGGTGCGAGGTACGTATCAAAACTTAGGGAAAAAAATAAGAACCCTTTCTCCGTCATTAAAGCAGGAGGCTGAGGAAGTATATGCCATGAAAGATGATGTTCTCAAGGCGATGAAGGAGATATATAGCAAAAGACTTGATGTTGTAAAAATCAGGAACCATGGCGATTACCACCTTGGGCAGGTGTTGTTCACAGGCAAGGATTTTGTCATACTCGATTTTGAAGGAGAACCCGCCCGTAGTTTTAGCGAAAGAAGGTTGAAGCGTTCACCCCTTAGAGATATAGCGGGAATGATTCGATCTTATCATTATGCAGCGTATTCAGGACTGCTACTGCATGACCAATATAGAGAAGAAGACCTAAAGACATTGCTTCCGTGGGCAGATTTTTGGTTCCATCATATGAGCGGCTTCTTTATGCATGCCTATCTCAATAAGGTAAAAGGAAGTGCTTTTATTCCAAAAGAAGAGCAAGATTTGGAAGTGATGCTACGGACATTTCTGTTGGAGAAGGCAGTTTATGAGCTGAATTACGAGTTGAACAACCGACCTGATTGGCTGATGATACCTTTAAGGGGAATTAAATCACTTATGGGGAAGAGTAAAATATTGGAAGTTGTGTGATCACTGTAGAATAATAGTATTATGCCAGAAGTTAAAACAGATACCAGTGTGAGGGAAAGAAGGCCTGCTGGAAAAGCAAAAGCCAAAGGACAAGGAGGCGTGCCTATGACAGAAAGGATGGAACACTTTTCATTGTTTTCTGATTTCGACATTCATCTTTTTAAGGCAGGTAAGCTTTATCACTTATACAATAAATTGGGCTCTCATCTTGTGGAGCATAACGGAGTGCAAGGGGTTTATTTTGCTGTATGGGCTCCCAATGCGATAGAAGTTCAAGTGATTGGGAACTTCAATGGATGGAGCAAACAACACCATGCACTCCTGCCCCGTTGGGATGGATCGGGAATATGGGAGGCTTTTATCCCTGGACTGAAGCAAGGAGAGTACTACAAATACTATATAAAATCCTTCAATGGGCATGAGGCTGAAAAAGGTGATCCATTTGCCTTTCACTGGGAGACTCCTCCTAAGACTGGGTCGGTAGTTTGGGATCTTCCATTTAAGTGGACAGACCAAAAATGGATGAAACAAAGAAAAAGTGGTTCACCCTTGGACAAGCCCATGTCGATATATGAAATGCACCTGGGCTCTTGGAGGAAAGTGCCTGAAGAAGGTGGGCGATTTATGACCTATCGGGAGATAGCAGAAACTTTGCCTGCATATTTACAATATATGGGCTTCACACATGTGGAATTTATGCCTGTTATGGAACATCCATTTTTTGGGTCATGGGGTTATCAAATAACCGGATATTTTGCCCCATCCAGCAGGTTTGGCACACCACAAGATTTTATGTTTTTGGTGGATGCGCTGCATAAAGCAGGAATAGGTGTCATTTTAGATTGGGTCCCTTCCCATTTTCCTTTAGACCTGCACGGCTTACATCTTTTTGATGGCACGCACTTGTATGAGCACGAAGATCCTCGAAGGGGCTTCCATCCGGACTGGAAAAGTGGAATTTTCAATTATGGCAGAAATGAAGTACGTGCATTCTTGATTTCCAATGCATTATACTGGCTGGATAAATACCATATTGATGGCCTTCGGGTGGACGCCGTAGCTTCTATGTTGTACTTGGATTATTCTCGGAATGAAGGAGAGTGGCTGCCCAATGCATATGGAGGACGAGAAAACCTCGAAGCCATTTCATTTTTGCAAGAGTTTAACGATGCCGTACACAATCACCATCCTGATGTGTTTACGGTAGCAGAAGAATCAACGGCGTATCCAGGCGTGACACACCCTACAGAGGAGGGTGGTTTGGGCTTTGATATGAAGTGGATGATGGGGTGGATGCATGACACCTTGGACTATTTTCAACTGGAGCCTATCCATAGAGGCTATCATCAAGGACAAATCACTTTTAGTATCCATTATGCTTTTACCGAAAAGTTTGTGCTGCCACTATCGCATGATGAAGTGGTATATGGAAAAGGATCGATGATCAATAAAATGCCTGGAGATGAATGGCAGAAGTTTGCTAATCTTAGGCTTCTTTATGGTTATATGTATGGACATCCAGGCGCAAAGATGCTTTTCATGGGGAGTGAGTTTGCTCAAAGGCATGAATGGCAACACGACTATAGCCTCGATTGGCATGAAAACAACCACCCCGCCCACCAAGGGGTACAAAAGTTGTTGAAGGACTTAAATTTACTCTGTAAAGAAGAATTAGCACTCTATGAGCAGAACTTTTCACCTGATGGGTTTGAATGGATCGCCTTCGATGACGCCACCAACTCTGTGATTAGCTGGATGAGAAAAGGAAAGGCCCATGATGAAACCTTGATATTTGTGGCTAATTTTACCCCTGTGCCACGGCCAAACTATCGAATTGGGGTGAATGAAAGAGGGTTTTATAAGGAGATTTTTAATTCCGATGATTTAAAGTACGGTGGCAGCGACGTGCTCAATGATCCTGATTTGGAGACAGCACCCATCCCCATGCACGGCAGGCAGCATTCTCTTTCATTAGTGCTACCACCGCTTGCTATTATAGTGCTAAAACATAATAAGGAAAGAGCACCTTTGATTTAATTTGGCTATTTGAACTTCGATTTGGTAAGTTAAAATAAGTGATGGGAATAGAAGAATTACACTGTCTTCCATTCATCATTCAGCACCTAAAATTCATTTTTTTTTGACTTATGTCTTATCTCTAAGTTCTTATATCTATTTTTACTTTCCCCACTTTCCTTGCTTTTTATACTGAATATCATTGTAATGCTTGTTTTTTGCTTTCCCTTCTCGGGTTTGGTACTGAGACCTGGGCGCACAAGAGGTGAACAAAAGTAATGAGGCTATAAAGAATAGAAACAAATTTTTCATGGAAAAAAGTAAGTTCTAAGATTAACAATGATAACTTTGAAACAAGTTCAAATAACCACAAATCTTTTGTAGGATGCTGCTGTTTGCTTTCGTAAACATTACATGTATCCTGTTTAGTGCTAGTTTTGAGGATATAAGGTGAAAATATGACAGATATGGCTTCAAATTCGGAAAAAAGAACAGAAATCAGTGATATAGGAGAGTTTGGTCTTATTGACAGGATCAAGGATAAGTTTTCTAGCGTAAATCCCTCTACCCATTTGGGCATTGGGGATGATGCTGCTGTCATTGATGCAGGCGACAAGTTTCTGGTGGTTACTTCTGATATGCTTTTGGAGGGGGTGCATTTTGATCTTTCTTATACGCCCATTCAACACTTAGGCTATAAGGCAGTGGCTGTCAACATTTCTGACATTGCTGCGATGAATGCCATTCCGCAGCAAATTACTGTCAATATCGGGTTGAGCAATCGCTTTTCTTTGGAAGCAGTAGAAGCACTATATGATGGTATAAAAGCCGCTTGCGACAACTTCAAGGTAGATTTAGTAGGGGGGGACACCACTACTTCAAGGAGCGGTTTGGTGATTTCGATTACGGCCATTGGAGCGGTAGCCAAAGAAAGTATTGCTTTGAGAAGCGGGGCCAAACCTGGTGACATCATTTGTGTTTCGGGAGACTTGGGAGGAGCCTATATGGGCTTGCAAGTATTGGAACGTGAGAAGCAAGTATTTTTAGCTGATCCAACAATGCAGCCTAAGTTAGAGGCGTACGATTATATTGTGAAACGCCAGCTAAAGCCAGAAGCGAGGATGGACATGGTATATGAATTGCAAGATTTCGAGGTAAAGCCCACTGCCATGATTGATGTATCTGATGGGCTTTCATCCGAACTGCTGCACATAGCAAAGAGCGCTCAAGTAGGCCTCAGCATTTATGAAGACAAAATCCCCGTGGCAAAGAATACCTATGATACGGCCGTGGAGTTTAATGTCGATCCAATGACCACAGCATTGAACGGAGGAGAAGATTATGAACTGCTCTTCACGATTGACCAGTCAGACTTTGAAAAAATAAAGCACCATCCTGATATTGCCTTTATTGGCTACATCAAACCAGCCTCAGAAGAAGTGACTTTAATAACTAAAGCAGGCAATATGGTTCCTTTGCAAGCGCAAGGGTGGAAGCAATTTTAATGAATGGATGGGTGATGGGATGAAAGAATATTGTGGTTTATGGCTACTGTTTTGCTTGGTAACTTCATTACGGCGCTTTGAAGGTTGAAATATTATCAAACACGCCAACTTATACCTTTTTTATAACTCCTATCTTCAATGCTTTTTAAATCTGGGAATGGTTCATCTTACTTGTCATCCCCTTTCTATTGTCCAATATAAAAGTCAAAAGTCTAAGACCTAATCCTCGGGAAAAGGGATAAACATGAATTTGGTAAAAACATTGTCTACCACAAAAAGGCAACAAAACTCATCGGGATCCTTATAGGCATTTTTAAAATCTTCAAGCTTGTCCTTATCGATGATCTTTCTCTGCACAAATTCGTCTACATAGGTCGTATAGTAGTTCCAATTGACATTCAGCTCTTCTTTGCCAATAAGGAGCTGCCCAATGGGCAGTGGGTTTTTAGAAATGGGAAAAATGGGGAAATCGGAAAACCCTCTTTTCCTGATCAGGTATGAAGCTTCCTTCAAAGTTTCCGATACTACGATAAAGTCTTGGGTAATTGTTCCCAAGTATTTTCCATTTAGTTCCGGGTCGTTTTGCATATACAAAGTGGTTTTGTTATGATCCAAATCTGAATTTTGTATGTGATCGTCTGCAAGTCATAACTTTATAGCAGGCTTGCCGTTCTCAAAAAGGTAACCTTATCTTTTGCATCAAAATTACGATATTTACTTCTGGCAAACCATGCGTGAATCTACAAATAATATACGAAGAGGCAGTAAAACGTTGAATTGACTGGAGATAATAATATAACCTAAAATCAATATGTATAAACTTAAAATTATTTCTTCTACTGTAAGACCTGGAAGGAAGGGGCCTATTATAGCACGTTGGGTGGAGAAAATGGCCAAAGCGCATGGCGGCTTTGATGTAGAACTTTTAGACTTGGGTGAAATCAACCTGCCCTTGATGAACGAGCCCAATCACCCACGCCTTCAAAAATATGAGTTTGAGCATTCCAAGAAATGGAGTGCTGCAATAGAAGAAGCCGACTGTTTCGTTTTTGTAACAGCAGAGTACGACTACAATTATCCTGCTCCTTTAAGAAATGCCTTGGAATATCTAGTGCAAGAGTGGGCTTATAAGGCAGGTGGCATTGTGAGCTATGGTGGAGTCTCAGCAGGAACCAGGGCAGCTAATCAGTTGAAGGCAGACCTGTCCACCCTTAAAGTAGTACCTATCATGGAGATGGTAAATATTCCATTCTTTACCCAATTTATCAACGAAGAAAATGAGTATGTGCCTAATGAAGTATCCACCAATGCGGCATCTGTCATGTTCAGGGAAATCATAAGATGGACGAAGGGCCTTAAGGTGATTAAAGAGGATAAGTCCTGATTTTCTATAAGTAATGAGGACTTTGTGAGTTGGATAGGGAAAGGCCGTTTGCTGAAATGGCTGCTCAAGAACCAATCTAGCACCAAACTTCAGCTTACCGTAGAGCGGCCCGGATAGAACGGATACCCCACAGGACCCGAGGTACGAGGGGCCGAGGAGTAGGAGTGATAGCCGGAAAAGCCGCCCTGATTTTTATTTTTTTTTAATTTATCTTCTCTCCAACAACACCACGTTCTCCACATGATGGGTGTGGGGGAACATGTCTACAGGCTGCACCGCTTTTACGACGTAGGCCGCATCGAGCATGGCCAAGTCGCGCGCTTGGGTTGATGGGTTGCAGCTTACATAAACGATCTTTTGCGGTGCAATCTCAAGGAGGGCCTGCACAACGTCTGGGTGCATGCCAGCGCGTGGAGGATCGGTAATAATCACGTCTGGATGTCCTTCTTTTTGAATCAACTCTTGATTGAGCAGGTCCTTCATGTCGCCTGCGTAGAAGTGGCAATTCGTGAGGCCGTTGAAGTGCGCATTGGCTTTGGCATCATCGATGGCTTCGGCTACATACTCTATGCCGACCACTTTTTTGGCCTTGGAAGCCACAAACTGGGCAATGGTGCCCGTGCCGGTATAAAGATCATAAACGATTTCTTCTCCGGTGAGTCCTGCATAATCCCTCGCTACTTTGTACAAGGCATATGCCTGGGAGGAATTGGTCTGATAGAATGATTTTGGGCCGATCCGGAAAGACAGGTTTTCCATTTTTTCGGTAATGCAGGGCTCTCCTTTGTAGCATACGACATCGAGATCGAAGAAAGTCTCGTTCTTTTTGGTGTTGATCACATATTGGAGGGAAGTGATTTTGGGGAAAGTCTCCTGGATGTATTGCATAATACGTTGGATCGCTTCTGGGTCATCTTCTCCAAACTGTACAATCACCATTACCTCTTTCAAGGAGGAGGTTCTTATGATCAGATTTCGGAGCAGCCCGCCGTGGTTGAGTAGGTCATAGAAGGAAAAACCTTGGGACAACGCATAGTCTCTGACGGCCAACCGGATGGCATTGGACGGCTCTTCCTGTAAGTGGCAGTGTTGGATGTCAAGCACTTTGTCGAATTGCCCGGGCATATGGAAACCAAGCCCATTCCTGTCAATGTCATCGCTAGCGGCGATTTCTTCTCTTGTAAGCCAACGCTTGTTGGAGAAGGTAAACTCTAGTTTGTTGCGGTACTCTTGGGTCCTGTCTGAGGGCAGGATAGGAGAGATTGGGGGCAGGTCCACTTTGCCGATGCGCGTCAATTGGTCCACGACCTCTTGCTGCTTGTAGATAACTTGGTTTTCGTAGGAAATATGTTGCCATTTGCAGCCACCGCAAGTCGAAAAGTGCTGGCAAAAAGGTTCAGTCCGCTGCTCTGAATAAGCATGAAACTTAACAGGTGCGCCCTCTAAGTAATTCTTCTTCTTTTTGACAATTCGAAGGTCAACAACATCGCCTGGAGCGACGCCAGACACAAAGATGACTTGTCCATTTACCCTCGCTAGGCATTTTCCTTCAGCTGCCATGCGTTCGATGGCAATTTCCGTGAGCAATTCAGGCTTTATTTTTCTTCTCATATTTGGATGCAAAGTTAGGCAAATTTATCTACCTGCAATATTCGGGATCCTTGATTTTGTAGGTTCGTTAGACGTTAGAGATATTAGATTTCAGACGCCAGATGTTAGACA
>CAYTTV010000081.1:0-11919 GCA_964440915.1 uncultured Roseivirgaceae bacterium
TTAGCCAAAAAAGCATAAATCTTTGTTTAATGGTGCATGAAATAAACCAAGTAGCAGGATATCAATTCATTGTTGCGCTGGAATTGTCCTAAGGCCGTGAAGAAATTTGGCAGAATATATTATAATGTAAGAGTAGGAGTTGGAAATGGCATGAGGACAATGAATGGAAAAGGGAAAATTGATATAAGAAACTGTAAACCGTCCTCTGCGTGTTGGAAAATGCTGCCTTTTTTAATCTAGCGCTCAGAAATGATTGATAAAAGGGGATCGGGTTGTGTTGCTTTTCATTTTTATTTCAAAGACGAAAAGTCCTAAGGCGTTTGAACTCCTTTTTAATGTGCCATATTTGATTAGGATATTTATATACAGTCGGTTATTTTTGTTATGAACTCAGATAAACTAGCTTAGTCACAAACAGGTACTAGATTTTTT
The DNA here is from genome assembly GCA_964440915.1 of uncultured Roseivirgaceae bacterium. Lineage (GTDB taxonomy): Bacteria > Bacteroidota > Bacteroidia > Cytophagales > Cyclobacteriaceae > CAMPJM01. The sequence goes on from CAYTTV010000081.1 coordinate 433, forward strand.
AACCTCTGCCTGTACATACTTAATCTTATGCTGTCCACTGCTTCCAGAAGTATTTTTTTTATACTCATCATTAGCTTGGTGCTCGCGCTGAGCGCGCAAGTAGCTGTGGCAGATAACCCTACGGTAACCCGCATGTTGGCTGAAATCCCGAATGCATCCGATGAGCAGCAGGTTGAGATTTATTTAGACGTGGCCGATTATTATTTCAATAGGGATTTAAATAAAGCTTCAGAATACATTGCACTGGCCAGGACAGGTGCAGAAACTGCGCAATATGAAAAAGGGATAGGGAGGACATTGCTTTCGGAAGGATTGGTGCTGCAATATCAGTTTGAGCTCTTGGAAGCAAAGGCGAAGTTTCAAGAAGCACTTGTGGTTTTTGATAAGATCAATCATCTGTTTTTCAAAGCCAAAACACTGAATAATATTGGCAATAACTTGCTCATAGGGGGTCAGTATATAGAGTCGATTGATTATTATGAGAAAGCGAGATTTTTATATGAGCAGGTAGGTAACAAAAGAGACGCGTCGGACTGTGTGGGCAATATTGGGTTGGCCCATGAATATTTGGGCAACTTTGCCAGTGCCTTGGATTATTACTTGCAAGGGTTGGAGTTGGCCGAAGCATCCGATTACAAGGAAGGGATTGGCTACAGTTATGATTGTATCGGCAATATTCATGGAAAGCTCAATAATCTTGACAAATCAATTGAATACCAGCGGAAGGCCGTTGCTATATTTGAAGGATTGGACGATGAGGCCAGTGCTGCCCCTTCTTATGTGAATATCGGCATTAATTATAAAAAAAGAGAGCAATACGACTCAGCCTTGTTCTTTTTTGATAAGGCTGAGGATGTATTTCGCAAGGTAGGCAACTTCAGAGGGATTGCGGTGACCTTGCAAAATATAGGCAGCACTCATCGGCTCGTGGGTGACCAGGAAAAAGCATTGTCGTATTTCAGACGATCCAATGACGTGTGCCTTGCCCATGGGCTTAACGGAATACTCCCTAGTAACTATCGTTATGCAACGGAGATTTTTTTAGATAATGCACAATTGGACAGCGCTCAATGGTATGGCCATCAAGGATTGGAATTGGCCGAGGCGAGTCGTGCCAAGGAGGTAATAAGCGAATTTCACTTGTTGCTATCCTCCATATATGAACAGTGGCGGCGATACGACAAGGCTTTAGACCATCACCGGCTGCATTTAGCCTATCAAGATACGTTATTCAATGAGACAAAATCCAGACAGCTACAAGAGCTGAATATCCAATACGAAACGCAGAAGAAAGAGCAACAGATTGCGCTGCAGGAGAGTATGCTCAACAACAAAAATCTTGTACAAAAATTTTTGATAGTAATTGTGCTGCTCTTGATTGCCGCGTCGGCCGCTATTTATCTAATCCACAAAAGGCGACAAGCAGTCAAAAGAAAACTTCTTGAGGAGCAGATCAAATATGAAAAGCGGGAAAAGGAACGTGTAAAAGAATTGGAGCAGCTCAAATCCCACTTTTATGCCAATATAGCCCATGAATTTAGAACGCCTCTAACCCTGATTCTAGGGCCGGCACAAAACATCCAAGATCAGCCTGACAATACGATGGCCGTAGTGAAAAATACCAATGTTATTAAGAAAGCAGCACAGAATCTGCTCAACTTGATCAATCAGTTATTGGACTTGAGCAAATTAGAAGACCAAAAAGTTTCACTCAATTTGGTCAAAGCTGATTTTATTCCCTTCGTTAGAGGGTTGGTCATGTCTTTTGAATCGCTTGCTATTGATAAGGGGATACAGCTGGAACTCCATAACGATATCGATTCTATGACCGCATATGTTGACCATGACCGTACCGACAAAATATTTTATAACCTGCTTTCAAACGCTTTTAAATTTACAGAAAGAGGTGGGAAGGTAACCGTAAACGTGACATATGAAGCAGCATGCAATGAACATCCTGCCTATGTTAAGGTAACGGTTCGGGATAGCGGCATTGGTATTCCGGAAGATCAATTGCCGATGATTTTTGATCGGTTTCATCAGATAAAGCATTCCGATGACAGGTATGTGGAAGGGACAGGAATAGGGCTTTCCCTTGCAAAAGAGCTAGTGGAGCTGCACCAAGGAACAATTACAGTCGATAGTCAATACCGCCAAGGGACAACCTTTGTCGTTCGTTTGCCAGCAGCTCCTGAGGCCACTGCTTCAGAAGAGCAGCTTATCCCGCTAGTGACAGACTTGGTGGCCGAGCAGGAATTCCATGATGAAATTGTACCAGTACTTCATGAAAACATTGTGTTGCTCATTGAGGACAATCATGATGTAAGGGCGTTTATAAAAGATTGCCTTGTGGGAGAGTATCAGGTCTTAGAGGCTAAAAACGGAAGAGAAGGGGTAGCCATGGCTGCTTCCCATATTCCTGATCTCATTATTTCTGATGTGATGATGCCCGAAATGGATGGTCATGAGGTCTGCAAGACATTGAAGGACGATTCGCTTACCAGCCATATTCCCATTGTCATGCTTACGGCCAAAGCCGGGCTAGACAGTCGACTTGAAGGGTTAGAGATGGGGGCAGATGATTATCTGGAAAAGCCTTTTAATAGAAAGGAATTGCTCGCAAGAGTCAAGAACTTAATCCACAGCCGGAAGCTGCTTCAGGAAAAATATGCGAGTGAAAACAAAGCAAGTAATCAGCCGGAAATTGTGCTGCCGCCTAAAGAAAACCAGTTCATAAAGAAAGTCCGAGAGATTATAGATGAACACTTAGACGATAGCGATTTCGGAGTAGAGGATTTATGCAAAGAGGCAGGGGTGAGCCGTACTCAGTTGCACAGAAAAATCAAAGCCTTGACAGACCTTTCTACCACCCGCTTTGTTCGGATGCACAAGCTCCAAAAAGCTTTGGTCCTATTGCAGGACCGTCAGTACAACATCTCTGAAGTCAGCTATATGACCGGATTCAGCAGTCCTTCCTATTTCACCCAGTGCTTCTCCGAGGAGTTTGGGCATGCCCCTAGTGAAGTGGTTTAGGATTAGTAAAAACTTCCGAAGGTTCCCTCGCTAGATGTCAAGTCGTATAAGCATCGGCTATTGAAATGTAGAAACCTTCGGAAGTAGTGCTATCTACAATCCATATTTTTGATTCAGGTATTGTGTTTCTTGCCTGATCTGCGCCTCGGTGGCAGCCTGTTGATAAGCTTTTATTTCTCCGATTCTAAGACGCGAATGCCCAGGTAGTGCTTCGGTTATATGACCTACGGTTATCACTGCTCCTATATTGCTGCTCAAGGGTAGTTTTTTCGAAGCATCCTTTCCAATCAATACCCCGTTGGCATATATCGACATGCCTTCTGTTTGACTAAATCTTAAAGCATAAACTTGAAACTTAGAAGGTGTTGCCATGTTATCCTTTTCAACAAAAATCTGCGATCCTTGGTGGCTAAATCGGAACAGGTTATTGCGTTGGAATCCTGCACGTAGCTTCTCTCCAGTATTAGAAGATGTTCCATCCATAAAATATCCCCAGTAGTTTGCAGAATTTATTTCCATCCTCCAATTCCCATTGGAAGCTCTTGTTTCTAATTTTACTCTATCAGGATAAGATAGGACGAGGAAAATTGTGTAATCTGTGTTAACAAATATGCCTCCTGAATAACTTAATCTATTATGTATTTTTCCAGGAAGTATTGTGTTGGCTGCTCCTCTATAAAACTCAACAGCTGCTTTTCCATTATCAAAGGCATTTGGAACGAACATTGGTCTTGAGCGAGTGTCACCTGCAATCGAACTGGCGTGATTTCCATTTCCTGAAATATCTTTCCATTGCCTCACCACAGTTCCATCGTATTTGCCCAAGTCTTCTCTTGCATAAGAATCGTTTGGCTCAAAATATCTGAGCACTCCATCATACTCTAAGCAATCGGCACAAGGTTCATACTCAGTTGCGGATAAATCCAAAGCTGTGGCATCAAGCCACATGATAGGCTCCCCTAGTGCGGTGGCAATGGCTTTGCACTCTTTTACATCATACTCCGTGGCCAGCTTCACCCCCACTGTTTCTTTATTTTTTGCATCTCTAACAACATAAGAAATGGGAACGCCAGATCGTATATCCGTGCTTTCGCCAAACATCTCTGCCAACTTATTGATGTTTTTTTCTCCTATAGTAGAAAAGGTACTTTTTGACTCCCCTCCAAAAGCTACCACTTTGATCTGTAAATCCGAGGCCCTCTGAAACACATCGGTCGTAGCATTTATGTCCGCACTGGCTATGGCACCACTAAAGGCGGCTTTCAATTCCGCTTGAATGGACATATCACTGGACTTGTACTCTATGAGCATATAATATATCCTTCCATAAGTGACATCAGAGATGAAAGTAACTGGGTTGCCAGGTCCTGCATACTGTTGTAGGTCTGTTGGGGTTACTTCGGGAGCAAACAGGTCATCGTAGGATGTAGGCAAGTCGAAACTCAAAGTATAGAAAGATTGGTTAAGCTTGACTAAAAAATGGCTATATTCTTTGTCTTGACTAAAGGCAAATTTGGAGGCTACTTGGACGTATTGAGACTTTACATCCAACCCCAAACTAAAAGCTAAGTGGTCTTCAGAGCTGATCTCTTCAAAAGAGGCATTGAAGTTGGCAGGAACTGTACCTGTGCTCGCACCGATAATGTTATTGGCAGCGGTAGCAATACTTGATTTGCTTACCTCATCTACCGAGAAGGCCGGTTGGGTAGAACCATCAATGATATCAATAGAAACTGTCCCGCCAGCCCTTTTCAAAGGAATCACGGACGGACTTGCACTGGAAAGGGTCTTTCCTTGCAAGAGACTGCCGGGATATATCACAGAAGCATTCGGATTGAATAAAGGAAAGTCACTATTTCCATCTTCTACACTATAGGTTGTTGTAGTGCATATCCAAATGGATCCATCTTCTCCAAGCTCTTCATGTTCTTCCTGCTCAAGTACCTTTTCTTTTTTTTCAACCCGTTCAGGGGACCCTGCGGTAGCAATAACCTCTGCAAAACTTTGGGCAGTTTTTTTACTATCATCTAAGTCAACTTTGTCATCTTCATCACAGGCGAGAAGCAATATGGATAGCATCAAAATCGTGGTCAAAGACCACCTTTTGGAGAGTTGTTTTAATAAACCGCTCTTTGTGTTTTTTTGTACATTTCGTGTCATGGCTTTTGCTTTTATGGTTTAAATATTTAATGCAAAGTGACACGAATACGCATTTATACCCTGTCAGATATGTTCCATATCCTTTAGGTTATGTTCCAATAGAGTAATTTTTATTGAATTTAGAGGTAATATTCGATTTCCATAAAAAAAATCGCAAGAAATGACATTAGGATGTGAAAACAGAATCGACTTTACCGAGGGCCATTATAACTCACATTTATTATCGGTTATCTGAAGTTTTTACTGCCAGCGATGACATCCTTTTTTAAATATGAAATGATTAGTGAAGCTTGCAGCCACAAAGTTCAGGAACCCAAGGATGTCGTCGCTTCTGTGATAGCCCGATGTCTTGCCTCTATACTAATATAGCTAGGGATAACTATCTAATCTTTTATCTGAAATCTAACATCGTTATATCTTACCACCTCTATTCGTCGTCGAAGTTTTGCGGAGCGTAGTAATTCATCAGTGATCCATTGCCTTCCGATACTTCTGACCAGCTGTTGAGGTCGAAGCCGATTTGTAATATTCCACAAGGCACAAGCTTGTTAATAGCCTTTTTGGTGAGGTATTCTCCTAAATACACCAAGACTGGATTGTGCCCTACAATCACAACGGTCTTGTACTCTACGTTCAGGTCACATATATAATTAAAGAGACTCCTCACCGAAGCTTCGTATATTTGGTCGAGGTACTCAAGCTTTCCTACTGGAAGCTTCAGCTGATCAGATATAAGTTCTGCGGTGCCGCTGGCCCTCAGGGCAGTGCTGGAAACCATCAAGTCTGGGCTGATATTGTAGTCGCTCAATAGCTTGCCCATACGGGAGGCATTTCTCATCCCCAAAGGGGTCAGTTGGCGATCAAAGTCTTTGATGCCATGTAGGGCTTCCTCCGCCTCAGCGTGTCTTATTAAGTATAAAGTTCGAACCATTATGAATGAATGATTAAATCATTTACGTAGTAAATGGGTTTTAAATGTAACCATTTTAAAGGATAAATCGAGTGTTGTTTGCAATAATTAGAAAAATTTAATGATATTTGGCGAAAGTGAGAACCACAAAAAGAGGAGAAAAAATGGCAAAAAACCTAGTAATAGTCGAGTCTCCTGCTAAGGCGAAAACCATTGAAAGTTACTTGGGAAAGGATTATTTGGTTGCTTCCAGTTACGGACATGTTCGGGATTTGCCTAAGGGCGACAAGGCGATAGACAAGGAAAACGGATTCAAACCAACTTATGAAATCTCCAAAGACAAGGTAGATGTTGTGAGGCAGTTGAAGAAATTAGCGAAGGAATCAGAGATGGTTTATCTGGCCAGTGATGATGACCGTGAAGGGGAAGCCATTAGTTGGCACCTCAAAGAAGCTTTATCATTGAATGATGACAATACCCGTCGTATTGTTTTTAGAGAAATCACGAAAAGTGCTATCTTAAATGCGATACAAAATCCGAGGGGCATAGACATTGCACTGGTAAATGCCCAGCAAGCAAGAAGGGTTTTGGACAGGCTTGTGGGGTTTGAACTTTCTCCTATCTTATGGAAAAAAATTAAAACTGGCCTTTCTGCCGGCAGGGTGCAATCCGTAGCGGTGCGCCTCGTGGTGGAAAGGGAGCGGGAAATAGATAAATTTAAATCTGTATCTTCCTTTAAGATCACTGCTTTATTTGATCTTGGCAATGGAAAAGTGCTTCAAGCAGAGCTGGGCGAGCGATTCAAGACCGAGGAAGAGGCCCAGGCTTTCCTAGAGAAATGCCAAGGTGCGGAATTCAGTATAAAGAATTTGGAGAAGAAACCGGCCAAAAAGTCCCCGGCCCCTCCGTTCACCACTTCTACTTTGCAGCAGGAGGCTTCCCGAAAACTAGGCTATTCTGTAGCCCAGACCATGACCTTGGCACAGAGACTTTACGAGGCGGGAAAGATTTCTTATATGAGAACAGATTCATTGAACCTGTCTCAGGAAGCGATTAAGGGAGCCGCCGATGCAATCGCTAATTCCTATGGCAAAGAGTATGCACACCAACGTGTGTTCAAAACAAAGTCTGCCGGTGCTCAGGAGGCGCACGAGGCGATAAGACCAACAGATTTTGGTGCCCAACAAGTAAATGTGGGCGACCATAAAGCCAATCGTTTATATGAACTGATTTGGAAGCGTGCAATAGCTTCTCAAATGGCCGATGCCCAACTGGAAAAAACTACTGCTACTATAGCCATTTCTACAGTGCCTCAAACACTGACTGCCAGTGGCGAGGTGATTAAATTTGAAGGGTTTCTTAAAGTTTATATAGAATCCACCGACGATGAGGATCATGATGAAGAGCAAAAGGGCATGCTGCCTCCTTTGGAGATAGGACAGGAGCTGACGCTAGAGCATCTGAAGGCGCGGGAACTCTTTAGTAGACCTCCTGCACGATATACGGAGGCAAGCTTGGTGAAAAAATTAGAAGAGATGGGAATAGGCAGGCCTTCTACTTATGCTCCTACCATTTCCACCATTCAAAAGCGAGGTTATGTGGTCAAAGAGTTTAGGGAAGGTAAAGAGCGCAAGTTCGTAGAGTTGATTCTTAAAGATGACCAGATCGCTAAATCAAATAATACTGAGATTACCGGCACCGAGAAAAATAAGCTTTTTCCTACCAATATTGCCATGGTGGTCAATGATTTTCTTGTAAAGCACTTTCCAAATGTAATTGACTATTCTTTTACTGCCAATGTAGAAAAGGAGTTTGATGAGATAGCACAAGGAGAAAAAGCATGGGATGAGATGATCGACGATTTCTATGGTAGGTTTAAACCACGAGTGGAAAAGACGGAGGCCATTGAAAGATCTTCTGTAGGAAGCTCTAGGGAGTTGGGTATAGATCCTAAAACTGGCAAAAATGTAATTGCGAGGCTTGGGAGATTTGGGCCGATAGTGCAGTTGGGAGATACCGAGGGAGAAGAAAAACCTGAATATGCCAGCTTAAGAAAAGGGCAGTTTATTGAAAGCATGACGCTGGAGGACGCCTTGGAACTTTTTAAGCTACCTCGTGAGATTGGAGAGTTTGAGGACAAGAAAATGGTGGCAGCGATAGGCAGGTTTGGCCCTTATATTCGTCACGATAGCAAATTTTATTCCTTGCCTAAAGAGGAAGATCCCCACACTGTGGGTTATGACAAAGCCATTGAAATTATTCAAGCCAAGCGAAAGGCCGATGCAGAGAAGTTTATAAAAGGTTTTGAAGAAAATCCTGATGTACAAATTCTGAACGGACGATGGGGGCCTTATATAAAAGTGGGGAAACAAAATGTAAAAATCCCAAAAGATAGGCTTCCAGAGGACTTGACATTGGAGGAATGTCTACAGTTGGCAGAGGAAGCTCCTACAAAAAAAGGAAGGGGGAAGACAACGGCGAACAAAACAACGGCGAAGAAAACAACCACGAAAGCTTCGGCCACCACTAAGAAAAAAGCGAAGCCTGTAGCAAAGGGAAAGGATTCAAAATAGTATCAACTTTTGAATGTGTAATTGAAAGGTCCGTAGCAAAGAGAAAATAACAATTCTAGGCTTCGGACTTTTTTTATATGTAGATTTAGAGGGAACGGGCCCTATTGATAGAAGCTAATGGATATGCCAAATAAGCCGTTTTACTTTTTGTTGTTGTATTTTTTATTGGGCATGCACCTTATGGCCTTAGGGCAAGGGGTGAGAGGCGAAGTTGTGGATAAGCATGGCGAGCCACTTCCTTATGCTACAATTTATCTTCCTGAGCTCAATCTAGGGGCTTCTACGAATGAACAAGGAAGGTTCGAAATAAAGTTGTCACCAGGGCAGCACATTATCCAAGTACAATATGTGGGGTATGAAAAAGTTCAAAAGCAGGTTGAGGTAAAATCGGATTGGGCAGAAGTAGACTTTGAATTGGCAGAACAGACTGTGCTACTAGGAGAGTTGCAAATTAGAAGTAGGGATGAAGACCCTGCCTATACCATCATGCGCAAGGCAATTGCCAAAAGAAAGTACCATCTGTTGCAATACGATGCCTATGAAGTGAAGGTGTACATGAAGGGTACGGGAGAATTGAACAAAGCCCCTTTTTTCTTGCGAAGAAGAATCGAAAAGGAGGGAGGAATTAAACTCAACGAAGCCTATACCACAGAGGCCGTGAGTGAGGTGAAGTTTAGGCAGCCCAATACGGTTGAAGAAAAAATTATCTCGATGCGCACTTCCGGTGAGGTGGAAGAGCCTCCTTCGCCCAACTTGCTTATCAATCAAAGTTTTTATCAGGACAAGATCATTACAGCCATATCACCCTTGGCAGGTTCCGCTTTTGCTTACTATAGGTTTCAATATGAAGGCAATTTTAAGGAGGGCGAAATCACCGTCAATAAAATTAAGGTGACGCCTCGGTCACGAGGAGAGAATGTTTTTGAAGGCTACATCTATATCATTGACGACCTATGGGCTATTCATAGTGTGGATTTAAAAACTAGTTTTCTCGGGTTTATGGTTGGGATGCAAATCGACTATTCGGAGATCGTCCCACGGTTGTGGATGCCTGTCACCCACCGGCTTGATTTCTCAGGCAAGGCTTTTGGCTTTGCTGGCAACTTCCGTTACTTGGCTTCCTTGAGCGATTATAAGATTGAGCTCAATCAAGACCTTATTGCGGATGTAGAGGTTGTCGACGAAATTATAGAAGACGTTCCACAGGATATTCCTCAGGTGAAAGGGAAAGCGCAGGTAGCAGAAGTTTTGGAAGCCGAAGATAAAATGAGCAGGAAGCAATTCCGCAAGATGATCAATCAGTATGAAAAGGAGGCTCTGAAAGAAAGCAAAGAGCCCGATGTGATCAGTGATAGGACTTATACGATCGACAGCTTGGCCACAAAACGGGACTCATCTTATTGGGTGAATGTACGGCCCGTGCCGCTCACGCCCAAAGAAATACAAGGTTATGCAAGAGATGATTCCTTGAGCAGGGTGAGGATCGCTAGGGTTACCGGCAAGGATTCAGCCAATGTTATCAAGAAGGGCGGATTTAAATTTTTCGACATCTTTACGGGAGGCAATTATAATTTTTCGCCTACAACCAGTTTTCGTCTTAGACCCACACTATTCAATACTTATTTCAATACTGTGGAAGGCGTCAACATCAACCTCTCGGGAACACTCAAGCATGAATTTGATAGCTTGAAGAAATCCTTTGAGCTGACGCCAGTGGTGCGTTATGGCTTTTCGAGTGAGGATGTATATAGTAAAATTGGCCTGGCGTATTCCAGCAAGCGAGAAAGGGGCTTTAGTCGCATAGCGGTCGAAGGTGGGAGGTTTGTGTCGCAGTATAACGAAGATGAACCTATTCATCCCCATATCAATACTTTCAGCTCCTTGCTTTTCAGAAAGAACTATATGAAAATTTATGAAAAACAATATGCTAAAGTGGAATATCAATTCGCCCCGTCAGATTGGTTGATTTTCAATGCTAGCGCGGAATGGGCTCAGCGAAGTGCGCTATTCAATACCAATGATTACAGTCTGTTTTATAGGAAAAGGGATTATACCCCGAATGAACCTGTCAATTCCGAGTTGGAGGATACAGGTTTTCCACAGCATGAAGCCACCAAGTTTAAAGCGTCGATTCGCTATTGGCCTATTAAGAGATATACCATATATAATGGAAATAAGCGTCCTTTAAGAGATCGTTCGCCAGAGTTGTTGCTGTCCTACGAGAAAGGAATAGCCAATTGGCTAGGCAGCGATGTTGATTTCGACCACCTATCAGCTGGCCTTAAGCACAGCTTTGTTTTTGGCGTAAGCGGCAAGTTGGAATTCGAAATCTTAGGTGGGACTTTCCTTAACAAGAACCAAATGTTCTTTATGGATTACAAACATTTTGATGGCAATCGTACTATCCTGAGCAGCATAAGACCTGCTGGTGCTTTTCGATTACTTGACTATTATATGTTCAGTACCGATGGTGCCTATTTTTCAGGGCACACACATTACCAGTTCCGGAAATTTTTGATTACCCAACTTCCTGAGATCCGCTTCTCAGGCATAAGGGAAAATATATTTTTCAATTACCTGAAAACAGAAACCTCACCTCATTATTATGAAGTAGGTTATTCTATCGACCGCATATTCCGCTTGTTGCGATTGGAGGTAGCAGCGTCTTTTCATGACAGCCATTACCAAGAAGTTGGGCTGAGAATTGGCTTGGCTACGATTTTCACGATAGGGCAGTGAGTAGTGTGCCTTTATGTTATATTAACTTAACAACCTTTGGCCTTGCTTTAGGATCAATCCATCTTCCAAGGT
>CAYTTV010000082.1:0-11369 GCA_964440915.1 uncultured Roseivirgaceae bacterium
GCAAAAGCAATTACTTTTTGAAGGTTCTGTCGATGAGTTTTTATGCACTAAGATTTATATTAATGTAAACATTTAGAGGAATGCAGGTTCGAAATAAGGATTGTCGACAAAAGCAAAACCATCAAAACAATTCCTAAACATCATAGCCGAACCGTAAGTCGATGAACAGTAGCGTCCAATTTTTTTAAAACCATATTCCTATGAAAAAATCACTAATCTTCGTACTCCTGCTCGCACCCTTCTATGGTGCCTTATCGCAAAGGACGTTGGACATTCTCACACCTCCGTACGCCGAGGAGCCCTACGCCATCACATTTGAAGATGTCGCCTACTTTACATATAATCGAAGTACCCATTTTACCAGCTTCGATGGTGTCGATTTTGTGCAATTTGACTTCCCTGAAATTGGCAGCATTCAATTAACCTATGACTTTTGGAAAAATGAAATGACCGTGCTAGGCACTGCCCTCTATTTACGCTTGTACAATGGTGTTGAAGGCCATTTATACAAGTTTGATGGAAGGAGTTTTACTCGTATTCCAATGCCGGGCAATGTAGTGTCGAAGCCCATTACCTATCAAGGTAAAATCTATACGTTGGTGTTAGTAGGCAGTGAAGCCAAGCTTTTTAGTTATGACGGCGGTTCTGTCGTTGAGATCTCGGGATCTGCTATACCCGCCACAAGCGGATATAACTTAATCGTCGCTGGCGAATATTTATATAGCATTGGAACAGGTTATTACGTTTATCAGCCTTCTACCCTAAAGCGTTTCAATGGATCTACTAGCGTAGTGCTTCCTAGTATGGCATTTTCCTCGGGAATAAAAAATATTGTGAGCGTTCCAGGAACAGTAGAAATTTATATAGAACTGGACAATCACAACATAATTCACTATAATAGAAGCCGTTGGAGAACGGTATATGATGGATCAGAAGGTAATATAAGCGCATTTGTAATGTGGAATAATGTGCTTTATTTTCAAATCAATGCAGTAAATTCTAAATTATACAAAGACAATGGGAGTGTCACGTCAGAAGTAATTTTCCCAGGCAGTGCAAAACCTGCCAAAGGATCCAATGTTGTTTTATACCTAAATAAACTCTTTATTCCAGCAGAATTGCCAGGCAATATTTATCAGATCTATACATATGATGGAACCTCTTTCACCGTAAATTTCGAATTGCCGGTTCCTCTTTATTTTCCTCATTCCTTTATTAGAGAAGGAAATTATGCAATCATCACAAAGTTTCGAAACGGACCTACGGTATTTGAATATGATGGTACTGATTATACCGAGATCAATGCACCGGATGACAAACATATAGGAAATTTTCTTACGAGTACATCCTGTTTTTATTTGTGGAACGTAACCCACTATGATCCCTACGAATATGTGTCAGAAATAGCTAAGGAAAATAGAGAATGCCCCGCTGTCGTCACCATTATTCCTGAAGCACTAAGAAATTATGAAAGGATTGGGCTTTATCTCAACGGCAAATACCGCGACTGGTGCTGGACGGATCTTTTTTGGGATTTTAAAATCGACCCCATTTGCCCGATCCCTGAAATTTGTCCTGATCCTGTCTTTGGAATAGCACTGTCTGACGATTATGGAAAAGAAATTTGGGAAGAAAAGTTTGACAAGCCTATCCAAATTCAGTTTCCTTTCGAGGACAAGCAAGCATATACACTCACCCTTTCTTCTATCCAAGATAAAAGCAAGGAGGCATTGTTTGTCTTTGATGATGACCTTGTCAAAAATGGTATTGCTGCCCTAGATATTACTATGCTACCACAGAAAGACTATTTCCTTCTGACTGCCGAGGCGGATAAGGGCAAGCAAGTCCCGTTTATGATGTCGCTGCTAAACAGGAATGGTAAGACCATTTGGCAGGAAAAGTTCACCGCCCCTATGAGTCAGGAAATCACAGCTTATGTAGATGAACCAGGCGTTACCCTTCAGTTTTCCAGTATCCCGAATAACATCAATGACCTTAAAAACTATGGGATTACAGGAATCAGCATTTTCCCCAATCCATCCAAAGGGAAACTAAGTGTTGAAATAGAATCGAATGAAGAGAAAGTTCCTGTAATGCTGACCATAGCCGATCTTAATGGCCATGTTCTTTGGAGAAATGAAGTAATGGCTCCCGGCACACAAAATGTAGATTTAAGCAATCAAAAAGCAGGTTTATACATTCTCACCATCACTGTAGGAAAGGCTAGGGTGAGCGAACAAATCAAATTGGAATGATGCTGTTTAATTATTCCTCCTGACCGTTCTCTTATGCCACGAGGAAGGAAGAGCATTGCAATTGCATCCCGAATTATCTTGCTTTGAGGTATGGTCGAGCAAAAAGAATCAAAGACGGCAATTGATATAAACTAGCATTCAGAGAACATATGGGGGAATCCTATTTTTCCAGAATATATTTTGTATGTTTAAAGTGTTCTAGAGAATAAACGACCTATAAACAGCAATCGAATTAGTGGAATTACCTCAACCTGCTTCTATTGATTTAGCGCTTAAACAGCACTATGCTTTTTCCAAAGAAAATTTATTGCCTCAGTTCCTTGAGGTATTAAGCGACGAACTTCGTCAGCAAGCACAATTTATTGGTTCCACTGAAGAAATCTTTGCGACTTATGAAAAGAACCTGAAAGGAGAAAATAGTAAGCTGACGTTAAACACCAGGACATTCTATGATACCTTGAAGCAAAAGGTAGCACTGCAACATGCACAAAGAAAGCATAGTAATTTTGACGAGAAGTTTTCGGCTTTCAATACTGAAATTGAAACTTATGGTTTGACCCTTGAGCATCAGACGATCAGGGAACAAGATAAGGAGCGGTTTTTCGCTCAGCTTGATGATTCCTTGGTTATAAAGCTTTTGAAATATCACAAAAGATCATCTTACTCAATATCACAATTACCAGTAAAGACCGGCAACCTGTTCAGGAAACTATTTAGAAAGCCTGTTGCACCGCCGAAGATTTGGCATCATAAGATACCGCTGAAACAACTTGTCAGTTATTATTTAAGGGATGAATTGGCTTCAGCCTTGCAGGTGCTTCATCATGACACCCATAGGCTTTTGGCTGATAGTAGCCTAAAACTTCAAAGATTAACCAACATACCTGATGAAATTATCTTAAACGTGGGTATCGATCAGGCGGCTCCGACAATTCTATCTAAGAACCTAAGTCAGGCGTGCTCAGTGTTAATAGAAGAAGTGAAGGATTTTGAGGAAAGTCTAACCATTAGGGCTGGTCAGCTATTCGACCAGGTCTTTTACAAGTTCCAAGATGCATACCATAAAGTTGGCACGATGGAACTGAACAGCAAGAAGTTTAGCAGCCAAAATCTTGTAAAGAAGCACGCCGCACTCAACCGGAACCACAGCACAACAAGCCAGCGATGGTCAAACACGCACTTTGTGATTTACGAAAGGTGGAGGATGGATGAGGAGCGCCTTGCATTAAAGTATTCGCTGCTGCAGAATTTTAATGAAACCTCCGAGGCACTGCAATTACGCGTTAATCAACACATCCTTCCACACTTAAAGGCCATCTCGGATGTGCTGAAGCAGAGCGAAGCAAATATTAACCTGTTCGCTGGTGAAAAGGCGGGTTTAAGAGCGATTCTAATAAAAGAGCGGAGAACAATTTTAAAAGACCTGAGGCATCAAAAAATACCCGAAGCGGTGGAGTCTCTGGTGGAACAAGGGCTTGCCAGCTTGGTGGGTAGGATAGAATCAGCATTAGAAGATAAGATTGATCATCTGCAAAAAAACACTACCCTTTCAAAAAGCAAGGAAATTTTGAAAGAAACTAAATCTTCTGAACTCCAAAGTTTTTCACTTCATGAACTATTGAGTGATGCCACTTTCCCGGAGTTTAAAAGCCTGCTGGGCCAAACGAAAAGCACAATCGTTCAAGATTTGGACAAAGTACAGAAGTCTTTGATCGACCTGAGTAGCATATCAGATTTCAACCTAGAATCAGCGCTTGCCATGCTGGAAAGGGAAGATAAAGCTATAGAGGAAGGTGTGACTGTCGCCAGGGAGGGTTTGCAGCGGGCGGCAGCAAAATGTGAAGACATTGCTAAGGAAATTATCGTACTCCAAGAGAAAGTACTTGCCAATCTCCATTTAGCAGTGAGCAACTTCAACAAGCAGTTGGACAAGTTGAGTGATACAGACAACATCTTCGACCTACAACTGCAAATCGCAAAAGCTAAAGCGCTTGGAAGAGGAAGGGCCTATAAGGGACAAGCACTTGAGTTCCTTCGTACATCGGTGCCCCATGTCAGAAATTATTCTTATAAAACAACTAAACAAGCGCTAGGCTATTATCAAAAATTAAGAAATCAATATGGCCTTGCCAAAGCGCCCACTTTGGTTTCAGCGGAAATTTCAGATTACCTGGCAGAGGTAAACTCTTCTATCGCGTTGTTGCCGTTTGTCTATCAGCGGCTGTTTGATATTGCTCCACTCAAAGACCGGAGCTTTTATGAAGAACGCACCCGAGAAACGGGAATTCTAAAAAAAGCATACGAGAACTGGAACATAGGACACTATGCACCGGTAATAGTAGTGGGGGAAAAAGGTGCCGGAGCCACCACATTAATCAATTTCTTTATCAAGGATCTTCCTACCCATTATAAAATTTTACGTGCGAAAGAATTTCAGGACGTTCCTGATCAGAAAACGCTTTTAACTGGCCTTAGCGAGATTTTGAATGTCAGAGATTCAGGCAAAGTTGATGAATTTGTTGCCGATATTAACAACCTCCCCGACAAATACATCTTAGTTATAGAGAACCTACAGCATTTTTACCTGAGAAAGGTTGGAGGATTCGAAACGTTAAAGACGCTGCTGAAGATAATGTCACAAACCAATAAAAAGATCTTTTGGGTCTCTTCCTGTCACACCTACACTTGGCATTATTTAGATAAAACTTTAGATATCAGCGATTTTTTCGGATACATCAATTATCTGGAGGGCCTAAAAGATGAACAAATTGTACAGGCGATTTTAAAGAGACATCAAATGAGTGGTTATAATATACACTTCGAACCTTCACCAGAAATCAGGCTTAGCAGAAAGTACAGAAAACTCCCTGATTCCGAAAAGCAGGGCTATCTAGAAAAGCAGTTTTTCATATCACTCAACAAATTCGCTAAAAACAACCTTAGCCTAGCACTTATCTATTGGCTCAGATCAACCAAAGGCGTAGAGGGAAATATGATCATTTTTGGCTTTATAAATCCAATTAATTTCGGCTTTTTGGAATCCATATCAACACAAAAAATAACCACGCTTCATGCCTTGTTATTGCACAACCTGCTTTCAGAGTCCAATCTTTCAGATATCTTGTCAAAAGATGCCGAGGACCTTCAAATATTGGTGCTATTGCTTCATGACGATGGTATAATAGTAAAGCAAGACAACAGATACATGATCAATCCCCTATTGTACCGCCAGACCGTAAATCTTTTACAATCAAGAAACTTCATTTGAGCATATGCCTTCTATCATGAAAAAAAACATGTTTTTAAAAAGGTTAAAAAATGCTTCCATTGGTGGTTTTCCGTCCACAATCGATATCCAACTTCGCATTTACTGCCTCATTTTGGTTGGACTATTTTGCCTGTTATCATTCCAGTCAAATGCGCAGAAAAACGATTCAACTACTGCCAAGCAAGGCTCAACGCAGGCTTCGTCGGCACATTCCACTGACGCAGGGCGACTTATCATAAAGGGAGACTCCACCCTTTCGATACCCAGAACAAACACGGACACCCTCGTTTTAGTCATCAACAATGTCAATCCTTTCGGCAGCTCAGGGCAGGAGCAGAAAGAAGAAAATATTACAGAGCCTCCTGCCATTTCCGACATTATCTCTTTCAGAAAGATCCTTTGGTCAGTAGTATTTGTGTTGATAGGATACTTTATTATCAGGATCATCTCCAATGTATTAGAAGCCTTTGCCGAGAAAAGTGCACATTATAGAATTACTCTAAAAGGAATCATTCCCGTATTCAGGATCGTTTCCTGGTTGTTTATTTCTTTTATTATCATTGCCGGAATATTCCAACCTCCCATTGCCACAGTAGTGGCAGTTACAGCCACCGTAGGTATTGCCGTAGGATTTGCCTCACAGGACATTTTAAAAAATATATTTGGGGGAATTGTCATTCTCCTTGATCAACCCTTCAAGGTGGGCGACAAAATACAAATCGGAAATCATTACGGCGAAGTGCTGGGGATTGGATTGCGGTCTACCCGAATTGTTACAGACAACGAATCATTGGTTTCCATCCCCAATGGTGATCTAATGAACCAGTCGGTCTCCAATTCAAATACAGGAGAAGCAAGCAGCCTTGTCGTATCAGAAATTTACCTGCCCATAACCATCGATACCGAAAAAGTCCGAAAGATTGCCACTGAGGCGGCCCAGGTATCCCGATACATATATTTAAATAAGCCTATTGCGGTCTTGTTTATCAATGAAGTAAAGGAGAAACGCTCCTATTACAAGATGAGCCTTAAAGCGCATGTGATGGACATTAGGTATGAGGGCCTGTTCAAGAGTGATATGACAGAAATAGTGTTGCGGGAGTTGCTAAAAGAAGAGATCATAGATCCTAAAGAATTGTCTTAACCTACATGACAATGCAGCACCGCACCGCAGGAAATTCAATCGCCATTACAATAATCTTCACCTGTATCTGCGCTATAAAATAAATATCTTGGGCGCCCGGGCGGGCTGGATGGCACTCGCCAAGCTCCCCGCAAAGCCATTTCGGGCTCAAACAATGCCACCATCCCTGGCGCTGCTGCGTATAGCTCAGCTTTTGCGCAAAGAGCAATCTTTGAAGTTCACGGTAAAACTAAGTGAAAATTAAAAATTAGCATTATCTTAACCCAACACAAAACAAGACAACATGAAAAGATTAGAAAACAAAGTAGTAATTATTACCGGCGCAGCGATGGGCATGGGTAAGGCCACCGCCCTACTATTCGCAGAAGAAGGAGCGAAAGTAGTCGTGGCTGACTTCAACGAAGAAGCTGGAATTGCTGCCGTTAATGAAATCAATGCCAGTGGCGGTTCCGCTGCATTTTGTAAAGTTGATATTTCCGATGCCGCTCAAGTAGAGGCAATGGTGAAATTTACGGTCAACACTTACGGGCGCCTCGACTGTGCAGTGAACAATGCCGCTTTGAAGCCAGACAACAATTCATTTGAAGATCTAGACGAGGAATACTGGGACAAACTTCAGGCGGTGGATCTCAAGGGAACCGCACTGTGTATGAAGTATGAAATCAGGCAATTTGTAGCACAGGGAAATGGAGGTGTAATTGTAAATATTTCTTCTATCAATGCTTTTAAACCAACAACGGGCAATCCTGCCTATCAAGCTTTTAAGCACGGTGTTGAAGGCCTCACAAAGGCGGCAGCATACGAATACGGCATTAAGGGAATTCGGATCAATTCAGTGGCACCTGGGGCTATACGGACTCCAATGCTTACGGCAGCATTAAAAGGGCTGGGTATCGAAGAAAAAGACGTGATTCCTACCATGAGTTTGATCGGTCGCTTGGGTGAGCCAAGAGAAGTAGCACATGGATCACTTTTCCTTTGTTCGGATGACGCCAGCTATGTCCATGGAACTGTGCTTCATGTTGGAGGAGGGTTTGAATTGCTTTAGAAACCTGATTTTGTTGTAGGGACAAGGCATGCCTTGTCCCTACAACAACAATCGCGGTTTCACGACCGTATTATTCGCGACGAACAATCATTCGAACGCATTCAACAGTACATCCTATCAAACCCTGAAAATTGGCGGATGATAAATTCAATAAAGGTTAATTCAATAACCAGCCCTCCTCTCCTATCTCAACCGTTTCTTATGCTTCCCAAAATGACAAAGCTTATTTCTAATAAACGGCACTAAAGCTGCCAGGAAAAGCTTAAAATCAAAAAAGATGAAACGCTGACCACTTTAGCAGAGGAACTCGGCATATTAATAGATGAAATGAAATAACTTTTAGACAAAGGGCAACAAACCTAAATCTCAAAAATCTAATTACTCTCATTTAAAACATTCTCCTCTACGCATACAAAAACACTTCTACTTTAGTTAGAATGGACAATTTTGGGTCTTTGAGTGGAACCATAGGGGACGGCAACATCCTCCCTCCTTGAAGGGTAAGATTTGTCAGCTTTAGTAATTAAGGCGGTTTGTTTTATCTTTATGCGTTTTCCACTAACACAATAATAATTATTGCCGACAAGAAGCAGGATATAGAATCCTACGTTTGAATTTTATATCAACGGCCGATAATTTCACTACTAAACTTTATGCAAACGTATGAAAAGACTAAAATTTTTATCAGTAGCAGTGCTAGTACTGGCAGTATCGTATGTCTCGGGCCAGGACCTAAAGCTGAATGACAAAGAGTATTTCGAAGCGCAAGGCATCAATGTACTAGTGTACAACAACCTCTTTACCGGAGGGTTCAATGATGAGAAAAATGCTGGCATAGAATTGATTCACCACGGAGTGAGAACAGGGCAAGGCGGTGCTGTGAGACTTTCCCATACCCCAGAACAATGGGACCTCGTGCCAGAAATCTTGAACCGGCAAGTAAATGGTGCATCGAATAGCATCTCAGCTACATTGAAATATGAAGATTATGAATTTGAATCGCAGGTGGTAGTAACAGCGAAAGGTAAAGGTGTTGAAATAGCTGTTTACCTCGATAAGCCGCTTCCAAAATTCCTTGAAGGTAAAGCTGGATTCAATCTTGAGTTTTTACCATCGCAATATTGGGCAAAAACTTATTTGATGGATGGACGTCTCAATCGATTTCCTCGCTATGTGGTGGGTAACACCGTCACGAGACCCAACAGCGAAAAGCTCAAGCAATACAAAGGGTATGAAACTTATGATGACAGGGGTACCGGCGAATTTATCGATCCGCTTCCTCTAGAAACTGGCCGTAGCATTCTAATGGCACCCGATGAACCCTCACGTATGATGAAGATCACTTCACAGGATGCCGACCTCATGCTTTTCGATGGTCGCGTATTGGCACAAAACGGCTGGTTTGTAGTGCGTAGCTTGCTTCCGGCTGGAAAGACCGGCAAGGTGCTGACTTGGAATGTCGAGCCCAATACCATCAAGGGATGGATAAGAGAGCCCAACATTGGTTTCTCTCAAGTAGGCTACCTCCCTACCCAACCGAAAGTTGCAGTGATCGAGCTAGACAAGAAAGACAAGCCGCTTGCAAAAGCCGATTTATACAAAATAAACAGTGATGGCAAAACCGCCAAGGTATTCACTGGCAACATTGCTCCTTGGGGCGATTACTACAAGTACCACTATGTAAAGTTCGATTTCTCATCTGTGAACACGCCTGGTATATATTATATACAATATGGTGATCATAAAACCAATAATTTTATCATAGACAGTAGTGTTTATGACAAAATCACCGATGCTACCAGCGATATATGGATTCCTATCCATATGAACCATATGTTCGTAAAAGAGGGCTACAGGGTATGGCACGGCGAGCCTTTCAGAGAAGGTTATCGTCAGGCACCTCCTAATACCGATCACTTTGACCTGCATTGGCAAGGGCCTACTACTGATACAAAATATGAAGCGCTTGAATTAATTCCAGGATTGAACGTAGGTGGTTTCTTCGATGCGGGTGACTTTGATATCGAGACCGGATCAAACATTAGCGTTGTGGAAAATTTCGTGCACACTTGGGAGTCATTCAAACCTATGCGCGATCAGACTTTTGTTGATCAAGAATCACGTCACGTCGTACTGCATCGTCCAGATGGCACACCAGACATATTGCAATTTATCGAGCATGGCACTTTGAACTTAGTAGCCCAGGCAGAGATAATCGGCCATATGGCACAAACGCTTTCTAATTCGGTTCTTCATAATTACCACCACCTTGGTGACGCCGCTTCACTAACAGACGGACTACCCTATAATCCGGAGCTTGGCCCTTATGAAATAGCCAAAGATGGTCTCTCTAGTGGAGTGAAGGACGATCTGTGGGCATTTACAAGCCGTAACCCAGGCCTCGATCTTAGAGCAGCGACCATGTTTGCTGCAGCTAGTCGTGCGTTGAGGGGCTATAATGACGACCTCGCTGAAAGGGCCTTGTTTCAGTCGAAAAGACTGTTAAAAGAAGCTACAGCCTTACTTGCTAAGCAGCAGGAAGAAGAAGATAGCAACGCCAGAAGATGGGGAGCTATGGGAGATATTTCTACCAACCTCCAATTGTACATCTCTACCGGTGAACAGCAATATGCCGACAAGTTTCAAGAACTTTTGTGGCCTGTTCTTGATCGCAATGTCAGCTTTGTTGTTTTGACGGCACTGCATGGCATACCTCATATGGATGCAGCTTATAAAGAAAGATTGAGACCATATGTTGTAAAGTACAAAGCGTATATCGAAGGACTTGAAAAGGACAATCCTTACGGTGTGCCAATAGGGCTTGGCAACTGGGCAGGAAGTGGCATGATCATGAATTTTGGCACCACCATTAGTTATGCTAACCAGTATTTCCCTGATATAATCGATGCTGATCATGCGTTCAAGGCTTCAAACTGGTTGTTCGGATGTCATCCATACCATAACTATTCCCTTGTGGCAGCAGTGGGTGCAGCTCGTCCAAAAGAAGTGTTCTATGGGAACAACAGGGCTGACTTCTCATTTATACCAGGCAATGTTGCTCCAGGTATATTGTTCAGGCAGCCTGACCACTTCGAAAACTATGACGACTGGCCATTCCTTTGGGGGCAGAACGAAGGTACGATTGGTGGCAACACCAGTTACCTGATCTTCGGATCTGCGTTCAAGAATCTGATAAAATAGTAGAGTGGTTTATATTTAAAATGGTTTTGAGCAAAAGTTGATTTGCAACCACCCATTTTAGCGCAAGTGATAAGTTTCACAAGATGAACTTATTGCTTGCGCTATTTTTACTAGAACTTTAACCTTACCCTACTGTCTATTACAAACTGCTTGAGGTCTGATATCCGGTACCTTAAGTCTGATGTCTTTACTTTCCATCAACACTTCCATATACCGCATCGCGGAATTTCTTATGCAGTGCACCGTCATACGGGAACTTCTGTACAAAAAGCACTGCTGTAAGCTCATTTTGCGGATCAATCCAGAAAAGCGTACTGGCGGCACCATCCCAGAAAAACTCCCCTACTACGCCGTTATTTTCGTCTTTGTCCTGAGGAGGTGCCACTCGCACGGCAAAGTTGATCCCAAATCCTACCCTACCTTTAGAAGGCAACCACATGCGTTCGGTCACAC
>CAYTTV010000083.1:0-11033 GCA_964440915.1 uncultured Roseivirgaceae bacterium
GGAAAGTGCTTATTCGAATGGTAAGATTGTTCAAGCCGGTAGCACTAATGGAGTAAAAGAACATTAATGAAGTATGGTGAGAAAAGGCACTTAAGAATCAAGCTACTTCTTATGTTTATGTGGGACATTTATTTCAATAATTATGAAGTGTATTTTACTTTTTTGGCTACTTATAATAACTGAGGCAACCAGTTATGCCCAAACTTCAATTGAAGAATATTATAAATATCTTCCAAACTCTGAGGTTGAAAAATTGATTGAATTTGGTGATTTACGAATCATATACGATAGGGATAAAGTTTTTAGGTATAAATCATACTTATATTTACTATCAAATAGTTACCCCCTGGATTCATTAATGTTTGAAGACGGGTATATTGAAACCCATGAATCTATTGATTCTATAGATGAATTGAATATATGGTATAGAGAAAAGGAAAGCAGCCATGCACTGGCTATCTTTATAGATCAAAATAAATTCAAAGTTGATTCTATATCAGGGCTGGATACTTTATACCTTTTCGATTATCTATATGGTTTTAACTACTTTATCGAAAAGAAAACTTATGTGAATGTTGAAGGCGACGAGTATGAAGATCAAGGATTTAAATTATATCGAAAAGGTTTTGATGAGAAACATGTTAGCTTATTGTTTAACTTTTATGAATTAGAAGAGATTAAGAAATATGAAAACTGGTCTCCGTATATACCATTGGTTACTAAAATTTATTCCATAGGCAGAAACGATAAGATTTTGATTGAAACAGGGATATATGATGGAGGTTTGACAAACCTTAGTTACTTTACCCTCGACACAAAATCCAAAAAAGTTGAAGATATTACTCGAACAGCTAACTTTCAGAAGTTGGTTGCCGACCCTAAAGCTAATTTAATAAACTATCCTCATTATAGACATTTAAGTTTCGAGCCTAAAATTGGCAATGAATTTATTGTAGATAGTTCTGACAGCTTGGCTTATTTCAGTGCTGATTTTCATGAAAGTGATGCTCGCTGGGAACAGGATGCATTCGTGATGGACCATAATTACAAGATTATTGGCAGAGTTTTGAAACGTAAAATGAATATCGTTGGTCATGGCATGAATGATATAGAAAGATGGTTCAGGGTAAGATCTTTTACAGATAGTACTAGTAGCGTAGACTTCAACCTACAACTAAAATACGATATTGAAAAGGCTTTTTATTACATTTACTATGATAGCCTAATAGACAAAACAACTCTGGATAATATGAATAAGCATGAGCTGTCCTTAGTAAAGAACTTTATTTTCGCTAAGCATAACTATCAATTTAGTTCTATATTTTATCAAGCTTATTACAATACCTTTAGTTTTTACAATTCATCAAAAAGTAAGCAGTATAGGACTAAGGAGGTTAGCCACCTTTTGACAGAAGCAGATAAGAAAAATCTTGATTTAATCTTAAATAAGATTAACAATTAGGCATTTGGCCATAGGGAGGGGAAAAATATGATTTAAAAATGCCATCCCCTTCAAACTAAGAGATGGCATTACAACATTGCTACTTGTTCAGTATTTTCCTATTCCAACAATTTGAAATCTGCTTCTAAGCACTCTTCAGAGTTGGTGCCTACAAAAACTTTGAAGTCGCCGGGTTCGGCTTTGAATTCCATGTTTCTGGTATAGAATGCCAAATCGTCTTTGCTGAGTGTGAAGTTCACTTGCTGGGATTCACCTGGCGCCAGCGCAATCTTTTCAAATGCCTTCAATTCTTTCACCGGCCTTGTTACACTTCCCACGAGGTCCCGGATATACAGTTGCACCACTTCTTCTCCTTTCATATCTCCGCTGTTTGTAACTGTTACAGTCACATCAATCTGTTCGTCCATGGTGTATTGTGGTTTGTTTAGTTTCAGGTTGCTGTAAGTGAAATAGGTATAGCTCAGCCCGTAGCCAAATGGGTAGAGTGGCGTGTTAGGAATATCGAGGTATTTAGAGGTGTATTTTTCATCACTTATAGGACGTCCTGTGTTCTTATTGTTATAGAATAAGGGAATCTGCCCAACCGAACGTGGGAACGTTACTGGCAGCTTGCCCGATGGGTTGTAGTCGCCGAACAATACATCGGCAATGGCATGACCGGCCTGTGTGCCTAAAAACCAAGTTTCTAAGATGGCAGGAGCATTTTCGTCCAACCAGTTGATCGTTAATGGGCGGCCGCTCATAAGCACCACAATGACCGGTTTTCCCGTCTTGTGCAGTTCTTTGGCCAACGCTAGCTGCATGCCTGGCAGGTCGATGGAGGAGCGGCTGGCGGCCTCACCGCTCATAAGGGCTTCTTCCCCAATGGCCAGTACGATGGCATCAGCTTTTTTAGCGGTCTTTACCGCTTCGCTGATACCTTGGGTAGCGTCGTCATTGATATTGGTTCCCTGGGCGAATAAAATTTTAGTGCTTGGTGAAACTGCTGCTTTGATGCCTTCTAAAAGCGTGACGGATTTGCTCCAGTCTCCGGCTGCCGACCATGATCCGATCATTTCCTTTTTATTGTCTGCCAAAGGTCCAATGACTGCCAAGGTTTTAATGTCTTTTTTGAGGGGAAGCGTTTGGGCTTCGTTTTTTAACAATACAATTGATTTTCTCGCTACATCCCTTGCGGCTGCCAAATGTTCTTCAGTCATTACCATTTCCTTTTCTCGCTCTACGTTGGAGTAGCGGTAAGGATCTTCAAAAAGCCCTAGTTTGTATTTCATTTCCAAGATGCGACGGACAGCTTTATTGATCTGCTCCTCTTCCACTTCTCCCTTTTTTACCAATTGCGCAAGATGCTCCTGATAAACGCCTCCTTGCATGTCCATATCTACCCCTGCATTTATGGCCAATTCCGCTGCTTCATATTCATTGGCCACTACACCATGAGGCACCATTTCGTTGATGGAAGTATAGTCTGTGACCACGAAACCCTCGAAACCCCATTCATTCCTTAAAATCTCAGTCAAAAGGTAATGGCTTCCTGTAGCAGGTACCCCATCCACTTCATTGAAGGAGGTCATAAAAGAGGCCACACCAGCATCTACGGTGGCTTTAAAAGGAGGGAGGTACACTTCTCTAAGCACCCTATCCGACATGTCTACAGTGTTATAATCTCTCCCAGCCAAACCTGCTCCGTAACCCACAAAGTGCTTGGTGCACGCCAGCACGGTGCTTAAGTCTGAAAGATCATCGCCTTGAAATCCTTTTACTCTTGCCAGAGCAATTTTGGTAGTGAGGTAGGTATCCTCGCCAGAACCTTCTGCGATCCTGCCCCAACGTGGATCTCGTGCGATATCTACCATGGGAGCAAATGTCCAATGCAGTCCTTCTGCTGACGCTTCTATGGCTGCAATGCGTGCAGACTTCTCGATGGCTTCTAGGTCCCAGCTTGCCGATTCTCCAAGAGGAATAGGAAATATGGTTTTGTGCCCGTGGATCACATCATATCCAAAAAGTAAAGGGATACCCAGGCGGGTTTCTTCTACTGCCATTTCTTGGAGCATTCGGGTATACTCGGCGCCAAATGCATTGAATATCGCACCTACGTTTCCTCGTTGAATATCTTCCTTGTAACCTTCTCTGATCGTAGGGCCAGTGACGTCGTAGTCGCTTGTGTATAGGGTAAGCTGGCCGATTTTTTCCTCCAACGTCATGATGGATAAGAGAGAGTCGATTTTTGAGTTCATCTGGTGTGTATCAAAACGTTTCTGGCCAGTTGCAACTGATATGCTCGAAAGCACTAGCGCAAGTATAGCCAGAGCGCTTATATATTTTGAATTTTCCATGTTCATCAATTTTATGGTTTTTGTATTGTTTTCTATGATTGTATTTTTCTTTAGAAAAACTTTGTTGTGTCACCCTTTCAGGGTTTTGTTTTTATTGTTTGTCACATCTATAATCATAATATCCCTTCGGGATTACATTCCTTATTTCAATGGCCCATCTTTCCAAACCTTTCCTGCTATATCCCGATTCCCTACGAGATGACAGACGGTGGTGGCTTTTTTCTTGCTTTTAGCCATAAGATCTTATGGCTCTACACATGTCCGTTTTTTGTCTTATTTCTTGTGTCTAAAATCTTGCGTCCCTAACCTTAACACTTCATCATTCAAATCCCAGTCTTTCCAGCCCTTCCTTGACCTCGGGAGCTGACATAAATAAATCCCAGATCAGGCCTGTCCGATGATTTTCTATCATTACGACAATAGGGCCTTGGTCTATAGCCAAATATCTTTCTACATACCAGCCTTTCTCCAAACTGAAAGCATCATAGGGGCCGTATTTTCCTACCAAGCTGTCTGCCTCAAAATATAGAAACTTCAAAAAATCCATGCTGTGTTCAGGTGTATAGGGAAAGGAGGCCAAGGCAGCCGTCGGAGAAATAACACCCAGGTCGTTTGAAGGGGTATGAGCCGAATAACCATCAGGCGAATAACTTGATGAAAAGCCCCAACAATTTTCTCCGTATCCCTGATAGTTTTTTGGATTTTCTACGCAGTAGTTATAGTGTATCAGCGCATGGTTTTGGTTGAGTTTCCAGTAGTCGGCATACTCATCTTTTAGCCCTCGAGGATCCAGTCCTAGATAGGAATAATGTGCCCAAAAAAGCGGGCCTACTGGATCATCTTCGGTTTCATAATGGTCTAAGATGGTTTCAAGCCCCATAAAAGTTGTATCGTTCATGATATCCCCGTTTCTGGCCCATCCTTTATGATAAGCTGCTGGGTCGATAGCATGTGTGGGTGAAGCTGCGGCAAGTACATACATCACCAGGCATTCATTATATCCGCCAATAGGGAAGTTCATGTCCCAGTCGTAATTGGGCGACCAGTGCCAATAGAGAACCTCCTCGCCACCTTTGGTAAACCAGGTCCAGTCAACTTCGCGCCATAAGGTGTCAATTTTGGAAGCAAGGACTTTTTCATCATCACTGCCATTCTTGAAATATTCCCTTACTGTCAGCAGTCCCTGAACGAGGAAAGCAGTCTCTACAAGGTCAGCGCCATCATCCTTTTCACTAAAGGCCTTGGTCTCGCCTGTCTCTCCATGAAGCCAATGTGGCCAAGCACCATAAAAACGGTCAGCAGTTTCGAGAAAATCAACGGCTTTTTGAAGATGCTTAAACCCTTCCTCACGGGTGATAAACCCTCGCTCTATCCCTACCAGAATGGCCATGAGCCCAAACCCCGATCCTCCTGTAGTCACTACATTTTGATCGTTCTGGGGATAATCTCCGTCCATATGGGTTCTTTCCCTTGCCAGACCGGAGTTGGGTTCGGCATTTTCCCAGAAGTATTGAAAGGTCTGGTATTGTACTATCGTGAGCAAAGAATCGTCGGAAATGCTGTTATCTGTTTTCGATGTCGTATGCTGATTTTCATTCGTAATTCTTTTGCTTCCACACGATACGGTTGTTCCTATGACTAGGAACAAAAACAACAAAAGCAGTTGATTTTTCATAGATGTTTTATTTTTATTTTTCCTTAATGAATGTCACCCTTTCAGGGTTCTGTTCTTTCTATACATCATATCTATAATTATTTCATCCCTTCGGTAGGGCCATAAAATTTTATGGCCCTACATTGTTCATTTTCTAATTTCTGATGTCTAAAATCTTACGTCCCATATTCAATAAAACCCTAACTTTTCTAATCCTTCTTGTATCTCCCGATTGGCCATGAATAAATCCCAAAGCAAGCCCGTTCTGTAGTTTTCTATCATGATGATCATAGGTCCTTGGTCGATGGCCAAGTAGCTGTTGGCGTACCAATCCTCTGTAGGGTTATAAGCATCATAAAATCCGTACTCACCCCATAGCTTATCTCCCAAAATGTAGTAGAAATATTTTATAGCTTCCATAGATTGTTCAGGAGTATAGGGAATGGAGGCCACGGCTGCCGTTGGGGTAATCACCCCCAGATCATTGGTTGGAGAATGCGCAGAATAACCTTCATGATCATCACTGGCTGTTAGCCCCCATGATGCAGGCCCATAGCCTACATAGTTTCTGGGATTTGCTACAGTGTAATGATAATTTATCAGGGCATGTGCCTTGTTCTGTTCCCAATAGTCGGCGTATTGATCTTGGAGGTTTCTTGGGTCCAGCCCCAAAAATGAATAATGAGAAAAGAAAAGCGGCCCGCCATAGTCAGGACCTAAGGGCAGCGTTACATCATAAAAACTCTTACCATTGGCCATGCTGCCATTCCGAGCCCAGCCTTCATGGTACACTTGGGCAGCGATGGCATGGGTAGGAGAGGAGGCTGCCAATACGTAAGCCACAAGACTTTCGTCCCAACCCCTAATAGGATGGTTCATTTCCCAATTGTAGTCGGGCGACCAATGCCAGTAAAGCACATTCTGCCCTCCGCGTGTAAACCAGTCCCATTCGATTCCTTGCCATAGTGCATCAATGGCATTGATGATATTCGACTCTTCTGAATCGGCAGCATTGAGATATTGCTTTACAGTGAGAAGACCTTGAACTAAAAAAGCTGTCTCTACGAGATCTGCTCCATTGTCTTTTGTGCTGAAAGCAATGACTTTTCCTGTATTGCCATTCAGCCAATGTGGCCATGCTCCATGAAATCTGTCGGCTGTTTCAAGAAAATTTACGATTTTCCCAATTCGGTCCACTCCCTCTTGCCTAGTAATGAATCCTCTTTCTATCCCTACCAAAATAGCCATAAGGCCAAAGCCAGAACCACCAGTCGTGACTAAATCGCCTGAAGCGTTGCGCTCTCTGGCCATACCGCTGGCAGGGTGGGCAAAGTCCCAGAAGTATTTAAAAGTTTGCTCCTGAATGAGGGTTAACAATGCATCGTCTGATATTGCTGGAAATTTATATGCCGAATCTACGGCCGTATAGAACTGTTTTTCAAATCCAGCAAATACATGCTGATCTGTGCTTTGCAAGTTGTTTGAAAAACGCAGTGTGTATTTTGATAAGGACGCAGCTTCGTCCATGGGTTGGATATTGAGTGTTTTCCCATCTTCAGACAAATTAAAGTGAAGAGGAAGCGAGCTGTTCTTGTTAGTCACTGTGATATATTCCTCAAAAGCGGTCGTGGTTTCCAGCGGAGCAGAAAATGCTGCTGTGATGCTAAAATCTCTATGGATGTTGTGAACTCGAGCAGACGACTTGAGGTCATGATCATTGATCTGTATGCTTTCTAAAGTAAAGGTTTCTTGTGCTGTGGTAAAGGTATAGTTAAGGCCGGGGAATTCTTCGCCTGATACTGCTTTTATAGCACCGATTTCAATTGTATAGGTCTTATTGTTTAGTAGGGTAGCGGTAGGTTTTGCTGATAGGGTTTTATCCCTGTCCAAGTAGCTAAAATTCAATTCGATAGTTTGTCCTGCTTCGTCTTTGAGTACAAAATGCTGTGCTACGGATGTCCTGTTCAAGGGTAGATTGAAAGTAGCGACTATTGCTTTGTCACGAGGAACATTGCTGTTGACAGCACTGTGTGATAACTCGCTCGTACCCACCTTCACTGACTGTAGTTGTAATACATCTTGGGGTAAAGTCTTACCATCATCATCCTGATGGCAGGAAAAAAATATACAAGGAAGTAATATTAAAATATAACGAATCATATGGGTAAAGAGGAGGGTTTTGACTTTAAGAATTATCAAAACCCTCTTTATTAAATTGTTTCAGCGTAGTGAATTACATTAAGGCTTTTCAGCGTCATAGAGTGCTTTGGCTTCAGTTTCTGATAATGCTACACTAAATATTCGGATATCGTCGAGTAAGCCTTTGAAAGTATTGGTTGCAGTTTGATAATTTGCCCAATCTGTAGCAGCGTTGTCCCTGCTTGCAGCATATCCAAAAGTCAAGTTCGTATTGATAATATCCTCTACACCAGACTCATTAATTGCCATGTCAATCATGGGCCATTCGTCACTGTTTTGAGTAGCTTCTTCTCTCATTTTCACACCGTTAATATAAGCTATCTTCACTCCTGTAGTTGCGTCATAAGTCATTATTACATTAGCCCATTTGTTATTTAAAAATTCGCTAACATCTCCTTCAAAGTTGTACCGAAGTACTCCGCCTTCCTCTATATCTGCTCCTCCACCATTAATTGCATCGAACCAATTGGTAGCATAACCATCAATGTCTTTCAACTTATGGCTAGTGGCGAACTTCAGCCAATTCAGACTTCCTCCTGTTTCCACAAAAAAACCTTTTTCAAAGGCCTGACCAATTACAAAGCGATTGATATCTTCATAATCTGCTCCGTCAGCCTTGAACCAAAAACTGATTGTTCTACTAGGTGTCATAAAGGCTGGATCTGCTTTGATTTCGATGATGTCGCCGTTTCCAGGTTCTGTAGCACCACCAAACTTAGCAGCACCGCCCATAAAACCAAACCTGTCTTCATCATAAGATACTTGGTCAAATACGGTTTCAAAGCCTCCTACGGACGCATCAGCAGTGCCATCCAGATTCCAATAAGCTACTAGATTCTCAGCTTGTGGAGGGTCAACTTCGCTTCTTCCCGCTGTTTTAAAAGTTCTTGTGAGTGCAGCTATCTTGCCGCCATCTTCTGCAGTTACCCCATTTGAGATATTTAGCGTGTAATTTGTACCTCTTTTAAGGTCTTCTTTGGGTGTTAAGGTTACTGTGCTGCCACTTGTATTAATGTCTGCATCCACCATGTCACTTCCAGCAGTAATATTTATATTTCCTGTAGTAGCAGTAGATGCGTCAATGCTTTTTGAAAAAGCAATTTCTATTTTGGCGTCCAAAGGAACGTCGGCCCCTGATGTAGTAGCATTTAAATCTACTTCTTTGGGTTCTCCAGAGGATAAATCTGATCCCTTAGCCGTAATACTCGATACGGTCATGTTTGCGGCCCCACCGCCATTATCATCATCGCTACTACAACTTAAAAAAGCCATTGTGCTCCCTACGAGTAGCATGCTTAACCATAATTTTGTTCGTTTCATCGTTTTCATATTCATTGTTTGTTTAATTAGTAAAAAAATTACTTATGCTCCATAGCCAGTCTTATATGTTATGGTGGCTATTTCCATTGATCGTTCTGCTCTAAACTGCCTTTTGAAAGGTCGATTTGGTTCTGTGGAATAGGGAAGTATTCATGCTTGCCCGCTACGAATCCTAGGGGGCCAAGCACCTCTGCTGCTTTTCCTGTGCGTACCAGATCCCAGAAGCGGTGCCCTTCCATGGCTAGCTCCACTCTTCTTTCATGAAGTATGATTTCTCTTAAGCTTTCTTTGTCAGTCGTAGTGATGTCGGGAAGAATGCTTGCATTGCCTCCTCTCGCCCTTTCCCTGACTTCATTCAAATAGGGTAGTGCTTCCGTCGATTTGTTGTTTTCGTTCAAAGCCTCGGCAGCCATCAATAAAACATCGGCATACCTGATTAGTCTTCTGTTGTGCCCAAAATTGAACTCCGTGCCTGCGCCGGACACCCATACTTTTCGGTTATAAGATTCTATTTCTGTGGCATAGCCATTGTCATATTCATTGGGCGTGTTAGAGTCGCCTACTATCGTGAGACCGTCAATCACATCTCCAAGCTCTATGATAGTGCCTTGTTGGCGCGGGTCATCGGTTTCGAAAGCCGCTCTTAGGTCTACGGAAGGACGATTAAATCCCCAACCTTTGTTAGGCACGCCCCGCACACCCTGTGTGTTGGCGTATTGGTTGCCTCCGCCTGTGGTATTTTCTATGGATAAGGCCCCGACTTCAAAGATTGATTCATCGCCATTCTCACCGTTCACGCCATTGGCATCTATAAAATTCTCCTCCAAATCATATTCTTGTGAGTTGATGACCTCCAAAGCATATTTTTCAGCGTTGGGAAAATCTTTCTGAAAAAGGTAAACCTTGGCCAAAAGGGCCCTTGCCGCTCCTTTGGTGGCCCTTCCAATATCTCCCGAGGCTAGAGTACTTTTTTCGGCGAGGTGATCGATCGCATATAAAAGATCTGCTTCGATCAAGCCATAAATATCCTCCTCCGAAGATTTGGGAATGTTTAAAGGGGGTGTAGTGGTGGTGACCATTTGTACATCTCCCCATGCCCTTACAAGATCGAAATAATATAAAGCCCGCAAAAAACGCGCTTCTCCCACATATCGATTTTTCAGGTTGCTGTCCATTTCTATGCTTGGCACATACTCAATCACTACATTGGCTCGCTTGATGCCCTCATAAAGGGCCATCCACCAATTGTCCAAAGTTTCCATATTGGCATCGTGCGTAAATCTATCATACTTTCCGATTGTGCTGGCTCCATCTGGGGGATTACTTCCTTTATAAGCATCATCAGATATAATATCCAAAATGGGGTAGCCGCCCGAATGATATGACCAGTTCCTTAACGTAGAGTATACTCCATTTGTAGCCAACAAAGCATCTTCTGCCATTGTAGGGAAGGATTCTTGGGTGGTGGTTCCCTGTGGACTTTTATCTAAAAAATCCTCGCATCCCAAAATCAATAAAGCAAGGAAGGGAAGTAGTAATATATGTTTGATTTTCATCTTCATTGCGTTTAAAAATTCAAATTAAGTCCAACAGCGTAAATGGTCGGAATTGGATATCCTCCCCTGTCAATGCCATTGTCAACCACATTATCACTGGTGATCTCAGGAGAATACCCCGTGAATTCTGTCCAAGTGACAAGGTTGGTGGCCCGAACAAAAACCCTGACTTGATCCAACCTTATGCGTTCGGCCACTCGCTGAGGCAAACTGTAACCCAAGGTTATGTTTCTTAAGCGGAGGAATGATCCGTTTTGAATGAAGTGGTCAGAGAGATTGTAGTTGTGGTCTCCAAAAGAAGGGCGAGGCACTGTTGTGCTGGTGCCTTCTCCGGTCCACCTGTCCCATACCCTTTGTTCAAAATTATAGGGGTCAGGCCTGATCACTTCTTTCCCATTGAAGATTTTATTGCCGAGTTGGCCTTGAAAATCCATGGAAAGGTCAAAGTTTCTATAGGTCATGGAAAAGTCAAATCCATAAATAAACGTAGGGATTGGCGATCCGAT
>CAYTTV010000084.1:0-10823 GCA_964440915.1 uncultured Roseivirgaceae bacterium
GCCATTTGCCCATTAAGATAAATAGAATTAATTTTGCGATTGATGAAAAGAAATATATTCCATATCTCAAACACCTTTCAACGATACCTTTTCGTATTCGCTACGGTTCTTTTGGTGTTATTTTCATCATGTGTCCTCAAAGCAAGCGTCAAAACTCTGGCGGGCATCCCTACAAAAACAGAACAGGGCATAGCTAAAGGCCATAGCAACTTTCCTGCGAACACTGTTGAAGAATGTACCTTGCTTTCGGAGGCAGATATGCAAGCTGTTCAGAACAGCTCTTTTAATTCCACCAATTTGTTGCCTGCAGTTATTGTCACGTTTGTATTTCTTTTTCCATTCGGAATCCGTCATTCAAGCAAAGTAAGTAAGCACCCGACTTACATTAGAAGTGAAAAAATCCCCAGCTGTGTTCCCATCTTTTTAGAGTATCAGAAACTCCTTGTTTACCATTCCCACTAATTCCCTTTCTCT
This sequence comes from uncultured Roseivirgaceae bacterium, assembly GCA_964440915.1. Lineage (GTDB taxonomy): Bacteria > Bacteroidota > Bacteroidia > Cytophagales > Cyclobacteriaceae > CAMPJM01. The sequence goes on from CAYTTV010000084.1 coordinate 475, forward strand.
ATTGACCGTTCCGGTTCAATGGGTTGACTTTCTACTGTCTCATTTTAAATAATCTCAGGTCGTACTTTGCGACCTCTCCAATCGTATTGCAATATGATGAAAAATATTATGGCGACCACAATACTGTGGTGTGCTGTTGTTGCTATGCTTCCATTATATGCACAGCAACAAGAGGAAAATACTTTGGGCAGCCTGTGGCCTAAAGTCAAAGAAAACTATCCGGGAGTTGGGGCAAAAACATTAGCAGTTGATGCCGCAAAGCTCAATGAACGAGCTGTAAAGAGCCATATGCTCCCACAGATAAAAGCACAGGCTCAGAATACTTACGGAACATATGAGGGAAGTGCTGGAGCATTTTTTCCACAAGCAGGCTTCTTTAATGTTAGTGGTCCGGCTATGCCAATAAACGGCAATTCTACAGCAGCCAATACCTTTGGTTCTGCTATTGCAGAGTGGGAGCTCTTTTCATTTGGAAAACTCCGCAAGCAAAATGAAGCTGCAGAAGCTTTGTATGATCAATCGGTAAGCGAAAAAGAGGCTTATCTGCTCAACTTGAAAAAGCTATTGACCGAGCGATACATTAAGCTTTTGTATAACCAAGCCAAATTAACTTGGACGGAGAAGAACGCCGAACGTCTGAATGAAATCAGAATAATCACTTCGGGACTGTCCGCATCAGGGTTAAGACCGGCAGCAGATAGTTTATTGGCATCATCTTCATACGTTCAGGCTATGGGTGAGCGGGACAAATGGAGTGGTTTTAAAAATGCTTCGCTTATCAAGCTGCTGGAGTTGTACGGGGATGAAAGCATTGATTATGTTGCTTCTGTCCAGCGGTTCGGGGACCCATCAGTTATGGGCTTAAACGACGAAAGCACTATAAACCCCTTGCATCCCATATTAAACGCAATGGATAAGCAATCAGAATATTATATGCTGAGCGGGAAGGCCCAAAAAAGGGCTGCCTTGCCGACCATTAGTGTTTTGGGAGGTTATTCATATCGAGGTACAGGTATTGGTTCGAACGGGACGGTGTCAGGCGAATGGAAAAGCGGTTTTAACAATACAACGAATAATTTCCTTGCAGGTATTGGTATCACATGGAATATCACGCGTCAGTACACCCATGATATTCAAGGCGAGAAGCTTTTTAAGGAAGCTGAAAGCACCAAGTTGCTACAATCGCAGTACGAGCAGGCAATGGAGGCCGATCTGGCTGCGTCACAGACAAAAATCCGGCAACAATACGAACAACTTCAGAAAATAGGGCTTGCCGTAAGGCAATCACAGGATGCTTACGCAATGTACCTTGCAAGATATAAAAGTGGTCTTATCGCATTGAGCGAACTATTGCAGATAAGAATCTTGCTGGAACAAGCCGAAAATATGCATATCGAAGCTTCACGTGATTATTGGATGCTCCTTGCATACGAAGCGGAACTGACCGCAAATTTCGAGTTTTTGTTTAACAACCTTTAATTTATCGTAAATGAATATCATAAGATTTGCGTTAAGGAAGCCTATTGCCATCATGGTTGTCGTACTCTCGATAGCTTTCTTTTCCTATAATACAATAAAAAATATAAACGTAGATATATTTCCCGAAATGGAATTGCCTGCTATATATATCGCAATGCCATACGGCGGATTGTCGCCAGCTTATATGGATGGATTCATGGCGAACGAGTTCCAAAAAGTGCTTCTGTTTGTAAGTGGCGTAAAAAACATAGACTTCAAAAGTGTACAAGGACTGACACTGATGAAATTGTCCTTTTATCCTGGAACAGATATGGCACAAGCGGCTGGTGAAGTATCCACTTCCGTTTCGAGGGCCATGGGTTTTCTTCCGCCTGGAGCTGTTCCTCCTATGGTCGTTAGGTTTGATGGCAGTTCGCTTCCGGTAGGACAGCTCGTGTTTGAAAGCGAACAACGCTCTGTCAATGAACTGCAAACACTAGCCATTACCAGAATAAGGCCCATGTTCGTTGAGATCCCCGGTATCACTGCGCCTGCGCCCTTTGGGGGAAATATCCGTGCAATCGTGGTAAACATTGACCCTGAAGCCATGCAGGCAAACGGATTAAGTCCTGAAGAAATTACAGCAGCTCTTACTAAGAACAGTTTACCATCCCCAGCTGGGAATATCCGTATCGACGACGAAAATCTGATGGCACCGATAAATTCTATCGTCAAGGGGGCGGAAGAATTGCTAAAAACGCCCATTAAGACTAGTGCCAACCGGACAGTATATGTGGGTGATGTGGCCCGTGTAGAAGATGGGGCTGATCAAACCGTTGGATATGCCTTGGTTAATGGAAAGAGGTCGGTATACCTGCCCATTATTAAAAAAGCGGACGCTTCCACATTGGAAGTCGTAGAAAACCTCAAAGCCTCTATTCCGAAGCTTAAAGAACAGTTGCCTGAAGACGTGGAGATCAGTTATGAATTCGACCAATCTTCCTATATCGAACGGGCTCTTTCCAACCTCATTTTGGAAGGGATACTTGGCGCTATTTTCACTGGGTTGGTCATTTTGCTATTCTTAGGTGATACGCGTGGGGCTATAATTGTGGTACTGACCATTCCGATTGCTATCCTTTCGGCTGTTACTGTATTACATCTTTTTGGGCAAACCATTAATATTATGACACTCAGTGGGCTTGCTCTGTCCATCGGTATCCTTGTAGATGAGGCAACTGTAACGATAGAAAACATCCATCAGCACATGGAGATGGGCAAAGCTAAACAGCGGGCCATTCTAGATGCTTTATTAGAAATCTCTATTCCCAAGTTATTGATATTGCTCTGTATCCTTGCAGTATTGACTCCAGCCTTTATCATGACTGGAATTCCGAAGGATATGTTTATGCCTTTGTCTATGGCTGTAGCGTTTGCTATGATTGCTTCCTTTTTAGCCTCGCAGACTTTTGTACCCATCTTGGCCAACTGGATGATGAAAAATAAGCATCTAAACACAGGGAAGCCCTTCAAAAAACGGGCTTTATTTGAAAAGTTTAGGGTAAAATATTCTTATCGGATGCGGAAGTGGTCAACGAAGGCCCTGTCACTGTTTGCCGCATATGTGTTGGTTGCAGGTGGAGTTGCTGTATTGTTGTTGAACTTGGTGGGTACGGATGTCATGCCGGTATCAAACAACGGAGATTTTCAAATCCGATTGCAGGCTCCTCAAGGAAGTAGGATAGAAAAGACGGAGCAAATCGTCAGGGATATCATTGAAGATATTAAAGCAGAACTTCCTGAAAACGGCCTGAACATAACATCTGCCTTTGTAGGGATGCACCCCGCAGCTTCGCCTATCAACCCTATTTTTCTTTTCAGTAACGCTTCCCATGAAGCGATATTGCAAATATCTGTCAATCAAGAGGTTTACAAGGAATCGATAGAGGATTTTAAAGAAACGATCCGAAAAAAGATGAGCGAGAACCATTCAGATGTTGCATTCAACTTTGAACCGATGGAGCTAACCGAAAAGATTATGAGTCAGGGTGCCATGACACCAATTGAAGTTAAAGTTGGAGCAAGGCAGGTAGAAGGGGCTTTTGCACACGCATCAAAGATTGAAGCAAACCTTAAAAATGTTCCTTACTTACGGGATGTTCGTATTGCCGAACCGATTGCTTACCCAACGCTGGAAATCGAAGTGGATCGAAATCTTGCCGGACAGTTTGGATTAAACATGCAGGATATTACCCGCAGTTTGGTCACTGCCACATCGTCAACCCGATTTACGGACAAAAATTTGTGGATCGATCCCGTTTCAGGATTGGTATTTCAAGTGCAAGTACAGATACCTGAAAGGATTATGCAATCTAAAGAAAGATTGCGGTCTCTCCCGCTGAAAGCAGGGAGTATTCGTCCAGTACTGGAAGATGTAGCCACCATACGTAGGACAACGGCCCCTGCGCAGGTAAACCGGAAAGGCCCAAACCGTTACGTTACTGTAGTAGCCAATGTTTATGGCCAAGATTTGGGGACGGCTTCGGATGCCGTGAAGCAAGCGATCGAAGATGCAGGCGACCCACCTCGTGGAACGACTGTATGGACAGAGGGAACATTGCAGTTGCTCGAAGACACATTGGACAGCCTTTTGGCGGGTTTAGGCATGGCTATTATTGTTATCTACCTGATGTTGGCTGCTTATTACCAATCGTTTAAGGTTCCTTTGGTCATTTTGTCGGTGCTGCCTGCCGTGATCGCAGGCAGTTTGACCTTGCTTTACCTCACCGGCAGTACGCTCAACCTACAATCCTATATGGGAATAATTATGTCGCTTGGTGTATCTGTTTCAAATGCAGTATTGCTCATTAATCAAGCAGAACATTACCGCAGGCAATTGGCATTAACGCCGGTGAATGCGGCTAGACTTGCCGCATCGTCTCGGATAAGGCCAGTTATGATGACCGCTGCTGCAATGCTTGCTGGAATGCTTCCAATAGCCATAGGGATAGGCGATGGGTCCGAGCAAGTAGCTCCCTTAGGAAGAGCAGTTATCGGTGGATTGATTGCTTCCACTGTGACAATTCTATTATTGGTTCCTCATTTTTTCTCTTCCTTGATGTCCAGGACCTCGATAGTAAGCCCATCATTGGACCCAGATGATGAACAAAGCAGATTTTATGCCGCACAGTCAGAAATAAAAACAGTATCATAACTTAAAAAAATCAATACAATGTATCACAGCATTTCAATAAATAAAAAATCAGCATTACTATGGGCTATAACAGCCTCCTTGGTAGCGATTATTTCCGCCTGCTCGACACAAGGACAGGAAATGTCACAGCCACAGCACGATGAAGTGAAATCGATGAGTTACCCTACGGTTTCTGTACAGCTTATTAATCCTGAATATGAAATATCCCTTCCAGCAGAACTGAAACCCTATGAGCAGGTAGCCATCTATGCAAAGGTCAGTGGTTTTGTACAACGGATGTATGTAGACAGGGGTGACCACGTTCGTAAAGGACAGCTATTGGCAGTTTTGGAAGCGCCCGAAATGGAGCAGCAATACCTTTCGAGTAAGTCATCAGAACAGCAGGTCTACAACGATTACCTGTATGCCAAGCAGGCTTATGACCGACTGGTAGATGCTTCCAAAACTGTAGGCGCGGTAGCAGATATTGAATTGGACAGGGCGAAAAGTGCCGTGGAAAGTGCCCAATCGGCTTACAATGCTTCGAAAGCAGGTACTGCACATGCCTCACAGTTACAACAGTATTTGCGTATCACAGCACCTTTTGACGGTGTGATCATCGAGCGGAATGTTTCAGTGGGTGCATTGACAGGTACTGGTAGCGACTTGCCATTGTTTATGATGGCACAAGGCAATAAACTGCGCCTGACTTTATCACTACCGGAAAAGCATGCCGGTTCGGTAAAAAAAGATATGCCAGCTAGGTTTACGGTCAGTTCACAGCCCGGCAAGACGTTCAATGCGGTTCTTTCTCGCACATCGGATTTAATCAACCAGCAGGATCGTTCTCTTACGTTGGAATTTGACGTGAACAATCCATCTGGCGAGCTGCGGGGTGGCGAATATGCCCAGGTAAAGTTGAAGTTACAGCGTAAAGACGATTCACATTGGGTTCCTAGCAGAAGTATCCTAAATACACAATCGGGAACTTATGTGATGACGCTGAATAACAAATCGATAAAACGGATCGCTGTAAATGAGGGTATCCGTTTGGATACCCTTACAGAAGTTTTTGGAAATCTTTCTTTAGGAGACAGCATCATTCTGAAACCTTCAGAAGAAATAAAATTGGGCAAAATAAACAATTAAGATTATGAGAGCATACATAAAGAAAATGGCACTATTGCCCATATTAGTCATTCTAGGATTGGCATTTATAACAATAAGCGGTATCGCTAAAAGTACTGCGAGCAATAAGGGCATTAACGGCGAAAAACCGTTAGTGTCTGATGTTTTGCAACAAACACCCGATCTGATGTTCATAGACGAAAACGGAAAAACCATATCTTTAAGATCATTGAAGGGCAAGGTTGTTTTCATCAACTTATGGGCAACGTGGTGTCCACCCTGTATTTATGAAATGCCTTCAATCAATAAACTTAGGAATACCTTTAAAGACAATGACGATCTTGTATTTCTGATGGTAGACGTGGATGGGAAAATCAATCAGGCAAAAAAGTTTATGGAACGTAGAAAATTCGACCTGCCCGTTCACATTCCTGCTAACGAAATTCCCCGTGAGCTTTTTGGAGGTTCTATTCCGACCACCATTATAGTAAACAAGCAAAACGATATTGTTGGCAGGCATGTAGGTGGAGCGGATTATGCGGCGCAGGAAGTGATTGATATGATGTCAAAACTCCTGAATGAAAATGATTAATAACCAATATCATTTAAGCCTATGAATGATTGAGCCTCCGCACAATACCTGTACGGAGGCTCAATTAAAATTTCAAAATCTTCTATAGGTTACATATCATTTAATCCGTAATAACAAACTGCCCTCTTAGTCGGATGTCTTCGGAAGAACTTCCCACACGCACCTCAAATTCACCCGGTTCTACCACATAGTTCATGTTTCGGTCATAGAGAGACAGATCGTCAGGCGTTAATCGAAACTTAACTGTCTTGCTTTGGCCAGGCTCCAAAGAAACTCGTTCAAATCCTCTCAACTGGCTTTCATAGGTGGTGACACTGCTTAATTTATCTTTAATATAAAGTTGCACTACCTCGTCACCTTTAACTTTTCCAGTATTCTTAACTTCTACCTGCACCTCTATTTCCCCTTTAGGCCCATGGCTTTCAGGCGAAATCACAAGATTATCATACTCAAAGGTGGTATAGCTCAGGCCGTGGCCGAACGGATATAAGGGACCATTTACCCTTGTCTTGCCATAGCCGTTGTTGCCAGATGCAGGCTGGTCCGCGTGAGAACCCGGCTTAAAGGGGAAATTATACTCCAACTGGCCAGCAGATTTAGGAAACGTCACTGGAAGCTTCCCGCCAGGATTATAATCCCCAAATATAGCTTCTGCTACCGCTATTCCAGAAGAAGGGCCCGGAAACCAAGCTTCAAGGATAGCGGGCAAATGCTCATTGGCCCAATTTATGGTAAGCGGTCGGCCATTGACCATCACTACGATGACAGGCTTCCCCGTAGCATGCAGTGCCTGCAATAGCTTTTCCTGATGCCCGGGCAGGTCCAAACTCGTCCTGCTGAGGCTTTCCCCAACAGTTTGCTCATCTTCGCCCACCACTGCTATGATAACATCCGATTGCTTGGCCTTTTCTACAGCTTCTGCAATCTGTGCCTCCTCAGCTTCTGTCAGAGGCACTGGGAGTAATTCTGTATTTGGCCAACCTTCATTGATTATATCGCAGCCTTTAGCATAGTCAAATTGAAGGATATCCGATTGGTATGCTTTTAGGCCTTCTAGTATAGAAGTCACTTGGTGATTAGATGGGCCATATCTACTGATGGTATACTTGGTTTCAGCAGCCATGGGTCCTGTAATGAGCACCCTGCTTTTCTTGTTCTTATCCAATGGAAGGGTATTGTTCTCATTTTTCAGCAACACCAATGACTCTCTATTGATTTGCACCGCAAAGGCTTCTGCGTCGGGGGTATTGACCACTTTATCGGCGAGTTTTGGGTTCTCTACATAAGGCTGATCAAATAATCCTAACCTGAACTTTACCTTTAGTACTTCTCTTACATTTTGGTCAAGCGTTGCCATAGAAACCTTTCCTTCCCTCACGGACTCACGAAGGTTTAGTATATAAGTATCAGGATCTCTGAAATTTGTCCATACATTAAGTCCTGCAGTAACAGACTGTTCAATAGCTCCCTTAAAATCAGCCGCTACTCGGTGTTTTGATGCAATAAATTCTACTGCCTCACTATCCGACACCACATACCCGTCGAAACCGTATTCTCCTCTCAAGAGCTCTCTTAAGAAATAATGACTGGCCGATACCGGTATGCCGTCATAATCATTGTAACTGCTCATAACGCCCATAGGCTTGGCCTCCTGAATTACCCTTCTGAAAGGATATAAATGCAATTGATGCATTTCACGAGGAGCCACATGTGGATCTGTACGGGCATTGCCATCCCGTCCTCCTTTAGGCATGCTATAAACTGCATAATGTTTCAAAGTAGAAGCGACGCCTTCGTTTTGTATTCCAATAACCATTTGTTTTCCGAGTTCGGCAATGAGGAAAGGATCCTCACCGTAACATTCTACTACCCTACCCCACCGAGGATCACGTGCTGGGTCTAATATGGGCGCGTACACATTGGTATATCCTAATGCCTTTGCTTCGCGACCTACTATGTGACCAGCCTGCAAAACGATGTTTTTGTTCCATGTACTACCAATCCCTATTGGAGCAGGCAAAGGAGTAGCACGGTCATGGGTTAGGCCGTGAATGCCTTCATTGCTAAAGTCAACCGGAATTCCCAGCCTTGTTTCCTCTACAAACCATTTTTGAACGGTGTTGATAGCAGAAGCATGTTTGCTATAAGGATAAGAATGCTGGGTCTGAGCTCGCGGATGATAGGCAAGGCCGTTCAAATGTTCGTCGATATTCGCAATACCATCTTTCCATATCGCATCCTTCCATTCAGGCGTAGGCAGTTCGTCTTTTAGCACCCTCCCAAAGCCATACAATGTGGCCGACTGATTTGTCTTTTCTTCCAAAGTCATCTGACCAAGAAGATCTTCTACTCTTTTGTCTATTGGCTGGGTGGAATCTTCAAATATGTCTTTCTTGCCGTTCTTGTTAAAGTCAATCCACCCCTTATGGTAGATTTTGCTTTTATTGACCTGCTTCTGTGCCAATGGAGCGGGCATGTTTACAATAAAGCCTATTGCGGTGAAAAGGAAAAACCTCCAGTATTTTATCATTATTCTGTATTTAGTAGTAAGTAGTTAAATTAAACTGAATGCCATGACTAAGCTTTATCGCTGATTTTCTACTTCAGTTGCTCCAATCGTACAAGACCTTCTACAAAATAATAATCTGCATAATTCAAAGGGGCATCGATTTCGTAATTGTTGGGCATATGGCCAGTGGCATGCATCAAGATAAAATTATTATTGCTGTTAATCTCGGCTAAATAGGCAGGCGAGCTTAAGCTTTCTAGCATTCTTTCGGCCGCGTTTCTATAGATTTCACCATTTGTTTCAGCATATTGGCTTAGTTCCAAAAGCCCTGATGCTGCAATGGCTGCTGCAGAAGCATCTCGAGGCAAATCCGGTCGCGCAGGTGCATCAAAATCCCAATAAGGGATATCATCTTCGGGCATATTTTTATGATTGATATAGAAATTGGCAATCCCTTCTGCTAGTTCTAAAAAGCGTGGATCTTTGGTTTCCCTATAGGCGACAGTAAAACCGTACAATCCCCATGACTGTCCCCGGGCCCAAGCAGAGGAATCTGAATACCCCTGATGGGTTTGCTTCAACCTTGCCTCTCCAGATAATGTATCGTAATCAATGACATGGTAGCTGCTAAAATCAGGTCGAAAGTGATTTTCCATCGTAGTAACCGCATGCGCAGTGGCTATATCTGCATAAAGCGGATCACCGGTTTCTTTTGAAGCCCAGTATAGCATTTCAAGGTTCATCATGTTATCTATGATAACAGGAAACTGCCAAACATCTCGGAAGAAATCCCAAGAACGGATAGCACCAGTCCTTTCATCAAACCTCGATGCGAGTGATTTGGCACCTTGAATAAGCACTTCTCTGTATTCGGGATCGTTGGTAAGCCTGTAGCCATTGCCAAAGCTACAGTATAGCATAAACCCTAGATCATGGGTAGTTTTATTGTATTGCTCCTTTTCCAGTGCAGCAGTCCACTTTCGGGCCAGTTCCTCCCATTTCTTGTCATTGGTATATTCATAAAGGTACCACAGCGTGCCTGGAAAAAACCCGCTTGTCCAATCGTCTGATGAAACAGTAACCAATGAACCGTCTGGTTTTGTGGTTCTTGGATATTGAGAAGGGTCAGTGTTTGCCTTCGTCATGTTTTCCATATGCTTCTCTACTTCGTGCATAGTTACAGCTACAGGAGAGGTTTTCTCCTGATTACAAGCAGAGAAAAGGAAAAGGCAGATAACACAAATGGACTTAATTATTTTCATGCTTTTAATTTCTATAATGAGTAATTCTTTAAGTTTATTGATTGTAATGAGAATAACGGTTTTAGAGCGAATCATTGATTTTTGCCAGAATCTACATTTAATTTTGATAGATAAGATTCAAACAGCTCAGCTACTTCCTCGAAGCTAACCCCCTCCTTTAAATCCGACACATAACTGCGATTAGGTTGGTCTCGGTCTGTCTTCCAA
>CAYTTV010000085.1:0-10596 GCA_964440915.1 uncultured Roseivirgaceae bacterium
CATACGAAGATATTGCAAATATTAAGATTTTAGATTTTAGATTTTAGAAATAAGAATTTGGGCGTTGCAATAGGTTTCTAATAGGCTGGCCGCTCTAAGGCTTTCAGGATTTTACTGCCACGGCTTCTAAACCCGGGCAAGGCATAGGGCATCTGGTCTTCGATGATGATTCGAAGTTCGTTCATGAGGCTCGGTTCGTGCCTGCCAATGTTGTACGCAACTGTCATGGCGAACATTTTAATGGCCACTGGCTCTTTTTTGTTAGATAAAATATCAAAGCAAATATCGATAAGGATGCCTTGAAGAGGTTCTGGTATTTCGACAAATTGCAGGGAGCGTAGAATGCTCCTTTTTACGGCAGGGTGGCAAGTAGTATCTTTCAATCTTAAAACAAGCTGACCTAAGTGCGGAAGCACCAATGCTGGAAAAGCCTCTGCACAGTAGGAAAATGGCCAAGCTGCTCTTTGTGCTTCTTGGTAATTTCCAAACAATAGGAGGTGAGCCAGTAGCGCGAACTTGTGAGGGTCATTGCCTATATACGCAACAATTGCAACGGTATTGGATTTGGAATACTCCTTTAGAATTTTTTGTTCGAGATTCATAGAGGGGCGCAAGATTAAAGCCAAAGTTATAAAGTTTCATCAAATCTGATGGGGCATTGACCTTCTCATTGTTACATAACTTCGATTTCAAAGTTTGCTTTCTTAACGATTTTCATCACTTGTTCGATGTCGATCGTTGCAGCACTCTCAACCTCGATTCTCAAGACCTTATCGCAGTCCTCTAAATCGAAGTTTATCTTGTATATAGGGGCTAACTGGGTTAGGCTCTTGATCACCTGTTCCGCGTCTTTAGGAGAGCAAATATTTGTCTTGAAAACCTCTACCATTGCAATATTTGTTTTGGCCAAATTTACAATGCGAAAGCGTAGTTTAAAATGGACGATAGCGACAATTTAGCGGGTGGATTATGCCATTTTTGAAAAGTTTATAGGGTTGCTTGCATAACCGCCTCTTTATTATATTTGTGTTTGTACTCTATTGGTGACAAGTTCGTGATTTTTCTAAAGATACTTCGGAAAGCCTTGGTATCGGTATAGCCAACATCATACATTACTTCGCTGATATTTTTCCTGCTGGTTTCAAGGGTTTTTTTTGCTGCTTCAATTTTTACGCGCTGAATATATTCGTTGATAGTATTGCAAGTAGCCTTTTTGAATCTGCGTTCGAGGCTTCTCCTGCCCAAGGCAAACATGGAGGCCAATCGGTCAACGGTTATTTTTTCCTGATAATGCCCTTCTATAAACTCTTGGGCTTTTTTTATGACTTCGTCGTCATGCTTCTTTTGACCTTCAAATATAATGAAGGGCGATTGGCTGTCACGGTCTATATCGATCATAAATGTTTTGGCAGTCAGGATGGCCACTTCACGACCAGCATATTTTTCAACGAGATAGAGCAGCAGATTGAGGTATGAATAAGCACCGCCACTGGTATATATGCCGTCATCTTCAGTCATGATTTTATCGTCTACCAAATTTACATTTGGGAACATCTCCCTGAAATCATGGGCATGTAACCAATGCGTGGCACAAGTTCTGCCTTCAAGCAGGCCGGTAGCAGCTAGAAAATAGGCGCCTATACAGAAGCTCACTACTTCTGCGCCAGCTCTATACTGTTGAACTATCCATGGAACGAAAGCTGCGTTGCGCTCTAGAGCGGCCTTTGGATCTCCATGGATGGCCGGAATGATGATAAGGTCAGTCTGTTTTATGTCTCCTATCAGTGCATCGGGGTTTACAGTAAAGAGGCCTGTTGCTTGTCGAGTTTCTTTTTCAAGGCCTACAAGTTGGATATTGAATAAAGGAGGTTTGCCCATTTGCGCTAAAAATCCATTAACCTGATTCAGCATCTGATGCGTTCCTTCAATGTTAACTAAACTGGTATGGCCAATTGGGACGAGTATAGAGACATGTTTCATGGCATAAAAAGTAAAGTGAGTGCTTTGAAAAAACCTGTGTCTGGAACAATAGGGAAACAAACCCTAATTATTTGACAAGTAAAAGTAAAGAAAAGCATTGTCGTAATCAACCCTTTATTTGGCGTTAACTCACCCTTATGTTGATGTTTTATTCCGCTAATTTTGAATTATCAAGTAATCACAAAACTACAATTATGGAGACCAAGATTTTTGTTAACCTGCCCGTCCAAGATCTTAATAGATCCAAGGATTTTTTTTCTAAGTTAGGCTATACCTTCAATGCGCAATTTACCGATGACAAATGCGCTTGCATGGTTATTTCGGAACACATATATGCCATGCTGATCGTCCATGAGAGGTTTAAGGATTTTACGCCCAAAGCAATTGCGGATGCAAGCAAAACAACAGAGGTGCTGACGTGCTTAAGTGCAGAAAGCAAAGACAAAGTAAATGAGATAGCAGACAAGGCACTGGCAGCAGGTGCTACGGCAACGAGAGAGCCGGATGATTATGGTTTTATGTTCAGCAGAAGCTTCAATGATCCTGATGGCCATATTTGGGAAGTGATGTGGATGGATATGGAAGCCGTAAACAAGCAAGGCGTTGAAACTATGAATGAAAATACTTAACTCCTATAGTACGATTAAATTACTTCAGCCACTATACATTATGTAGTGGCTGTTTTTTTGTTTATACCTCATAGCCAAAAAGCCGGTTTTCACAAAGATTTCTCACTCCTTGTTAATTGGAGTCCCTTGCCTAAAACATTTCTTTCTTTTATTATAAGTTTGGCATTCATTTGCCCTGGCCCAAAATACCAAACAAAAGAAATGCAAGGAATGCTTTTTACCATCCTGTTCTGTATATTTGCATTTCTGTAGCGTATTTTATTTGTCCAACAGGTCCGAATCTAAGATAATTTGACGGTTTGGCTCATAAAGCTGACGTTTATAATAATTCAAAAAAATAAGTAATGAACAATAAGCCAAGTACACTATTTGACAAAGTGTGGGATCCGCATGTGATAAGAGAAATTGAAGATGGCCCAGATGTGTTTTTTATTGACCGGCACTTCATTCATGAGGTAACAAGCCCTGTAGCCTTTAGAGGGCTAGAAAGCAGAGGCCTTAAAGTATTGTATCCAGAACGTACGTTTGCTACGGCCGATCATAACACACCAACAATCAACCAGCACCTGCCGGTAGAAGATCCACTTTCTGCGAATCAGTTGCGTGCATTGGAAGACAACACCACCAAATACGGCATTTCCCACTGGGGGCTCGGCAATCCAAAAAATGGCATAGTGCACGTAGTAGGTCCTGAAAACGGCATTACACTCCCAGGCATGACCATTGTTTGTGGCGATTCTCATACGTCTACCCACGGTGCTTTCGGTGCCATTGCCTTTGGTATCGGTACTTCAGAAGTAGAGATGGTACTTTCTTCGCAATGTATTATGCAGCCAAAGCCTAAGAAAATGCGAATTGTGGTGAATGGGGAAATAGGAAAAGGTGTGACCCCTAAAGACGTGATCCTTTACATCATATCTAAAATATCCACCAGCGGTGCTACAGGCTATTTTGTAGAGTATGCCGGAGAGGTTTTTGAAAACATGAGCATGGAAGGCCGTATGACGGTTTGTAACATGAGCATAGAAATGGGTGCTAGAGGAGGCATGATTGCCCCTGACGATACCACCTTTAATTATATCAAAGGCCGTGAATTGGCACCAAAAGGAGAAGCGTGGGACAAGCAATTGGCCTATTGGAAAACATTAAAAACAGACGAAGGCGCTACATTTGATAAAGAGTATACTTATGATGCGGCAGAAATAGAGCCGATGATTACCTATGGAACCAACCCAGGCATGGGCATTGGCATTTCTCAATTGATCCCTACAGCCGAAAGTCTGACTGGCGGTGTCGCAACCTATGAAAAATCTCTCAATTACATGGGATTTGAAGAAGGGGAAAGAATGCTGGGCAAGAAAGTAGATTATGTATTTATTGGTAGCTGTACCAATGGCCGTATTGAAGATTTTAGAGCATTTGCATCTATTGTAAAAGGGCGTAAAAAGGCCGATCATATAACAGCTTGGATAGTTCCTGGATCGCATGTAGTAAGAAAGCAAATTCAAGAAGAAGGAATCTTAGACACACTCACAGAAGCAGGCTTCCTGTTGCGTGAGCCAGGCTGTTCTGCATGTCTTGCAATGAATGACGATAAAATTCCTGCGGGAAAATATGCCGTGAGTACAAGCAACAGGAACTTTGAAGGCCGACAAGGCCCAGGAAGCCGTACCTTATTGGCAAGTCCACTTGTAGCTGCTGCAGCTGCTGTCACTGGATATGTAACCGATCCTCGTGAGTTGATGTAGGGGAGAAGTTTAAAGAGGCAGTAAGCAGTTGCAGTAGACAAAAACCGCAAATTCATTCAATCATTCTATCATTCATTAATTTTAACCTTAATGGCATACGATAAATTTAATATTCTTAGAAGCTCAGCAGTACCATTACCGATCGAGAATGTCGATACGGACCAGATCATACCGGCGCGTTTCCTAAAAGCGACCAAGCGAGAAGGATTTGGTGACAACCTCTTTAGAGATTGGCGATATAATAACGACAATACACCCAAGACAGATTTTGTACTGAACAACCCAATATATTCTGGTAAGATATTGGTAGGAGGCAAAAACTTTGGTAGTGGTAGTAGCCGTGAGCACGCTGCTTGGGCCATTTATGACTATGGATTCAGGTGCGTGGTTTCTAGTTTTTTTGCTGACATATTCAGGAACAACTCAATCAATGTGGGTATTTTACCCGTACAAGTAAGCCCTGAGTTTTTGGAAAAGATTTTCTTAGCCATAGAAAAAGATCCCAATGCTGAGTTTGAGGTAAACTTACCTGACCAATCTATTACCATCCTTCAAACTGGAGAAAAGGAATCATTTGACATAAACGGTTACAAAAAGCACAACCTGTTAAATGGGTTCGACGATATTGATTACCTTCAAGCAATGAAAGATGAAATAAAAGTTTTCGGAGCAGAAAGGGTATAATCTTACTATTGGCTTGAAAGACAAAGCATTCTTTCAAGCCAATGCCACTCAATACTGATGCAATATTTTCATCAACTGAATTCAAACATCAAATATTTCCCAGATCATTGAGGCTGCTCAATTATATATTCCTAACAAAGGTGTCTATGATAAAAGCTGCATTGTTCAGAATCAAGGGGAATAATTTACTATTAGTACAGTGAAAAAACCGCAGCGTCATGTAGAAATAATGGACACCACCCTTCGCGATGGGGAACAAACCAGCGGGGTGTCCTTTTCTGCCTTAGAAAAACTGACCATCGCCAAGCTTCTGCTCACGGAAGTAAAAGTGGATAGGATAGAAGTAGCTTCTGCCCGGGTATCGGATGGAGAGTTTGAGGCAGTGAAAAAAATCACTGAATGGGCTGAGGCAAACAATTATTTAGACAGGGTTGAGATACTTACTTTTTTAGACAAGGACATTTCCATCAATTGGACTTTGAACGCAGGGGCCAAAGTAATGAATGTCCTGACCAAAGGATCTCTAAACCACCTTATCCATCAACTCAAGAAAAAACCGGAAGAGCATTTTTCCGATGTAGCCAACGTTGTGGAGCTGGCCGAAAAAAAAGGCCTTCAATGCAATATATATCTGGAGGATTGGAGCAATGGCATGAGGCATTCCAAAGCATATGTATTACAGTATCTCGACTTTTTAAAAGATCAGCCTATCAAGCGAGTTATGCTGCCCGATACACTGGGTATTTTATATCCTTCCGAAACACGTGCTTATTTTATTGAGCTGGTAGAAAGGTATCCTCAGCTACATTTCGACTTTCATGCCCATAACGACTATGACCTAAGCATAGCCAATGTTATGGAAGCCACGCAAGCAGGAGCACATGGCCTGCACCTTACCATCAATGGTATGGGAGAAAGAGCTGGCAATGCCCCGCTATCAAGTGCTGTCGCGGTGCTGAAAGATTATGTAAAGGAGGCTTACACTTCTGTGGAAGAAAAGTCGCTCTATTCTGTGAGCAAATTGGTAGAAACATTCTCTGGCTTTAGAATACCTGCTAACAAACCAGTAGTCGGCGAGAATGTATTCACACAGACTGCTGGTATTCATGCAGATGGAGATAAAAAGAATAAGCTTTACTTTAATGATCTTATTCCCGAGCGCTTCGGAAGGAAACGGATGTATGCGTTGGGAAAAACCAGTGGTAAGGCCAATATTGAAAACAACCTGCTTCAGATGGGTATTCAACTATCCGATGAAGAGCTGAAAAAAGTCACCCAGCGGGTCATTGAACTAGGCGACCGGAAAGAAGTGGTGACACCGGCTGATTTGCCCTACATCATTTCCGATATATTAGATAAAAGTGCCATAACCGAGCAGAAAGTAAAAATCAAGAACTATGTGCTCACCCATTCAAAGGACCTTCGGCCATCCGTTACCCTAGATATATGCATCGAGGGAGAATCCTTTGAAGTACATGCCCAAGGAGACGGTCAATATGATGCTTTTGTCAATGCGCTGAACAAGGTATATAAGCTAAAGAAAACCACCTTACCCAATCTGGTAGACTATGCCGTGCGCATCCCACCAGGAGGAAAATCCGATGCCTTATGCGAAACCATCATAACCTGGGAGCATTTGGGAAAAGAATTTAAAACCCGCGGGCTGGATAGCGACCAAACGGTTGCGGCCATCAAGGCTACAGAAAAAATGTTGAATTTGATATAGATAAAATTTATGCATCTTCTGCTTGCCTTGACTGAAACATATGTCTCTCGCAAAGAAAAGAAAGACCTATTGCAGAGAGCGCAAGTTGAAATAAGAGAACGCTAATATAAAACGCTCAACCAGCGGTGAATGAAAATGATCTTTTAAGATTATAAAGGTCTTTTAATCAATTTCGACTGCAAATTATTAAAAGAGGGAATACATAGGATGGTGAATAAATAATAATATTGCCTTGCATAGAATACAGTTACAAATAAATAAAAACGAAACAGATGTCTAAAAAACACATTCTTATTGTTCCGGGAGATGGAATTGGGCAGGAGGTAACTGCCGTGGGTAAAAAAGTATTGGACGCTATCGCTGCTAAGTTCAACCATGAGTTTACTTATGATGAAGCACTGATAGGCCACGTAGCCATAGAGGCCACCGGCGAAGCATTGCCTGATGAGTCTTTGCAGAAGATGAAAAACTCCGATGCGGTGCTTTTTGGTGCAGTCGGTCACCCCAAGTACGATAACGACCCATCTGCAAAAGTACGCCCCGAGCAAGGTTTGTTAAAAATGAGGAAAGAACTTGGCCTATATGCCAACCTTCGTCCTATAAAATTATTCGATGAATTGCTAGGAGCATCAAGCATCAAGCCGGAAGTGCTTAGAGGAGCCGATATTTTGTTCTTTAGAGAGCTTACCGGCGACATCTATTTTGGTGAGAAAGGTCGCAAAAACAATGGTGATACCGCCTACGACATAGCAGAATATAGCAGATATGAAGTAGAGCGTATTGGCCGAAAAGCTTTTGAAGCCGCCAGAACGCGTCGCAAAAAACTTTGCTCTGTGGACAAAGCAAACGTGATAGAAACCAGCCGTTTGTGGAGAGAGGTGATCCAAAAGCTAGCATTAGAATATCCCGATGTAGAGGTAGAACACCAGTTTGTAGATGCTACTGCCATGCTACTGATCAAAGATCCGCGCCGTTTTGACGTTGTGGTCACTGCCAACCTTTTTGGAGACATACTCACCGACGAGGCCTCTCAGATTGCTGGATCTATGGGCATGCTGGCCTCCGCTTCCATAGGGGATGGCACAGGTGTTTATGAGCCCATTCACGGCTCTGCGCATGATATTACCGGCAAGGGCGTGGCCAATCCATTGGCCTCCGTGCTTTCGGCAGCACTCCTTTTAGACATTTCCTTCGGCATGAAAGAAGAATCAGCATTGGTGATCAGTGCAGTGGATAAAGTGTTAAAAGCAGGTTTCCGCACAGGAGATATAGCTGATTCAACTACCCCTTCTGACAAAATCCTAGGCACTCAAGCCATGGGCGAGCAGGTACTGAAATTTTTATAGATTGAATGAAAAACTTCCGAAGTAGCCCACAAGGCGCTTCGGAAGTATATTTTCCAGAAGATAAAACAATTATAGGAATGTAGCTTCAGCCCGTTCCCAATGAATACCCTCACCTGACGGCTTTAGCTAGAACGGGGCAATCTAACCAACCATAAATCCATACAATTAGGCTAAAGCCTTTCTATCCTAATGATCGAAGCCCTCAGGATAAATCCAGAGGCTATTTATAGGACGCCCTTCCTGATCACTCTGAAAATGCTCAAAGGCTAATTATAGAAATACCCTTCCTGATCACTCTGGAAATGCTCAAAGGCTAATTATAGGATTGCCATTCTGATCAATAGGAATGTGGCTTTAGCCCGTTCCCAATAAATACCCCGCCAAACGGCTTTAGCCAAAAGCGTCTCCCAAAAGACCATATCAGCGACCCTAAATCAATCCAATAAACATTGTCTTTAAAATTTCCTTATATTTCAAGCAAAGGAGGAAAAAGAATGGAAATAACAGGCGAATTTTTATTAGCACTAGGCTACCCGCAAGGAAAGGTCATTGGCATAACCAAAGAGGTCATTCAAAAGCATTTTTCAGATATGGGCTTTCCCAAAATTTCTAAATTATTGATCAATGTATTGAACAACCCGACCCAATATTTGGATGACGAAAGGCTCGCACCAATAGCTTCGGAACTACAAAAACCCGTAACAAACCCCGAAGAACTACTTTTAAATGAAAGTCCGGAACAATATAAAATATATGGTGCACAAGGAATAGATGAAGGCGCCATAGTTCAAATGGATACTGCCATGAAGTTGCCCATAACAGTTGCCGGTGCCTTGATGCCAGATGCTCATCAAGGATACGGGCTGCCCATTGGAGGGGTGCTGGCAACTAAGAATGCTGTGATCCCTTATGGAGTTGGTGTAGATATAGGTTGCAGAATGTGCATGTCTATCTACGATATTCCTGTGGATTTTATTGATCAAAATCTAAAGGAACTAAAGAAAATGCTGATAGATAATACGAAATTCGGCAGAGCCACCTTCAAGCAACCACAAGACCATGAGATCATAGAAGATCCCTTGTTCCGGGAAATCAATTTGCTGAAGGGTCTGAAGGACAAAGCTTATTCTCAATTAGGTTCTTCGGGTGGTGGCAATCACTTTGTCGAATTTGGGATTACAGAGATAATGGACGAAACAAATGAATTTGGGCTTCAGCCAGGTAAGTATTTGGCATTGCTATCTCATTCTGGATCAAGAGGGTTAGGAGCCACCATTGCCAACCATTACACAAAATTAGCGATGGCGCTGACCAAACTTCCACGAGAAGCGAAACATCTCGCTTGGCTAGACCTAGCCACCGAAGCGGGTCAGGAATATTGGCTTGCCATGAACCTTGCAGGGGACTATGCTTCTGCTTGCCACCATCAGATCCATGACCGGATGGCAGCTTCATTAAGAACAACACCCCTTGCCATGGTAGAAAACCACCACAACTTTGCCTGGAAGGAAGAAGATGCCCAAGGGAATGAAGTGATTGTTCATAGAAAAGGGGCTACACCAGCTGGAAAGGGTGTACTTGGCATTATTCCAGGCTCTATGACAGCTCCTGGGTTCATCATTAGAGGAAAAGGCAATGCTGCTTCGATCAATTCTGCCTCACACGGGGCAGGGAGAGCCATGTCCAGAACCCAAGCTAAGAAAACGCTTGACCCCAAGCTTGTGGCGCATCACCTAAAGGCAGCCGGCGTGGAGCTGATCGGTTCGGGCTTGGATGAGGCGCCAATGGCTTACAAGGATATAAACATCGTGATGGAAGCGCAGAAGGATTTAGTAGAAATATTGGGGACTTTCCTCCCAAAGGTGGTAAGGATGTGTGGGGACGAATCCTTCAAAGAAGTGGATTAGGGCATTAAATGATTGATTTTGTTAGTCTGTAGAAAACAAAAAGTACTGTAATATGATTTATGAGCTTAAACAAATTAAATAAGCCATGAAACATAAAATCTTTTTACTTCTTTTCATCAACATCTTTGCTTTTACTTTTAGCAATCCACTTTTAGCAACCGGCAAGTCGCCCATAGAAGGTGAGCCAATAAAACTCACCGAGGAACAAATTGCGCACCGGATGAAGGAAATGCGCGAAAGAGTAGAAGAGATCAAGGCCATGGATAGGTCATCACTCCCAAAAGAGGAAAAGAAGGCTTTGAGAAAAGAGTTGCGAGAGATGAATAAGGAAGCCAAAGCCATGGATCAGCGCGGTGTATACATTTCATTCGGAGCACTCATCATCATCATATTATTGTTGATATTGATTCTGTAATCCCTTCCATAAGTGAATTTTAGTAGCGATGATATCCCTCTCAAAAGGGATGCCATCGCTTAGCCACCAATGCTAGCCTACTCAGGCGGGCCTTTAAAATCAAACAGTAGGACGCGAAACCTAGAGGCAATTATGCAAGGAAACCAGATCAATAGGGATGG
>CAYTTV010000086.1:0-10595 GCA_964440915.1 uncultured Roseivirgaceae bacterium
TTGATCCCAAATCCTACCCTACCTTTAGAAGGCAACCACATGCGTTCGGTCACACTATCGGCAAGTTGGTTGGTAGCCATTAGCTTCACTGTTTCTTTTTCCAGCACCTTTTTGTTGTTCAACGTTCCACCGTTCACCAACATTTGAGCAAACTTCATATAGTCGTCCAAAGTAGAGGTCAATCCCCAACCTCCAGGTTTAAGTGGCCACTCCTGCCCATTGAAAGCATTGGCTTGCTCGTCCGGAATCCTGATAAGCTGACCCCTCCCATCCATTTGGTACATGGCAGCCAGTTTTTCAATGTTCTTCGGCACATAAGCAGTATTTTCCATTCCTAGGGGATCAAGGATATGCTCCTTCACATACTCATCGAAAGGTTTTCCCGAAAGACGTTCTACAAGAAATGCCTGCACGTCTACGCTGATACCATAAGACCACTCCTCTCCAGGATGCGTTGCCAAAGGCAAGCTACCAAGCTTTTTCGCCAGATCAGAAAGGGTGTTTTCCAAATTCATCACATTGGCCTTCATGACTATTTCGCCGAGTATCGGGTGCTCGTTTGTTGCAAAACCCGCCGTATGACGAGTAATATCGCGAATCGTAATAGGTCTATTCGCCGGCTCGGTCTTGATGTTGCCGGTATCATCTACTCCCACAAACACCTCCATATTGGCAAACTCAGGTGCGTATTTGGACAGCGGATCGTCGAGGTCGAAGGCGCCTTTTTCATATAGCTGCATCAGGGCAGTCCCTGTTATCGGCTTGGTCATCGAGTAGATCCTTACCACCGTGCTGCGGTCCATCTTGGCATTGGCGTCACGGTCGGCATAACCAAAAGCATTAAAATAGACTTCTTGGTTCTTTTCAAAAATCAGAGCTGATACGCCTGCTATAGAATTTGCCTCCACAAGGCTCTTCAAAGTGGAATCGATCCTAGCCTTAGCCGCATCATTGATAACGGAGGAAGTGCCTGTTTGCGCTCCGACAAACTGAGGGCAAGCCAAAGAGAGCATAACCAACAGGAGTGAGTATCTTATGTTTTTCATGTTTTGAAGTTTGAATTATAAGGATTTTAAAAAGTGTGGTGATATTTAAAAGTTCTGTAAGCTTAAATGTAAATAAACATTATTTTTTCATCTTCGGAAAATTATAAATAGATATTCTCCTAGGGAGACGCCTCACCTTTTAGTTGACTGATATCCTGAGCAATATTATTCCCAAGGGATGCCATGGCTCTACAGATGCCTCCATGCTCACCATTTATGGTGGTGGCGTTTTTACCTATTTGTAATGACATGATTCTTATACCCTTGAATTAGCTTTACGCTTCCATACATGTTGTAGTGCAAAAGGCCATAAACGGGAAAAAAATGGCAATTATGATAATATTTGATCACACCGACACATTGAAAATGTAGGTGCTTTAATTTAAATTATGAAAGAAAAAGAAGAAGATGTTCTGGCTCAAATTGAAAAGACGCTATTGCGAATTGTCACACATGAAGATTGTCCGGAAATCATACTTGTGGAATTAGACACAGGTGGTTCAACCCTTCCAGAAGAAGGTATTATCCCTTATCTAAACCTGACCGGCTCCAATGTTTTGGAGGGCGAGAATTTAGATGAAGCCATCCAAACCGCCATCGAGGAAGACGAGTTTGGGTACATACTAGATGTTTTGGACAATATCGATTGGGATGAATTTGAAATAAGGCTTCCTGCACTCTACCCTGACTGGCCGAAAGAGATAGATAAGGGCAACGAAAAAATAGTGGCCTCCCTCAACGCCACCTTTCAAAACCATAAGGAAAAATTTAGGCATGTTAAAAAACTATATTTTCATACCGTAGATAATTTCAATTTTGTAAAAATTATTGATGATTCTCATAGAATTCCGGATACTTACTCCAAGAAATCTCAGTAAGTTCCGGAATCACGTGTATAGCTAGAATGACGCATCCAACTGACTAATCTGCCTTAATCTTACTGGCTGCTCGTTCGGCTTTTCTTTGTTGCTTTTCAGCTTTGGCTTTTGCCTTTTCGGATTTTCGCTTTTGATTTTCGGCCTTTTGCTTAGCCTTTTCGGATTTCTCTCGTGCCTTGACAGCTTGCTTTTCCATTTTGGCTGCTCTACTGGCTTGTTTAGACGCATTTAACCGCTCTTTTTCGATCCGCCTCTCTTCTTTGGCTTTGATTTTCTCTTCTTTGGCTTTGATTTTGTTGGCCTTTTTCACCGCCTTGGGGTCTTCGGGTTCCGAAATGCTCCCCTGGGTAGTATTTTGCGCTTGGCCAGATTCGATGGTATTGGTCTGTGCATAAACTGGAACAGTCAGAAAAAGACAGATCGCAGAAAATAATAGAATGGGTAAATGTGTTTTAGTTTTCATAAGGGTTTGTTAAGATTAACTCAATAACAGCGTCTTTATTAAACGAGTTCATAAATTAACCAGCAGTAATTTTTATTTATTTAAACCATATCCCAGCCATTCTGTGCTAGCACAGTTCCATTCTCAAATGGCATTCATCAGGCAATTTTTCACTTCTACTAAAGAAAAAAACATTGGACTACCCTATTATTCAGCAAACTCTAAAACATCTTTAGAGTCGAATCCTATTCTTATTCTGTCTCCAACATTTTTTTCTTTGGTCAACACAGTTACCTGCTCGCCATTGTCCAGCTTGAGGAGCAATTGGGTATTATCTCCCAAAAAGGTTTTTTTAAGTACATTAGCATAAGTGACGTATTCGCATTCTTCGTTTATGCTGATACTTTCATGTCGGATAGCATGGCAGCATTCTGCCTTCAAAGGGCATTCAAAAGCTGCTTGCATAGCACTCGTCAACTGAATGGTGTTACCGAACAACGAGGCCACATAAATGGAATTGGGTTTAGTATAAAGGTTGGAGGCTGCATCTTTTTGAATCACCTTTCCTTGTTGTAAAATCAGGATTTCGTCTGCCACCGTCAAAGCATCCTGCGTATCATGGGTAATGAATAGCGCCGTTACGCCGGTCTTTTTTATAATGTCAAAAACCTGGCTTCTCAACTGCATCCTTAACATGGCATCGAGGTTGCTAAAGGGCTCGTCCAGAATTAACAAAGATGGATGCGGTGCCAATGCCCTGGCCAATGCTACTCGCTGTTGCTGACCACCCGACAGTTGGTGAGGATACCGCTGATCATGATCCTCCAATCCTACAAGCTCCAACATTTCCAATGCCTTCGCTTTCTTGTCCTTCTGCTTAGAAATCCCATACGTGATATTGTCTAACACGCTTAAGTGCGGAAACAAAGCGTACTCTTGAAAAACTAGCCCAATTTTTCTCTTCTCCGGCGGAACCAGTTTTTTGATAGAAGAAACCGTAACGCCATCCAGCTCCACAATCCCATGATCGGGCCTTTCCAGTCCAGCAATGAGCCGTACAAGCGTAGTCTTACCGCTGCCGCTCTCTCCTACTATGGCACATACATCTCCTTTGTCCAGGTGAAAAGACACTTTGTCAAGGGCAAAGTTTTTTCCCCTATTAAAGCTTTTGGAAAGTGAATCTACATGTAACATTTATTTTTTTATCAGTAACTTATTCAAGAAAATCACAGGTAAAGTAGCTGTAAAGATAATGAATAAAGAGGGTATGGCAGCCTCCATGATCATTTCATCACTCGCATACTCATAAGCCTTAACGGCCAAAGTACTCACATGGTATGGCTTCAGGATCAAAGTCAACGGCAACTCTTTCAGTACATCTATAAAAACCAAAATCAAGGCACTAAAGATCCCTGTCTTAATCAAGGGATATTCTATCTTGAAGAATGTTCTGAGGTTGCCCACCCCCAGCATCTTAGAAGAGTCGGGTATCGCTTTGTCTACTTTTAAGGATGTAGACTCTATGGGATTAAAAGCAACGGCCAGAAATCTAACGCAATAGGCATAGACCAGAACAAGCAAGGTGCCGTGCAAAAGCAAGCCCCTTTTATAAGAAAACAGGCTGTCCATGACACCGATCAACCATTTGTCAAACATCAAAGTTGGGATCATCACCCCAATGGCAATAACCGCTCCTGGAATAGCATAGCCCAAAACGCCCATCCTTGCGAAGCTTTTGATAAAGCTCAGAAAGCTCCATTTAGAAAAATAAATCAGCAAAGTAGCAAAAACTACCGTAATGGCTGCGGTGAGCATGGCAATCCCGAAAGTCTGTAATGAAAGCACCAAGAAATCAAAATTGAAAACTTTATGTGCAGTCAATACGGCCCAATAGAAAAGTTGAAAAATCGGAATAAAGAAACCAAGCATGATGGGTATAAGCACTGCACTAAAGATAGCCAACTGCATCCCTTTGCTTCCTGTTTTCCTGTAGATATGCGTGTTGCTGGTGCGCAAATTGGCTACTTTGATATGTCGTGCTTGCCATTTTTCGAAAAGGATAAGCGCAAAAACAAGCACGATCAGCAATGCCGATAAATAAATAGCCGTTTCGGGCTCCTCCAAAGAAAACCAAGCCCTGAATATGCCAGTAGTAAAGGTATTGATACCAAAATATTGGGCTGCCCCATAGTCATTGAGTACCTCCATCAGCACCAATACCAGGCCGGCAATTATTGCAGGTCGCGCAAGGGGTAAAATGAGCTTGAAAAAAGACCTTGCCTCGCTAACTCCAAGCATTTTAGAAGCCTCAAACATGCTGTTGGCCTGATTGAGGAAAAAGGCCCTGGAACTAACGTACACGTATGGAAAAAGAGAAATGCTCAATACGTAGGCAAGACCATATTTATTCATGATATCCACCCGTATAAAGTCCATGCCAAGATAATGTAGCATGAGATTTAAACTACCTCCATAATCGAAAACTCCAGCATACGCATAGGCTACGATATACGACGGTATGGATAATGGAAGGATTAGTAGCCATTCCGTCTGTTTTCTGAAAGGAAATTCGAACCGGGTAACTAACCAAGCCGTCGATAC
Organism: uncultured Roseivirgaceae bacterium; assembly: GCA_964440915.1. Taxonomy (GTDB): domain Bacteria; phylum Bacteroidota; class Bacteroidia; order Cytophagales; family Cyclobacteriaceae; genus CAMPJM01. The sequence continues at coordinate 4,968 of CAYTTV010000086.1, forward strand.
CCCTATTACCAGCACCAAAAGGCTACATGCAAAAACCAGAAAAAGGGTGTTTGAAATATAGCCCATGAGGAGATGCTCTACAATATGGCCCCAAGTATCCCCAGGGCCATTGAATAGAGTAAATCCTATAGATATCACCGGCAAAGCCAAAAAGAAAACGATCGCAACAGTGAGTATAGACCAACGATTGCTGTCTCTTCTTAAGCGGCGTAATCGGTGTTTTAAGGAAAAATAATTGCTACTACTTCCACCCTGTCTCATCAAATATCAAAACTGCCTTTTTGTTATTTTTCCCTAGCTCCGTCAAATTAAGATCGTCTTCTTTGAATGTTCCCCATTCCTGAACAGTGGGAGAAGGTGCTATATTTTGGTTGATAGGATATTCATAATTCGTTTTAGAGAAAATCTCCTGCGCTTCGTCGGATATTAAATATTCTACGAAAAGGATGGCGTTTTCCTTATTGGGAGCATGTTTTGCCACACCTGCACCACTCACATTTATATGTGTGCCTCTGCCCTCTTGGTTAGGGAAATATATGCCTACCTGTTTGGCGATCTCTACCTCCTGATTATCGGAAGAGTTCAACATTTGCCCTATATAATAAGAATTCACAATCGCCAAATCCCCTTCACCTGCCACCACTGCTTTTACCTGATCCCTATCGCTTCCTTTTGGTGCACGAGCCATGTTGGCCATGATTCCTTTTGCCCATTCCTTGGCTTGACCTTCCCCATTGTGTGCAATGATGGATGCCAGTAACGATTGGTTATAGATATTGCCAGAAGAACGGATCAGCAACTTGTTCTTCCATTTATCGGAAGTGAGGTCTTCATAAGTGCTGAGGTCTTCAGGGCTTACTCGATCTTTTGCATATACGATAATCCGCGCCCGCTTGGTAAACCCAAACCAATGGTTATCCTCATCTTGAAGATGTGCTGGAATAGCTTCTTCCAATATCTCTGAATCTATTGCTTGAAGTAAGCCCTGCTCCTTGGCTCTCGACAACCTGCCGGCATCTACTGTAATAAGAACGTCTGCCGGAGAATGCTCTCCTTCCATATTCATCTTCTGTATAAGCTCATCAGCACTAGCATTCGTCACATTCACCTTGATGCCGTATTTTTCTTCAAACTGCTCAAACAAATTTTGGTCAGCTTCATAGTGACGGTGTGTATAAACATTCACTACTTTGCTCTGTTCTGAGGTCTCAGATTGCTTTTTGCCTTCACCGCATCCAACAAGTGACAGGAAAGCCAGTATCGTTAATATCTTTTTCATATTTATTATAAGGGTAGGTTTTATGAGTGGAAAATTTTCTAGGCTCAAAAATACTTCTTATTTAGATTCAATAAAAATAAGAAACGAAAAAGCGATGAGTTTCCAAAGATAAATTCAAATTCATCTTGAGTTATTACTGTTAAATCTTTAAACAGGAGTAATGATTGAGCAGGTATTGGTCTAAGCAACTGCGCCAACCTAAGCGCCCAATCTATCATATGTTTCCCTCAGCGCTGCATAATCATCGGTGATGACCAAGAGTACATCGCCTTCTGACAAGGCAGTTTTACCGTTAGGAACAAAGTACTTATCATCCCTTTTTACCATTACCACAATGGTTTTTTCGGGCAAGCCCAGATTCATAAGCATGTTCCCGTTGGTCAATGACTTGCTTGTAATCCGAATTTCGGAAGTAACTGACTTTATCTCATCTGAAAATTCCAGATCAAAGTTCTCAAGGTCTTTGATATGGCTGGGTTTTTCGGCAAGGCCAAGCCATTTGGCCATTTGTGATAAAGATGTGCCTTGTACCACTAATGATACCAACGTACAGAAAAATACGATATTAAATATCAGTCTTGCATGAGGGATGCCGGAAGCCAATACAGCAATTGCGAAAATTATGGGTACAGCACCTCTCAACCCTACCCAAGACACAAATGCTTTATCTTTGATAGACATTTTATTGAAAGGCAGTAAGCATAAAAATACACTTATCGGGCGCGTAACAAAAATCATAAGGAAGCTGATGATAAGCCCAGGTATAGCGATAGGGATAAGCTCCGATGGATTGATAAGCAACCCCAATGTAAGGAACATGAGCAATTGGCTCATCCATGCCATACCATCAAAAAAGTTTAGGGAAGATCGTTTATGCACAAAACGGGAATTTCCTATCACCAAACCTCCAATGTATACAGCCAGGTAACCGTTTCCTTTCATGAAATAAGTGAAGGAGAAAATAAAGATGCAGAAAGTGAAAACTAGAATAGGATAAAGCGATTTATTATCAATTCTCATATTATTGATGACAATCACTGCAAGTTTCCCTAAAAGAAAACCAGCTAAAGCCCCTATCGCAAGCTGCATCAATAAGCTCACTATGGCATAAAGATAGTTGGGTTCCGCCCCCATGTCTATAATGCCAATCAATGTTATGGTCAATACATAGGCCATGGGGTCGTTACTGCCACTTTCAAGCTCTAGCAAAGGGCGCAAGTTATTCTTTAAATTCAGCCCCTTGGAACGTAAAATGGAAAAAACAGAAGCAGAATCGGTAGAGGACATAGTAGAAGCAAGCAGTAAGGAAGTGACAAACCCAACGCCTGCAGAAGCCATGGTCATCCCCAAAACATACCAAACTGCTACACCCGTAAAAATTGCTGTGAGAAAAACACCAAGTGTAGCAAGGATAACTCCTTGGGTAGCAATAGGCCTTACTTCTGTGATCTTGGTATCCATACCTCCTGAAAAGAGTATGATACAAAGTGCCACAGACCCTATGATTTGTGCAACCTGAATGTTCTCAAACTGTATTCCTACCCCATCGCTGCCAAAAACCATCCCTACCCCCAGGAACAATAACAAGGCAGGCACGCCAAATTTATAACCGGCTTTTCCCGCTAGTATACTTAGAAAAAAAAGTATGGAGACCACCAGTAAAATAAGTTCCATTTTTATTCCCATCTACATAAAAATTATAAGTTGAAACATCTATGTCCATCCAAACCCTAAATTTGGACAGTTGCCCGTTGTGGCATTAGAGACCAAAAAGTCTATGGCATCTAGGGTAAGATTAAACAAAAATAGGAAGTAAATGGCAAAACAGATCGGAAATCCTAGGAGGATTTCACATTTTAAAAATAAAAATCATGGCTGAAGATTCAGGATTACAATAAACCTGGCTCATGAAATAAAACATGATGGACCAGTGAAAAAGTCCACCTAAAGAATTGATTGAGTGGTGTTTTGATTATACAAGAGTCATTTTTATGATAGCACTTCTGGTGACGGACTGGATCCTGCTGGACGCGAACGGTCTTCGGGTAATGGGATAAAGATTTCATTATCATTTGGAGGCAATATGATGCGGCCGTTCTTCCAATCTTCTTTGGCTTGCTCTATACGTTCTTTTCTACTAGAAACGAAGTTCCACCAAATGAATCGATTGCCTAGCGGCTCACCGCCGAGCAGCATTAGTGTGGCTGCTTCTTTTGCAACGATCGTCGGATCTACTCCTTGTGTAAATACAAGCAACTGCCCTTTCTGATAGATCCTTCCATTCACTTCTATCCTACCTTTTGCTACATAAACCCCTCTTTCACTATGTTCTTTGGGAAGGCCAAACCTTGTGCCTTTATCTAACATGACATGCAAGTAAAACAGGGGAGAATTCGTTTTCACACTGCTCTTCAAGCCATAGGCATCTCCTGCAATCAATCGCATCCAAACACCTGTTTCGGAAAATACTGGCAGCTCATCAACAGTATAGTTTTCAAAGGAAGGATCGGCTTCTTCATCTTTTTCTGGCAAAGCCACCCAAGTCTGTATCATCTCAAGCTCACCCCCAGCCAACATCCCAGGATCTTCAAACCGCTCGCTATGGGCTATGCCCTTTCCTGCTGTCATCCAGTTTACTTCTCCAGGTTTTATGATCTGTTCCACTCCAAGACTGTCCCGATGCGTTACTGATCCACCAAACAAATAGCTTACCGTAGACAAGCCGATATGAGGATGAGGCAGGACATCAAAATTTTCAGAGGCTGTTCCAGAGACTTCCATCGGTCCGGCATGGTCCATAAAAATAAAGGGTCCTACCATTCTGCGCTGCCGGAATGGCAGGATGCGGTTTACGCCCAATCCTGGACCTATGAATGCTTTTCTTGATTCTATGACGATGTCTAGCATAACCTTGTTTTGTTTTATCGGGAATAATAGCAATATACTAATATTCTTTCATGGGTTCCCTTTTGCTAGACTTAAAGTCATCCTTAACCGAATTGAACTTATTGATTTTCATAGTATATGCGATAAATTACCCCGTTTGTGTCGTCCGAAACCAAAAGTGACCCATCGGTATATATCGCCAACCCTGCCAATCTTCCAAAATGAGCTTTTTTATCTTTTATCAGAAATCCTGTGAGAAAATCTTCGAATGCGATAGGCTCTCGGATTTCAAAGCGCAACCTCACCACTTTATACCCCACAGGATCACTTCGATTCCATGAACCTCTCATGGCAATGAAGGCATCATGCCGATACTCCTCAGGGAATTGATCGGCAGTATAAAACACCATATCCATAGGGGCAGCGTGCGCTGTGTAGGTAAGAGCAGGCAAAGTAGTTTGCTCCAAGTATTCCTGATAAGTCATATCTCCAGGTGGCCTATCTCCAGGATTGTATTTACCTTCCCCAAATATATATGGCCACCCATAGTCTGCTCCTTCTTCAATTTTATTCAACTCTTCTTTCTGCTCAGTATCGCCAAGCCAATCTATACCATGGTCCATGCCCCACATCACACTCGTTTCAGGATGCCAATCAAACCCGATCGTATTCCTCAGGCCCTTAGCTATTATGGTTATGTTCTGAGCATTTTCATCAGCCTTCACAATGGTGGCATTCATGTCATTAGGTTCAGGGCAGGAGTTACACGTACTGCCAATGGAAATATACATCATACCGTCTGGACCAAACTCAATCGTTCGGTTGGGGTGCTGCCCACCGTCTGGCAAGGCATCGGTAAGCACTTGGATTTCGCCTAATGTGCCGTCTGGGTTCATCTCTGCGGCATAGACTTTTCTAACCGCAACGATATAAAGCTTACCGCTGTGAATGGCCAATCCATGTGCCTGTTCTATATTGGCGACTGTTTCTTTGCGGTCCGCTGCGCCATCGCCATCGCTGTCTTCCAGCAGCACCACTTCCCCTTCTTTTCTATAGGATACATACACATGCCCTGCTTCGCTCACGACCATCATACGTGACTCTCCCAGATCCTCCGCAAACTTCTGTATCCCAAAACCATCTGGAAGTTTCAGTTGATTCACATTTTCCTCCGTTGCGGGCTCAACTGCTGGCTTAAAAATATAACCTTCAATTTGTGATTGGGTAGGTTCATCTTCTGTTTCAGGAATCAGTGAAGACCAAAAGCTATCGTCGTCTTGACAACTAAATACCAAACCAGTCATTATAATAAAAAACAAAACTAAGGGTGTCCATCTTTTCATCATCCGTGCCTTTAAGTTTAAAAAATGTTAAAATGGTACAAAATTAACTGCTGGGAATTATCAAGGTTTAAAAATCTCCTGTTCTTATTCATGTTAAACCCCTTCGGGGTTGATCTCGGT
>CAYTTV010000087.1:0-10397 GCA_964440915.1 uncultured Roseivirgaceae bacterium
TGCGTTCCATATCCTACTACCACAACTTCTCCCAGTTGCTCCACATCGCTCTCCATCTGTATATCTACCACAGACCTTGCGCCGACAACAACCTCTTGTGTGGCAAATCCTATAAAAGAAAATACCAGCGTACCACCATCTTCGGGCACTGTTACGCGGTAGTTACCGTCAATATCGGTAACGGTACCGGTGGTCGTTCCTTTTACAATTACGTTTACACCGGGCAATGTCGAACCGTCCTCTGTGGAGGTGACTTTCCCGGTCACACTACGTGTTTGTGCCCATGACTCGGTAGCCAAAGCGGACACGAACATGAAAGTAATGAGTAGAATCCTCTTCATATTGTGTTTGTTTTGTTAAAAAATTATTAATAAAAATTGTTTCTCTTTATCAAACATAAAATTATTTACACTTAAAAAAAACTCTTAACACTTTTTTTTGATGAGCAAAAAGGGAGAAAATCTTAATTCCTTGATGCTAACGGTTGCGATGGTTTACACGAAATACGAGAAAAAGGCCAATAAAGTTTTAAAGTGAAAAGATAATTGCCAATGCTCCGAACGGTAACAATCGGAAATTCACGAGAATGCCTAAAGCTTGGTCAATAGATCACGTCCATTGAGAACCAGAAGACCCCTGCCTCTAAAACCGTAAGCTTTATTTTCAGTAAGTCTATACCAGAAATGGTGCAGGGCTGAATGAAACAATAAAAATAATGACAGCAATCCAGCCCAAGACCTTCCGTTTCCAATCTAAGGGCTCATCTATTAGAGCAGGTGGATGGTAAACGCCCAGCACCCTTCCTATTATAAAGGCAAACAACAGCCAACCTGTATAGCCGGTAAAATCAGGAAAAGCAAAACCCAGCAACAGTTGGGCTGCAAACACCGATAACGCCACAGTCATTTTGTCTATGGGCTTGTTAAACATTCGTGAAAAGGTGAGGTAAAGGAAGGCCAAATATAACGGAACATAAAGCATGAGATCATCGATCGGCATGTCGGGGGAAATCACCCCCAAGCCTGCATAACCAACAAAAACGATAAATAGAGCGGAAGAAATGAGTTTATGCTTTTTGAAGCCCACTAGCCCATACAAAACATGCCCACCATCGAGTTGTCCAATTGGTATCAAGTTCAGGGCCGTGAAAAAGGTGGCTAGAAAACCTGCAAATAACCATGGATAATGCATCATTTCATAAGCATTGGGAATGCGCTCGGGCTCTGCTACCACATACCGTTCAAAAAACTCAAAAATGAGATTACTGCCAATAGCAAGTGAAATCGTGGAGTCGTTTTCTTCATACACATAAGAAGCATAGTCGCTGCCATACTGTGCGTACTCGGGATGAATTTCATATATGTATTCTGCGGGAGGCAAGGTAGCAAAGCCATACCACAGCACTCCTATGGCTACTACAAAGCCTGCTATTGGCCCCGCAATGCCTACATCAAAATACTCCTTCCGGGATTTTATGGGTTCCTTTATCCTTATGAACGCCCCCATAGTGCCTATTCCGAAAAATAGCGGAATGTAATAAGGCAAAGTGACTTTGATTTTATACAGACGGGCAGTGATGTAATGCCCAAACTCATGGGCGGTTAGAAAACCTAGAAAGGGAACTGAATAATAAAATCCTACGGCAAACTCTGCCCAGGACACGCCCTCTGGCCCCGTGAAAATTGCCCTCGCAAGAATGAGCTCGGCACCAATCATGGTAGTACACAGTACAGTAAAAATAAATAGTACAGCTTGTATAATATAGGTTTTCTTATTTTTCATATTATGCATTATCATCAACGCTTCCTTCCTTCAGCGCTCAGATTCTTTATCAAAAAACATGCTCTGATACGGTTCTAGACTATCATATCACACCTTTATGCCATCAAGTGACGAGCGCAAATTACAACTAATTTCATTAAGCTATTTGCATATAAACATAATAGGGATAATTTTTGCAACTACTTTGCAATCCACCGCTATTTGAAAAAACATGATAAAATATAACAACTATTTTTTGCTGTGGTTATCTGTCTTAATGTTTGGATCTGATGTAATGGCTCAAAAAAATAAAGCAAACCCGTCTTTTCATCTCCTGATAGGCACTTATACCACGGGGAATAGTGAAGGGATTTACACGTACCGCTTTGATAGTCAAACAGGCAAACTGACTTTGGAACATATTCAAACCGGCGCTGTCAACCCTTCCTACCTTGCAGTGAGCTCCGACAGCAAATATGTATATGCTGTAAACGAACTATCTGCTGAGACAGGCACTGTCAGCGCCTTTCGCTTTGACAGCCAAAGTGGAAAACTTTCTTTTATTAACCAACAGTCGTCTGAGGGCGCATCTCCATGCTACATCACTATTGATAGGGCACAGCAGCATGCCATAATAGGTAACTATGGAGGAGGGCTTTCGGTGTTGCCTATTGAAAAGGATGGAAGTTTAGGAGCCTCGATCCAAACCATTCACCACGAAGGAAGAAGTATCAATAAAAGCCGACAGGAAAGCTCTCACGTCCATGCCACAGTTTTCTCTCCCGACGGTGATTATCTTTTTGTTGTAGACCTAGGTACAGACAAGGTTTATAGCTATAGGTACAACCCTCAAGATGACAAACCTTTAATGCCCGCTTCTAACCCATTCACGAATATTGAACCTGGCGCTGGCCCTCGCCACATCACGTTTTCACCCACTGGAAAACATGCTTATGTTATTCATGAGCTGACTGCGGAGGTATCGGTTTATGATTATGGGGAAGGAAAGTTATCGCATATCCAAACCATATCTATGATAGGGCCAGATTTTGAAGGAGAGGTAGGTGCAGCAGCGGTTCATATTTCACCAGACGGCAAGTTTCTATATGCTTCAAATAGGTTAGAGGCAAATGACATTACGATTTATAAGATCACCAAAAAGGGCATGCTTGAGTTGGTAGGTAGGCAATCTACGTTGGGCAAGACACCAAGGGATTTTGCCATCGATCCCACTGGTCGGTTTCTCCTGGCAGCCAATCAAGATAGTGATGCCATTGTGGTTTTCGAAAGAGATAGGAAAACAGGAATGCTAAGCCCTACGGGCATAAAAGCTGAAGTAGGCCACCCTGTATATCTCAAAATGGTGACAATCAGTCAGTAACATGTGAGGAGTGCCGTAAGCTCCTTCAAAAAATGATGAATCCTACGGCTATAGCTATATATCAACAAACTGACCCAAGAATCATTATTTGGTGGCCAAGCCTATACCTTAAAGATCGTGCCAATGGCCGTGCTCTTCGGACCATACCTTACCTGGAGGGGCTTCGCCCGGCCCATCAGATGACCGCCTGTTCATGATCATGCTTAGCACTGATATTATCACAAATAAGGCTATAATCACTGCTCCTATGATAACACTTCTATTGCCCCGTTTCTTCAAACCACCTTCTTTCTCATGACAGTTCTTATATTTCTTCCCACTACCACAGGGGCATGGGGCATTCCTACCGACTTTTTCCATTTTCTGTTATTGTTAGACCATCAAATTTACTAATCCTTTTCACGATCATCAAGTTCCTTTTCTTCTACTAGTATTTGATTGCTCACTTTTATCTTCTATTGTAGTTCACTGCAGGAAAACCTTCCACATATTTTTATGCTTTAATTAACAAGCCACGACTAGGAGCATCCTCCGCATTCTACAATTTAAATTACCTTATAATTAAAGTAAATCAATCCAAAGAATGGATAATATTAGGATATATTGATCAAAATAAGAGCATAATAAATAAACCATTGATTAATCACCATGTTGTTTACGTAATTAAGTATGTGCCATTTATAATGAAATAAAAGCATACTTAAGCAAGTAATTTTAAATCATCACTAAACTCTATGAACATTATGGAAACGGAATTGAAAACAAAACCGACTAACTCTAGGACTGATTACAAAGAAGGCAATGTAGCTCGTATGATTGAGGATCGCACAGCAAAAATGCTACCATCGGATGTGTTTTTATGGGCTTCTTTGGGATCTATGGCAGCATCACTAGTTTTGAAAATATTGAAAGAAGATAAAACGGCCTTATTTGTGGGTCAATGGGCTCCATCATTTCTACTTTTAGGAATTTACAATAAGCTTGTAAAACAACAGGGGCATGAGGGCCAAGATTAAGCAACTCTTGAGTTAGGCTGTTAAAATAGACAACCCTTTATGCTTACCTACTTATGTATATTAAGGATAGTAAGCATAAAGGGCCTCCCACAAAAAATATAACACTTTATCTTATTTATAATTCCTTCTACATAAAAGCGTCACAGCAGCAGCAGTAATGGCCACACCTGCAATCATTTTTATTGAAAGGGCTTTCCGATTGTACCTCCATTCTGCTCGCATGCCCTTTTCAGACCAGATATTAGGAATGTGGCCTCGGCTCAGGTCTTCAAGAACTCCCTCTACGACATTAACCCTATCGGCCAATATGAGGGGAAGCCAGTGTGCATAACTCGACTCGCTGAATTTGAATGCAAACCTTCGTATCATTCCACTTAGTCCTTTTGGCGGCATGGAAGTTCCAAATACCGCACTAATATTGGGGCGTTCGATGGAGTGCAAAATCTCCATATCCTTTGGTTGCAGCGTAGGCCTTTCCCAATCATACCCTTCATTCCCATCATCAGTTCGGTGCCTCATCGGATATGTGGGGTCATTCTTTGGATTGGCGTCTATGCCCCAACCCTTAATATGTGAATAATCTTTAAGTGCTTCTTTCATAATAATTGTATTTTTATAGCGTCACATGCCCGCTGAAGGGGGAATAAGGACAGGCTTGATACAGTTGTCGAGTTTAGCTGAAAACATCCGATAAGCATCAGACACCTCCTCTAGAGGGATACGATGCGTTATCATCGCTTTTGGATTTATTATCCCATCTTGCACATGTTTGATCAATTTTGGCAGCAGGCGTTTTACAGAAGTTTGATTGGCCCTTATGGTAATGCCCTTATTCAGCACATTGCCGATAGGTACAAGATTGTCCGTTGGGCCATACACCCCAACAATAGACACCACGCCACCTTTCCTTACACCATTTATGGCCCATCGCAAGGCAGTAGCAGCCCCTGCTTGGATCATGGCCCTTCCAGTGATGCTGTGGTAGGCCCTACCAGTGGCATCTGCTCCTACAGCATCAATGCAGACATCAGCTCCCATCCAGTCAGTCGTTTTCTTGATAAACATCACGGGATCATCCATTTCTTCAAAATTATAAGCTTCGCATGGTGCGTAGGTTCTCACGAAGTCAAGGCGGTATTCTAGTTTGTCGATTACGATAACCCTCCCTGCTCCGAATAGCCATGCACACCTTGCCGCCATAATCCCTATGGGGCCTGCGCCAAAAACCACTACCGTATCTCCCTTTTGTATACCTCCCATTTCTGCGGCCTGATATCCGGTGGGCACAACATCGGTCAGCAAAACAGCATCGTCAGGATCCATACCTTCGGGAATTATGGTAGGGCCAACATCGGCATATGGAACCCGCACATATTCGGCTTGCCCCCCATTATATCCTCCAGCGGTGTGGGAATATCCAAATATGCCCCCTACTGCCGTTGCCTGTGGGTTGGCTTCATGGCAGTTGCCGTATAATCCTTGCTTGCAGAATATACATTTCCCACAAGCAATGTTGAATGGCACCAATACCCTATCACCCACTTTCAGTTTTTGGACATCAGCCCCGATTTCTTCTACGACCCCCACGAATTCATGCCCGAAGGTTTCACCTACTCTTGTATCGGGCACCAGCCCATTGTAAAGGTGGATATCAGAGCCACAGATACATGCCCGCGTGACCCTTACAATGGCATCTTCGGGATGCAATATTTTCGGATAAGGTTTTTCGTCGATTCTAACCCTTAAAGGGCCTCTATAGTTCATGGCCAACATAGGATAGTCTTTAAAATTAAAAAATACGGATAGTCCGTTGTTCCCAAAAAATCGTTAAAAAAAGAACTGATAGTTTTCTTAAAAGTTTTTAAAATTTATGGACGTATGATTTCAGGCACCAGATAACCTATAGAAAATTGCTCATGCACAATAGGCAAAGTGTGCGGTTGTCAGCAGGGCTTTCTCTGCATTCCTTTAGAAGGGTAGCCGACCTATATGGGCCACATTTAGGAGAGGTCATAAGCCTATTCTATGAACTGGAGAGAAGTGTATAAAAAAATCAGGTAGATGGAAGTGTTTAAACCTCTTCTACCTGATTGCATTAGCATTATTCAATCAATCTATCACTATTGCCATAAAAGCACCTGTTTCTAAAGTGGTGGGTCAATAAGACACCTGAAAGGAGACCTCTTTATTGGATGCCTTCATATCTTTTATCCACAAAATTTTAGCGGCTTCATCATAATACCAAGCTGCGTTTTTAGCTTGGGGGAATGATGCTGGCTCAGAGGTTTTAATTTTTTTCTTGGCACCATTCCTCGTGACTTGAACTGGAGCCTTATCAGTATGGACCTTTAAAATATAGTGCCGTGCGGGGACAGGGAAGCTCCCTTTAGACTTAGCTATGGCAAAGGTGAGTCCGTCGGCTGTCTCTTGAGCACTTATAGTGGTGGTGCTGTAATTGCCTTCTGTGTAATCTTCGCTCAATCCATCATCTTCATATAAATCGAAGCTCGAATCTCCTGAGGGGAATATTTCATAAGTGATCGTCCCCCAGGGCTCCCTATTGTCATACTGAACATCATCTTGCATAGGAATTATACCGCCTGCTTTCACAAAAATGGGGAGTATATCTAAGGGCGTCACGATATTATAGTATTTCCTGCCCTCATATGTCTTGCCTGTCCAATAGTCGAACCAAGTTCCTTCTGGTAGGTAAACGATACGTGTTTGGGCATCCTTAACTGTTACGGGGCATATCATTAAGCTTTCCCCAAACATATACTGGTCATCTATAGCATAGGTGTTCCTATCATGCTGATTTTCCAAAACCAATGCGCGCATAATGGGCATGCCTGTTTTATGCTGTTCAAAAGCAGCACTATAGATATAAGGTATCATTCTATATCGCAATTGATCGTATTGCTTGAAGATTTTCAATGCTTCTTCGCCATAGTTCCACGGCTCTTTATACCCTGGATGATCCATGCCAAAAACATGAGCAAGAGGACTGAACATCCCAAACTGCACCCATCGGGCATACAGTTCAGGATCTGCATCATGCTCAAAACCGCCCATGTTGTGTGTCCAATACCCGATTCCAGAAAGCCCCATATTGATGCCTGCCCTGATTACTGGCGCAAAGTATTGCCATTCGCTAGGCCAGTCTCCAGCCCAGATAAATGGATAACGTTGAATGCCGGCATAGCCCTCACGGGTATGATTCATGCCCCGCATTTTATTGTGCTCTTTAAACTTTTCGTAAGGTGCTTTGGCATAAGCAATGGGAAATACATTATGCAACCTTTTTGCCATTTCACCAGTAGGGCCAACCTTATCGCTTTCGTTGGCTTGTCGGCCAAATGCACTGCCTTCATCTGTCTTCAGAAACATGGCTCCTAGGTCGGCTATTTTCATTACACCGTTTTCCCACCACCAATCAACAGCCTCTTTGTCAAAGAAATTTACGAACTCACCAGGGCTATCTTCTTCTGGGTAGACGTGTCCCGCCTCTCTGGCTTTGTCCAGGAGGTCAAACTTAGGCCCGTTGTCCAATCTTGGCCTAACGTGAAGCCCCACCATGTTCAGGTTAAGATCGTAAAGGCTATCAAACATCGATTTGGGGTCGATAAAAGTTTCTCTCCACTCGAAAGTGGTTGCACCACTTCCGCCGCTTCTTCCAAAAATCCTCCAGGTAGAATCAAGGTGCAAGACGTCTAAAGGTATCTCATTTTCTCTATATCGTTTTGCAAGGCCTACAACATAATGGGTAGAGGTGTTTTTTTCATGGCCCCAAGTGCCTCCACTATAAGTACCCACATGAAGACCGTGGGCAAATCTTGGCAATAGGGGTGACTTTCCTGTAAGAGCAGTATACCGATCTAAGATGGAGGGAAAATCGGGTCCATAAATGAAGTAATAATCGAGCTCTCCATTTTCTGCCTCAAAAGCATAAGATTGGTCGTCAGAGTAGCCCATATCCCATCGGGTAGCAAAAGAATTGTGCAAGAATATGCCATATCCTTTAGTGCTCATGAAAAAAGGCACCGGTGAATAATTGGCTTCAAGAATATTGTAGGCACCAATTATATGCGGCCTTTGGGTTCCTCTGCCTACGTTAAGCTGCACATCCTTTCCCCGTTGGTCAATAAAATCCATGCGCTCTCCAAAGCCGAAAAAATGCTCCTCTGGCATCAGCTTTTTGCGAGCTCCAGTCGCTACTTCATTTCTATAAGCCCCTCCAAAATTATCGCCTAGCAATTCTGTTGAAATGATATCCCCAGCACTGTTAGCGATTTCTATGGCTAAAGGTGACTTTGTCATTTTTACCTGTAATGCGCTAGTAGATAACAGAAAAAAATCAGGATCTTCCTTTACATCCACCTGAATCGGCTCCCAAACATATTGAATGACCATATAAGGTTCATCAGGCTCAAAAGTACCCTCCCAGCTCGTTCTTATACGAACCATTTCCGCAGTACAAAACTCAAGCTGAACACTAGCGTGGTCGGTATAAAATGTAAATTTGTTTTGGCTTTCTTCATAATCGGATTTAATATTTCCTATGGCTGATTGTGCTCGCCCTAAACTAGCGGACAACAAAAAAAGCATAAAAATCAGAATGGGGTACTGAGTTAACTTCATTTCAAGTTATTTTTTTAAGTGATAAAAGCATTTATTTATGGATCAATTGCTGGTCTCTTCAAAGACCATTTTCTCTCCATTGATGGTTACATTAACAAATTCCATATTCTTGACATGATCAACTTTTAGGGGAATCTCCACATTCTTAATATTGCAGTTGATCAACTTTAGATTCTCTACAGGAGACGCTTCATAGGCATCAACTAGCACAGCATACTTTCCACCATTCTCTACTTCCAAATTTTCCACGATTATATTTCGAATAATGGGCATATGATCTCCTGGCTCTTCATAAAACATATTACACCTTACCGCTGCCTCTTTGTATGTTCCTACTTTCACATCTTTCATAAAGATGTTTTCAACCACTCCGCCTCTTTGAGAACTCGTTTTGATCCTGAGCACACGATCAAGTTGAGGACTGTCCATGATGAGGTTATGTGCGTATATATTTCTGGCACCTCCTGAAACCTCACTGCCGATCACTACCCCACCATGGCCTTCTTTCATGTAACAACCTTCTATAATGATATTCTCAGACGGCTTATTAATCCTTCTTCCATCGTGGTTGCGGCCAGATTTAATAGCAATACAATCATCTCCAGTATCAAAATAGCAGTCCTTGATCAGCACATTTTTGCTGGACTCTGGATTGCACCCATCGTTATTGGGACCCAATGAAATTATCTTTACATTTTGAATGGTCACATTTTCGCACAATACGGGGTGTATATTCCACATTGGAGAATTGATCATTTTCACATCGCTGATCAAGACATTGTTGCATTTGTATGTTTGGATAAACTGAGGTCGTAAGTAATGGCCAGGACCAAATATCCTCGTAGCAGGATCGGTTTCCTGATGGTTCAGCTCGTGTAACAGATCCCGATCGGCAGTCTGTCTGGGCTGGCCTTCTTCCCAACCGTATATTTTTGCACCGCACCAAGGCCACCAATATTCATTGTTTGCGTTGCCATCCAAAGTTCCATTTCCAGTAATAGCAATATTATCCTGTTCGTAAGCATAAATAAAAGGAGAGTAATTCATCAGTTCCATGCCTTCCCACCGGCTGAATACCATCGGCAAGTAATCGGCAGTATCGCGACTAAAAAGTATGATAGCACTGTCTGCAAGATGTAGGTTGACATTGCTCTTGAGGTGTATGGCGCCAGTTAAGAAAGTGCCTTCAGGAATGATGACCCTGCCTCCTCCCATATCGTGACACTCCTGAATAGCTTTTTGGAAAGCCTCTGTGTTTTTTGTTTCACCGTCTCCTATGGCTCCATAATCTGTAATGAGAAAATCGTTGTCTGGAAATTCAGGCGCTTTTATCTGGGCCCTGATGGCATCCAGATTGTCCCAAGGATCGCCATCAATTTCAGTATTTTGTTCGGTTTTACCCCCACAACTGTTCATCAGGACAGCCAAAAGAAAGCAAGAGAAATAGCCTAGCCAATGATATCCTGATCTTGAGATGAATTTTCTACTCTTTAAATTTTTCATATTTCTTTGTCTAGTTTATAGGTTAGGATCTAACCTTATTCATGTTGAAGCCTTTCAGGCTTCTTTCGATTCTTTTCTTGTTTTTAAAGCATGTTGAA
>CAYTTV010000088.1:0-10256 GCA_964440915.1 uncultured Roseivirgaceae bacterium
AGAAAATTGTACAGCGGGCGACAGGCAGTATGCGAGAAGCCTGAAGGGCTTCAAAATGAATAACAAAGGGCGATCGCACTAAACCCAACCCCGAAGGGGTTGAACAACGGGAAGCATATGAAGCTGTCAAAGGAAAGTAGTCAGTAAAATAGACGAAAAGTTACCACAGTCATTCAATCATTCTGTAATTCATTAATTCTTTCAATCACTTCAGTTTTCCGATTCCCCATTTCTTGTATAGCTTTGTAGGAGGTCATTTTTTAAGAAATTGGCCTGCATCATATAATTGTAACTTTAACCGATAAACCAATGGATCAGAAAGCAGATGACAAGACTATTGCCACCATGTTGCGAAAGCCAGAAGGAGATCTGGGCAAACAGGTAGCCAAGAACTTGAACAAGTCTAACTTTAACATGATAAACCAGAGCATTGAAGCATTATCAATGAAAGATGGTGAGAGCATTTTGGAAATTGGCTTTGGAAATGGCGCCCATATCAAAGACATACTTAGTAAAGCGGAAAACATACGCTATACGGGAATAGACTTTGCTGAGACCATGGTGGCAGAAGCTACTGAAAATCACCTGCAAGAAATAAAGAACAACCAAGTAGAGATTCATTTAGCATCTTCTGACAGCATTCCATTTGATGCGGGAAGTTTCGATAAAGTATTGGCTGCCAATACACTCTATTTTTGGGAGAAACCTGAAGATCATCTTCAACAAATCCTTAAAGTCTTGAAACTAGGAGGAGTTTTGAGTTTGGCCATTCGCTCCAAAGAATTTATGCGAAAACTGCCGTTTGTGCAGCACGGGTTTACCATGTACACGCAGGAAGAAGCAGAAGAATTGATCGAAGACAGTGGTTTCAGGATAATGAAATCGGAATATACCAAGGAGCCATTACAGGATTTTGACGGGGTTGTGTCGGAGCCTGACTTTATTGTGATTGCTGCGATGAAATAAGCTCTTGCATGTTTTTATAGAATCACTTTTTATTTTTTAGTAGATTTAACTCGTATTTGCAATTCACTGAAAATAACATAAAATGAAAAACACGAACGTAATCTTTTTCTCTTTACTTTTTTTGCTCGCCATATCCTCCTGCGGAAATGGTAACAATACCAACCAGGTTGTTGATCAAGGAGAAAACAGGGAAAGCTCACAGGCATTTAAAGTAGATACGATCTCTACGGATCTGAACAGTATCTGGGGCATGGCTTTTCTTCCAGATGGAAGGATCCTTTTGAATGAAAAGGAGGGAGTAATCAGGATAGTGCAAGATGGTAAGTTGCTGGACGAAAGAGTGGAAAATGTTCCCAAAGTGTTCTATCAAGGACAAGGAGGCCTATTGGACATCCAATTGCATCCCCAGTATGAAGAGAATGGTTGGATATACCTTTCTTATTCCAAGGCTGTAGGCAACGGTGCCATAACAGCTTTGACCAGAGCTAGACTTGATGGAACTAGTTTAGTGGATGTAGAAGAAATCTTTTTAACAGAGCCAGTAGTGAGGTCTTCTCACCACTTCGGCTCCAGAATAGCTTTCGATAATGACGGTTATTTGTACATAACAGTAGGTGAAAGAGGGACCAAAGAAAATTCTCAGGACCTGAGCAATCACTATGGCAAGGTGCATAGACTATTTGACGATGGACGTATTCCAGAAGATAATCCATTTGTTGGGGATGCCAATGCCAAAGGGTCCATTTGGACGTATGGCAATAGGAATATGCAAGGCTTGTATTATGATGTTGACACAGACATCTTATGGGAGCACGAGCATGGACCTAAAGGTGGAGATGAATTAAATATAATAGAAAAAGGCAAAAACTATGGCTGGCCCGTGATCACCTATGGCGTGGATTACGATAATTCCATAATTTCAGATCTCACAGAGAAAGAAGGTATGGAGCAACCAGTACATTATTGGGTTCCGTCCATTGCAGTTTGTGGCTTGACGATGGTGAAAGGTGATATGTTCCCTGATTGGGAAGGCAATTTGCTCGTTGGCGCATTGGCACAAAAGCATGTGGCCAGATTGAAATTGGATGGCACGAAAGTAGTTGAAGAAGAAAAACTGCTTCAGGATGTAGCAAGGGTGCGATCTGTAGCCCAAAGTCCTGAAGGTTATATTTACGTAGGAACAGAAGGTCCTGGGATGTTGCTAAGGTTATCCCCTCAAGAATAGCGTTGGTGTAAAAATGGCAGCGGTTTAAAGCCGCTGTCTCCCTCGAAGCCAATATTGAAAAAGAGCAGAAGTTCGATTACTAAAGAACCCTCTGCTCTTTTTTTATATATTTGTTTGTACTCATGCATTTCATTTCATCCAGGTCTCTGGCTTTGATTTTCACAATTTTTCCATTTTTGAAATTTCAATCATTTTGTTCCACACATTGCTGTCTTGAATTTTATTATAATCTGTCTCTTGCCCTTCTGCAACTGTAATAAATAGGTTCTCTGAGTTATCTATAACCATCTAGTTATCAACTACGGGAATAAACAATTTAATTGGATTTTTGATCCCTTGTTATATCTTCTTCTTATGACTTGCTCTCGGATATTATTCCCTCCCTCTACTGCTCTTCCCTTTACATTGAACCCGGGATAAGCCTTTTTTAATTAAAAGCTGCTATTCCTGTGATTTCCTGTCCGAGAATCAGCAAATGGATGTCGTGCGTGCCTTCATAGGTAACGACAGACTCTAGATTCATCATATGGCGCATGATGGGATATTCACCGGTAATGCCCATTCCGCCTAGTATTTGTCTTGCTTCCCTGCCTATATGCAATGCCATTTCCACGTTATTCCTTTTGGCCATCGAAATCTGGGCTGTAGTAGCTTTCCCTTCGTCCATCATCTTGCCTAGCTTCCAGTTCAGAAGTTGTGCTTTAGTGATTTCGGTGAGCATTTCCGCCAATTTTTTCTGCGTGAGCTGAAAAGCGCCAATAGGTTTGTCAAACTGCTCTCGCTCCAATGCATACCTTTTTGCGGTATCGTAGCAGTCCATGGCAGCACCAATGGCGCCCCATGCAATGCCATATCGGGCGGTGTCCAGACAGTTTAAGGCTGCACCGAGTCCGCTTTTACCCCCGAGCAAATTTTCCTTGGGTACTTTTACATTGTCAAACACCAGCTCTCCAGTAGCACTTGCTCGAAGCGACCATTTATTATGGGTTTCTGGCGTTGAAAAACCTTCCATACCCCGCTCTACGATTAGTCCATGAATTCTATCAGATTCATCTTTGGCCCAAACCACTGCAATATCTGCATAAGGAGCATTGGAAATCCACATCTTGCTCCCATTAAGCAAATAGTGATCGCCCATATCTTTGAAGTTGGTGCGCAGCCCGGCGGGGTTAGAGCCATGGTCGGGTTCGGTCAGGCCAAAGCAACCAAGCCACTCGCCGCTTCCCAATTTGGGCAAATATTTGTGTTTTTGTGCCTCAGAACCAAATTTGTATATGGGAAACATCACCAATGAACCCTGTACAGAAGCAGTAGAGCGCATGCCCGAATCCCCTCTTTCTATCTCCTGCATGATAAGGCCATAGGCAATGTAGTCTAGTCCCCCGCCACCATACTCTGAAGGAATGGTCGGTCCAAATGCCCCCGCTTCTCCCAACTTTTTGACGATCTCTACAGGGAAAATGGCTTGTTGCGCCCATGATTCGATAAAAGGAGAAATCTCTCTTTTGACAAAATCACGCATGGCACTTCTGATAAGCTTATGCTCCTCTGTGAGCAGGTCGTCTACAGCATAAAAATCAGGCGACTCGAATGGATCATTTTTAGTACTACTGGAGGCTATGTTTCTTTTATTCTCTGGATTCTGGGCGGCCATAGTGCTGATATTTTAAATAGTTTTTGTATATCAAATTTACGTATTTAGCAATTGAATTATAAGGTATAAGTTTGTTTTGATTCATTTGTTGGTATCAGAAGATAAATTTGCCTTGATCTTAGAGGTCAGTCTAAATGGGGCCTATTGCTGTACATAATGTGTAATATGTAATCATGTTCAGGATTTTATTTTTTATTTTTCTTGCTCTGAATTTTTTCTCCCTTGCTATTGGCCAAACTTTAGAAGTAAGGACTTACTTCGATGATAAAAAGCAATTCCTGAAAGAAGAGTACCAGATCGACAAGAAAACTCCCTCCCAACTGAACGGATTTTATAGATCTTATTATCCCAACGGTCATATTATGATTGAAGGACAATATCGTAGGAGTGTGGCTACTGGAGGATGGCGGTATTTCTATCAAAATGGAGGGCTTAGAATGAAGGGTCCAATGGAAGGTGAAAATCAAATGGGCCATTGGGAGTACTTTTACGAGAACCAGCACAAACGTATGGAAGGGGATATTGCTGAGGGGAGGCGTGAGGGAAAGTGGTTTTTTTATTATGAGAATGGCAGTATAAAAAGCGAAGGAGAATTTGAAAGGGGGGAAAGAAAAGGCTTATGGCATTATTATTACGAAAGCGGCGAATTAAAGGCAAAAGGTTTATATGAAGGAGGGATAAATAAGTATAAGGAATATTATCCTTCTGGAAAATTAAAAGCTACTGGCTTCAAAAAAGGTGAAAAAAGCGATAGTTTATGGGTGTATTATTACGAAAGTTCGGCCAAAATGGGAGAAGGGCCTTATGAAGACGGGCTGCGCTCGGGAGAATGGACGTTTTATCACGAAAATGGCAACATGTCTTCTAAAGGCACATATGTTCAAGGGGAAAGAGCAGGTCACTGGCAGTATTTTTATGAAGATGAGACTTTGAGTTCAGAAGGACTAGAGAGAGACAGTAAAAAGGACGGTTACTGGAAGCTGTATTTTGAAGATGGCGGTTTGAAGGGAGAAGGTTTTTTTGAGGCGGGTGAAGGCATGTACACGGAATATTATAATAGTGGCAAGCTTAAAATGAAGGGAAGGATGGAAGATGGCATCAGACAGGGAGAATGGTTGTATTATTATGAAAATGGAGCATTGGAGGGGCAGGCTACGTTTGTAAATGACCAAGGGGCTTTTGTGGGTTATTATGAAACAGGTGAAGTGAAAATGACGGGAAACATTGAAGGCAATCAACGTGTAGGTACCTGGACATTGTTTAAGGAAGATGGTTCGATAGCGGGTTATTATCGAACAGTCTATAGTGGAGAGACATTTGAGTTTGAAGGATTAGCTTTTCAGGGTTCGGAAGGCGCAGCCGATACCCTCGATTATCAGAAGCCTGAATATAAGTTCAGGGCCAATGAGTCGAAATATTTTAAGAGCAGATTGAACGAATTTAGAGGGATAATTATAGGGACCAACCCTGTTGCCATAGCGGTAGGCAGCCTCCCGATTTCGGTAGAATATTATATTCAAGAGCGGATTGGCCATGAATTCCAATTGACATTGCTCCGAGATCCGTTTTTTACAAAGGAGGCCAATATGCCTAGGTATGCGCTCTATCAAAGAGGCTTCTCGGCAGCATTTCGACAGAAATTTTATCAAAAGGACCAGGACTTGGGTATGTTGTATTTTGCCCATGAATTGCGCTTCACACAGGTTGATTATCGCACCAGAATACCCGACGATGCCCCGATCGTACCCAACGTGCCGGTCTTGGAGGAAAAAAGCAAAGCTTACGAATATGCCATCCTGGTGGGTGACAGAGTTACCAAAGATGCAGGAGCCAAGGGAATCACATTAGATGTTTTTATTGGTGTTGGGATAGGCTATAGAGAATATGCTGCAATAGACTATCCCAACGAAACTATCAAAAAAGCATTTGATGAGGCGCCAAAGTCAAAAATATCGGTTCCTATAAGAGCGGGCCTAACTATTGGCTATATTTTCTGATAGCTGGCTTTTAAAAAATATCTACAGCGTTACATGTCCCCAGTTTTCACCTGAGCGGATACGGTTAAGCTGCGTATGGGTAATTCCAAATCTTTTGGCAATCATGCTCAGCCTGGTTTTATTACTGGCAAGCAAGCGCTTTATTACCCGTACATCATTTTCAGTGAGCTTATAGCCAGTTACACGCCTTTTCAAAACTACAGGATTCTTATTGTTATGCCTAACCAGCTCTGCTTCTGTTACCCATTTTAGGTTATAGATAGAATTATTGGTTTTGTCATAATCAAGATGAATCACATAGTGCTGGTCGTCGTGCTGTTTCTTGAGGAAAGTTTCGGCTACCAAACGGTGTACATAATGCTGCTGCGTGATTTTATTACCGAGCTTTACAGTAATGGTCTTGTAGCCATTGGTATTGCCTCCGTTGATCAGCCTGCCCTGTTCTTTGTCTATAGCATAGCTCTTTACTCTGCCCAAGTGGGAAATTTCGTATTTGGGGTGTTCTAAATTGGTGTGAAAATTAATTTCTTTCCACCTTTCTTTGCTTGTTCCATTCGTTATCATAATCTCTGTAATTAGGGATCTAATAATTTATAATATGCCGGTATTTGTTTAGTTGAAAAAGGGTAACATGAAATGCTCAAGTTAAAAAAAGCCCCTTTACGCCATTTAAATAATAATTTTACAAGGCAATCCATAAGATCACCATTCTCACGTCAAGTTCCAATTAGTTTTCAAGGGTTCTTGCGGCCCGTATCTTAATTTTAAAAAGTAATGCTTAAGAATCAATCTCTTATACAGGAAAAAAAGCAAGAATAAGTTTAATAAGTCTGCAAGTTAAACAAAAGTTTCATTAAACATTAAAAGCTGTCAATTGTCTTTCAACCCGACTTCTCCTATCTGATCGGATACTGTTCGATTGACTTTTTCTTCTCCTCATTCCTAGCGACTCGTTTTGATCAAGCAGCACCCGAATTTTTGATCTGTATGTATATAAAGCAAATAAACCTTTTTTGTTTACTTTATTCGAATAAGTTCTAAAAAAATATAAGGATGAGGATTTTTTTCGTCAGCAGGAAACTCATCTCTCTTTATCTCCTCCCATTCCTCCATGTTCAAGGTCGGAAAAAATGTATCGGCTTCAAAAGAGGCCTTTATTTCAGTAAGATATAGCTTATCGGTATAAGGTAGAGCGAGCGTGTAAATTTCAGCCCCTCCGAGTATAAAAACCTCTTCTTGCTTGTTTTCCTTGCCTATATTGAATGCATCCTCGAGCGAGTGAACAATGATGCAGCCTTCAGCCTTATATTGCTTGTCTCTGGTGATAACAATACTTGTTCTACCAGGCAAGGGCTTCTTCTGAGACTCGAAAGTTTTCCTTCCCATGATGATGTGGTGGCCCATCGTGGTATTTTTAAAATGCTTTAGATCTGCTGGCATGTGCCATATCAACTGATTGTCCTTGCCAATGGCACCGTTATCAGCTTTTGCCACTATTATCGATTTAATCATAATTTTCTTGCTAAATTTTATTGTTTTCCAATTTTGTTCCCCTCAAAAAACTGGCTACATCCATGCGTCTCTTTCCTTCTAGTTGTAAGTCTTCTACGGAAATCATGGCGTCCTTAGACTTAAAATACAAATAACCCTTATTGTCTGTTATATATTCTCCTGAATTCAAGTTCTGTATTTCATCTTCAACAACGGAGGCCTTATAGATTTTAAGCGTTTTTCCATCCAAAATTGTCCATGCGGTGGGATAAGGCGACAAGCCTCTCACAAAATTTACGATCGCGGTTGAGGCAGTGTCCCAATCGATTTTACAGTCATCCTTAAAAATCTTTGGTGCGTTTTTTACCTCTCCTTGAGTCTGTTTTTGAGTATTATGTTTACCTTCTGATATCATCTGCACAGTTTTTAGGACCAAATCTGCTCCTTTGTGCATGAGTCGCTCATACAGAGTTCCGGCAGTATCATCTTCATATATCGGTTCCTTTTCTTGAAAGATAATATCGCCTGTATCTATATCATGGTTCAGAAAGAAAGTGGTGACGCCAGTTTCCTTTTCACCGTTGATAATAGCCCAATTAATAGGAGCGGCACCACGGTAGGAGGGCAGTAGCGAGGCATGTAAATTGAAAGTGCCTAACCTGGGCATGTCCCACACGACTTCTGGAAGCATCCTAAAAGCCACTACTACCTGCAAATCGGCATTGTAGGAAGCCAACGACTCTAGAAAGGCAGGATCTTTTAAATTAGTAGGCTGTAATATGGGTAAGCCTTGGGCCACAGCAAAGTCTTTAACAGGTGAAATGCCTATTTTTTGACCTCTTCCTTTAGGTTTGTCAGGAGCCGTAATTACTGCTACAACGTTGAAATTATTCTTGATGAGTATTTCCAGGGGTGGTACGGCAAATTCCGGCGTGCCCATGTATATGATCCTTAGCGCATTCATGATGTTAAAAAAGATCTAGGTGTATTGTTAAAAATAACAAAGCCATGAACATGACAGGTGGGCTTTTGTAATTTGTGGGCTAAATTATTCATTTTGGGTGCCGTCAGCAAGTTTAAGAGTGTTTTTTTCAATAACCTCACAATTTGCACAGTAGCTTTGGCCTTACCAATATGACCTGATGGGCGGCAGGCGATGTAACTTATTTCAAACACGACAAACATTTTTTTCTAAGGACAAAAAAAGTAAATTTGCAGGGTCTAAGCGTTTTGAATCCTTAAAACTTAAAAATATGTCAACAAAATATGATCTGATTGTCATTGGAAGCGGCCCTGGTGGATATGTGGCGGCAATCCGTGCTTCGCAACTTGGGATGAAAGTGGGTGTGGTCGAAAAGGCTGAACTGGGAGGAATATGTTTGAATTGGGGGTGTATCCCAACTAAGGCGCTTTTGAAAAGTGCCCAGGTTTTTGATTATATCACACATGCTGAGGACTACGGTGTATCAGTAAAAGATGCTTCTGCAGACCTTGGTGCCATGGTAAAGCGCAGTCGAGATGTAGCAGGAGGCATGAGCAAAGGGATTCAGTTTCTATTGAAAAAGAACAAGATAGATCATATTGTAGGTTTCGGGAAGCTTAAAGCCAATAAAACGGTAGAAGTAACGGACGGTGATGGTAAAAAAACAGACTATTCCGCAAAAAATATTATTGTAGCTACGGGAGGAAGGTCACGAGAACTTCCGAATCTTCCTATTGATGATGAGAAAATCATTGGATATAGAAAAGCGCTCGTCCTCGATAAGAAGCCTGAGTCTATGGTAGTAGTAGGTTCTGGTGCGATAGGTGTTGAGTTTGCCTATTTCTATAGCACGATCGGCACCAAAGTGACCATTGTAGAGTACATGCCCAATATTGTGCCTGTAGAAGACGAAGAGGTTTCTAAGCAACTGGCCAGAAGCTTTAAGAAAGCAGGCATCAATATCATGACAGAATCTGAAGTGACGAACGTTGATACCAAAGGCAAAAAATGCAAAGTAACTGTCAAAACAAAAAAGGGCGAAGAGAAGATCGAGTGCGACATTGTGTTGTCTGCAGTAGGTATTACTACTAATTTGGAAGGCATCGGCCTCGAAGACGTAGGTGTGAAGACCGAGAAAGGGAAGGTTTTGGTAGATGATTTCTATAAAACCAACGTAGATGGCGTATACGCAATTGGTGACATCGTACATGGCCCTGCTTTGGCGCACGTAGCCTCTGCCGAAGGCATTACTTGCGTGGAAAAAATAGCTGGGTTAAACCCAGAACCGATCGATTATAACAACATACCTGGTTGTACTTATGCCCAGCCAGAGATTGCTTCTGTAGGCTATACAGAAAAGGCAGCGAAGGAAGCAGGATATGAGATTAAGGTAGGTAAATTTCCCTTTAGCGCATCTGGTAAGGCAAGTGCAGCAGGAGCAAAAGATGGCTTCGTGAAGGTAATTTATGATGCAAAATATGGCGAATGGTTAGGAGCGCATATGATTGGGGCCAATGTAACGGAAATGATTGCTGAAGTAGTAGCAGCCAGAAAGCTGGAAACTACAGGGCATGAGATCATCAAAACGATACACCCACACCCGACCATGTCGGAAGCGGTAATGGAAGCAACTGCCGCTGCTTATGGTGAAGTGATCCATATATAGGCTTAGCTAGATTTTAGATTTTAGATAAAAGATTTAAGGCAAAAAGTCCAAGGTTTCATCAGCAGACCTTGGACTTTTTTGTTATAGTGCACCCATCATTCCGGAACTTACGAAGTTTTTCACGGAGTAAGTCTTTGGGGGCGACAAGTTGGAACGATTAAAACTTCTAACCTGAGTTATACTTTGAACTCACCCGCTAAAAAAGGCGTGCCCCATATGGGCAGGTCAAACAGCTTTTATTTCTGATCCAATTAGAAATTGAAATGACTAAAATA
>CAYTTV010000089.1:0-9705 GCA_964440915.1 uncultured Roseivirgaceae bacterium
GAAATACAATCCAACAGAAGGGAATTTAAATGAGTTATTTGCCAACTGGTATTAAAACTTAATTATGAAACATGCTTTTTATTATCTAATAATGCTGTCTCTGTCATTTTCCTCATGTGTCAGGGAAGCTGGTGTCGAAAAGAGGACATATATGCTAATAAATAATACAAGTAAGGATATTGAAATAGAATTATATAGCTATGGTATCTATCGTGGGTCTAATACAATAGATAAGCATGGTGACTTAATCGAAAAGTTTACAAAGGCAAGCATGGGCAAAGGTGTTACAGCCATGTCGGCCTTTGATGCTGATTTTATTGTTTTAACTTATGAGAACGAGAAACGCCAAATTTATACAACATTGTTAAGGAAAAACATCAAAATGTTAATCCAAAATCAAGAAATATCTTAGAAGATACTTCCTACACAATAGAAAGCGAAGACCTTTATCGTTATATATTCATTGAAGAGGATTATGAAAATGCTGAAGAGATATAAATCGGATAGCTTTAGTCAACTTTCGCTACAATTTCTACCACCTCCTCCATTTCGCGCGGAAGCACTTTCCCCCAGAATGCCTCATACTCTTCTGCTGTGGCTTGGGCATGAGTAGGTTTTATTCCAGGAGCTACTTGCTCAAGGGCAGTTACAAGAGCGTCATAAGGCCTATAGCCCACGATCATTACCCCAGGTTCGTTTCCTTTAGAGATAGTCAGCGTAGGGAAGCGGCTGATTTTATGGTACAGTGCCTTTTGCATGTCCTCTCTAAAACCTTCCAACCCTGCATTTTGCCTTAGATCGGAGATGAATCGTTTGGCGTCAAAAATTTCCGGAGCTTCCTTTCCCAACACATTCCCAATTTCAATCAGTATTTCCTGTTTGCCAATGTTCCTCCCGTTTATCATTACTGCTTCGCGAGTTTTACGCAGGTAAAGCTCAGCGGCATCAGGAGATTGCCGTGCGGCACATTTCACGGCAAGGCAGGCAGGATAAGAAGAGTCAGGCGGGTTGTTGTGCCATAGCAGGCTGTCAATAGGCATTCCCGATAAGTGCTTGGCCTCCATCCAAACAGGCCCCATTTGGATGGGCCGGCTTACATTATTCATGGGGTCATTATAATGATTCCAGTTCGGGATAAGCCCTCCCATGCGGTAGCGCCACTTAACCTGGCCGTTATACGCGTACCTCAGCCGCCGCCATTGGGGCTCTAATGCCCAGCTCCAACAACAAAGAGGATCGGTATAGTATTCAATCGCTATCCGATCCTCAGTATCTCGTTTACTTTGCTTATTCATCTACAAGCTATTTTTCTTACTTAGCAGTAAGTGGGGCATATGTACTCCACTGGTTTTTCCCTTTCGGAACGGCAGATTTTATTTCATTGGTTCGGATCTTACTCACCTCTTTGGTCTTTTTTTCGGCCTTCTTCGCCGTTATGTCCGTCCCTTCTGGCTTCCGATTGATCAGCCCATCTGTTTCCATCACGTGTGCTAATGGATCCTCGATATATTGCCAAGTTTCTCCTAGTCCAGGCGTCTTGCCTTCATTCCACGGACCCCTTACACTTTCACCATTCGACATGTTAAAGTAGGTGTTGCTATACCGAGGGTCTGCCTGCATCACGCCGGGAGGGAAGTTAGGTTGTATGGTGGCCAGTGCGGCTTCAAACATCTGAAAATGGGCTACCTCACGAGTCATCAGAAAAGTCAACGTCTCCTTGACATACGGGTCGTCAGTAAATTGCAAAAGATATTCATACACAATTTTTGCACGGGACTCGGCGGCAATATTAGAACGAAGGTCCACGCTCAGATCGCCATTGCAGTTAATATATGTGCCGGAAAATGGGTTGCCCTGGCTGTCCTTATACGCAGGGCCTGCACCATGCAACACCAAAAATTGGGGATTGGATAGGGCTTCATGTATCAGGCTTTCCTTCTTCGAAGTTCCATCCATCAGCTGCATGATTTCAGACTTCTCTGCCGCATCCTTTAGTTCTCCATTTATGCCATTCAGTAGCATTTGGATGGTAGCTCCCACAATCTCCAGGTGGCTAAATTCCTCTGTGGCGATATCCATGAGCATATCATATTTGTCAGGATAGGGTTGTTTGGCTGGAAAAGCTTGAGCAAAATATTGTAAGGCTGCTTTTAGCTCTCCATTTGCACCTCCAAATTGCTCCAAGAGCAAATTGGCAAAACGGGGGTCTGGTTTTGAGACCCGGGCGTTAAATTGCAATTCTTTTACGTGATAGAACATGCTTGTTTATTTTAAGATTTATAATAAAATACTGATCGATATGATTCCATTTGCATTAAAATCACGCGACGTGTATTATTTAAATCAAAAAATACATTCCATGTTTAACTTTATTTTTTGAGATGCAAAAGAGATCCATGTTAGATTCAATCCATGAAGTGTCTTCTTTAAAAATAATAAGATTTGGGCGGTGGCCGGGCTGTCCCTCCAAGTCCGGCCACCCACAAGCCTCTCGCACTGCGGGCTTTCCGTTCCATCCCTACCGCTGCTGCACAAGCCTATGCCTTGGCAGTTAAATGGGGCGATTCAGTCTTTGGCCAAAAAAGGTAGAATTTTTTGGCATGCGCTCATTACCGTGTTGGGAATTCCTGCTGCAGCGAGCAAAAACAAAACAGGCAAGAGGGGCATCAAAAACCTGCCATCCCAATCCACTGTAGATAAGCAAACTGCCAGTATATGAATGGTGAAGTAGGGAATTAGGAACAGCAACAGCTCCTTTGGAAATTCTCTCGCAAGAAAACTTCTCAAGCTAAGCCCATAAATCGGAATCAAGAATAGTAGCGAAAAGAGATTGTGGCTCACTGACCAGTATGGGCGAATGTGCATAATGAAGTAGTAAAACTTTGTAAAAAAGAGTGTTAACCAGTAGGCTGGATTATGGAGAATAAAAGACACTATTCTAATGATCGGTGGATATTCAACAGACGGAATGTATAAATTGTCTGGCGGTGATAATACTAGGCGGTCATGGTCTGGGTAGTCGGGATAATTTGAAATACCATAGACAATTTCACCTTTCACGTAATCATTTTCTATTAAGGTAAAAGTAGATAGCATCTTGTTTGTAAGCATTAAAAACAAGAGGCCCGCAAACCCAATAATTGCCCACCTCAAAGCGAATGGTTTTACCAGATTGATCACTTTATACAAAAAGGGGACGAGCACCGCACCTAAAAGTGATATGCCTGTAGGCTTAGCTATAACGGTAAGCAGAATGATTGCAATAGCTACCAAAAGCCTAATAGGATTTACGCCTTTTTTGTATAAGGCCACCAAAAAGTAAATGGAAAAGCAGGTGAAGCTTATATAAAAGGGTTCCGAAAGTATATAGGAGTTCCACAAGGGAATTTTGATGAATCCTATCATGAGCAGCGCGGGGATTATCGCTTGGAGTTTATTGCCGTATAAAAGCTTTCCAGATTCGTAAATTGCGATTAAAGCTAAATAACCCAAAACATACTGACTCAGTATGATGGTCAAGTTTTCTTGGCTGAAGAACTTGATAACATAAACAAATAATACATAACCTATATACCAGAAGTTGTGTGGTTCGATATAAAAACCCTCTCTCAGATTTATAGCATAATTTAGGTACCTTTCAGAGTCTACCATGACTTTGATCCCATAGTACTGAAAGCATATCACACTTACTATGCTGTAGAGGATCAATAAATATCCGTGAGCGGGTTTAAGAGCCATTCGTATTTACCAGATTGCGATGGCAAGATATCCAAATACTAGCACAATTCGATATGGCCTAAATTAATTATACAGATAATGGAATCTCCAGGATTGTAATCCTCCATAAGGCTTCATATCATAGCTCCCATACCGCATCTACAAAGTATCGCCTGCTATCAAATAGGTTTTCCACTGCTTCAAACCCTGCCCTTTCGGCCATGGCGTTGATTTGCGCTATTTCAAACTTCTGAGAAACCTCAACGTGTATCGTTTCCCAGGCATTGAAACGGAAATCCTGATCTAGTGCTTCGATAAATACCTCCTGTTCTTTTGTGCTGATAAGGTAACTTTTCATTTCCCCCGTTTCGGGGTTATATAGCGGATAATGTTCGAAATGATCACAGTTGAAGTTACCACCAAGTTCTCGGTTTATTCTTTCCAATAGGTTCAAATTAAATGACTTTGTGATGCCCTCTTTGTCGTTGTAGGCTGCAAGAATAGTGGCTGGATCTTTTTTTAAGTCAAAGCCAATGAGCAAAATATCGCCTTTTTGTAGGTTTTGAGCCATTTTCCTTAGAAAGTCCATAGCCTGGTCAATATTGAAATTGCCAATATTGGCACCCAAGAAAAGAATGACTTTTTTGACCTTGCTGTTTTGGGTCAGATTATGCAATGATTCAAAATATTCGCCCTGTGTCGGTTTCACCGTAAGGCTCGAAAAATTTGCATGCAAATCGTCCGCAAGTAGGGAAAGTGCATTTTCTGATATATCGATAGGCAAATACTCAAAATCGGCTTTTTGTTGAAGAAAATAATCAAGCAAAAGCTTTGTTTTTGTACCATCGCCAGCACCAAGTTCTATAAGTTGAAATGGGATATCTGTACCGCCCAAGAGCTTTAAGATTGTTGCTTTCTCCTTATCCAATATTTCATATTCGCACTGAGTAAGATAATAGGTGGGCATGGCCATAATCTCTTGGAAAATGCTGTCACCCTTTTCGTCATAGAAATAACGAGAAGAAATAAATTTTGGAATAGCAGTGAGCCCTTCCAGAACATCCCGGGCAAAGTCTGACTGATAATTGAGCGTAGGTTTCGCCATAGTATAGCTTATTTCAGTTTTACTCGGTAAACGAAAATGAATATAGAATAATAAAGTGTTGCTATTTGTTTTGTTAGCGCTTCAAAATTCGTCGTACATTTTCTGATACAGCAATTTTCTGCTTTGAATAAAGCTACTGATTTTATAGTAACTGGGTGTAGTAGCTTGAGAAATGGTAGGCAAGAGAAAAGAAACCCCTGCTGTTGTACAAAGCTTTCCCCTAGTATCTTATCATTATATCCTAGCTAAATGCATAATTATAAGAAATGTTCAAACATTTTTTTATTGTCCAAAGTTTAGAATTCAACCTATTTGTGACGCTATTTTTATCAAGTAGGATTATACCCTAAGGTTTTCTATTTCACACTTAAACAATCATCTTATGCTCCCCATGAAAGAACGGCTGAAAACATTGCCGAAAGAAATTAATGTAGCCATTGTAGGCATTGGTTCAATAGGCAATGGCTTGGTTTACCAATGTTTTTCCACCCCTGGTTTTAAACCTGTAGCCATTGCAGATTTGAAGTTAGAAAAAGCCATCAAATGTGCAGAAGATTTCGGGATTGAGTATGCCATCGTAAGTAATGCCGAAGAATTGGAAAATGCCATAAAAAACAATAAAATGGGGGTCTGTGGAGATGCGTATTTATTGTGCTCGTGTGAAGCAGTGGATGTGATGATAGAAGCTTCCAATGCAGTGTTGGAGGGGGCTATGCATGCATTAAAAGCCATCGAACACAACCAGCACGTGGTCATGATGAATTATGAGGCTGAGCTATTATATGGCCCTTATTTACTGCAAAAGTCAAAAGAGGAGGGGGTTGTATATACTTGTGCAGATGGTGACCAGCCAACCGTTATCAAAAAATTAGTTGATGACATTACGTTCTGGGGATTTGATTTGGTGATGGCTGGAAATATAAAAGGATATCTCGATCGCTATACAGATCCGACGAAAATTATTCCCGAAGCCGACAAGAGAAATCTAGATCATAAGATGTGCTCATCTTACACAGACGGTTCCAAATTGTGCGTGGAAATGGCCGTACTCGCCAATGCGCTGAATCTTAAAACTGCAGTGCCGGGAATGTATGGGCATAGGACAAAATCTGTACATGATATTTTTGACCTGATCAATTTCGAGGAATTGTGGCAGAACAAACAGCCTGTTGTGGATTATCTTGTAGGTGCCGAGCCTAAAGGTGGAGTGTTTGTGATTGGATATACGGAAAATAAGTTCCAGCAGTATACTTTAGAATGGTTTCCGCCTACTATGGGTCCAGGGCCTTTTTACTTGTTTTACAGGCCCTATCACTTGGGACATATAGAAGCTTTGGAATGCGTAGCGGAGGCATTTTTAGACGGTACAGCCAGACTCCAGCCCACTTATGGTATTCAGACCAACGTGTATACTTATGCAAAAAAAGATTTACAAGCAGGAGAAGTAATCGATGGTATGGGTGGGTATGCCTCTTATGGTCTCATTGAAAACATAGAAGATCAGGAGGTCAATCCTGGGCTGCCTATTTTATTGTCGGAGAATGTAAGGCTAAAAAGGGCAGTGGGAAAAGACCAGAAAATATATATGAGCGATGTGGAGTACAATCCTAATGACCCCGCTTTTGATCTGTATTTCAAATCTTTAAACCTTAAAAATGAATTATATGCCATCACCTAAAACCCCTCTAGTAACGGTCGTCATAGCCACATACAATCGGGCCGAAACACTGAAATTCGCAATAGAAAGTGTTCTTTGGCAGACATATGAAAATTTCGAGTTGTGGATTGTCGGCGATCAGTGCACTGATCATACAGAAGAGGTAGTCAAGCAATTTTTATATGACAAGCGAGTAAATTGGTACAACTTACCCCAGAACTCCGGATATCAATCTAAGCCTAACAATGAAGGTATCAAGAGAGGTAAAGGTGAGTACATAGCCTATCTCAACCATGATGACATATGGCTTCCCAACCACTTGGAAGATGCCATGAACCATATCGAAAAAAGTAAGGCCGACTTCGTTTTTACGGTAATGCAATGGGTTTATTCTTTTACGCATTCTAGAGCGGATATCCCCTTGCTGCCTAGCCTTCCTATCCCTCCCGAGGCTACGGCTGTCGTGCATAGAAAAGACGTGATCGACAAAATCGGCTATTGGAAGGATATTCACGAAACCTATTCTTATCCACGCGTGGAGTTTTTCAGGCAGGCGCAGTATGCTCAGA
This sequence comes from uncultured Roseivirgaceae bacterium, assembly GCA_964440915.1. Taxonomy (GTDB): domain Bacteria; phylum Bacteroidota; class Bacteroidia; order Cytophagales; family Cyclobacteriaceae; genus CAMPJM01. The sequence goes on from CAYTTV010000089.1 coordinate 7,049, forward strand.
TGAAGTTTGAAATGGTGAAGTCGTTGACAGCTCTGAAGTTTCTTTGGGACGAAAAGAACTATTCTGATGTAGGTCCGCAGCCTACTTATATGGAAAGGGTTAGGAATGAACCAGATTATGCAAACCGTGAATTGTCTAAAATGCTCGTGAACGCCTACTATGAGTTAGCCAGACCGATAAAACCTAAACGTCTGAAAGCCCAATTTTCCGATATGATCAGGTCTAAACTTATAGAATGGCAAGTAGATCCTGCAAGGTTAAAGTTTTGGAATGGCAAGGGTAAGCAGATTCAAATATGGCGGAAAAGGCACCGCTTGGAGGTATAGACAGGGCTTTTGGCCATCAGTTCCTTAGAGATAATATAGGAGAGGTTTCAAACACCTGATGGCTCGGAAAAACGTAGGAGCGCCCCCGATAGCAGCGGATTACCCCACAGGCCATGAGGTACGAATGGCCGAGGAGTAGGAGCGAATAGCGGGAAATGGCGCCCAAAAAAAACACTGCCCCTTTAGCGTACTCTTAAGCTGCACCGCAGGAGGCAGTGCTATAATATTTCTGAGCAAACCATTGGACTTTGTAATTATTTTGCTGAGCAATGTCTGCCATCTAAAGCTTCTATCTAAAATCTGGTATTATATACGGTTAAAAGATTTCTTTTATTCAATCAGATAATTAACTTACCTGTTTCGATATCAATATGAAAGGTCATGAAACGGAGAAGATTTTTTAACCAGTTAATTGGCAAAGCGCCTAGCATTAGTGCCATACTTTCGTTGTTGAATGCCTGGTCTATTACTTGGCTGTTATTGGTGGTGGTGGGCACATTGGCCTATGGTTTTTTTTATGAAAAGTCGTATGAGGGGGAGGTGTGGCCGTGGCTAAAACACCTGCTGCCAGTAGCAGGTTGGATGGCCTTGGGCATCGGGTTGGTCATCGTCTATATATATGACAAGTGGCAAAAGAACGACCCTGTGCAAAGGATATTTCCGGTGATCATATGGGGCAGGAAATTAATGGTGAAAATGGGGCCTTTGTTTCGACAGTATCTTTTTCTTAATGATCAAGAAGAAACGCCCTTCAGTAGGATTACGCGCAATTGGGTGTATGAAACTTCGAGAGGTGTGCGCAATACGATAGGTTTTGGCACCCAGATAGATATGGACCGTGTAGGCTCGATGATCGTCTTGCCTGCGACCTTTACAAACAAAAAGTCGAAAACAGGAGAGGTTACAGGGCGCTCTTATAAAAAAGTGATCGGGCTGCATACGGGCGTAGAGCCAGTCACGCTAAATCATTTTGTCCATATCAGTGCCATGTCATACGGGGCGCTTTCTTATCGGGCACATGCCGCTTTGAACTTAGGGGCAAAGAAGGCTGGAATCATGCACAACACTGGTGAGGGAGGTTTGGCAGCGTGTCATGAGTATGGTGGTGGAGACCTGATTTTTCAAATAGGGACGGGAAAATTTGGTGTCCGTAAGGATGACGGTACGCTCGATGACGGACTATTAAAAGAGATATCTGAACACCCACAAGTGAGGATGATTGAGATAAAGTTGGCCCAAGGAGCTAAGCCGGGCAAAGGAGGGATGCTGTTAAAAGAAAAGATAACGGAAGAGATTGCCCGAATACGAAAAGTGTCCATGGGGCAGGATATTCATTCCCCCGCACGCCATGCCGAATTCAATGACGTAGATGGGCTTTTTGATTTTATTGATCATGTCCGCAGCATCACCAACAAGCCAGTGGGGATAAAAATGGTGATAGGGCATACTGCTGAAATAGAAGCTATTGCAAGCAAAATGCAGCAAGAGCCTGGCAGAGGGCCGGACTATATTGCTATAGATGGAGGTGAGGGAGGAACAGGTGCCGCACCATTGGTGCTGAGCTCCTATGTTGGCCTGCCTATGAAACAAGCTATAGCAGTGGCCGATTGGGCTTTGAAACAGAATAAGGTGAGGGACAAGGTGGTACTTTTTGCGTCGGGAAAAATTGCTACGCCAATTGAGATTGCGGTGGCCATGGCATTAGGGGCGGAGGCCGTTTATGTAGCCCGAGGGTTCATGTTGTCGTTAGGGTGTATTCAGGCACTCGAATGCCATACCAATAATTGTCCGGCAGGAATCGCCACGCAAAATCCGCGCTTGCAAAAAGGACTGGATATTGAAGCTGCTGCGGGACGTGTAGCCACTTATGCCCAACAACTCTATAAGGAGACTCAGATGCTTGCTGAATCTTGTGGTTATGACAGCCCCGACGAAATCAATGCTGACGATATCATGATGGTCACATCGCCCGGGCACTTGGATTACCTCTCGGAGCTTCAAGGGATATCTGCCTACGAGTCCAGCCAAGAAAGGCGCCATGCCAAGGAAATGGGCATGACCGTAGGAGAGATGAAAATTCGGGAATCGGGCAATAGCAAGATGAAATAGGGGTGCCATCGGTACCAAAGTGTTGCACACAAAGGTGCCAAACGCAAAGGGCTTTCCGTTCCGTCATTGCGAAATTTTCCCTGCTTTTTTCAGCAGGAAAATTGTGGCAATCCCTCTGGAAAATTGCTGCAATGGACAGGACTTTCGGTTATTGACTCGGGGATTACTTCACTTGGTTATACGTAGCTCAGCAGCTTTTACAAGCTTTATTGCCTTGCTCAA
>CAYTTV010000090.1:0-9466 GCA_964440915.1 uncultured Roseivirgaceae bacterium
ACAGGCTGCGACTTTACAGATACATGGATAGTAGAGGATATGCCCATTATGCCTACAATTGTTTCATACGATGCACACAACCAAGATTTATGTGACCCATCCGGCAGCATCATCATTACTGACATCACAGGCGCATCTACTGACTGGAATGATTATATCTTTACTTGGTATAAGAATGGCACGGAGGATATCAACATAGTTTTAGAAGGGAACAACCTATTTGAACTTAACAGTACTAATCATCTTGAAATGGGTGAAGGCACTTACTATGTCAAAATAACAACGGATATCCCCAATAGCATGGGCTGTGCCTCCGGCATTTACGAAATCCCCATTCTGGATAAGAGCAAAGACCCAAAGATTACTTTTGATCAAACGGCTAATACTGCTTGTGATACAGAAAATGGAGCCAATGGTACACTCAAAGCTACAGCTACCCTTGATGGTGTGGCACTCTCCAATGTTACTTTTGAGTGGTTTGTCGGAGAGAATACAACAGATGAAAAGGATCGTTATACAGGCACTGTGAATATTAGTGCCAATGAAAGTGAAATATCTGGCCTGGCATCTGCATGGTACACGCTGAAAGTCACCGATAACGATACAGGATGTCCTACCATAAGTACGGTTTGGGTAAAGAATGATCCTGTATATCCGAAGATTCTAAACGCCACTATTCAGCACCAGGATAAATGCGAACCTTCAGGAAGCATTGTAATTGAGAATGGACATCTTTCTCATGGCAATATTGCTGATTATACCTTCACATGGTATAGAGGCAGTACTACTTCTGATCCATTAAAAAATGGAAACATTCCTATTACAGGAAATATCCTTGATAAAAATAATTATCCAGAAATAGGCGCAGGCACTTATTATGTAGAGGCTACTATCATAACACCTAATGGTTTGGGTTGTGAAACACTCCCTTTTACAGCCATTATAGAAGACAATGTTCCGCCACTTACAATTGCAGTAGAAGCATTTCAAAACCAAACCAATTGTATCGAGGAAAATGGAGCGGCATCCATTACGATCAATATGGACACAGACTATGGAAATTATATAAGCAATTACGAGATCAAATGGTATCTAGGCATCAATACAGATCCTGAAACTACTGCAACGCCATTTGATGAAGATGAATATGAAGTGGGTCAATTAGGAGCAGGAAGTTATACCGTCCATGTTCGAAATAGAACTACTTACTGTTTTGCCTATAGCATTATTACAATCGAGGACCAGGTAGTGCGTCCTATTGTCAATGTATCGAAGGAGAATGTATCGATTTGCTCATTTGATAACGGACGGGCTTTTGCCGCCTTGAGAAACCCAGTTGTATCTAACAGTTATGACTATGAGTGGTTCTCGGGCAATCACACCTCCCATCCGGGCACAGCACCCTATAGCACTAGTCATACAATAGGAAATCTTGCTGTTGGTGATTATACGCTATTTGTCACACAACGAGATATAAATAATATTGCGCTATGTACTATTCGGGAAATGGTTACCATTGAGGACATAAGCATTGACCCCACTCCTATTGTTTTTGAAGCATCTCCCCTCACCAATTGTGATGATACCGATCCTAGAAGATCCAATGGACAGTTGAGCGCATCAGTTGGGGGCAATATTTTCGATTATACGTTCGAGTGGTACTATGGCAATCAGGCAATCGGAATGCCTGTTTACACAGGACCTGTTTACTCGGGATTGACCGATGCCTCCTATACGGTTAGGGCTACCAATAATACAACTGGGTGTTATACTGACGCTTCCTATACGGTATCGGCCATGCAAGAAGAAGTGCCAGCACCACAGGCCACCATACTAGATAGAACCAACTGTGAATTCCCAAATGGGCAGATAACAGTAACTATGGAAGGCAATATTCAAGACTACAGGTTTACCTGGTATCGTGGAAGCGAGGCAAGAAACAGTGCCAGAATGAGCGATACTGGAACTTCTATTCGAGATCTTGATGTAGGCAGTTATACAGTTGTGGCTACGAGCATCATTACAGGATGCGTCTCTGCCCCAAAAACTATAACGGTGGGCGAGGCTTATACCTATCCAGACTTTGAGATCATTACCCGAAATGCAAGCTGTATGGAGACCAATGGTAGGGCTACACTGGAAATGACAGCAGGCAATGGTCAGTCAATCATCTGGGAAACAATCTATGGATGGGAAAGAGGCACAAGTTTGAGAGAATTGCCTGCCGGAACATATCAGGTGACGGTGATTTCAACCAATGGCTGTTCCACCACCAAAGAATTTACCATCGGTACCGATATCAATGTGTTCAATGGGGTTTCACCAAACGGAGACAACCGCAACGATTTCTTTGAAATAGACTGTATCACTGACTTCCCAACCAACAATGTAAAGGTATTTAATAGGGCTGGGACGCTCGTATTTGAAATGAATGGCTATGACAATGCTACAAAGGTTTTTGATGGAAAAGGGAACAGAGGGCTGTATCTAATCGGAAACGATCTACCCGATGGCACCTATTTCTATGTGATAGAAAAGAATGATGGGTCGAAACCTCAAACTGGATATTTAGAGCTTTTAAGATAATGAAAATAAGCAACTTAACACTAAGCGATCGTTTTCTCCTTGCGCAAGTCGCTGGGATAGCTTTTCTGCTAATGATCTTCTCAACAAATGGGTTTGCGCAGCAACGCCCAGTTTACTCGCAGTATATGTTCAATGGTCTGGCACTAAACCCTGCCTATGCGGGCAACCAAAAACAGTTGAGCGTATCGGCGGTGTATAGAGACCAGTGGGTGAACCTTGAGGGCTCTCCTACTACAAAAACGCTAAGCGCCCACACTGGTCTTAAAAAGAGAAAGGTCGGTGTGGGTTTGATGGTTACTAGCGAAGAAATAGGGGTGCACAACGACATCTCAATTTATGGATCTTATGCTTATCAGATCGTGTTGCCCCGAGGCAATTTGGCCATGGGGCTACAAGTAGGATTCAATAATTTGCAATCCGATTTCAATAAGCTGAATCTAAGAGATATGAATGACCCCTTTCTCGCTGGAAGCTTTAAGGAATTCAACCCTAACTTTGGCGCTGGGTTATTTTATAGCACAAAGAAAGGTTATATGGGGGTTTCCATTCCCTATATTGTCAACAATAAGGTTGTGAGCGTCCGAACAGTGGATGACTTGCAAAGCCTTGCGCGAGAGGCAAGATATTACTTCATCACGGCTGGCCAGGTTTTCGATCTCAACCATAGACTGAAGGTGAAGCCTTCTACTCTGATGCGAATACAAGAGGGCGCACCTTTTGGCGTGGACCTCAATGCCAACCTTATTATTGATGACATCTTGAATGTGGGAGCTTCCTATCGAAGTGGCGACTCCATGATCTTCTTGTTTGAGTTGAAACTAAATGAGAACTTCCGCTTCGGTTATGCTTATGACTATGTAATTTCTGACTTGAGTAGGTACACGAACGGTTCCCATGAAATCATGCTGAACTATAGCATCAACTTAAGCCCGACTCCTTGTCATACGTACTTCTAAAGCTTGTTTTATAAAGTAGGCAGACTGTTATAAAAATACGGAAACTGTATTTTTAAGCTTAGCTTCGTTTTTTGATTTTCTCTTTACTGTGAACAAATGATGGCCATTGCGTTCTTATTGAAAAGTCGACAACGCTCTTGCCTCATGATTACAGGTCCATAACCTCAACGGTCCTGCCCTCTTTATTGCTTTTGATGGCCAACTCAATTAGCTTAATCACATCAGCAGCTTCTTCTGGCTTCACTGCCAAAGGCGTTCCATGGCGGATCGCATCATACAGGTTTTGGTAAAATATCGTATAGTTGCCTTGCAAAGTTTCTATTTTCCCAGCATAATTCAGCCCATTTATTTCAGCATTTAATTTGCCCCAATCTGTAGTGGATTCTTTGCCCCAGTCATCACCGTCAGGAAATTTGCCGACTTTTAACGCATCCTCCTGTGGATCGATTCCATACTTAACAAAAGAACCCATTGTGCCATGTAGCATATACCTAGGACCAAGCTCTCGTACTAGATAACTGGATTTCAAATTGATTTTTAAGTCGGGGTAGTGAAGGATAACATTGTAGTAATCATCTACATTGCTTCCCTTGCGACGCGCTCCAATATCGGCTGTCACGGCCTTAGGCATCCCAAATAGGACTAGTGCCTGATCGATCATGTGGGAGCCTAAATTATAGAGAATACCAGATCCTGGCTCGTCTGCTTCTTTCCAGCTTTCTGAACGTATCTCGGTCACATAGCGGTCGTAATGCGCTTCATACTCTACTAGTCTACCAAGCAATTTTTGCCCCACGATCTGCTGTACCGTCAGAAAATCGCCATCCCAGCGGCGGTTTTGAAATACAGTCAGAACAAGTTGCTTTTCTTTTGCGAGTTGGATCAGCGACTTTGCTTCCTCATACGTTACAGTAAATGGTTTTTCAACCACAACGTGCTTCCCGGCTAGCAAGGCTTGTCGTGTCATTTCATAATGAAGCGCATTGGGAGTATTCACGATAACCAATTCTATCGAAGGATTCTCCAAAAGTGCTTCAAAACTCCGTACTATCTCTATGTCGGGGAAATGCTGTCGCGATTTTTGGCTGCTTCTTTCCAGAACATGAGTAAGTTGAAAACCCGGTGTGCGCACAAGAAAAGGGGCATGGAAAACCATGCCCGACATACCATAGGAAGCTAAGCCTACCTTAATGGCGCTTTGTTCATTAGCCTTTGCCATTCTATATTATGATAGTTTTAAGTTCATAAAAGCCAGCGTGTTCAATCTAGTTGACCTGAATTTCTTCAAAGTCGCTCATACTGGCACCTCGGCTAAAGTTACGAATATTATAGGTAAGCGTCACCATAAAATACCGTTCCAATACTGTAGAGCGGGAATCTTCAATATATAACTCCGACACATTCCTCCAAATATTGTTATTTTGCTCTAGCAAATCATATACATTGAGGCTGATTTCGGCCAAGTCATTTTTCAAGAATTTCTTTCCAATGCTCATATTCACGAGCAACGAGCTTTTGTCGTACTCATCTGCAAGACCGGAGTTGAGTTGGTGCCTAAGCTCGGTACGATATACAAACCCACTTCCGAACACCCAGTTGTAACGCAGTCTTGTGGTTTGGTTAAAGAAATTATTGCTTAAAGCAGGCCTCAAAGAGTTCTGTACTACGTTGTACCGAGATCCCGTAGAAATATGGAAATCTACGTTTTCGCTGATATTGCTACTCAGGGAAAGCCCTAATCTAAAGTTACTGGTATTCACATAATTGATCTCATCATTAATCATCCCCGGAATTTTCACATGGTTTATGGAACCATTAATGTTAAGGTTAGAGCCTATGGCTTCTACAGGCTGTCCGTAACTAGCATATGAATGAAAATCCCAGTAGCCATCTAGATTGACAGGCCTGGAGAGTTGCGAGCCTCTCTCAAGCACAATATTATCATTAATGGCAATTGGTGCTTCGGCTATGGTCAGACTGTTCACGATATTGTTTTTCCTAATGGATGAGGCCAAATAAAGAAAAAATGTTTGTTCAGCATCGGGATTATTGGCCCTATACCTTGCCCGTATTCTATTGGTTTGTGCTTGATCCAGGTCCGGATTCCCTGTACGTAAATGCAAAGGATTTGAATTGTCAATCACGTTTTGCAGTTGGCCGATAGAAGGTTCGTTCGTCCAAGTGTCTAAATCGATGTTCAGATTTTTGAACTTGGAGAAGTTATAAGCAAGACGTGCGGTCGGCAATATACTGTGAAAAGAACGGCGCATGGCAAAAGGCTGAGGAAACTCCTGATCGTTTTTTAGGCTTGCATGCTGGTACTCGGCTTCTACCTGCACCCTCAACTTTTCATTTGCGTATTGGTATCCCAATTCCACCTCCTGCGTCAGGTATTTACTATCAAATGTGTTGCTCAAAGCTGTATCTAGCGCATTGTACTCACCAATATCACCCTCTACTACATTATAAGAAAGTTTATCTGAGTCATTGATACGGTTGCCAATGGTATATTCCAGCTCCATCATGCTCTTTTCCCCCAAAGGCTCTGTAAATCCTAATCTGGTCCGCCACGAAAGGCCTGTTCTGTCACGATGCGTATATTGATTTAACAACTCAATGCTATCAGCCTGCTGAAAATATCTATTGTTGGCGACCCTATATACATTATCCTCGTTGGTGTGGTAGCCGACATTTTGGCTAAATGTAAGGCTCCTCCCCCTTTTCCTGAATTTACGACTATAATATAGGTTATTGTTAAAATCGTAGTCATGAAGTTTGGCATTGGAACGATTCTCTGTATTATTCAAAGGGCCATTCGCCACATTTGTGCGGCCAGTAAAAAAATCATCCCGATTCTCATGCCGCAAAGAAATATTAGGCCTGAAAAGGATCCTATTGCTGGAGTCTATATTGTATTCCAACCGCATTCTAAAGAAGTGGTCCATATTCCTTTTTGCCATTTCACTGTTTTGAGTATAGACCTGCCCCGAGTCCGCAGAAGTAATATAATCTCGTATAATAGACCTATTGTTCGTGTTTTCGATGTGGTTGAATTGGTAACTTGCACTCACATCTACTTTCTCGCCCCAATTGTTGCCAAAGTTGATCCCTATAGAGTTGGTATTGATAAGTCCATCTTGTGTCCTACTGTCTCCTTGGCTATTAGGATCGGCTGAATAGTTAACCCTGTTAATATTATTGCTTAGCCCCGTTACGGTTATTCTCCTGTCGTTATTGAAAAAATTGACGCTGGATCCTACTTGATAACTATTGTCTGTACCATATCCGGCAGTTACTTTACCAAACTGACCTCTTCTACTTTCAGGTTTTGTTATGATATTGATGGTTTTGATCCTTTCCCCATCATCAAACCCGCTTAGTTCGGCCTTATCACTTTTTTTGTCAAATACCTGGATACTTGCAATCACACCTGCAGGTAGACTTTGTAAAGCCACATTCACATCTCCACCAAAAAAAGGTTTTCCATCTACCAATATCTGCTGTACATCTTCTCCTTGAGCCTGCAATTTCCCATCCTGTACTGTTATTCCGGGCAGTTTCTCTATCAAGTCTTGCCCGCTGGCGTCAGGAGCTGTTTTATAAGCCCCAGCACTAAACTGAGTGGTATCACCCATTTGAACAGCATGAGAAAACTTAGCTTGCACAACTACGCCTTCCATCACATGGACATCAGGCACAAAATCAAGCCTTCCCAAATTGATAGCCTTATCTCTAACGTGTATCTTTTTTGTGTAGTTGATGTAGCCAACATAGCTCGCAGTAAGGGTGTATTGCGCTGGTGGCACTCTTTGAATTTCAAAATGCCCCTGTAGATCTGTCACTGCATAATGTTTTCGCTCTTGCGTTTCATCATTGATGAGAATAACATTTACGCCTATCAACGATTCAGATGTGACGCTATCCTGGACAACCCCTGTTACGGAATAATGCTGGGCTGAAAGTGTGGTAATGGTAGACAATAAAACGAGAATGATCGCAAAAGCTTTTGACATTAGATTTGAAATACTTTTAAACTACAAATAAATTTAAGGGGAAAGTCTAAACTTTAAGGGGACGATGCAAGTGAATTTTCCATTCAACACCACAAACCCGACGAAACACGCAAAGTTATAGACCAACACTAAAAAAGGGGATATGGTATCCAACCTTTCAGACCACCCAACGCATATAAGGTCAATTTAGTGCCTTTAATAGTGCTTTTTTATGGAATTTGTAATATGTCAACAAAATCATATGGGATGTATGCCCAAAACATATCACAGGAACTGCTGATTATGAGGGCAAGAGGCTAGCCTTTTAACCTTTCATGTTGAAGGCATTAAGAATAGTGAATTTAGTAGACAGAAGCTGTTGTAAAAAAGCTTCGCAAGTTTGGGTCCTCTAAAGGGAAGAAAAGAAGGACTAAAATTAGACAGTAGACATTGATCAGAACCTAACGTTACAATTAAATGAAGGATGGGCCAGTGTTAAAAAGCAAAATGTAATAGTATTTAAAAATGCTAAACCCCTGTTTTATTCTGATAGTCTTCACAGATCAGAGCAAAACGGGGGGGTTATTGTAAGCCAAAAATTTTTAAGACCAGAACCAGATACTACTGAACGCCTTTTACTTTCATTTCCAAGCCATATACTGCTCCCATAGCCGTAATAAACAATTTTTTTCTATCACTCCCCCCAAAACATACGTTCGCTGTCCAGTTCTCCTCTATAGGGATGTGGGCAATTTGCTTTCCTCCCTTATCGAAAACGGTTACTCCATTTCCTGTCAAATAGATGTTGCCTTTTTGGTCAATCGTCATGCCATCAGAGCCCATTTCTGCGAACAGGGTCTTATTATTCAGTTTACCATTTTTGCCTATATCATAACGATAGGTTTTTCCAGCTCCGATATCCGCTACATATAACTGCTTGCCATCAGGAGTGCCTATGATACCATTTGGCTTTTCTAAGTTTTCTTCTACCCTGATCAGCTTTTTTCTGTTGGATGATAGGTAATAGACGTGTTCGCCGTCCTGCTGCATTGCTGGATCTCTGTCCCAATACGGTCGCTTATACAAGGGATCTGTGAAGAAAATTCCGCCATCAGGTGCGATCCAAAGATCATTTGGGCCATTGAGCCGCTTGCCATTGTAATCATTCACCAAAACAGTGTGCTGCCCATCGGCATCTATTGACCATAGCTGATTGTCCATGTCGGCACATGCAAGTAGATGGCCATTTTTGTCAAAATACATTCCATTGGACCGACCAGCTTCTGACATAAAAACTTCTACCTCCCCATTGCTCGCATTCCATTTAATGATTTTATTATTAGGCTGATCTGTGAAATACACATTGCCATCAGCATCTACAGCAGGCCCTTCTGTAAAGGAAAAACCTTCGCCCAACTTCTCTATTGTTGCATTTTCGGCTACAATGCCTTGTTTATCCTCAATCTGTGCACAAGCTAAAGCAGGAATTAACAAAAAAGGTAAGCAAAAGATAACGGTAGGGCTAAAAAAATATCGTCCAATATCAGGCATAACAGAAAAAGTTAAGGTTTAAGTTTGGTTAGGAAGCAGCTAAAAGACCTTGATCACATAGCTACTCGTTAATAGGGCCTAAATATATATAAAGGTCTTGAATTCTAATAACATTGGGTTGAAAAAACAGAAAATCGCTTTTATATAAAAACTCCGATTGGTATATAATATTTTAGCTTCGGATGCAACCCGAAGTTACAAATGAAGAGGGATTTCAGTTTTGGGATGCATGTTTGTTGCAAATGTTGCAAAGCAAATAAAAACCATGACAAAACGACCGAGAGAAATGTAAAGCGATTTCCCTGTTTGGGAAAGGGGATTTTAGTTCAGAGTTTCAGTTTGAAATCACATCTACCAAGAGCCGACCACTAACCTGAGCTC
>CAYTTV010000091.1:0-9430 GCA_964440915.1 uncultured Roseivirgaceae bacterium
TGTCTTTTCATGGCGCCTACCACTTCTCCATCGACCACAAGGGCACGAATATCGGCTGCTTTGGATTCCTTGATGAATTCCTGCACAATGATGCGCGCTTTTAATCCGTGAAAGGCTTCTATTACGGATCGGGCGGCTTTTTTTGTTTCCGCCAGCACTACGCCCAACCCTTGTGTGCCCTCTAATAACTTGATGACCAAAGGAGCACCGCCAACTTCCTCAATGAGATTTTTGTCGTCTTTGGAGTAGTTGGTGAAGGCAGTCTTGGGCATGGCCAACCCTTCTTTGGCCAATATCTGCAAACTTCGCAGCTTGTCCCTCGAGACGAGTATGGCTTCAGATTCCACCGCACTGAAAACTTTCATGGCTTCAAACTGGCGAACCACAGCCGTGCCGTAGAAGGTTACAGAGGCACCGATGCGCGGAATAACGGCGTCGATATCGTGAAGCCTCTCCCCTTTATAGAGGATAGCAGAGCCGTTTTGCTCAATGATGATGTCACATTTTAGGTGATCAATAACCAAGCCTTCATGTCCTCGGGATTGAGCTGCTTCTACAAGCCTTCGAGTTGAATATAGGTTTGAATTTCTGGAAAGTATGGCAATGCGCATAATATTTCAAAAAAGGATTTTTTTATTTTTATATGAAAGATTCACGTGGGAAACGTCCACTATAAATCTTTTGGCCAAGAGCTTTCTTCCCAATAAGATGGGATACTTCATGGCGCTTCTATCTGTTAGAGAGAACTCTGTCTTTATACGTTTGTTAAAGATCAATATCTCGGTTTTAATTACATATCGTTCTTCCATATGGCCCGAAGAGCTTTTTATCCTCTTGAGCACGAAGTCATCGGTTTTGAAGACCTTTTTACCTTGGCCATGAATTTTGGATCCAGGGATATGGAACGTAATAAAGTCATTACCGTTTTCTTTAATGAGTCTGATTTTTGAGCAATGGATGGCTGAAGTATAGGCGCCTGTATCGATCTTAGCTTTCACTGCATGAAGAGAGAATTCTGGCAAGTCAATGATGTCTGTACGACCGATGAGCAGTTTCCCCTTTATTTTTCCTTCCTTTTTCCCCATATCCAACTTAATTCAGTCTAACTTCTGATGATTTTGGCGATCAGCAAAGAAAGGTCTGCAAATAAAATCTTTGGATTGGCATTTCTCTCTAGGTGATAATGGGCCTGAGTGATTTCTTCTGCCATTCTCCCCGCCTTATCGGTATCGACCACTTTAGAAAAATTCTGCACAAACTCAAGTTCATCGCCTTGAAGCCTTTGCAGCTTTTCAGCGCTATACTGCGCAATGATGGTTTCGCGCAGCATGGTAAGGGCATATTGCAACAGTGCTTTCTGTGCTACCTTGTCCATTTTATTGTATTGCTCAGCCTGTTCGACGATTTTGGTGAGATTCCAAGTGAAGCAATATCGCATCCATTCACGAAAGACTTCTCCAGCGTCATCTTCAACTTGCCCAAGCAATCGTTCGGCAGCATTGAGATTGCCTTCGGCCAGAAACACAAGCTTTTGAGCCTTTTCTTGGTCCAAATTATGAACCCGCATCATGTATGCTGCAATTTCGGCGTCACTAAAAGCCCTGATATTAAGCTTCTGCGTTCGAGATAGGATCGTGACGAGTAGTTTTCCTATATCGTGGGCTACCAATATGAATAGCGTATTGGCGGGCGGCTCTTCTAATATTTTCAAAATGCCATTGGCGGCTGCAGGGTGCATGTATTCAGGCTGCCATATGATCATGATCTTATACTTCCCTTCAAAAGCTTTGAGCGAAAGCTTCTTGATGATTTCCCTGCTTTCTGCCTTAGAGATATTGACCTGTTTGTTTTCGCCTCCATAGGCATTGCTCCAATCGGTAATAGACCCATAAGGATTGCCCTTGATAAATGTCCGCCACTCTTTGATATAAGTGTCGCTCATGGGGTCTTTGGCAGTGCTGTTTTTGCTTCCACTGACGGGATACACAAAATGAAGGTCTGGATGGATAAGCTTTCCTGTTTTGGCACAGGAAGGACATTTTCCACACGAATCGTTCTCTTGGCGGTTCTCACAATTGAGGTAGGCAGCAAAAGCCCAAGCCATGGCTAAGTTGGCACTCCCTTCGGGACCGACAAATAATTGGGCGTGGGCCAACTGATTGGCAGTTACCGTATTGATTAAATGACGCTTGACCTCCGCTAAGCCTTCTATTTCTGAGAATTGCATGAAGATTATATTTCCCTAGCTCTGAACGCTACAGTTTGCTCAAATATATGGGTTAAAATTTTCTCTTCTTCCATATCCATGATTTTATTCCGCCTTTGCATCACGATTCTGGCGGTTTCCATAAACTTGTCCAGTTGATAGGTAGAAAAGCTTCCTCCATTGGCCGCGCCCCAAGAAAAGGAAGGGATGAATTTTGGAGGGAACCCTTCTCCATAAACATTGGTGCCTATGCCCACTACTGTGCCCGTATTGAACATGGTATTGATCCCGCAACGGGAATGGTCTCCCATCATCAGGCCGCAAAACTGCTTTCCAGAGTCTACCAGTTTCTGATGGGCATAATTCCAGACCTTTACAGCACCATAAGTATTTTTGAGATTGGAGGCGTTGGTTGCTGCTCCTAAATTGCACCATTCTCCTATGACAGCATTGCCTAAAAAGCCATCATGACTTTTGTTCGAATAGCCGAATATTACAATATTATTGACTTCGCCTCCGATTTTTGAATAAGGCCCTACGGTAGTATCACCTCTTACTTTCGTCCCCATGACTACGGTTGAGTTCTCGCATAAGGCAAAGGGACCTCGTATGATAGCGCCTTCCATGATCTCGGCGTTCTTGCCTATGTAAATAGGGCCTGTTTCTGCATTGAGTACAGCGGCTTTTATGGCGGCACCCTCTTCTATAAAAATTTGACCTTCGTTATAGATTATGGTATGGGGGTCTTTTACTTTTTGCGATGCCCTGCCCTTGGTGATCGAGGCAAAGTCATGGCGTATTTCTTCGCCATTGAACCCGAAAATATCCCATAGATTTTGCAGAAGGGTGATTGTCCCATCGTAAGGCTTGCATTGAAAATAATCACTAAACCCTTCCATGCGCTCCTTGAATTGAGAAAGGGTGTTGCTGTCACATTTTCCTGCTAACAATATGCTCCCCTGAACTAATGCTTCTCCATCTTTAAGGCTTTTAATTGCCTGCAAAAGCTGAGCATTAGGGCAAAGTGCTCCATTGACTAGCAAGTTGGTACTGTTTGATTTCAACGTGAATTTATGGGACAAGTAGTCCGGAACGAGGTAGGAAGGTTTGGTCGAAAATGCCATTTCCCACTTTTCAGCGATTGTGTTTATCCCAACGCGTATGTCTGCAACCGGCCTTGTAAAAGTAAAGGGTAGTAGGTTCTCACGGATATGCGTGGAATCGAATAAAATAAGGTTCATATACAAAAGTATTAAAAGTACCTTAATTAAAAATATTCAACTTGTCGAATACATAATTTGATTCTACAAGTGCCATTCTTTTTAAAAGAGTGAGCCAGAATACAAAATCCGCTATAAAACAAAAAAGGCTTCGTTTTACAAAGAAGCCTTTCAAATGGGTTGTTGCCGGTTATTTTTTCTTGTACCGCTTGTTGAATTTTTCAACTCTACCAGCTGTATCCACGAATATGTTCTTTCCAGTGTAAAATGGATGAGAAGCAGAGCTTACTTCCACTTTTATCAAAGGATAGGTCTTCCCATCTATTTCGATAGTATCTTCAGAATTCATGGTAGACCTTGTTATAAATTTAAAGTCACTTGAAGAATCCTGGAAAACTATTTCTCTATATTCAGGGTGAATTCCTTTTTTCATGATATTTTATATTTACTATTGATTACTAACGGGATAAAGAGGGGCAAAATTAAGTTTATTTTTCATGAAATCAAATCAGACTTTGAAATATTTTTTATGGTTTGAAATAGCGTTGATGTGTCAAATCCCTATATCTATAAATTTCTATTTCTTTATCGTTTATGAGAGATCTTATCCAGCAATCTTGGCATATAGGCCAACAAGCTAATGCCTCTTACCAGCACATAAGATATAAATGCAAGCCAAAGCCCCTGATTACCTTTCCAAGCCACCAAAGTTAATCCTAAGCCGATAAATAGAAGGACAGAAATGATGGATGCATTCCGCATTTCTTTACTCCAGGTGGCTCCGATAAACACGCCATCTAATTGGAAGGCCACGAAAGAAATCACTATGTAAAGGGCAGCATAGGGCAAATGCTGTGCAGCAACCGCTCTTACCGATTCGTCTATCGTTAGAAAAGCTACTGCCTCATGCCCAAAAGCAAAGACCAACAGTGCAAGCAGCAGAGCTGTAACAGCAGCCAACTGTGATGAATCTTTTAAATTACGGATAAATGCATTTCTATCTTTGGCGCCAATAGTTTTCCCTGTCAGCATTTCCACCACATAGGCATATCCATCGAGAAAAAATGCCGAAAGGGAGACGAACTGAAGCAGAATATGATTGGCCGCCAAGGTGACGTCTCCAAATTTGGCTCCTTGGTCCGCAAACCAGGCGAAACCGCTCAATAGGGCCAATGTGCGAATCATGATGTCTGAATTGGTCTTGAGCATGGCTTTGAACTTTTGCTTTACAAACACCTGTTGCCAGGGCCAAAAGAATTGTTCTGGGTGCACCATCAACTTTATCGATCGGATCACAATCCATAAGCCTAAGCCAAGAGTCAGCCATTCGGCAATGATGGTGCCCAAGGCAATCCCTTTGATGCCCCAACCCAGCCCTAGCACAAAAAACAAGTTCAAGCCGATGTTGATCCCGTTGAGGAAAAGCTGGACCATCAATAGCTTTTTTGTCTCGGATAGCCCTATTAAGGTGCCAAGCAAAGCATAAGTGGCCAATGTGGCTGGTGCTCCCCAAATCCGAACAAAGAAATAGTCGCTTACAAGTGCTTTCACTTCTTCGCTCGCGCTCATCAGCGATAAGGCTGTCCAGTTGATTGCCTGCTGCAATCCGATCAGAACAATGCCTATACCAATGCCTAACGTCAATGCTCGCAGCAGTATTGAACGTGTCTCAACCGGATCTTTTGCGCCTACTGCTTGGGCCGTAAAGCCAGTAGTGCTCATCCTTAGAAAGCCAAAACCCCAATAAACAAAACTGAAAATCAACGACCCTAATGCGATGGCTCCTAAGGCAGCCGTATCGCCCGTATATCCGATAGCAGCCGTATCAGCCAACCCTAATAAGGGTGCCGAAGCATTGGCGAGAATAATCGGGAATGCCAAACGGGCAATGGTCCAAGTGTTTTTCAATTGAGCAGTCTTTTTTGCAAAAGTACTTATATCAAAAGAAAGGAACGGAGATGTTGATTTATGAAGCTGGTTTTATTTAGAGGCATACAGCATCTTGATCCAAAGTGATTGATTTAGCTAAAACTCAAAATATACATTGCCTAGAATGGAATATTGCATGAGCTGAACTGGAATCCAAGGTATGGTCTTATGATAAAAGTATGCCCAACCTTGAACACCCACATTAATGTGCTTGCTTACTTTTGCTACTGCTCCCGCTGAATAGGAAGGAGATAGAAGTGCAAAGGAGAAAGTTGGCCTTACTGTATAAGTAGGAGGAGCCATATAACCAATATGTAAGGGTATGCTTATATAATTAACTTTCCCTCCTTTTCTTTTATCTAACTGCGAATACAGAAGGCCCGTTTTCAAGAAGAGCTTCTCATTTGCACGAGGTAGCCAAAAATGCACCAGCACGCCTGTTTGGTAGTAGGGCTTATCATGGACGTTCAGGAAGTCATTCGTCAATATTGCTTTGTTGTTCAAATAGAGCGCTCCAATCACAGCTTCAAGGTTGACTTTTATCAAAGGTTGCCGTTTCTCATATATTATACACGCTTTATCATCACATACAGCATGGTGGTAATCCTCGGCTATTTTGACCAAGTTTTGATGAGAGGGTGCTTTCATTCGGTCTATCCTGGATTTGAGCTGGGGAGCATCTTGCATGTAATAGTTCAGTAGCCCAACGTGGTGGTTCGACTTGTATAAGACTTGTCTGCCTCCTACATGCCGAACATCCTCTTCATAGGGTATTTCTACTAAACCTTCTCCATCTCGGTTTAAATAGTAGTGGTCCCCATCGTCATCACGTAAATAATAAACGTTGACTTCTCCATTGAGCAAATACTCGAGGAACATCCGTTTGCCATTGATATCTTTAGCGATATAAAATTTGCTGTCGATAAACCGATAAGCAAATATATCATAAGGGGTATAATCCTTGACCTCCCCGTTTTCATTTTTAAATCTGCAAGTGCTGCTCATAAGCAAATCGCCCCTGTAGTCTATTTCGCCAAATAGCGTATCGCCTGGAGTCATGATGACATATCCAGGTCTAAAGTCCCTTTGGGCGACTACTATATGAGCTGAAAGGCACAGTATTAAAATGATCGTCTTTCTAATATTCATGTTTATCCTTTTTTATTTCAAAATAAAGCGTTAAAGATTAATAAAAAAATAAAGGACTGAAAATTCCTTTATATATATAGGAGGGAGCAGGATGTAATGTTCATCCGTTTTGAAGTTTGTTTGTGCGTCGATCAATTACAAATAGGCTTCTATCTTAATGAGAATGGAAAAGAAGTCTTAAATATCGCAGTAGATAAATCTAAATATTCTATCTTCCCATTAGATAGAAATTTTAGTTATGGCACGATTTATTAAAAACACCACCAACAAAATAGGCCAGCCACCAGGGGTGCTCATTTATACAGGGAAGCATTATGCGGAGGGAGTAGAAGTGACGGCATTTGGATATAGCGAGCACACCTTGGAGGAAAAGAAGATAAGCTCACTGGAAGATATTATTGCTTTTAGAGCGCTTCATACCACCATTTGGGTAAATATCGATGGCTTGCATGACATTGTTCTAATTGAGCAAATCTGCAGTTATTTTCAAGTCCACGCCCTGACGATAGAAGATATCCTACATCCAGAACAACGGCCAAAAGTTGAAGAGGCAGATGGTTATATTTATGTAGTACTCAAGATGTTGCGATATGAGGGCAAGGAGCAAATGATCAATGCAGAGCAGGTAAGTTTGGTGTTGGGAAATAACTTCCTCTTGTCCTTTCAAGAAAAACCAGGAGATACGTTTGACAGTGTCAGGAACAGGCTTAAAGTGGGAAAAGGGAAGATTAGAAGAAACGGTGCGGACTACCTCATGTATGCGCTTATGGATACCATTGTCGATCACTATTTTTTAGTCTTGGAAAAAGGCGGAGATCTTCTGGAAGAGGTGGAAGAAGTACTGATGACAAACGCTTCTAAAAGCACCCTTCATACCCTTTATACCCTAAAGCGAGAAATGCTTTCCATAAGGCGGATGGTTTGGCCATTGCGAGAAGTGATATACAAGTTGGAGCGTGAAGAGTTTAAGCTGATCAAGAAAAGCACCCATATCTATTTAAGAGACATTTATGATCACGTGATCCAGGTGATCGATACAGTCGAGACGATCCGGGACATGTTGGCAAGCATGTTTGACCTGTATCAATCTACCCAAAGTAACCGGATGAATGCCATTATGAAAGTGCTTACCATTATTTCTACAATATTCATCCCCCTTACTTTTATTGTGGGCGTATATGGCATGAACTTTCGGTATATGCCTGAGCTTGATTGGCAATACGGATATCCCGCCATATGGGGCCTGATGCTGGTCATGGTTTTGGGCATGTTTGTTTTCTTTAAAAGAAAGGATTGGTTGTGAGGGAGTTTGGCACTTGAAATGGCTAAAAATGAAGGCGGAGACAATCTAGCATACCATGTATTTGTTCAATGCATTTCGCAACATAAAATCGGGCTCAGGTCAATAGAACCTAAGCAGATAATTGGGGCCAAAGGCAAAACTACTAGACCAAGTGTTGGTTTCTTTGATAAAGAAAGTTTTATCGTGACCGATACAATATGTCTAAAAACCAAAAGAATAAAGCCGAGGAGGAAGAAGTAAACCAGGAGCGATACCGGCTTTTGGCCAGTATTGAGGATCTTCTGGAGCTTCCTATGATTATTTTAGGGTTTATATGGCTCGTTCTCTTGATCATAGAGCTACTAAGCAGCCTTAGTCCCCTTCTCAGAACAGTCAGTAACATCATATGGATAATTTTTATTGTGGATTTCCTCCTAAAGCTTGTGCTTGCCCCCAAGAAATTCCAGTTCATAAAAAGGAACATTCTGACTACAGTTTCTTTATTTGTTCCTGCCTTCCGGGTTTTTAGAATCACGCGAGTCTACAGGGTTATGGGTACGTTAAGAGCTGCCCGTGGTCTACGGTTGGTAAAAATGCTGAGCTCTATTAACCGGGGCATGCGCAGCCTCGGAGCCAGCATGAGCAGGCGAGGATTTAGCTACGTTTTTGCCCTGACACTTCTGGTATTATTTGTAGGTGCAGCCGGCATGTTTGCATTTGAACAAGGAGAACCAGGTGGCTTTTCTTCTTATAGTGAAGCATTATGGTGGACAGCCATGCTTCTAACCTCCCTTGGGAGTGAATATTGGCCCAAAACTCCTGAAGGGCGTACGCTCTGCCTTATTCTGGGCTTGTATGGCTTTGCTGTTTTTGGGTATTTTACGGCTACTTTAGCTACCTTTTTTATAGGGCGCGATGCCGAAAACGCCAGCTCCGAAGTAGCCGGCAGTAATCAGATTGAAGTATTGCGCAATGAAATGCTTGCATTGAGAAAGCTATTGGAAAAGAATACAGGGGATGGGAGTATTCATGAAAACAAGTGATCAAAAGATGAAGCCATATAATGATGGCTTCATCTTTCGTAATACATCACGATTGAGGCTTTCATAATGGTCTTAGGACCCATCATAAACCCTACCGTCGCTGGGTTGGTGTCCTTATCAAGCCCAAGCTTTTCTACGTTGAGGGCATGAACAGTGATAATGTATGGATGTGGGCCATGACCTTCAGGCGGGCAAGGGCCATCATAGCCATACATGCCGAAATCGTTCAAGCTTTGAATACTTTCTTTTGGTGCTAAACCCGCCGAAACATTTCCCGCGTTTGATGGAAGCTCATTTATATTCGTAGGAATATCAAAAATCAGCCAATGCCACCACCCGCTTCCCGATGGTGCGGCGGGATCATAAATAGTGATTGCGAAGCTTTTTGTGCCTTCAGGAGCGTTTTCCCACGAAAGCGCTGGAGAAATATTCTCCCCAGTACAGTTATTGCCATTAAAAACTTGCTTGAGGGTGGCCTGCCCTCCTACATCGCTGCTTCTCAAAGTAAATGTTGAATGTGCCATAGTTTATAAGATATAAGATATAAGATATTTCTGTTGGTTCATTGGGTAAACGGCCATAAAAGGAAGTTGTTATGGTG
>CAYTTV010000092.1:0-6153 GCA_964440915.1 uncultured Roseivirgaceae bacterium
TTTTTAGTTTTGGCATGTGTTTTTGTGCAAAGCGAACAAAAACCATGACAAAACAATGGTCGGATCAATTAAAAGTGAAGCCATCTCATGGCTAATGCAACATGAGAAATTTTAATTTTTGAATGCTGAATTGTGAGTTGGACCAAGAAGCTTCAAATGTTTAACAATGAATATTTAAACCTTAAATAAAGCAATGATGATCAAAGCTGGAATTATTGGAGGTGCCGGATATGCGGCGGGAGAATTAATAAGAGTGCTTTTAACGCACCCAGCAGTAGAGATATCTTTTGTCATGAGCAACAGCCATTCAGGGCAGCCTTTGCATGCGGTTCACAAAGATCTTATTGGAGATACTGAAATTAAATTTTCAGCAGCTCCTACCGATGCAGACGTTGTTTTCCTGTGCTTGGGTCATGGCAACTCCAAAACATTTTTGGCAGACTATCAATTTTCTGAAGCCACCAAAATCATAGACCTTAGTCAGGATTTTAGAATAAAATCACCAAGCCATAATTTTATCTATGGACTGCCTGAACTGAACAAAGAAGCCATAAAAGCTACCAATACATTAGCCAATCCAGGCTGTTTCGCCACGGGGATAGAATTGGCGCTGCTTCCTTTGGCAACCGAGGGTTTGTTGAAAGACGAAGTACATGTCAATGCCATTACGGGTTCTACTGGAGCTGGACAAAATCCTAGCGCAACCAGCCACTTTAGCTGGAGAAACAATAATATATCCATTTATAAGGCATTTGAGCACCAACACCTGGCAGAGATCAGACAATCTTTGGCCCAGCATGGAGGAGACATTCCTGAAATTAACCTCATACCTGTAAGAGGCAATTTTACAAGAGGCATTTTTATTAGCGCCTACATGAGGATAGATGAGAACATCGACACCTTAACAACTTTGTACAAAAACTTCTATGCAGACCATCCATATTCGATAGTATCGGATAATCCGATAAGCCTAAAAGAAGTGGTGGGCACCAATAAGTGCTTGTTGCAGATAGAGAAATACAAAGACAAAGTACTCATCACCAGTGCAGTTGACAACCTGCTAAAAGGTGCTTCCGGGCAGGCTGTACAAAACATGAACCTGATGTTTGGTCTGGAAGAAACAGCAGGGTTAACATTAAAAGGAATAGGATTTTGATAAAAGAATATTAAAACAAAACTTAGCAGATAATGTCACAGAAAAATATAGCGATTTTGGGAGGGGGCAACTTAGGGGTTGCCATAGCAAAAGGGCTTAGGAAGCCTGCACTATCTGCTCAATATGATGTAGTGGTTACAAGGCGTAATGTTCAAGCACTAGAGCCGTTGAAAGCCCTTGGCATTACCGTTTCAAACGACAATCTGGAAGCTGTTAAAAAGTCAGACCTGATCATTTTGGCTGTGCAGCCCAAGCAACTGTCAGGACTCCTTCAAGAGATCAAGCCAGTCCTAAACTCAAAACAACATACTATAATTTCTGTCATTACAGGCATTGAAATCAATGACATTGCGAAGATTTTAGGCGAGGATATCAGGGTGATTCGGGCCATGCCTAACACCGCCATAGCTATTGGTCAGTCGATGACTTGTATTGCCACTACCAATGCTTCTCCTGATACACTAGAAGAGGTAAAAACCATTTTTGATGCCATGGGAAAAACCATGATCATAGACGAAAGGCTGATGCAAGCAGCCACAGTATTGGGTGCTTGTGGCATAGCCTTCTTTTTGAGATTTATCAGGGCGGCTTCACAAGGTGGTACAGAAGTAGGCTTTCATGCGGAAGAGGCGCAGTTAATTGCTTCTCAAACAGCGCTCGGTGCCGCTTCTCTTTTGTTGGAGACCAACCAACATCCTGAAGACGCCATCGACAAAGTAACTACGCCTCAAGGTTGTACTATTGCTGGCTTGAATGAGATGGAGCATCATGGCCTCAGCTCGGCATTGATTAAAGGCATTGTGGCCTCTTATAAAAAAATTGAAAAAATTGTTTAATGCTCTACGCAATAGGGCAGTAATCCATAAACACAAGAAATCATGGATCTTTTTAATGTTTATCCTTTAATTGACATTGAGCCTGTAAAGGCAAAAGGTTGCTATGTAACTGATAGCAATGGTGAGACTTACCTGGATCTCTATGGCGGCCATGCGGTCATCAGCATTGGGCATAGTCACCCTCATTATGTCGAAAGAATTTCGGATCAACTTGGAAAGCTGGGCTTTTATTCCAACTCTGTACTTAACAGCATTCAGGAATCTTATGCTACAAAACTCGGTCAAGCAAGCGGATACGAAGACTATCATCTATTTTTGTGCAATTCGGGTGCAGAAGCCAATGAAAACGCCCTTAAGCTTGCCTCATTCCATAACGGCAAATCAAAGGTAATCGCTTTTGAAAAAGCCTTCCATGGCAGGACATCCGGAGCCGTATCCATTACGGATAATCCCTCTATAAGTGCGCCCATCAACCGCACAGACAATGTAAAGTTCTTACCGCTCAATGATATTGCCTCGCTCAAAATGGCATTGCAAGGGGAAGATGTTTGTGCCGTTATCATTGAAGGTATTCAAGGGGTGAGCGGTATTCATACCCCAACAAACGAGTTTTTGAAAGCCATTGAAGAATTGTGCAAAAAACATGGAGCCGTTTTTATCATGGATGAAATTCAGTCTGGCTTTGGACGTACTGGAGATTTCTTTGCTCACCAACATGCAGGCGTAACACCGGACTTGATTACAATGGCCAAGGGAATGGGCAACGGTTTCCCTATCGGTGGTGTGCTGATCAATCCACAATTTGAAGCCAAATATGGCCTTTTGGGAACTACCTTTGGAGGAAACCATTTGGCTTGCGCAGCAGGGTTGGCTGTTTTGGAAGTGATGGAAAAAGAAGCGTTGGTAAAAAACGCTCACGAAGTAGGCCAATACCTTATTGGAAAGCTTCAAAGCATCAAAGAAATAATAGAAATTAGAGGTCGTGGATTGATGCTAGGCTTAAAGTTTGGCTTTCCAATAAAGGACCTTAGAAATCATCTTGTCCACTCCGAAAAAATATTCACAGGTTCCGCAAGCGATCCCAATGTACTGCGGTTGCTTCCGCCTTTGTCACTTACAAAAAAAGATGCGGATCATTTTATCAACAAACTGAACTTATCGATCGAGAAAACCCATAATAATGAAGCAGCTTCTGTCAGTTAATGATGTCAACAATGTCGATGCCCTCGTACAGGAAAGCCTAAGCTTAAAGCAGGCCCCTTTTATCTATCAAGACCTGGGAAAGAATAAGACATTGGGCATGATATTCTTTAATCCCAGCTTACGTACCCGTCTTAGCACTCAAAAAGCAGCATTGAATTTGGGCATGTCAGTAATTGTCATGAACATCAACCAAGAAGGGTGGCAAATCGAGTTTGAAGATGGTGCCGTAATGAACGGCGATAAGCAAGAGCATATCAAAGAAGCCGTAGCCGTTGTAAGTCAATATTGCGATGTATTGGGCGTAAGGACTTTTGCAAACCTTACGGACAGAGAAAAAGATTACAAAGAAGAAGTACTGCATAAATTCGTACAATACTCCTCTGTTCCAATAATCAGCCTTGAAAGTGCTACAAAACACCCTTTGCAATCTTTAGCAGACCTTTTAATGATCGAAGAGCATAAAACTTTGGCAAGGCCCAAGGTCGTCCTCACATGGGCTCCTCATCCCAGGGCGCTACCACAAGCGGTCCCTAATTCATTTGTAGAATGGATGAAGCGCGCCAATGTTGACTTGACCGTTACTTTCCCTGAAGGATACGCCTTGGAAGACAGCCTTATGGAAGGTGTCAATGTCACCCATGACCAAAATGCGGCTTTTGAAGGGGCAGATTTCATTTATGCCAAAAATTGGTCGAGCTATCATGAATACGGCAAAATACTGAGCCAAGACCCTACTTGGACAGTATCAGAAGAAAAGATGAACCTGACCAACAATGGCACCTTCATGCATTGTCTGCCCATAAGACGGAATGTAATTGCCACAGATGCTGTAATAGATAATTCAAAAGTAATAGAACTTGCCGGGAATAGGGTATTTGCGGCACAGGCGGTAATAAAAAGAATACTAGAGTCAAGTTTGTAAATTGACGTTCTATCATTCTATCATAAATTAAAAACAATGCAACCCATAACTATAGTAAAGGTAGGTGGAAAAGTAGTAGACAATGATGCCCTTTTGGCCAATGTGCTCAAGGATTTCTCAGCCATCCCAGGTTACAAGATTTTGGTTCACGGTGGAGGAAATATCGCCAGTCGCATCGGGGAGAAACTTGGAATTGTACCCAATATGGTAGACGGTAGAAGGGTAACAGACGCCGAAACCCTCAAGGTAGTGACCATGGTATATGGAGGATTGGTCAACAAAAACATAGTGGCTCAATTGCAAGCCGTCAATTGCAACGCCATAGGCATGACTGGAGTGGATGCCAACATCATTACTGCAAAAAGGAGAGCAGCTGGAAAAGTTGACTATGGTTTGGTAGGGGACGTGGTGGAAGATAAGCTAAACGGAAAAACATTGGCAGCATTGCTTGAAAATGGCATGGTACCTGTTTTTGCGCCTATCACACACGATGGCAATGGACAGCTATTCAATACCAACGCTGACACTATTGCTTCTGCGCTTGCAATTGCATTGGCGGCATTCTTTGAAGTACAATTGGTATATTGCTTTGAGAAGAAAGGCGTATTGTCGGACCCTGAAGATGACAATGCTGTAATCAAAGAAATTGATACAGAAAAATATAAAGAACTGGTTGAAGATGGAACGGTTTCGGAAGGGATGCTCCCTAAACTTGAAAATGCTTTTGCAGCCTTACATAAAGGGGTATCTTCGGTCATCATATGCAGTTCAGAAAACCTACAGATGCAGGATAATTATGGAGGAACAAAATTATGCCTGAAGTAAAAACTACTGTAGAAAAAATCCAAGAGCTGACTGATGATGCCATAATATTGCTAAAAAACATCATCCAAGTCCCTTCCTTCTCCAAAGAGGAGCGTTATATCGCTTTGCTGATCACCCATTTTTTAGAAAGCCAAGGGATTGAAGTTCACCAAAAAGATTACAACCTATGGGCAGTGGCTCAGAATCATACAGAGGGCGCCCCCACTATCTTGCTAAATTCGCACCATGATACTGTAAAACCCTCTCAAGGATGGGATACGGACCCTTTGAAACCGGTTGAAGATGGTGGCAAACTTATCGGGCTAGGCAGCAATGATGCCGGAGCTTCTGTAGTCTCTTTATTGGCCACTTTTCTATACTTAAGCAGCTTACCATCGCTCCCATACAAACTTATAGTAGCGATCACAGCAGAAGAAGAGATTTCGGGCCAGAATGGAATAGCTTCCATATTAGAAGATTTAGGGAAGATCGATTTGGGCATTGTGGGCGAACCCACCGGCATGAACATGGCTATTGCCGAAAAAGGTTTAATGGTTTTAGACTGTACCGTTCATGGCAGGTCTGGTCATGCTGCTCGCGAAGAAGGAGAAAACGCCATTTACAAAGCAATGGCAGATATAGATTGGTTCCGTAATTATAAGTTTGAAAAGGTGTCTCCTGTATTAGGGCCGATCAAGATGACTGTAACACAAATCAATGCTGGGACACAGCACAATGTGGTGCCAGACTTATGCAGTTTTGTGGTAGATGTACGCACAACAGAGTGCTATACCAACCCCGAAATTGTTGAGATAATCCAAGAGAAGGTAGGTGCCGAAGTAAAACCCCGGTCAACGCGGCTAAATGCGTCTGGTATTGCTTTAGATCATCCTATTGTAAAGAAGGGATTGAGCATGGGCATGGAGTATTATGGATCCCCTACCCTCTCAGATCAGGCATTGATGCCCTTTACTACCATAAAAATTGGACCAGGAGAATCAGCACGATCTCACACGCCCAATGAATATATCATGTTGGACGAGGTACGGGAAGGGATCGTAAAATATATTGAATTATTGGAAGGGTTAGAGATATAACTTATCGCACGATTGAATATGCCACCGCTTCGGGGTTGTGTGGAGAGAATAAATTATTTGCTATAATAGTTTTACCTCTTTGGGGTTATGGAGCTCATGTGTAATGAGAATAATCATCAAGATAATAACCCTAAA
>CAYTTV010000092.1:6253-9342 GCA_964440915.1 uncultured Roseivirgaceae bacterium
TAAATCAATAAGAAGAAAGGCGATCTTAAAAAAATAAAGTTGCTAAAAACAACAAAATGAACATGCGATTTGGAGGAGAAAACACTGAGAAAGCTAAAGAGAACTCTAATCCAGAAGGGATGAAATTCTTATAGCCTGTCATTGATAAACGATCATAACTCCGAAGGGGTGACATTTTTATAAAATACTACATAAATGAAACTTTGGGATAAAGGAAAGACTACCGAAAAGCAAGTTGAAATATTTACTGTTGGAAACGACCAAGAGCTGGATCAAGTCCTAGCAAAGTACGATGTGCTTGGCTCATTGGCGCATGGGAAAATGCTGGAAAAAGTAGGCATCCTCGACAAATCTGAGTTGACGACTCTGGAAAAAGCCTTAAAGGATATTTTATCTTCCATAAACAAAGGAGAATTTTCTATAGCTGACGACTTTGAAGATATCCACTCACAAGTAGAATATCTGCTTACAGAAACCATTGGTGACATCGGCAAAAAAATTCATACAGGAAGGTCCAGAAACGATCAAGTTTTGGTAGATGTTAAAATGTATCTACGAGATGAGATTAAAGAAATCACTAATCTTTCCAATCAACTCTTCTCTACCCTTATCAAATTAAGCGAAGAGCACAAAGATGCGATCATGCCTGGTTATACGCACCTTCAAATTGCCATGCCCTCTTCTTTCGGGCTTTGGTTTGGTGCCTATGCGGAAGCGTTAACAGATGATTTAAACATGCTGGAGGCAGCTTACCAAATGGTGAATCAGAACCCTTTGGGATCTGCAGCCGGGTATGGCAGCTCTTTTCCTTTGGATCGGGAAATGACCACCCGACTGCTTGGATTTAAAACCATGCATTACAATGTAGTGAATGCACAAATGGCGAGAGGAAAAACTGAAAAATTTATGGCTTTCGGCCTTGCTGCCTTAGGAGCTACACTAAGCAAACTGGCTATGGATGCCTGTCTATACAACAGTCAGAACTTCGGCTTTATTACTTTCCCTGATCATTTGACCACTGGATCAAGTATAATGCCCCACAAGAAGAATCCTGATGTTTTTGAGCTGATCAGAGGCAAGTGCAACAAAATACAAGCACTACCTTTGGACCTTACTTTGATTATTAATAATCTGCCTAGCGGCTACCACAGAGAATTTCAAATCTTGAAGGACACACTCTTTCCTGCCATAGAAGAGCTGAAAAGCTGCCTACAAATGGCAGACCTCATGCTCAGCAATATTAAGGTCAACACCGACATCATCAACGACAAGCGATATGACTATATTTATAGCGTAGAGGCTGTTCATCACGAGGTATCGGCAGGCCTGTCTTTTAGAGAAGCCTATAAAAAAGTTGGGCAGATAATAGACGCCGGGAAATATGTACCGAACAAGACCATTCATCACACGCATGAAGGTAGCATAGGCAACTTGTGCAATAATAAGATTCGAGAAAAAATGGAAAATGCTTTGGCCCAGTTTAACTTTGCCCAGTACGAAAAGGCATTGGAAGATTTGGTTCGATAACAGGCCTAAAATTGACATACACGAAAAACATAAAGTATATAACACATGCGTAGTATTTTGCTAGCCAGAGGAGCGGAAAGACTGGAATACGAGATCAGGGAGATCGTAAAAAAAGCAGAGCAGGTAGAGCGTTGCGGACAAAAGATATATTGGGAAAACATTGGTGACCCAATTCAGAAAAATGCCAAGATACCTGCGTGGATAAAAGAAATCATCACCAAGCTGGTGCAAGAAGACAAGACTTATGGTTATTGTCATTCCAAAGGACTCTTGCAGACAAGGAAGTTTCTGGCCGAAAGGAACAACGCATTAGGCGGAGTGAAAATCAGCGAGAACGACATCCTATTTTTCAATGGTTTGGGCGACGCAATTTCAAAAGTCTATCAATTCCTTCATCCGAGCACCAGAATTATAGGCCCATCTCCTGCCTATCCCACACACTCTTCAGCAGAGGCAGCCCATGCTTCTATGGCACCGCTTACCTATAAGCTAGATCCTGACAACCACTGGTATCCCGATCTAGAGGACTTGTATAATAAGGTAAAATACAACCCCAATGTAGCAGGAATCCTCATCATAAATCCAGACAATCCCACAGGTATGGTTTATCCTTTGGAGACTTTGCAGCGGATTGTGTCTATTGCAGAAGAATTCAACCTGATGTTGATCAGCGATGAAATCTATAACAACATCACTTATAATGGTGCCCGGGCATATGCATTAGCCGAAGTCATTGGCTCGGTTCCAGGCATTGCCATGAAAGGCATTTCCAAAGAAGTACCTTGGCCAGGCGCCCGTGCGGGATGGATGGAGTTTTACAATAGGGAAAAAGACAAGGACTTCGCCAGACTTTGTGAGATATTGGAAGATGTAAAAATGACTGAGGTATGCTCTACAACACTGCCTCAGTATGCCATTCCTTTAATTCTATCGGACCCAGCTTATGCGCCCTATCGCAAGGAAAGGAATGAGGCCATTGGAAAAAGAAGCAAAATAATCACGGACATATTGGGCAATGTGCCCATGATCAAGTTCAATGAAACCTATGGTGCCTTCTACAATTCCATAGTTTTTAAAGAAGGCGTATTCAAAGAGGGCCAACACCTCCATACGGATAATCCTGATATCCAAGCTTTATTAGATCAATGGTTTGAAGGGAAAAACTATGCTCCTGATAAACGATTTGCCTATTACCTCCTTGCTACTGAAGGAGTCTGCGTGGTTCCATTGTCATCTTTTCATTCGGACTTGCTGGGCTTTAGGGTAACATTACTGGAGGAGGATGAAGAGCTGTTGAGAATCACTTTCGAGAAAATAAGAAAAGCAGTAATGGATTTTTGCAGCTCAGAGAAAGCAGTGATGCAGTAACATCAAACATAAAGGGAACATCTGTAAGGTGTCCCTTTATGTTCATATCCTGAATTTCATTTTAATTTTTTCATTTGAAGAGATAAGCTTCAAAGCTTTTTGATAAAACAGGGGATTAATATAGAGAAAGTCACTAAAATAAAGCCCAGAAACTGCATTGTAGCGTTTCTAGGCTTGTTTATCCAGTGATCCCG
>CAYTTV010000093.1:0-8805 GCA_964440915.1 uncultured Roseivirgaceae bacterium
GTAATAGCGTGCCATTTTTTTAACTACACAAAAGACTACCAATGCAACGCTGAAAGGTGTATTTTTGAAATGTCAAATTTTTGGGTTTATGTCAGTTCCCAATTGAGAAAAATTGATTGCATAAAAGTATTGTATAAGCTATTTCAATTGGGGTAATGATTTTATTTTATCACGAATTGCTTCATTAGAAATGTCAGTATTAAGTATAATAGATTTCAAAATAGTGGAGTATTTCAATAGTTTTAAAGGATAAACAAGCGTTAATCAGTTACGCAATGGATTTCTAATTAGAATATAATAACTCAACTTACTATGAGTTTCAATTTTACTCATTCAAAAACTAACCTTACCAACATGATTACAAGAGCATTCCCGTTTGCTTTAGTATTGTTTTTCATCACTTTCTTGTCCGGTCAAATTACCGCGCAGGAATATCAACCCGAATGGAGTTCCTTAAATCAGCGAAAAACCCCAGAATGGTGGTCAGATGCAAAATTTGGAATATTTGTACATTGGGGGCTATATGCAGTTCCTGCTTATGCGCCAGTAGATGAAGTGGAAGGGGTTTATGCCAAATACGCCGAGCATTATTATATGCGTTTGCTTGAAGGCGACAAGTTTTTTACAGCATACCACAAAAAGCATTACGGTGAAAATTCATCCTATGAAGACTTTGTGCCATTATTTAAGGCTGAGTTCTTTGAGCCGGATAAATGGGCGGAGCTTTTTAAAAAATCTGGGGCAGGATATGTTGTTTTAACGTCAAAGCACCACGATGGCTATAGTCTGTGGCCTAGCGAACATAGCCCAGGATGGAATAGTGTTGAGACCGGCCCCAAGAGAGATATCATCGGAGAACTTTCGACTTCAGTAAGAAATGCAGGCCTAAGGATGGGACTTTATTATTCATTGTTGGAATGGAACAAGCCATTATATACCGAAAATATTGACAGATGGACTACTGAGCATATGATTCCCCAAATGAAAGACATGGTGAACCGTTATAAGCCTGAGGTGATCTTTTCTGATGGAGAATGGGACTACACTAGTGAGGAACTTAAAAGCGAAGAGTTTCTGGCTTGGCTATACAACGAATCTCCCGTAAAAAACTCTGTAGTGGTAAATGACAGATGGGGCAAAGAAACCAGGAGCAAGCATGGTGGATATTATACCACAGAGTATGACCTCATTGGTGAAGAAGTGAATACTGAAGCCATACAGCATGCCTGGGAAGAAAGTAGGGGTATCGGCACGTCTTATGGCTATAATCAGTTTGAGCGCGTGGAGCATTACTTTTCTTCTAAGCAGTTAATCGACCTTCTCATTGACAAGGTTAGCAACGGAGGCAACTTGCTCTTGAACGTAGGGCCTAAGGCAAATGGACTTATTCCTGTCATCATGGAACAGCGGCTTTTGGACATAGGAGAATGGTTGGAAGTAAATGGTGAGGCAATATACGGAACCACAGCATGGAGCAAAAGACCGGAAAACATGAGCGAAACTGGTGTCTATTATACCCTAAAAGGAAATGACCTATATGTAATCTGTACTGAATGGCCCCAAAATAAACTTGTTATTGACGGGGTAAAGAATGCAGCCAACGTAAGCCTTATAGGCAGTGATCAAAAAGTGAAATTTAAGTCCTCAAAAGGCAAGTTGACAATTACGCCTCCCACCATCAACCCTGGAAATGCGCCTGGAAAACATGCATGGGTATTTAAATTGAAAGACTTTAAATAAGGAAGAGACTTGGGAATACTGATAATGAACAATACAATGAGAAAAAGGATAATGTTGAGCTGGATGTTGTTGTCATTGGCTTTTATGTCTTTCGGACAGGAACTTCCTAAACCAACTCCTCAACAACTGAGATGGCAGCAATTGGAAACTACAGCTTTCATTCATTTTACTGTGAACACATTCACTGGAAAAGAGTGGGGCGACGGCACTGAAAGTCCTGCTATTTTTAATCCTGAGGAATTCGATGCCCGCGAAATGGTCAGGATTCTTAAAGAAACAGGTTTTAAGATGGCCATTATCACGGCTAAACACCACGACGGATTTTGCTTATGGCCAAGTGCCTATACGGAACATT
Source organism: uncultured Roseivirgaceae bacterium (assembly GCA_964440915.1). Lineage (GTDB taxonomy): Bacteria > Bacteroidota > Bacteroidia > Cytophagales > Cyclobacteriaceae > CAMPJM01. Next base: position 2,096 of record CAYTTV010000093.1, read on the forward strand.
CCGTAAAGAATAGCCCATGGAGAAATGGTGAGGGGGACATGGTAAAAGAAATTGAAGCAGCATGCAGGGAGTACGGTATTGAATTTGGCTTTTATTTATCTCCTTGGGACAGGAATCATTCTTCCTACGGAACACCTGAGTACAATGCTTATTACAAAAATCAGTTAACAGAACTCCTTACCAATTACGGTGAAATAGCCGAGGTTTGGTTTGATGGGGCAAAAGGAGAGGACGCTAAAGACATGGAGTATGATTTTGATGGCTATTGGCAATTGGTGAGAGAGCTGCAACCCAACGCTATAATGTTTTCTGATGTGGGGCCTGACGTGCGGTGGGTAGGGAATGAAACAGGCAATGCTGGTGAAACTTGCTGGTCTACCATCAATATTGCTCCTGAGAATGCCCCGGGCAAAATGTCACCTACTTATTTAAATGTTGGAGATCCAGAGGGCGAGTTCTGGTTGCCGGCAGAAACCGACGTATCTATTCGTCCAGGATGGTTTTATCATGAGAAAGAGGACAGCCTGGTAAGGTCAGGAAAGAATCTAGTGGACCTATATTACAAATCCGTAGGCAGAAATAGCTTGCTATTGCTCAATATTCCTCCCAATAAAAAAGGGAAATTTTCTGAAATTGATGTGAAAAGCCTGTATGATTTTAGAGCTATACTGGATGAAACGTTTAAGACAAACTTAGCAGAGGGGAGCGTGGATGGAATCTTGACAGATAAGAAGTTGGATTCATTTATAACATTGCAAGATGGAAAACCTTATGAACTGAATTTTAGAAAGAAGATAACCTTTGATCGGGTAGCCTTGCAGGAGAATATAGCCGAAGGACAACGCAATAAGGAAGCCTTGTTGGAATATTGGGATGGCAAGGGTTGGAAAACAATCACCAAGTTTACGACGATTGGCCATAAAAGATTATTAAGAATTCCTACAATAAAAACCAACAAAATAAGGATTACAGTGCTGGAGTCTTTACAGCCCGTCCAGTTAGCCGAAGTAGGTTTTTATAAAGCATCCTCAAGAGAAAAGTAAGGTTCGAGGATGAAATTAATTGATATGTAAAATGAAGCGTATGAAAAAGTTATATATAAGCATGCTGTTTGTCCTGCTGGGAATTTCCCTAAACTTACAGGCGCAGCCAGTCAATACAACTCATGTTTGGGATTTTGACGATCCTGTTGTAAATAATAAAGTAGAAGGGTGGGAGATCATAAATTATGATAACCCGAATACTGCCGGAGGTATTTTGCACCTTACTGCGACAAATACTGGCTATCCAGATTTGGAATATACTATCACTGACGATGATGTCCTAGACCCTGCAATATCTAAGCAAATCGTCATTAGGCTGAAAAATGGCACAAGCAGTAGACGGGCACGATTTTACTGGGTCAAAGATGGGGTGAATATCCGGTATGACTTTTTGGTCACCATCGAAGATGAAGATTTTGCTGAATATGTAATTGATTTGACCCATGACACGCGTTGGAGTGGCGACATAGAGTCCATCAGATTCGAGATACCTATGCCGGTTCCTGCCGGCTCTGTCGGGTCTATAGTCTCAGTAGATTATATCAAGCTTTTAGAAGCACCAGCAGCACCTGCACCAATGCCATCAAGAATACCTGCACCATTTGGGGTAAACTTAGCAGGAGGAGATTTCTCTAGTGATACAGACTATCAATATCCCCATTCTGCTGAACTGGATTACTTTAAGTCCAAGGGTTTGACCCTTATACGGCTGCCCTTTAAATGGCATAGGCTTCAACCACAAATCAATGGCCCGCTAGCAGAGAAAGACTTGAACGAAATAAGAAACTTTGTATGGGAAGCAAGACGACGGGGCATGTGGGTGCTTTTGGATATGCATAACTATGGACGGAACAAAGTAAATGGGACAACTTATGTGATTGGTGAGCCTCAATTGCCCATAGAAAGCGCAGGAGATGTCTGGAGGAGAATAGCAGAGGAGTTTAGAGAATTCGACAATATCTATGCTTATGGCTTGATGAACGAGCCTTATGGCATGAAGGACCATACACCTTGGGCCAATATTGCCCAGGTAATGATTGATGCGATTAGGGAAGTCGATACAGAAACGCCTATTATGGTCGGTGGGGAAAGCTATAGCTCTGCTGATCGTTGGCAATCGGTCAGTGACAACTTAAGAAATCTGGTTGACCCTTCCAATGATCTTATTTTTGAGGCGCATGTCTACTTCGATAATGATGCATCGGGTTCCTATAATAAAACTTATGATGGGGAAAATGCTAATGAAAACACAGGAATTAACCGATTGAAGCCTTTTGTGGAGTGGCTAGAAAAATACAATTTTAGAGGGTTCATTGGAGAGTACGGCATACCCGATAGCGATCCAAGATGGAATGTCGTGTTAGACAAAACACTGGCCTATTTGAAGGAGCACCATATTAATGGCACCTATTGGGCAGCAGGTTCTCGATGGGGAAATCACCACATGGCTGTCCATCCCTACAATGACCTATCTGATCGGCCACAAATGGCGGTATTGGAACAATATGCATATGCTGATGCACCGCCACCACAGCCCCAAATCACAAGCCCCTATGCCGCTAATTTCAATATAGCTGACGAGGTTTCCTATAAAGTAACAGCGACTAATAACCCAACTCATTACACCGTTTCAGGGCTGCCTGACGGACTGTCTTTTGATGCGGCTACTCAGATAATTTCTGGTGCAATAAGCGAAGGTTCGCACATCATTGAATTGAGTGCTACCAATGATCAAGGTGTTGGCGCTATAAGAGAAGTAGTGTTGAGAGGAGTACATCTACCTGTACCAGGAATAATTGAAGCCGAACATTATGACGGTGGCGGGCAGCATGTGGGCTATTTCGACACAACTATCGGTAACTCCCATTCGCGCGTTACCTATCGTAATGATGATGTGGATTTAGGAGAGCTTATAGATGGCAATTACCAGTTAACCAATACCGCCGATGGCGAGTGGTTAAAGTACACCATTGATGTGCAGGAGGCAGGTTATTTCCTCGTTAAAATAAGGTATAAAACCATTGCGAGTCCAGTTATTAATCTAACGTTAAATGGTGAAGAATTTTCAGGTGACATTGCTTTGCCATTTAGCTACCCTTATACCGAGCTAACCTTCGCTGTTCCGCAAATAGCTGAAGGTATTCATGAGCTAAAACTGAATATTGTCAGCGGAGGGTTTGAGCTTGATAATTTTGAGTTCATTTATGATGCAGCTCCTAATGATGCGCCAACCGGTGTGGATGTCGATCGACCTACGGGAAGTTCGGTAGAATTGAATTGGGATGCAGTAGCGGGTGCAGCCGGCTATAACGTGAAGCGTGCCGAAACAGAAGAGGGGCCGTATGAAATAATTGCCAACAGCATTATTGAAAACACCTATGTCGATGAAGATGTAGAAGAAGCTACCACTTACTACTATAAAATATCGGCTGTAAATAGAATGGGAGAAGGGCCTGATTCGGAAATAGTATCATCACCAGGAATACCTCCTTTGAGTGTTCGTGATCATGAAGTAAGTGGTTCACTTCAGATTTATCCTAATCCATCTCAGGGCCAAATTCATGTGGATTTGCTTACTAGGGAGCATGGTGAAGTGACTATTCAGTTATTCAATGCCCAAGGTGTATTAGTGTATACATTTAATGATATCAAGAGAGGCTCATACCAAAATACACTTAACCTTAATAACCTTGCTTCTGGATTGTATTATATAAAAACGCGCATTGGGAGCTTTTCGCAGTCGCGCACTATAATTATTGAATAGCTTTGAAAATAAAATTGAAGCTTGTGAAGCCATAAGAATGCTAGAAAGCCTCTTTAATAGAATTGATAATTAACGATAAATAATTTTAGATTTAATGTACAGAAATTTCCTTTTCTTAATAGCAATAACATTTATTGGCATTAGTTGCAAAGTCCAGGCACCACCTGCTCAAACAATAAAGGGTGCTCCTTTTGGTGTCAACCTTGCAGGTGCGGAATTTGGAAGAATAGGCAGTGATGCATATTGGTATCCTACCGCAGAAGATCTTGACTATTTCAAATCAAAAGGCTTCACCTTATACAGATTTCCATTTAAATGGGAGCGTATTCAGCCTGTGATGAACGAACCCCTTGATCCCATTGAATTGGCGAAAATGCGTGTCTTCGTAGATGCTGCGCAAGAGCGCGATCTGTTGGTGATTCTAGATATGCACAATTATGGTCGACGGCATATAAACGGTAGCTCACAAATCATCGGATCGCCTGGTTTATCTATAGCAGACGTTGCTGATGCATGGCATAGACTTGCAGAAGAGTTTAAAGATTATAATAACATTTGGGCTTATGGCATCATGAACGAGCCACATGACATGTTAGAGTCGACACCGTGGTTTGACATAGCCCAAGGCATCATTACTAGTATCCGAGAGGTAGACCATAAAACCGCTATTGCTGTAGGAGGCGATAGCTGGAGCTCTGCTGCAAGGTGGATGTCGTTTAGCGATAACTTGAAATATCTAGAAGATCCTGCCAATAACCTGATTTTTGAGGCACATGTATATGTGGACAACGATGCATCGGGTGCTTATAGAAACTCTTATGAGGAAGAAAAAACAACCTTAACTACGGGCGTAGATAGACTGAAGCCTTTTGTGAACTGGCTGAAAGAGAACAATTTCAGAGGTTTCATCGGTGAGTATGGAGTACCTGACAATGATCCCACGTGGTTGCCTGTATTAGATGCCATGTTAGCTTATATGCAGGAAAACGGAGTCAATGGCACCTATTGGGCTGCAGGGCCAGCTTGGGGCAAATACAAATTGTCCGTTCAGCCTAGAAATGGTGAGGACAGGCCGCAAATGGCTGTTATTGAAAAATATTTATATGCAAATCCCAGACATCCTTAGTTTAAAGGAGAAGTTTCTTGCAATCGCTCTACTATAAAACACTGAAGAATTGTAGGGCAATGATATATGAAATCTTAACTGTAAATCTAATTACATCTATCTAAACCTAATAATGAAAAAAAACATCATTCTTATATTATTGCTTTTTGTCGGCTTTGCCTGTACTACACCTACCGACGAAGTGTCTAATGCCCTGCCAGCTTTAAAGGTAAAAGGGAATGTTTTTGTCGATGAAAGTGGTCAGGTTGTTAGATTGGAAGGCGTAAGTTTCTCCGATCCGGACAAATTGGAAAATGATGGGCATTGGAATCTGGAGTATTTTCAAGAGGCAAAGAACTGGGGCTGCAATGTGGTGAGATTTCCAATTCATCCTGGCGAATGGCGCGAACGGGGTGAAGCGTATTATTTTGATCTGCTAGACAAAGGTGTGGATTGGGCCACCGAAATGGGCATGTATGTAATCCTAGACTGGCACGCAATAGGGAACATGGTCGACGGCGAATTTCCTACGGATAGATATGCCGCTACAATGGAGGAAACAATAGCGTTTTGGCAAACAATGGCTGAACGATATAAGGGCAATACCACAGTAGCATTGTTTGAACTATTCAACGAGCCTACAGATGATAAAGGGAATTTTGGAGAATTGAGCTGGGAAACCTGGAAGCCTATGATGGAAGAGCTTATTGCCGCAATCAACCAAGTAGATGATCAAAAAATACACCTGGTCGCAGGTATGAACTGGGCTTATCTGTTAGATGAAGTTATTGAAAACCCCATTAATCATGCGAATGTTGGTTACATCACGCATCCATACCCTCAAAAAAGAGAGCAACCATGGGAGTCTAAATGGGAAGAAGATTTTGGTAAGGTAGCGGCGCATTATCCCATCGTGGCCACCGAGTTTGGCTATGTAGGAGCAGGAGAAAGAGGGGAGCACATTCCAGTAGTGGGAGATGAAACCTATGCGGAAGCCATCATTCAATTCTTTGATGAAAGAGGGATTTCTTATACTGTATGGTGTTTCGATCCTCATTGGTCACCAGCCTTGCTCGAAGATTACGAATTTACCCCTTCACGGCAGGGCAAGTTTTTCAAAAATGTTTTACAACGAAATTTGCCAGTCGACAATTGAAAGCAGTATCATTTAAAAAATTGACGAACGAAAAATAAAATTTAGAGTTTTTTACTGAACAGTTAATCTAAAAAGCCATCACCATTCAAAGTCCGAAAAGATAAAAATAGTGATGGCTTTTTGCTTTAATAACATCTTGATTGATAAACGTATGAAAAAAATCTACATCTGTTGGTTGTTTTTGTTAGGTTTTAGCTTGGTTTCGCAAGCACAATTCTCTGAGCCTACGCATGTCTGGGAGTTTGACGATCCTGTAGTAAATAAAAAGGTTGAGGGTTGGGAGGCGATTAATTATGACAACCCCAACACTGTTGACGGTGTTTTGCACCTGACCACCACCAACACGGGATATCCTGATTTAGAATATGTGATTCCCGAAGGCGTGACAATTGACCCTGCGGTAACGAAGCAAATTGCCATCAAATTCAAAAACGGCACGAGCAGCAGGAGAGGACGGTTCTACTGGGTAAAGAAGGGCATCCCCTATAGGTTCGATTTTCTTATGACCATAGAGGATACCGATTTTCAGGAATATATTATAGATCTTTCGCATGATTCCCGCTGGAGTGGAGAAATAGAATCCATAAGGTTTGAAATACCTATGCCTGTTCCTGCTGGTTCAGTTGGGACAATTGTAAGTGT
>CAYTTV010000094.1:0-8796 GCA_964440915.1 uncultured Roseivirgaceae bacterium
CATTAGCGCATTGCCGATATTCTCTTATCACCCAACAATCCCTAAAAAATGACAAATGAACGCTAAAGGCCTACATTTGCCTACTGAACATTGCGAATTGCCAACTCTAATATCTGATGTCTAAAGTCTTGAGTCCCTTTGCCATTTGCCCACTGCCAATTGCCTACTCTTTTGTCTGATGTCTAGAGTCCCTTTGCGAATTGCCAACTCTAATATCTGATGTCTAAAGTCTAGAGTCTCTTTTGCCATTTGCCCACTGCCATTGCCTACTCTTTTATCTGATGTCTGAAGTCTTGAGTCTCTTTGCCCACTGCCAACTGCCTACTCTTTTGTCTGAAGTCTGAAGTCTGTTGTCTTATGTCTTATGTCTAAATTCTTGAGTTCTAAGCCTAACCTCTCAAGCTTGCTGATCGATCCCAGCCAGAAGATACAGGACTGCCATTCTTATGGCCACGCCATTTTCTACCTGCCCCAAAATGATTGAATGGTCTGAGTCCGCCACATCGCTGCTCAGTTCCACCCCTCGGTTGATCGGCCCAGGATGCATGATCACGATTTTTTTGTCGAGCCTATCCAGTAGTGCTTTGTTAATCCCATAATACAGGGAATATTCTCTAAGCGATGGAAAGTATTTAATATGCTGCCTTTCAAGCTGAATGCGGAGCACATTGGCCACATCGCACCATTGCAAGGCTTTGGTAATGTCTAGCTCCACTTTCACGCCCAGCGACTTAATATATTTCGGCAACAGTGTATTCGGCCCGCATACCATCACTTCTGCACCCAGCTTTTGGAGGGCAAAAATGTTAGACAGCGCCACTCTAGAGTGTAAAATATCGCCGATAATCGCCACTTTCTTCCCTGCCACTTCTCCCAGTTTTTCGCGTATAGAGAAGGTGTCTAGCAGTGCCTGTGTAGGATGTTCATGGGTACCGTCTCCGGCATTTACGATATTGGCCTTGATATGCTTTGCCAAAAAGTGCGGTGCACCAGGACTGGCGTGCCGCATCACCACCATGTCTACTTTCATGGCCAAGATGTTGTTTACGGTATCCAGCAGTGTTTCTCCTTTTTTTACCGAACTATTCGATGAAGAAAAATTGATGACATCGGCAGAAAGCCTTTTCTCTGCCAACTCAAAAGAAAGTCTTGTGCGAGTAGAGTTTTCAAAAAACACATTGGCAATGGTGATATCTCTCAGCGAGGGCACCTTTTTGATAGGCCTATTGAGTACTTCCTTAAAATTGTCAGCAGTTTCAAAAATCAATTCGATGTCTTTCAATGTGAGGTCTTTAATCCCTAAAAGATGCCTGACACTTAACTGCTGCATAATTAGTCTTCCTTGATGTTAATTAACCAAATATTGTCGTTCTCCACGCCCTGTTCCTTCCACTCCACAAGCACCCTTTGCGATTCGGTGGTATGTACGTCCCTTCCTATATAATCTGCCTCTATGGGCAAATCTCTGCTATATTTTCTGTTTACCAACGTGAGCAGTTCTACCTTTTGAGGCCTGCCAAAGGCAATCATTGCATCCAGCGCAGCACGCACAGTCCTGCCCGTGTACAGTACGTCATCGATCAAAATCACCTTCTTATCTTCGATGATAAAAGGCACTTTCGTAGCATTTGCTTTCAAAGGAGTACCCTTCCGGCGGAAGTCGTCTCGGTAGAAAGTCGTGTCCAGGTAGCCAAGGTCTATGCGCTTGTCAAGAATAGCCTCCAGCCTTGCCTTAATCCGTTCGGCCAAGTATATACCGCGGGGCTGCATGCCCAAAATCACAGAAGATTCGAAAAAGCCATGATTTTCTATAAGCTGCTGACTCAGCCGGCTTATCGTGATATCAAGTTGATGACTGTCAAATATTAATCTTTTTTGCATAGGACCTCATCGTTCATGGTCGGGTTCACCGGGCCATTTTCAACTGGCGGGTGCGTGAGATGACCATGCAAATATAAGTAAAAGGGTATGATATAAAATCAGGAAAGAGAGAAAAATAAAAGATTGGGGCGGCAGACGGGCTATCCGCTTATACTCCGGCCCTACGCACCCACTTTCAAAAGCCTACTGTTGGCAAATATCTGTACGTCCATCAAGCCAAACCCACCCTTACCGGGGTACCGCTCCTATCCCTGCCGCTTAGCAGTTTATCCAACTGCTTCAGCACTAATTATGCCTGCTGCTTTTTTGCTTATTGCCAACTGGTTTATTGCCTACTGTCCAACCTCTTCAGATGCAGCAAACTCCTCCATCCTAGATATCAATCCATTTTCGACCGTATAGATCTGCACCCAGTTTTGCTTGAGCTCTCGACCAGATCGTTTGGTTCGCTGATGCTCATTGCCACGAATCACCACAACATTGTCCTGAACAATGTATTGCTCTGGATCGAATTTGATTACTTCTGTTCGTTCAAAAATGTTGGTAAAAAACTTGCTGACCCCTTCCTTGCCTCTAAATTCTGCTTTTGAAATTATATGTGTTCCGTGGTAAACCCAAACGGTATCTTCCGATACCGTTTCAATTATCTTGTCAACATCACCTGCAGCAAAGGCTTCCAACATCCTATCTACAACTTTTCTTGCTGACTTCTCCATGTACTAATATTTAAAGTTCTATTCTATGCCAATTTAAATAGCTGTGAAATCACCTGAACCAATTCGCTTTGAATTTCTACTCCCTTATTGGCATTGTACCAATTCTGTATCTCGACTTTTACTTTATCGAAAGGCGCCTCTTCCTCCTTTAGAGCCGTGTATAATTTCTGACACCCTTTTGGTCTTGGTCCCCAAATACCTACATCCTTTCCTTGTTCGTCCCGCATAATCAGTTTTGGAATTGACTTTGTGCCGTCGGTAAGATATTGGTCTATCAAATAAGGCGCTGCATCCCTCAATTGATAGGTAACGGTTATGAGAGGGTTTTCTCTTGCGATCATTTCAATGAAAGGGACATTATGGGCGGCATCACCGCACCAGGGCTCGGTAATCACTATCCAATGCTGCTTATGATCGATTTTCTTCACTGTCTCCACCATCTCAGCAGTAAGCTTTCCTGTCTTGAACCAACGATTCATTCTTGTCCAGTTTATTTTGGTATAGTCCAAATAGTCAGGATTATCGTATGGGGCCCGCTGCTCATCCGTAGGCGTATTCACTATGCTATCAAAATAAGCACTGTATTCATTAAAATTCATTTTATTTAGGTTTATGATTGTAAGGTATAAGGTAATATTCCCAAGTGACCACATCGGTATGTATACTTAATCATTAACGAGGAGTCAGAGGATACCGTTATTTTGATGCATGCTTCGTTGAAATATCCTATTCATCTCCTTGATTGAACTACAGCGTTCATAAAAAAATCACCTTGAAAACCACTACGTAAAGGTATAAAGGAGGAGAAGTTTTATAAAGAAGGGCGGAGTACAGATAGGGACTATTCGTACCTCACTTTGTTAATAAAGAACACCTTTTTACCCAGCGCATACCCAGCATCTTTGCTCCTGATCCGTTGTATGCCATAAGCATAAAAACAGTCATCATACCAGTTATCAATGCCTCCATATTCATCATAGGTATTGCTTACCTTTGCATTGTCTGAATTCAGTTTAATGTCATCTGACGATTTGCCTTCCAACACTTCTCCGTTCTGGATCACTTTCGATCTTATTACCCCTTCATACAGATAGAGCAGAACCACCTTATCCCCATCTATCCCTACTTTTACTACTTCAGCCAAATCATAACTTTCTACATCATTTATTTCAAAGCTATTGTCCCACAGAACTTTACCCATAGAATCGAACCCAATTACAATGGCATGGGTAAATTTATAGCCTATGAAATTGCTATTCTTAGTATAATGAAATGGGTCGTAGAACCCACCATAGGCGAAGTTTCTATACATGGGATAGAAAGCCTCTCCAATCATGACGTAATTTCCATCTTTTTCTATCACTTCTCTTACTAACATTCGGTAATTAAACTTCGCCTTCTTACCATTGATCTTCTTTCTTTCAATCTTCCTCTTTACTCGTGCTTCCCTTCGGGCAGACATATAATTAAAAAAATTATCCAAGTCGGCATAGCTATAGTAGGCTACCTCATGATTCCCTAATTCGTCCACCTTGGCTATAAATATACCTCGTGAATAATTTGAGCGTTTATGGGCATATGTTCCCGTAACCATAATTTCTTCTTCCTTAAAAGGGGTGGAACCTGCAAAAATAAGACTCCGCTCCTTTTCAGGCTCAAGTTTGGTGTTTTGCAAAAGCACGCCATCTTCATCAAAGCTCATCAAAGTAACCGTGAACAGCTTATCAAAAGTTTTTTCCGCAATCAGCACATTAAATGTCTTTGTCTGTTCATCTACCTTCAATTCTAACAGCTCACTTTCGCCCTTATATATGCCTGGTATAACTTTAGACTTTCCCGTTGCAAAATCATGATGCACAATGGTGGGTCTATAGTTGATCATCCCTGCTACCAAAGCTACATTCCCTACTACTTCAAAATGGGTAAGGGTATTCATAGGCACCAAACTCTTGACCATATGGTGGAGCGTATCACCAGAGACTACATTCATGGTGATAATCACAAAATCATCCTTTGGGGCATAGCCATCTCGAAAAAGCAAAAAAGCCTCGCCTTGCTGATAAGCATAGCCCAGCATTTTATAGTCAAAATCGATTGCTAAAAGGTGCGTCCAGACAGGCACCAAAGTGGTATCTACATATGAAAACTCCCAGTTCCGGGTTCCTCTTTTCCCTCTTTCTTTGCTCTCCCGAAACATCAACAACCCTAGTTCCTGAGCAGGCACTATGGTAAAGTAATCTTCATCGTCCTTGAGTTCCCACTCCAGGCGCTGCGGTTGCACAACCTGAGGCATGGCTTCGCCCCAAATCGTGAAAATAAAAAAGACACAAAAGATCAAACGCAAAACGGTATTATCCATACGCATAAGTCTATTTTTATCTTGAGAAAGAATCTAAGACCCTATGGGTTATTCATCATAAATCCGCATTTCTGTTACAGTTATTTTTCCTCTTTCCAGCTTCTCAACGTGTAAGGCCATAGCTCTAAATGGCGCCCTATCATTTGGAAAATCCACTACAATCACATCGTCGTCTATGCTCCAATATCCTATGTGCACCAAAGTGCCGTCTGTGGGAGCTATACCATAATATAAAAATGTACTATCCTGTTCCATTCTAAAGCCCTCCCGTCCGCGAGAACGTGGAAACTTGTAGTCATCGCTACGATATATGCGACCATCATCCCCATCTTCTTCGTGTGAATGCATCCAGGTTTTACCTATTATTGCTCCTGCCAATTCAGTACCTTTGTCATTTTGAGCGTTGCAGGTATTAGAAATCAACAAAGGCATCAAAAACAAAAAACACCAGTAAATTTTCGCCTCTTTTATCATATAACGTTCATAAATAGGTAATTTTAAGCACTACAAGTTAGATAAAAAAAATAGATAAAGTTGGAAAATAAAGAAATTATAAGATTGCTGAAAAAGACTGCCCAGCTTATGGAACTTCATGAGGAAAATCCTTTTAAAATCCGCAGTCTGAACAACGCCATCTTCAATCTTGAGAAAAGCCCCGTTGCCTTATCCACGCTATCTATCGATGAAATTGGAAAAATAGAAGGAGTAGGTAAAAGCATCGCTGCCTATATAGACGACATTAACCGAGAAGGGAAATGCGGCATTTTAGAGGAGTATAGAGAGAAGACTCCTGCCGGCGTTATTGAAATGCTTGACATAAAAGGCATTGGCCCAAAGAAAATCAGGACCATTTGGAAAGCGTTAGAAATAGAAACCATTGAAGACCTACTCCAAGCTTGTGCAGACAATAAAATTGCCACTCTCAAAGGTTTTGGAAAGAAAACCCAAGAAAACATTGTGGAAGCGCTACGGTACAAAGCAGCCAATGAAGGCAAACTGCATTATGCCTCCGCACTTCCTTTCTCCGAAATGCTGCTCAAGGAAATTGACGCGGCCTTCCCCCAAGCCCTCTTGTCTCCTACTGGTGAACTAAGAAGGAAAATAGAAATCATAGATCAAGTAAAATTATTGGTGGGGGCTGAAAACTTTCTGGAAATAAGTACTTTTTTAGACACCTTAGAGGCTATTGAAAAGAACGAAACTACCTCTGGCCCATTTACATGGAGAGGGAGTTTTAAGGAAAACGGACTACCGATCATTATCAGGTTATGTAACAAGCAAGATTTCCATAAGCTGCTCATGAAACATACTGGAGCAATCGAACACCTGAACATGCCTTTGAAAAACGGCAGCAGTCTGATGAAAATCATCCATTCAAACCAAATTAATAGTGAAGATGAGGCCTATAGCTTGGCAGAACTGCCCTACATAGAGCCAGAGCTTCGTGAAGGGCTATTCGAGTTCGAGATGGTGAAGGAGGAAAAACTTCCTCAAAGACTCATCGAAATGGAAGACATTAAAGGCATCCTCCACAATCACTCTACCTATAGTGATGGCAAGCATAGCTTAGAAGCAATGGCCGTAGCATGCCGAGATCTAGGCTACGAATACTTAGGCATGTCAGATCACAGCAAAACAGCCTTCTATGCCAATGGTTTAAGTGAAGAGAGGGTATCGGAACAGCAAGCAGAAATTGATCGCCTCAATGAAGTACTGGCTCCTTTTAAAATATTCAAAGGCATAGAATCGGATATTCTCACTACTGGAGAGTTGGATTATGCCCCAGAGGTGCTCCAAACTTTCGATTTTATCGTTGCCTCCATTCACGCTGGATTTACGAACGATATTGTCAAAAATACGGAAAGACTCCTTACTGCCATCCGAAACCCCTTCACTACCATTTTAGGCCATCCTACAGGCCGCTTGCTTTTGCGTCGGGAGGGATACCCTATCGACCATAAAGCTGTAATAGATGCTTGCGCCACTCACAATGTGATCATCGAAATCAATGCCAACCCGTGGCGATTGGATCTTGATTGGCGATGGGTAAATTATGCATTATCCCAAAATGTGATGCTCAGCATCAATCCAGATGCACACGACAAAAAAGAATATGCCTATATGCACTATGGCGTAGCAGTAGGCAGGAAAGGGGGGCTAACGAAAGAAAGGACTTTAAACTGCCTCTCCAGAGAAGAAGTGGAAAATATTTTCAAGCTGAAAAAAAGTGCAGCAGTTGCCCCATAATGCTTTTATGAAAAACGCAATGACCAAAAGAAAAATACTGGTAATACGCTTTTCCTCCATTGGTGATATTGTCCTGACTACTCCTGTTGTGAGAACTCTAAAAACCCAACTGGATAACGCAGAGATTCATTTCTGCACCAAAGCACAATATAAATCGCTGGTTGAGCATAATCCTTATATTGATAAAATCATCCTGCTGGAAGATAGCTTGCCAGCACTAATACGACAGTTGAGGCAAGAGCAATATGACTATGTGGTGGACCTACACAACAATTTCAGAACAAGGATAATCAAATCGAGGCTATGGGTAAAGTCGAGCAAAGTAGATAAGCTGAATTTTGAGAAATGGTTGTTGGTAAATCTCAAGATCAACAAGATGCCTAACGAGCATATCGTGGACCGCTACATGGATACCGTAAAACCATTGGGCGTTAAGATGGACAGTCTAGGCCTTGACTACTTTATTCCGCACAAAGATGAAGTGGAAATGGATTGGCTGCCAGAGACCCACCAAAAAGGCTATGTGGCCTATGCCATTGGCGCACAGCATGCCACCAAGAAGCTTCCTATCAACAGGATGATCGAACTATGCGACAGAATCAATAAACCTATTGTCTTACTTGGTGGGAAGGAGGATTTTGAAGCAGGAGAAAAGGTTGCCAACTTTTTTAAAAAACATCGCAATTCAGAAACCTATGAACCGCTCCTAAAAGAATTGAACAAAAAAACGGTTGTTTTTAACGGCTGCGGTAAATATAATTTAAACCAATCTGCTTCGATCCTGAAAAATGCTCAGATAGTTTTTTCTCACGACACCGGGTTGATGCATATCGCTGCTGCCCTAAAAAAAGAGGTGATTTCGATCTGGGGCAACACGACGCCATACTTTGGCATGTATCCTTATAGGACAAAATTCACCATACTGGAAAACAATCACCTTTCTTGCCGTCCATGTTCGAAAATTGGCTACCCTAAATGTCCATTAGGTCATTTTAAATGCATGAATGATATAGTCTTTGATTTTTATATCCCTTGAATTTCAGTTATTTCCTTATTTGTATCTCACATTTTATTAAGGTTTTAGTTAACATAGGACTAAACAGATTATTCCAGATATGAAAACTAAAAACTTGAATAAAAAAATCGTGGGGCTGAGTATGGTAGCAGGCATGCGTGCAATGGCTGCCTTGTCTCTGCTAAGTCAATATTTGATCCAACATCCTTCTAAAAAGCTGGCCAAAACACCTTTAAACTTCCTACAGACACAAAAGGCTGCCAATGTTTTCAAATTTCTCGCCACTGGAGAAATCTTGGGTGACAAACTTCCATTCATTCCTCCTAGAATAAAACCTACCCCGCTCCTTGCAAGAGCTCTCACAGGTCTTATAATTGGCGCAGCTTTGACTGGTACAAAAGCAAAAGCAGTAGGGAAAGGAGCTACATTAGGCTTTGCGGTAGCTATAGCTTCCAGTTATCTTTTCTATTTTATCCGGAAAAACCCAGCAAAAAAAGGCGCTTTACAAAATGCCATATGGGGCACCTTGGAAGATGGATTGATCCTAAAGCAAGGCCAAAGGTTGTTAAGTTAATATA
>CAYTTV010000095.1:0-1914 GCA_964440915.1 uncultured Roseivirgaceae bacterium
TTAGATATTAGATATTAGACATTTATGCTGTCTGCTGTCATACTTATGTTATCATAACTTTTCAATTGGGAGGAACAAAATACTTCAACGTTCCTCCCAATTGAAAAATGAGTCTAAGGCCTGGCCTCGTTGGCTGTAGTAGCATGCAAACCAATCAAGCAACCTGTAAATCCTC
This sequence comes from uncultured Roseivirgaceae bacterium, assembly GCA_964440915.1. Lineage (GTDB taxonomy): Bacteria > Bacteroidota > Bacteroidia > Cytophagales > Cyclobacteriaceae > CAMPJM01. The sequence goes on from CAYTTV010000095.1 coordinate 176, forward strand.
CTGCTACATCTGTAGAAAGGATATCTCCTGAAACAGTACCGCCAAGGTTTTCGAAGTCGGTTCCGTTGGTGGAATAGTTAAATCTGTACTTATCTCCCTCTGCCGTTACTTGAAGGCGAACAGGATTCTTAACATCAATTTTAGTGCTAGCAACAATGGTAGATTTTCCATTTTCGGTTCTTTCCAGCAATAAATAAGTGTCTTTCCCCTTTTTGGTCAAGCCAAAGATATAATGGAATTTTTCACTCTGTAATGCTGAAATCCCTGCCAAGTCCTTCTCAGATGAAGGCTTATAGTTGACAGTGGCCGTGTACGAGAAGTTTCTGTGCTGCTGTCTGTGAAATAGTGTTGATGTAGGTTCTACCTGCTTCAAGTTTGTATTGAAGGGGTTGATGCCTAAACCATTCTTAGTAGAGACAATAAACGCTTCACGTGGACCTCTTAACCCGATCCAACGGTAGTCCAACTTCTCTTTAGAGAAATCATCTTTAAATGTAAAGTTTCCGTTAGGGAAAAAACCATCCTGACCGGTTTTGTTCGTAACGCCTTTGGGCATTTTCAACTTTGGCTCCATATCGACAAGGCCATTTTCAAAAACTGGAAATTCACCTGACCAATCAACGGGTAAAATGAATGTCTCACGACCAGCGTTCACTCTACCTTTTTCATTTCTACGAATAGCCAAGAAAACACCATAGTGCTTGCCGTCTGGTCCTTCTACCAAGTCAGCGTGACCCGCCCAATCTACCTTGTTAGCCCTGTTAGGGTTCAAATGCCTTTGCGATAAAATTGGGTTACTTGGAGCAGGCTTATATGGGCCTCTTGGGTTATCACTTACAAAAATAACCTCACTGTGCCAATCGCCTGTTCCCCCTTCTGCACACATCAAATAGTACTTTCCGTCTCTCTTGTAGATATGGGGCGCCTCGATCCAGATAGGTTTTTTTGTGATGTCAACACCTCCATCAACGATAATCTTGTCGGTGCCTGGAATAACCTGGTCTTTCTCCAAGTCATAATCCCAAATCTTGATCACCCTATGACCACTGTACAATTCTTTTCCCTCATCAGGTGCATCATTGTGTATCACATAAGCTTTGCCATCTTCATCAAAGAACATAGAAGGGTCGATACCTCCAAAGGCCAACTTATACGGATCACTCCACCCTTGCATAGGATCTTTGGTTTTAACAACCATATTTCCGAAACCTCCAGAAAACTGAGTTGTGATCATGTAGAAGGTGTCATTATACTTATTGTACTTTATCGCAGGAGCATAAATGCCTGCGCTAATGCCAGAATGGGTAACGTTCAATTGAGAAGGTCTGTCCAAAACGTGGCCTATTTGGGTCCAGTTGACCAAATCCTTGGAATGGAAAATGGGCACACCAGGGAAGAAAGCAAACGAAGAGGCCACCAAATAATAGTCGTCGCCCTTACGCTCTATGGAAGGATCTGGATAACAGCCTTGTAATATCGGCGTATAAAACTCATCCTCTTTCAAAGGATTATCAATATAAACCTGATCCTTGCCTTCGTATACAAAATCTGAAAACACTGGGGCATTTTTTGCCAATTTTTTCTTGGCTTGACTGTATCCATCCATTCCCACGAACGAAAACAACATCGTAAAAACAAATAAGGCTACAATCTGCCTGCTTTTTAATGGAGCAAATCCGAATTTTAACTTTTTCATTCTACACATTAAATTAATAGATATAAGATATAAGATATAAGAT
>CAYTTV010000095.1:2014-8784 GCA_964440915.1 uncultured Roseivirgaceae bacterium
TAAGATTTAAGACATTAGATATAAGATATTTCATTATTACATTAGCATTACTTCTTCCCTGCTTTCAACTCATACACACCACCTGCCTTAGTTGCCAGGTCATATTCATAAATCTTCTTCAAGTTCGGTGCTTTCAATTCAGGCTCATCCGATATTAAGGGCTCCTTGACCATTGCCTCTGGATAAAAAGGATTGTTATTGGATCCTTTAGCTTTTTTCAACCCTTTACCCGATAGCGGATAATAAGACCGGATCCTGCAATTACCGCCAAGATCTGATTGGATTTTCACCTCATTAGCCCTGTTATCACCCCACTTAATATCTACTTCGAAGCCCCCGCGAGCTCTAAGGCCACTTACCGACCCTTCCTTCCATACATCAGGCAAAGCAGGCAAAAGATGTACAGCCCCATCATGACTCTGCAAGAGCATTTCTGCTATACCGGCAGCACACCCAAAATTACCGTCGATTTGGAATGGCGGATGCGCATCAAACAGGTTAGGATATGTTCCACCCTTTTCCCCTGTAAGCTGAATGGCTGGAGACAATTGGTCGCTAATGAGTTTCAAAGCATGGTTTCCATCTAAAAGCCTTGCCCAAAAGTTCACCTTCCAGCCCATAGACCAGCCAGTAGATTCATCACCTCTTGCTACCAATGAAGTCTTTGCCGCTTCAAACAACTCTGGTGTTCGGTATGGAGATATCTGGTTAGAAGGATGTAGTCCATATAAATGGGAAACGTGCCTATGCTCGTCCTTAGGGTTGTCCCAATCGTGCATCCATTCTTGCAACTGCCCCCATTTTCCAATTTGCATAGGTGGAAGTCTGTCCAGCTTTTCTTTTATTTCGGCTGTCAAATTTTCATCTACCCCTAAGATTTCTGCTGCTCTTACCGTCTTAATAAAAAGATCAAAAACCAATTGATTATCCATGGTAGCGCCTGCCACGATAGATGCACCTGGGTGAGAAGCAGGAGCGTTTTCCGGCGAAATTGAAGGTGTAACCACCAACCAATTATGTTCGGGTTCGGCTACAAGGAAATCCAAATAGAATTGGGTAGCACCTTTCATGATGGGATAAACAGATTCGAGGTATTGCTTGTCTCCTGAGAACTCGTACTTATCAAACAAATGCTGCGATAGCCAAGCACTCCCCAATGGCCACATGCCCCAAAAGGCGCCATCAATAGGGCCTGTTACACGCCAAATGTCTGTATTGTGGTGTGCTACCCAGCCATCTGCGTCATACATATCTCGGGCTGTTTTCTGCCCAGTCTCAGAAAGTTCGCGTACCATTTGGATAAATGGCTCATGCAGCTCGCTTAGATTCGTGATTTCAGCAGGCCAGTAATTCATCTCTGCATTAATATTGATCGTGTATTTGCTATCCCAAGCGGGGTAAAGCTGATCATTCCATATACCTTGGAGATTGGCAGGTTGACCACCTGGTCTAGAGGAAGCAATCAACAAATAGCGTCCAAACTGGAAATACAAAGTAACCAGATGAGGGTCGTTCCCTTGAGCAAACGCTTCTACCCGAACGTCCGTCGGTTTTGCCGCTGCTCCAGTGACACCCAAGTCAAGGCTTACACGATTGAACAAACTCCTATAGTCCGCAATATGGTCATTGAGCAACTTCTCAAAACCTTTTCCAATAGCGTTTTGGAAAGGTGCACGAGCCTTTTTACCAGCGTCCTCGCTGAGATCCTTATAGTTTTTAAAATTAGTGCCGATAGATATATAGATCGTAGCTACGTTGGCCTCCGAAACAGTTATACTGGTGTCGTTTGCAGACACTGTTCCTCCAACGGCAACAATCTTCGAATACGCTTCGAACTTAACAGCCCCCTTTACCCCTTCATGATCGCTGGTAATGCCAGACAACACCAGATGGTTATCCTTGGTAGTCAAATTATATGCTGAAGGCCTGTCCATAGTGGCGGTAAAATTGATGGCGCCAGGCTTATCCGCCTTTATGCGTACAACGATGACCTGGTCAGGAAATGATGAGAATGTGGTGGTTTCATAGTTCACGCCATTCTGGCTATACCGTGTAGTGGCTACCGCCTTTTCAATATCGAGTTCTCGATAGTAATTGGTATAACTTGCCTTGTTGTGGAAATGGAGTTTCAAATTGCCGGCAGTTTGATAAGGCATTCCGTGTATGCCCTTAAAAAAACTTTGATTAGCCAAGTGCTGGGCCTCATCGTATTTCCCCTCAAAAATCAATCTTCGGACTTCTGGAAGCGCCTCTTTTGCTTCTGGCTTGTTATTGTCATGAGGCTGACCAGCATATATGGTGTTTTCATTGAGCTGGATCACTTCTTTATGAGGATCCCCATAAATCATCGCCCCTAGTCGCCCATTCCCAACAGGCAGCGCTTCCACCCATTTTTCAGCAGGTTGAGTGTACCAAAGTTTTAATGAAGTATCATTTTGAGCAAAAACATTTACAAATACAGTTAAGCTGAATACTAAGCAACAGCTAATCCTTAGCATCATTCTCATTTTTGTCACTTTCATAATTGGAGACCTCTTTTCTTAATTTTGTTCAACTCTCATCCTTTTTTCACTTTCTATCCAAGGGACCTAAAGCATATTATTCAGCACTTCAATTATCAGCATCCATATATTGGTCAAATAACTTCTTTAATTCACTATTAGATGACGCGAAGTAAACCTTATCGTTTACTACTGTTCCGTTTTTGTCAACCAATACATAGTGTGGAATGCCACTAATGTTAAACTTTGAAGCGAAGTAATTCCACTCGTCACTGTTCACTCTATAGTGCTGTCCTGTTATGTCTGGCACCATTTTGTTCCATGTGTCTATAGGAGAGCTCTGGTTAGTGATGTAAACAAACTCGATGTTTTTATCTTTCAATTCTTCTTTCAATGGCTTTACCTTTTCCATTCCACTAAGGCAAGGGCCACACCAGGTAGCCCAAAAATCCACATACACGACTTTACCTTTATACTTTTCCATGATTGCAGCAAATAATTTGTCCCCCTCAGTTTTTGGAGTCTCATTGACCACATATCCTGTTTTTGTTTTGTTGGCTTCTACCTTTTCAGCCCAATATCTTTCTAGATCATCGCTTTCCTGAATTAGCTGCAGAACAATAAAGGGGTGTGCCACCTTTTTTTTAATCTTGTTCTTATGCTCTTCTGTAAAAGGTTCTTGAGTACTCCTAAGTATGCCTGCGTACTGTTGCGCATATATTATATCTAAGACAAGCCCTTTGTCTAGGCCTATGTATTGCTTTAGGTTTCTAATACGAGCTGAATGATAGCCATCTTGTCCAATTGTATTTAAGTGCGTGCCATGCTTTTCCAGTAAGGCTGACCATGTATGATTATTTGATTGCATGACCTCTTCGATACATGATTGATCTTCGCATGCAACCAACTCATTGAGCACCATTTCTCCTTCGGTAGACAACACTATTTTTTCCTCTGCCAGAAGATCTTTTAATGCTACAAAAGAAAAGTTAGCCTTCGGACGCATACTTTCAGCATAGCTGATCCTGTTAATCAAAACGTCGTATGCGTCACTCAAAATGGATATCGGATCATTTAAATCATCGAGATGGATAAAATCGAAATAGGCTGGCGCAAAAATTTCTGGTTTTAAAGGGATTTCATTTTGGTTGCTCGGAATTTCATTTTTCCTGCGATAGACAGATTCTTTTATCATATTATAGGAGAGTATGTTCTGAAAGGCCCTGTACTCCATTTGCATATTCTTCAACTGAAGCGATTTCTGACCCATGTGTCTCTCTTGAAGATACCGATCTAGGGCTTCCTTTTCTTTCCCGATAATGTCTAAACAATAAGCTTTATACTCCTCCCCTGTCATATCCAGAATGCGGTCGTTGACTTCGGCGTAGTCCCAGAAATTGATATGATCAGTAGCTTGTAGATCTGCGTTAATCGTTGCAACATCTCCCATATAAAGCGACTTTTTTGTACGATTATTTCTATCCTTTTGCGTTTTGAAGGGTTCTATATATTCGGAAAAGTCGATATAATGAAAAGTCTCACCTCCTGGGGCTAAAAAAACACTCTCATTTACTGAAAGCAATTGAATAAAAACTGTTTGGGGATAAATCATAGGCACTTTGCATTGGAAGCTGCCATTAGGAGCAATTTCGATTAAATGGGAATTTTGCTTCTGATTGATGATGTTGTTTACATACACCATTCCTGTTTTCCCCATTTTCGGATGATATCCTTTTATAAATCCTTTGTAAATAGCTGTGTCTTCTTTGAAAACGGGCAGCTTAAACTTCTCATCATTCTCAAGCACAAAGTCTTTGTTGTATACCTTTGTTTGGCTATACGCTTGCAAAGCATCAGCAGTACTCCCTATTAAAAGTTTATCTTTTTTCCTTTTGACAAATAGCGCTTCTTGATCAGTGCCATCCTTCAGGATCAAACGATAATTTTTCCCCTTGGTCGTTATGAGCACACTGTTCCATACCTTGTTTTTATAGATCACCTTGTCTTTATAAAAGCCGTAATCCCACGCATTGCTGCCATCTGCTTTAAGCCAATTACCTTGTATTTCAGCAGGGATTATTGCTAGTTGAGTATCTTCACCACCACGGATATCGATGTCGAATATTTTCCAGGACTCTTCAAGAAAATCTATCCTTTGAACATTTTTTTCCAGTGGAGGGAAATACAACGTGTATTTGTTCATTCCACTTTCAGGTGTCCAATGTTCTTCATTCAATTTTATCCCTTCGGCCCTTGTTACATAAAGTTTCTCTCCACCTTCACTATTCTGAATATAGGTATCTTCGGATGAAACCCGGATCCACCAATTGGGAAAATAAGTTGTTTCAAAATCGATTTTCGTTAGGCTATCGTGTAACTCAATTTTAGTGATCTTTACATAACTTACTGTTGTAGCAGCAAATCGGGGGTTTTCAACAATGGTTTGCGCAGACAGGGAAATACCTATCAGCGTGAGCCAGAATAACAGTAAAAACTTTTTCATGTATAGCGGTTGTTTAGGTGAATGATGGTTTTTATAAGAATGAGCTTATCGCCCCTATTGCATTCCAATTGTAAAGCTTAACTTCGGAATCGATTCCAGAATAGTTAAACTTTATGTTTTATTCATGTTTTTTCGTATGATAATATGTTACTTCGCAACCACTTCCTGCAGCAATTGATATAAAACGAAGGTAGACAAGAAAGAGAAAAGTTTTATCTCATTATGTAACCAATCCTTTGTCTGAGGTAACATCTGACAAAGGATTGGGGAAATCTTGTAACAATTAATGCATAAGTCTATTTAAACAGTAGCGGTGCGAAGGTGTATATATCGTGCCGCCAAACAGGCCATGTATGTCCGCCGGCATATTCGCTATATTGATATTTAACACCCATTTCGTCAAATTTTTTCATCATCACTTTGCAGTTGTTATAAGCAATATCCTCCTCACCGCCCATAGTGATATAGAATGCCTTAAGATTTTTATTGATCAAGTCTGTATTTTCTTTCATAAATGCATATTCTGGATCTGAAAGCTCAGCATTATTGGCAAACCATCCAGAACTGAACACGCCTAAATATGCAAACATGTCTGTATTGCGAAGACCGGCATATAGGGTTTGAAGACCGCCCATTGAAAGCCCTGCCAACGCCCTGTTGTTGGCACCTTCTGCTACGCGATAGTTGTCCTCGACAAATGGGATAATAGCCTGCTTTAGCTCTCGCTCAAAGAATCGCAAGGCCTGATCAAAGCCACCGCCCGAACCTAGGTTGCCATCTGGCATAACGATCAACATAGGCTTTGCTTTGTTTTCCGCTATTAGGTTATCCAAAATCAGATCGGTGCGGCCTTGGGTAGCCCAGCCTCTTTCGTCTTCCCCGCCACCATGCATCAAATAAAGTACGGGGTATTTATCATTGGATGAATCATAGCCGGGAGGGGCATAAATATACATCTTGCGCCAAGAATTGGTAACTGAAGAAAAATACCGCTTGATACGGATGTCACCGTGTGCCACATTCTTCTCGGCATAAAAATTTCCATTCTCGTAAGGAATTTCTATACCGCTGGCCATCCGGCCCATGCCATAGAAAGTTTCACTTGCTGGGTCAGCCACAGCTACCCCATCAATGACCAAAGAATAGTAATGAAAACCTCTGCTTATCGAGTCAGTGGTTACGGTCCAGGTTCCATTATCGTCTTTTTTCATGTCATACTTACGGCCCAGATCTATCTGCACTTTCTGCGCCTCTGGTGCATTTACACGGAAGATGACGCGATTGTCGGGTAAAACTTGAGGGTATGATGCTGAACGGATATTGGTGGCTGCTGGCGTACCTAGAACGGTTAGCTTAGTAAAGGATGTTTTATCAAGTGGCTTGAAAAGAAGTTGACTGAATACGTATAGGTCATTTTTCCAAACCTTGAAATCATGGCCACCTGGCTCCAGATAATAAACATGCGGCACACCATGCTGATAGAGATAGTCATGGGTACGCTTGGTTACGCCCATCAGGTTATCTTCATCCCCACATGAAATAAAAAGCAGGCTTAGTTTGTTTTTGGCTTCTTCTGGATTTGGTAGTAGCAATTCAGGAGCTTTCGTATTAGGCGCAGATGAAAAGCCCCCTACCCAAGCAAACTTATCTAAATTGCCTAATCCAAAATTGAGAGACTGCCCTCCTCCCATAGAAAGCCCTGCAATGGCCCGATTATCTCGATGCTTCAGAGCTGGATAGTGCTTTTCAACGTAAGGAATCAGGTC
>CAYTTV010000096.1:0-8684 GCA_964440915.1 uncultured Roseivirgaceae bacterium
AAAAATCATTTTGGCTAAAGCCACAGTCTCTCAATTCCTAAGCCACTGGATAAATCACTGGCAATTGATGCGAACTATGATATCCCTTTCAAAAGAAATATAATCGCTTAACCCTTCAATACTAGCCACTTATGCGGGTCTTTTCAAAACCGTAGGACGCGAAACCTAGAGGCAATTATGCAAGGAAACCAGATCAATAGGGATGGTGCTTTAGCCCCTCACCTCATGAGTTCCCAAAGGCTTTAGCCAAAGGTCTTGTAGACAGGTTTTTGATCGGCATGGGTGACCCGGAAATACCATTCATCCGTCATACCAGCTCAAGGAAAAATCATTTTGGCTAAAGCCACAGTCTCTCAATTCCTAAGCCACTGGATAAATTCAGTGGCAATTGATGCGAACAATGATCCGCCATTTGCCATGCACAACACACACAAAAAAAGCAGCATCAGTTGTACCTGATGCTGCTTCTATTAAAAAATAAAAAAATGTATTGCTGAAAAAATAAATGTGCTATTGATTACTCTACAGTTACTTCAGACTCTTCAGTCTTTGCTTCTGCTTTTTCTTCTTTCTTAGCTTCTTTTTTGTGTTTTTCTACACTTTTATCTTCTTTTTTCGGAGCCTCTGATTCTGCTTCTACAGCATCAGCTTCAGACTCAGCTTCTACAGCTTCTATTTCAGTAGCTTCTGTGGAAGTTGGTTCGTAAGCATCTGCATCTTGTGCATTTACTACAGTAAATCCTAACAAGGCAATTCCGAAGGTTAACAATATCTTTTTCATAATCTCTGTAATTTTAGGTTAAATGGTTTAATTCTATGAGGCTTATATAGAAATAGCGTGCCAGAAAAATAAACACCACTTAAATAATTGATTTACAGGATATTATAAATTATAAGCGTTACAGAAGATTAAGTTTTGTTGTGGATAGAAGTAACAAAGTGGGGAAAAGAACCACAGTTCCACAGGTATAAAAGAAGTGTTTTTTGTAGTTATGCTTTTCTCACAAATTCAGACTTCAGGGCCATTGAGCCAAATCCATCGATTTTGCAATCTATGTTATGATCGCCATCAGTCAATCTGATATTTTTCACTTTTGTGCCAGCTTTTACGGGCCTTGGAGCGCCCTTGACCGGCAAATCTTTTATGACTACCACCGTATCTCCATCTTGAAGCACATTGCCATTGGCATCTTTAACGACGTCTTCTGTATTATGCTCTTCCTGGGTTTCATTAGGGTTCCATTCGTGGGAACATTCGGGGCACATCATTAAAATTCCTGTAGAATATCCGTATGGCGATTTACAGCTTGGGCAGTAGATGTTATCTGACATTGAACTACAAAATTAATTGAACAAACTTTTAAACGTAAAGATAACATTTCTAGCCCTCATAATGGAATAATCTTGCTCACTGTATATTAATATATTGAATTGTATAATTGTCCAAAAATTGACCTGCGTCAATTTGTAGGGTGAGACGTAAAAATTACATAATTTCGCAAATATGCCTTTACGTCAAATTTTACTGTTACCCTTTAGTGTATTGTACGATGTCGCCACGAGGCTGAGGAACCACCTCTATAACATTGGCTCCAAGCCTGTGATTCATTTCGAGACCATCATGATAAGTGTAGGAAACCTGGCTGTAGGCGGGACGGGAAAATCACCTATGGTAGAGTATCTGGTCAGGCTATTGAAAGACCAATACAAAGTAGCCACCTTGAGCAGAGGCTATGGCAGAAAGACCAAAGGCTTCATGATGGCTACTGACCAAGCAACGGCCGCAAGTATTGGCGATGAACCGATGCAGTTTTTTAGGAAATTTAAGGATGAGGCAATAATAGCAGTAGGGGAGGAAAGGGCCGAGGCAGTTCCAGAAATACTGTTCCAAAACCCAGATGTAGAAGTAATTGTCTTGGATGATGCCTACCAGCACAGGAAAGTGGAACGAGACCTTAATATTTTGCTTACTGTTTATGATAATCCATTTTTTAAAGATTATGTACTTCCGGCCGGTCGGCTGAGAGAAGCAAGGATAGGTGCCCAACGCGCTGATGTGGTGGTAGTAACAAAGTGCTCATCAGCTTTATCAGAAATGGAAAAGGCGTCATATATTCAATCGATTAGAAAATATTCCAAGGCAGACGTGCCCGTTTTTTTTAGCAATGTTCGTTATGAGAATCCGCAACCTATTTATGGCAAAGTGGGAGAGCCAGCCGGAAGGGCTGTTTTAATATCAGGATTGGCGAATGCTGGCCATTTTGAGCGCTATGCACAAAACAAGTATAAAATACTTCAACATTTGGCTTTTGGCGACCATCATCATTACACCTTAAAAGACGTGCTGCATATAAAAGAACAATTTACAGTGTTGGGTGGAGATTTTATATTGACAACAGAAAAGGACATGGTAAAATTGCTAACACCTGAAATACAAGCTGTTTTGGGAGAGTTGCCCATCTATTATGTCCCTATATATACCTATATTTTGGACCAGGAAGAGGCCTTCAAAGAGATCGTGCTGAATTCTGTTATAAAAAGGAAAGATAGTTTACAGGGAATTATATAATTTTGAACGTGCAAAAAAGGATTTACCTATTTCTAACCCTGTTTTTTCTCCTTGCCCTTACTCATTTGGTGCAAGCGCAAATATTGGATGATTCCACCAAGCAGGTGTATGGTCCCACAACGACAAGGTATTTCTATGAGTCTTCTATCATCCAGCAAAGAGACACCTTGTATGTGCTGGATACCACCCTCGTAGATTTTCAATATTTCAGTGAGGTAGACAAGCATGGAAGAAGGCTTCAGGACCTGGGCAATCTGGCTACAGCTATTCGGCCCATTTTTTTTGAAGCACCTCGTGAAATCGGGCTTACCTCAGGTTTCAATGCTTACAATTTTTACTTTATATCTCCCGAGGCCATACAATATTTTGATTCCAGATCGCCCTATTCTAAGGTGGCCGCTGTGTTCGGAGGCAATGGCAGGTCAACGGTAGATGTTGACTTTAGCCGGAACATCAACCCACGATGGAATTTTGGTTTGGATTTCAAAAGGGTTTCCGCAGACAGACAAATAGGCGCCACGGGGTTTGCACAGGACAGGCATGCTATGTCTACAGCCTACGATGCCTACACGGCATTTATCACGCCCGATTCTACCTATAGAATTTTAGCCAATATCTCCAGATTAAAGCAAGACGTGAATGAATCAGGGGGGATCTACCCATTTACGAATGATGGCGTAATGGAAGAAATTCCAGATGGGCTGTTTGACTATGAAGAAGAAAACGTTTGGCTTTCCAATGCCAAGGGTTCGGAGCTTAGGATCAACACTCATATTTATCACCAATATAGGCTTTCAGACTTTACTACGCTTTTCCATAAGTTTGATATGCTCAAGCAGGATGTGAACTTCGAAAATGATATCAGTGGGGCGGATTCGTTGTTTTATGATCGGAAATATATCGACAGCAAACAGACAAGCGATCGGAGCATATTCCGATCAGTGACCAATGTCGGGGGAGTAAAGGGTGATTTCGGAGGCTTTTTCTATCAACTTTATTACAAGCGACGTGATGTGAGCTTTGCCTATAAATATTTGCCCTCCCCAGGTTATGAAACTGAGAATTATGGAGGGTTTGACATATCTTATTTGCAGGAGAATTTAGGGATGGTTGGTTTTTTTGGTGAGTATCTTTTGGGGGGCAATTATAAGGTAGGCGCCAGGCTCACCAGCAAGTGGCTAGAAGGCAGCATCCAAAGAGTTCGTTCAGAAGCACCCTATTTATTTAGAAGATACTTCGGCAATCATGACGAATGGAATAACAACTTTAGTCCTATGGAAACAGACGAGCTAAAGGGCGCTATAAACGTAGAAATTGGCAATCTTCTGATAAAGCCTCGGCTTAGCATAAGCAATGTCAATCGATATCTTTATTTCGATGAAAATGCCAGGCCAGCACAAGCTAGCGGGTTGAGTCAGATACTTTCCCCTGGCGTGGATTTTAAGATTACTTTCCTGAAAAACCTGCACTTTGAATCTGCAGTTACTTATACGGCCGTCACCGGAGATGCCAAAGACAACTTCCGGATTCCAGCACTATTTGCCAACGCCTCTTTATACTATACCAACTTTGTTTTCAATGATAAGCTACAATTACGAGGTGGTTTTGAAGGCCATTTTCAAACAGCCTATTATGCGCATGATTACGATCCTGTGACAATGCAGTTCTTTCTGCAAAATCACTTCGAGATACCACAATATTATACAACAGACTTCTTTGTCAATTTCAAAATCAGCAGTGCCAGAATATTCTTTAAACTGACAAATTTTGGACAGTTAGTGGGACTAACAGATGGATATTTTGCTACGCCCTACTATACAGGTCAAAGAGGGAGCATTGATTTTGGTCTCAACTGGATGTTTTATGACTAGTAGGCAGGAAATGAAAGTTTTAAAAGTAAAAACACATAGATTAATTTAAATTGTAATATGCTGGGTTTAAAATTGCCTACCGATCCACGGTGGGTGGATATTGCCGAAAAGAACATAGAAGAAATTCTCATAGATCATGCCTATTGTGAGCAAAAAGCAGCTTCTTCCTGTATTTCCCTCATCATTCATTTTCCAGAAAAAGAAGCATTGGTAGACGTACTTACTCCGGTAGTCGCTGAAGAGTGGGAACATTTCGAAAGGGTTTTAGCCCAATTGAAAAAAAGGGGACATAAGCTGGGGAAAAAGAGGGTGGATGAATATGTGGTGCAGTTGACCAAACATGAAAAGAAAGGTGGATCTCGTGACCAGCAATTGATGGAAAAATTACTAATCAACGCTTTGATCGAAGCGAGAAGTTGCGAACGCTTCAAGCTGTTGTGGAAAAACCTTGAAGATGAGGAACTGAAACAATTCTATTATGAACTCATGGTATCTGAGGCAGGGCATCATACCAACTTTATCAATTTGGCCAAGTTATATATGCCTGAGGACATTGTGAACAAGCGTTGGCAGGAATACTTAGAAATTGAGGCTGATATCATAAAAAACTTAGATTTGCGTCCTGATAGGATGCACTAAAAAAATTGCTGTCAGTATATTTGATAAAGTTATCACCCTATATAATCTAACCCATGAAACGTCTGTGCATATTCTGCGGTGCTAAAAGCGGCAGTAATGCTGTCTATAAAGAGGCAGCGGTGAACATGGCTAAATTGATGGCCCAACAGCAAATTGAGTTGATTTTCGGTGGAGGAAAAGTTGGGCTAATGGGCGTACTGGCTGACACTATGCTCGCCCATGGCGGGAAGGTGCAGGGCGTAATACCACAAGGGCTCATGGACGAAGAAGTGGCACATACAGGGCTAACAGCGCTGCACGTTGTCAACACGATGCATCAGCGCAAAGAATTGATGTACAAAATTTCTGATGGTTTTATTGCTATGCCCGGCGGGTTTGGCACTTTGGATGAGTTTTTTGAAATACTTACTTGGTCGCAACTGGGCCTGCATAAGAAGCCGATCGGCTTCCTTAATGTCAATGGCTTCTTCGATCATTTGATCAACCATTTTGAGTTAATCGTAAAGGAAGGTTTTGTAAGTCAATCTTTGATTCAAAGGATTATCGTAGAAGAGGACGAAGCCCAACTTTTAAAAAAACTCGAAACTAACATCATAAGGATCTGAAAGTTTGGTGAATGACCATTAATAAAAGGCATACACAAAATAAAAAACATTGCTCACTTGTGTCCTCGGAAAAATAAAGTAGCAAAGGACGACGAGCAGAATAGACTAAAGTTTGTAATTATTTCATTATTCAATCATTCTTTCCGCTATCAAATACTGAAATCGATATATTATCCTTATTTTTTACGTAAGTTTTAATATTATTATAAATTTGTGCGGTAAACTTAAATCAAGATGCATTTGGAATTTGAAAAACCTATAGTGGAGCTGGAAGAAAAGTTGGTGGACATGAAGCAACTCGCTGAAAATAGTAAAGTTGATGTCAGCGCCGCTATTCAATCTCTTGAAGAAAAAATAAAACTTCTGAAGGAAGAAACCTTTAGTAATCTAACAAGATGGCAAAAGGTGCAGCTCTCCAGGCACCCCGACAGGCCCTATACCTTGGATTATATATATGAGATAAGTGATGAGTTTATCGAACTCCATGGCGACCGTAACGTGGGCGATGACAAGGCAATGGTAGGAGGATTTGGTATGGTGGGGAAACAAAGTGTCATGTTCATTGGGCAACAAAAAGGTAGAAATACCAAACAACGTCAGTCCAGAAACTTTGGCATGGCAAACCCTGAAGGATATAGAAAGGCGTTGCGCCTGATGAAATTGGCCGAGAAGTTCAACAAACCCATCGTTACCTTAATTGATACGCCTGGAGCATATCCAGGCATAGAAGCAGAGGAGAGGGGCCAAGGAGAGGCCATAGCAAGAAACTTGAAAGAAATGTTTATGCTAAAAGTGCCCATTATTTGTATCATCATTGGTGAAGGAGCTTCCGGTGGAGCGTTGGGCATTGGCATTGGCGATAAAGTATTGATGCTTGAAAACACTTGGTATTCCGTCATCTCTCCTGAATCTTGTTCATCCATACTTTGGCGGAGCTGGGAGTATAAAGAGCAGGCTGCCGAAGCATTGAAACTGACTGCTAATGATATGTTGAAGTTTAAGTTGATTGACGGGATTATTAAAGAACCTTTGGGGGGCGCACATATCGATATGAAAGGCATGAGCACTGAGATCAAGAAAGTGATCCTTCAAAATATAAAAGACCTTAAAAAGCTTCCTATAGAAAAAATGATTGAAAAGCGCATTGATAAATTTTCTTCAATGGGTGTTGTACAGGACTAAGCAGGGGTCATGGATATCATAAAGAGACCACAATGTTACTACAGGTAATGTGTGGTCTTTTTTTAAGATGCATTTTGTCAAATGAAGACCAATTACCATAAGTATAGGGAAGAACTCTCGATAATAATGAGAACCGACTTATTTGACAAGAAACAAAAGGTGGTCATATCCACTTTTTGTACAGTATAACTCCCTAAATACTTTTCTATGAAACTGCACATAATCAATACAGGATTTTTCAAACTCGACGGAGGTGCCATGTTTGGCGTTGTGCCTAAATCAATATGGCAGAGAACTAATCCCGCAGACGAACGCAATCTTTGCACATGGGCCATGAGATGCCTTTTGATAGAGGACGGCAATCAACTCATCTTAATTGATAATGGTATGGGTGACAAACAGGATGAAAATTTCTTGCGCCACTATTATCTTCATGGAGACGACTCCCTACAGTCTTCATTAAAAAAAGCAGGATTTAGTACCAGTGATGTCACAGACATGTTTCTCACACACCTACATTTCGATCACTGTGGGGGCGGGGTCAGGTATAACGAAAAAGGTGGACTGGAAATGGTTTTCAAAAATGCCCACTATTGGACTAATAAGGCGCACTGGGAATGGGCCACTCAGCCCAATGCCAGAGAGAAAGCAAGCTTTCTTAAAGAAAACATTCTGCCTATGGAAGAAAGCGGCCAACTCAATTTTATGCCTTCTAACGCTTCCTCACCATTTCAGGCTTTCGACATCATCTTTGCTAATGGCCACACTGAAAAGCAGATGCTACCGAAGATCAAATACAAGGATAAGACAATTGTGTTTGTGGCAGACCTGCTACCTTCTGTAGGACACATTCCACTTCCCTACGTAATGGGTTACGACACCAGGCCACTGCTGACATTGGAGGAGAAGGCAAAATTCTTAGACGAGGCGGTAAAAAATAACTATATCTTGTTTTTTGAGCATGATCCTGTAAATGAGTGCTGCACAGTAAAGCAAACAGAAAAGGGCGTAAGAGTGGATGAGGTTTTTAAGTTGGATGAAGTAGTTTAGGAAAGGGAGAGTTTTGAATTTTAAATTTTGAATAAAGGAAAGCAGGGTATGGGAGATACTTTGAATAAAATCTCATATCTAACATCTTTTGTCAATAGTCTTATATCTAGAATCTAAAATATGATCAAACAAATAGCAAAGCTGGTTTTTAAAATAACAGGTTGGAAACAAGTGGGCACCTACCCAAAGGAGTTGAAAAAAGCAGTAATGATCGCTGCCCCTCATACGAGTAACTGGGATTTATTTTATGCAAGGGCAGCATTTTTTATTATGGACATACCCGTTAGGTTTACCATAAAAAAAGAAAGCATGGTGGGGCCATTAGGGCTTCTTTTGAAATGGCTTGGTGCTATCCCCATCGACAGAAAGAGAAAGACTGGTACACTGAACAAGAAAAACAACTTGGTGAATGCCATGATAGACCTGTTTGATCGGGATGAACTTGTTATTCTCATTACACCCGAAGGCACGCGTGAATACGCCCCCAAATGGAAAAGTGGTTTCTACCATGTGGCCTTGGGCGCTAATGTTCCGATTGTTCTGGGATACCTCGATTATAAACAAAAACATGCTGGAGTAGGTCCCATCATTTATCCTACCGGAAATTATGAGGAGGACCTAGAGAAAATATTAGACTTCTATAGAACCAAAACAGGCAGGCATCCTGAAAAGGGAGTTAGATAGTTAGAATAATCTTAAATGTTAAATATTGAGTTGAAGTGGGAAGTGGGAAAAGTTTCACGCAGGGGTGCAAAGATGAACGCAAAG
>CAYTTV010000097.1:0-7893 GCA_964440915.1 uncultured Roseivirgaceae bacterium
GCCGCATCAAATTGAAATTCTTCGATGGCATCAAGTAAAGTGACAGTCTGAAGGCCATTTCTACTAGGATTTAGCCCCTTCTCCTCCACTGACCTGCCTTTGTCAATAGAATCTTGAACACTCCTTACAATAAGCTTAGCACCTATTTGGTCCACTAGCTTATCCCTAAATTCTATGGTCTCAGGGAAGTTGTGACCAGTATCGACATGCATGAGCGGAAAGGGCAGTTTTGCAGGCCAGAATGCTTTTTGAGCCAACCTGACCATAACAATCGAGTCTTTCCCTCCTGAAAAAAGTAACACTGGTTTTTCAAACTGGGAAGCAACTTCGCGCATCACAAATATTGCTTCGGATTCTAATTGCTTAAGATGGGTTAAATTGTAGTTCATTATTATTCAATATTATCTTCTTCAAATTTTATTTTTGGTAAAACTGCCTGGAGCAACTTAGCCTGACAAATCTCGAGGTTATCCAAATCGGTTCTAAGCTCCAATTCAGGAGACTCCGGCTCCTCAAAAGGTGCACTGATACCCGTAAAATCTTTGATTTCACCCCTTCTGGCTTTGGCATATAAGCCCTTAACATCCCGCTGCTCACATACTTCCAAGGGGCAATTTACGAAAACTTCATAGAATTGTTCCTTTCCAATGATATTCTTCGCCATGTTTCGGATCTCCTTGGTGGGGCTTATCAAAGAGCATATGGTTATAATGCCACAATTGGCAAAAAGCTTAGATACTTCCGCTGCCCTCCTAATATTCTCAATTCTATCTTCCTCAGAAAACCCAAGATTATTGTTAATACCCACCCTAAGATTATCACCATCTAACAGTTGGGTCATGTATCCAGCCTTATGCAGGTTCTGCTCAAAAGACCGCGCCAAAGTGCTTTTCCCTGATCCAGACAGGCCAACCATCCAGATTACAAGTGCTCTTTGCTTTAACTGCTGTTCTTTGTCGCTCTTAGATAAAATCTTATCAAAAATTGGATATATGTTCTGCACTATAAATATTTTTTTTGCAAAAATAGAAGATTTTTTAAAGAACTATGACTATTTATGTGACAAATATAATTTTTAACAATAAGAACAAGTAAATCTACAATGGTAAACGGCATAAACATAGGGGACATAGTCAATATTTCGAAGAAAGCAGGAGAGGCAATACTTAAGATTTATCATGATAGTAACTTCTCTCAAGTTGTAGATTATAAAGCTGACGACTCTCCTCTCACCATGGCAGATAAGGCGGCTCATGCGGTCATCGCTTCGGCACTGGAAAAGCTCACTCCTGAACTTCCTATTATTTCAGAAGAGGGCAGCAATGTTCCCTATGAAGAAAGAAAGGATTACGAGTATTATTGGCTAGTCGATCCTTTGGATGGCACCAAGGAGTTTATTAAAAGGAATGGGGAGTTTACAGTCAATATTGCCCTTATTCATAAGAACAGACCTGTACTAGGGGTGATTTTTGTACCTGTCACCGACACTACCTACTATGGCCATGTAGCGGAGCGGAAAGCTTACAAACAAATCGGCACTGCCCAACCTCAACTACTTGAAACAAGGCAAGCTGAACCGCCAATAGTAGCTGTTAGAAGCAAGTCACATGCGGCTCCTGAGGAAGAGGCCATATTAAACCGATATAATGCTACAGAAAGCATCTCTGTGGGCAGCTCGTTAAAGTTCTGCATGGTAGCAGAAGGGAAAGCAGATGTTTACTATCGACATGGTCCTACCATGGAATGGGACACTGGTGCAGGGCAGGCCGTGGTGGAAGCAGCTGGAGGCAAAGTGTATGAAGGAACAGGTCCAAACTCCTTTGGATATAACAAAGTATCCATGCTCAATGGCAGCTTTCTCTGTCTTGGCACCCTCCCTTTACAACCTTAACACTAGGAATAGGGTATAAGGGTTTATATGAAGAAGAAAGTATTGATAAGCGGCGGCAGCGGCATGATCGGCTCTAAGGTCACTCAACTGCTTCTTAAAAACAATTATGAAGTAGCCATCTTAAGCAGAAGCCCTCAAAAAATCACAGGCAATATAAAAGCCTATCATTGGGATATCAACGAAGGCATTATCGACCCCGAAGCGCTAAAAGATGCTCAATATATCATTCATCTTGCGGGGGCGGGAATAGCAGATAAGGTATGGACAAAGCGTCGAAAAGAAACCCTGCTCAACAGCCGCGTGCTTTCTACGCATTTGCTCCATCAAGCGCTATCCCAAAATGATCATCAGATACAGGCTTTCATAAGTGCCTCGGCCATTGGCTACTATGGAGCCGACGCAGGTGCGCAGTTGCTCACAGAGGAAAGTGCTCCAGGCCATGATTTCCTTGCCGAAGTAACAAAGGCATGGGAAGACAGTGTAGGGAAAATTCAGGCATTAGGAATTAGAACAGTAAAACTCCGCATTGGCGTTGTATTGAGTAAGGAGGGCGGTGCGCTTCCCCCATTGGCTATGCCTATCAAATTATTGATAGGTTCACCTCTAGGCTCAGGCAAACAAATCATGAGCTGGATACATATTGAGGACCTTAGCCGAATGTTCATGTACGCTATAGAAAATGATCGCATTAAAGGCACCTATAATGCAGCTGCCCCGAATGCTGTAAGCAATAAAGATTTTATCAAAGAGGCTGCTAAAGTTTTGAAAAGACCCATAATCCTACCTCATGTTCCTTCATTTGCACTGAAGACTCTTCTGGGACAGCGGGCCGATCTTGTATTAGGGAGTGCCCATGCTTCTTCCTATAAAATAGAAGCGGCTGGTTTTGAATTCAAATTCCCCACTTTAGGACCGGCCCTTCGAGACCTGCTAAGGTGACATACCCAATAATTAAAAGACATACTTAACCGCAGTTTCATAGGCCTTTGCAACGCTCAAGTCAATTAATTTCATGATCTTTGCACGTCAAAATTGGGAACTATTAATGCGCCGCTCACCTTGTCAATATTCACGAGTAATCGTAAATTGAGTGCTTTAAAAAACATAGTACTTCATGAAAGAAAATACCAGAAAAGAAAATAATATGCCCGCAACTGAGAACAAGCATGACGGCACCGACAGGATCACCGTCCGGAAAGAAAGTGGGAAGAAATCAAAACTAAAAGAAAGCCAAACTGCACAAGCAGATAAAGTTTCTGTAGACGTCCCAGTAGAAGTTTCTCCAGAGGAGGAAAAAATTCGTAGGGCCTTTCAAGACAGAGACTGGAATGAGATAAAAAGCTCTGACTCATGGTCTATATTCAAAACTATGTCGGAGTTTGTAGAAGGTTTTGAGAAGTTAGCCAAAATCGGCCCTTGCGTTTCCATATTTGGCTCAGCTAGAACCCTTGACAATCACCATTATTATAAGATGACCGAGGAGATTGCAGCCAAGTTGGTAAGGCATGGATACGGCGTTATTACCGGAGGTGGCCCAGGCATTATGGAAGCAGGCAATAAAGGGGCACGAAGTGAAAACGGCAAGTCTGTAGGTTTAAACATTGACCTCCCTTTTGAGCAGTTTCACAATAAATACATCGACAATGATAAGTTACTCACTTTCGACCATTTTTTCGTTCGTAAAGTAATGTTCGTGAAATATTCCCAAGGGTTTATCGTCATGCCTGGCGGATTCGGCACCTTGGATGAGTTGTTCGAGGCTATCACATTAATACAAACAAAGAAGATTGGCAGATTTCCTATTGTATTGGTAGGCAGAGAATATTGGGAGGGACTATTTACGTGGATAAAAAACGTCATGCTCAAAGAACAGAACATAAGCGAATCCGATCTTGACCTAGTAAATATAGCAGACACCCCATCAGAGGCCGTTAAGGTTATTGATGATTTCTACACCAAATATTTGCTCTCACCGAACTTCTAACTATAGTGCATAGATTAAGGAATGTATTGCAATTGCTGATCATCTTGGTTTTGGTCCTATACATTATCTATGGCAGGAAGGATAGCAAACACCCCATACCTTCCATACCTTTTCAATTTGAGCTTCACCCTAGAAGTCTTATTTTTTCTTTTGACCTGCCTAAGAAGTTAAGTTTTGCCGGAGAAGAGGTTCCTCTACATGATATTGAAGTCCGGGAGAGGTTAGATAGAGAACTTCATGTAAATACATATTGGCACTCTAGTACGATTTTCAACATGAAACGCGCTGCTAGGTGGCTGCCTAGAATTGAAGAGGTATTGAGGGAAAATGGCATTCCCGAAGATTTCAAATATTTGGCCATCATAGAAAGCGGGCTATTGAATGTAAGATCTCCTAAAGACGCTGTGGGCTATTGGCAAATATTGGAGGCAACGGGCAAGGAGCTTGGGTTGGAAATTACCGATGAAGTGGACGAACGATATCATCCGATAAAAAGCACGGTAGCGGCCACCAAGTATTTGAATAAAGCTTATGATCGATTTGGCAGCTATACCAGTGCTGCAGCCTCATACAACATGGGCATGCGAGGACTGCACAGAAGGATGGTTGAACAAAAAGCAAGCAATTATTATGATCTCCTGCTCAATGAAGAAACCTCACGTTACATCTTTAGGATATTAGCTTTAAAGGAAATAATGGAGAACCCCGCCCGCTATGGCTATATTATTCCTGAAAATCATTTATATAAAGAAGAGACCGTAAAGTACATTACCATTGAAAGCGACATTGCCGATTTGGCCGCTTTTGCCATCGAGCACGACATCAATTATAAGATACTAAAACGATATAATCCCTGGCTAAGAAAAAATACCCTTACCATAAACAGGCCGGGGAAATTTTATGAAATAGAAATACCTTTAGATTATCATCATTATGAGCCCTATTTAGAAGATACAATTCACATAACAAAAGACTCTTTACAAATAGATGCTATCATGTACGATCAGCAAGGGGCGCAGTAAACAATTTATTTATAAGAAGTTGAGCAAGTTAGAGCATATAGAAAAGCAAACAGGTTCTTTAGTTACTGGACCTGACGAAGAAAACGAAGACATTATAGCCATATATGGTGCAAGGGAACACAACCTAAAGAACATCGATGTGTCCATTCCCCGCAACAAATTGACTGTAATTACGGGTATCAGCGGAAGCGGAAAATCCTCATTGGCCTTCGACACAATTTATGCTGAAGGGCAACGTAGGTACATGGAGAGCTTTTCTGCCTATGCGCGATCCTTTATTGGCGATCTCGAGAGGCCCGATGTAGACAAGATCGACGGCCTGAGCCCTGTCATCTCTATAGAACAAAAGACCACTTCCAAAAACCCTCGCTCTACGGTAGGCACTGTCACGGAAATATATGATTTCATGCGGTTGCTCTATGCTCGTGCATCAGAGGCATATTCCCACCTTACAGGAAAAAAAATGATCCGGCAATCTGAAGACCAGATTATCGAACATATAATGCTACGATACGATGGCGAGAAGCTGACACTCTTGGCACCAATAGTAAAGGGTAGAAAAGGGCATTATCGAGAGCTCTTTGAACAAATCAGGAAAATGGGATTTTCAAAGGCAAGAGTAAATGGAGAAATCATGGACCTTGTGCCCAAAATGCAGGTCGATCGTTATAAAACGCATGATATAGAAATCGTAATCGACAGGATAATTGTGGCGCAAGAGGACAGATACAGAATCAGCCAGTCCGTTGGCACAGCGCTCCTGCACGGCAAAGGTATTATGATGCTCATGGAGGCAGGTGGTCAGGTGCACCATTTTTCCAAATTTCTCATGGATCCTGAAACCGGCCTTGCGTATGATGAGCCCGCTCCTAATACTTTCTCATTCAATTCTCCGTATGGAGCTTGCCCTGTTTGCAATGGCCTCGGGATGATAGAAGAAGTCACCGAATCCTCTGTTATGCCCATTCCTGCATTATCCATAAGCAGGGGCGGCATTGCTCCACTTGGCGAGTACAGAGACATCTGGATTTTCAAGCAAATAGCGGCCATATTAAAAAAATATAAGCTCACGTTGAGTACGCCAATCAATAAAATACCGCAAGAGGTCATCAATATTCTCATGCGTGGGGAGAATGAACCCGTAGCCGTTGCGTCTAAAAAATATCCCGGCACGGATTGGAATGTCAAGTTTGAAGGGATTATCAACTTTCTTGAAAAACAAAAGGAATCAGGTTCTGACAAAATACAACGCTGGGTAAAGGACTTTATGGACATTGCTATTTGTCCAGAATGCCATGGGGCACGATTAAAAAAAGAATCGCTCCACTTTAAAATAGACAACACCGATATTGCTGAATTGGCAAACTTGGACATTCAACAACTTGCCCAATGGTATGAAGGTCTCGAAAACCGGATGAATGACAAGCAGAATGCCATTGCAAAAGAGGTGCTCAAAGAGATCAGAAAGCGGATAGGCTTTCTACTCGATGTAGGCTTGGACTACTTGAGCTTAAACCGTCCCTTACGTACTTTATCAGGAGGAGAAGCGCAAAGGATTAGGCTGGCTACCCAGATAGGCACCCAACTGGTAGGCGTGCTCTATATTTTAGACGAACCAAGCATCGGCTTACATCAAAGAGACAATGTAAAGTTGATAAAAGCGTTACAAGACCTTCGAGATCTTGGAAATTCGGTAATCGTAGTCGAACACGATAAGGATATGATGCTGAATTCAGACTATATACTGGATATTGGCCCTGGCGCTGGCAGGCATGGCGGAAATGTAGTAGCTGCCGGAACCCCTGAGGAATTCCTTCAACAGCAGAGCTTGACCTCCGACTATCTCTCTGGCCGCGTATCTATTGCTATTCCCGATTCGAGAAGAAAAGGTAATGGGAAGAATATGGTCTTGGAAGGGGCCAGCGGCAATAATCTCAAAAATGTGACCCTGAAGTTGCCTTTAGGCAAGATGATCTGCATTACAGGAGTTTCGGGAAGTGGAAAATCTACTTTAATACACGAAACGTTTTTTCCACTTCTCAATCAGCATATATACCACTCTAAGCAACATCCCCTCCCTTATAAATCGCTGAAAGGGCTAGAACACATCGACAAAGTAGTGGAAGTGGACCAGTCTCCTATTGGCCGAACCCCACGATCCAACCCCGCTACATATACAGGGGTTTTTACTGACATTCGCGCTTTGTTCACCGAACTGCCCGAGGCAAAAATCAGGGGATACAAGCCTGGAAGATTTTCCTTCAACGTAAAGGGTGGCCGTTGTGAATCATGCGAAGGGGGCGGCATGAAGCTTATAGAAATGGATTTCCTGCCCGATGTGCATGTACCTTGTGAGGTTTGTAAGGGGAAACGATATAATCGGGAAACGCTGGAGGTAAGGTTTAAGGGAAAGTCTATAGCCGACGTGCTCGATATGACCGTAGAAGAAGCAGTCACCTTCTTTGAGCACCAACCCAAAATACTACGCAAAATACAAACGCTGCAAGAAGTAGGTCTTGGTTACATCACGTTGGGACAGCATGCCACTACGCTTTCAGGAGGAGAAGCCCAGCGCGTGAAACTGGCTACCGAGCTTTCAAAGAAGGACACAGGGAAAACTTTTTATATTCTCGATGAACCTACCACTGGCCTCCATTTTCAGGACATCAAACACCTGTTGGAAGTGTTGAACAAACTGGTGGACCGAGGCAATACCGTGCTGGTGATAGAGCACAACCTCGACGTGATTAAAATGGCAGACTATATCATAGACCTAGGCCCAGAGGGTGGCGATAAAGGAGGGCAGATCGTATGCCAAGGCACGCCAGAAGAAGTTGCCATGAACAAAAAAAGTTATACTGCATTGTACTTAAAAGATGAGCTTAGGGCAAGGTGAAAGATTTCTTTAAGGAACTATTGAATACAACCAGCACTGCAACC
This sequence comes from uncultured Roseivirgaceae bacterium, assembly GCA_964440915.1. Lineage (GTDB taxonomy): Bacteria > Bacteroidota > Bacteroidia > Cytophagales > Cyclobacteriaceae > CAMPJM01. The sequence continues at coordinate 7,838 of CAYTTV010000097.1, forward strand.
ACCCTCCTTATTTCAATATTTGTACTATAATAAATACAAAACACGAACGAAACAAA
>CAYTTV010000098.1:0-7685 GCA_964440915.1 uncultured Roseivirgaceae bacterium
GGTTATACGTAGCTCAGCAGCTTTTACAAGCTTTATTGCCTTGCTCAATCCTTGCTAGTGTACAAAAAACATTGTTCGCAATGACGATAAGAAGTTCTTTTCATCTTAGTAAACTTTAGCACAACACCTTGATACAGCTTTACCAAACCTGCTGTTTTACCGTCATTTGCGGTATTTGAAAAGTTTGTGCCGGAGAATGTATTGCCTGCCACTTTAATCAAGGTTTAGCAAAGCGCTGGATACCAATAGGCCAATGTATAGCAAGGTAGTCGCTCACCCAAGAGAGGGGTCCACTCCACTAACTGCGTCATTGCGAAATTTTCCCTGCTTTTTTCAGCAGGAAAATTGTGGCAATCCCTCTGGAAAATTGCTGCAATGGACAGGACTTTCGATTATTGACTGGGGGATTACTTCACTTGAGTGTTTAAATAAGCTCAACAGGTTTTAAGCCTTATTGCCCTATAAAATACTTGCTGCTGTGCAAAAGCACCGCTACCGATGACGTATTCATACAGCTTTACCAAACCTAAGTATATTCCGTAGCCTGAACGTTAGGAAGAAAATGATCTATTTCCTGTTAATACCCGAGACCGACACGAAGGGATATCCTCGTTGTTGCTTCGAATTCGGAGATTCCCGATCTCCGCTGCGCTCCGTGGGGAATGGCGTTAAGCGGGATTACTACTGTTTGTCAACTGCCAGCTATTCCATCTTCCTACTTGCTCAACATGTACTCAATTACGTCCTTAGGGCTTTGTAATTGCTCCACTTCACTTTCATTAAGCGAGACATGAAGGGCTTCTTCTACGTCGTAGATCAAACCATCAACAAAAACTTTATCGAAGCCCAGGTCTTTGACAAAATCCGCTTCCTTTACTCTTGAAGGTTGGTCAATGCCATAGTTTTTGAATGCTTTCACTATGGATTTCAATTTTATATAATTACTCATCGCGTTAATTTGTTAGTGTTTTCTTTAGATACTGATAATCCTTTTCTTTCATTCCTGCTTCAAACTTCCCTACGGGATGACAGGCAGCGTGCAGTTTCACCCCTGTGTATACTGCCTACTGCCTGTCGCCTACTGTCAATTTTCTAATATCTGATGTCTAGCATCTAACATCTCCATCTAAGCATATGCTGCCGCTTCGGACTCCATGGCTGCCAAATCAGTTTCTTCAATCACGATTTTTTCTTTTTTGTCCTTGCCAAGTTTCACCATGATGCGGTCGAAAATGTAGTAGATCACTGGTACGATCACCATCGTCAAGAACATGGATGAAATAAGCCCTCCAATGATGGCCCATGCCATACCATTTTTCCATTCAGCACCTGCACCAGACGCCAAGGCAATTGGGAGCATACCAAACACCATGGCCAAGGTGGTCATAAGAATGGGGCGGAACCTGATTTCTACCGCTTTGATCAAGGCATCTTGAGTGCCCATGCCCACGTCCTTGAGTTGATTGGTAAAGTCTACCAATAGAATAGCATTTTTAGCCACAAGTCCCATGAGCATGATCAAACCTAGGATACTGAAAATACTCAATGTCGAGCCGGTAAGCGCCAGGGCCAACAAAGCGCCTATCAGCGCCAACGGTAGGGAGAACATGACCACAAATGGGTGAATATAGCTATCGTAAAGTGCCACCATGATGAGGTAGATGAGTAGGATAGAGGCAATTAAAGCCAATCCTAAACTACCAAACCCTTCTTCCTGCATCTTCATGTCGCCTTCGTATGAAATCGTCACCTCATTGGGCAGCTCCAGTTGCGACAACCTTTCCTTGATTTCTTCACCCACAGTACCAGTTGGCCTTCCCGACACCTGTGACTTCAAAGTAATGGAGCCAATTCTATTCATTCGCTCCAATTGCCCAGGCCCTTCCGATTGGATGGTTTTAGCAAACTGGCTCAGTTGAATGATTTCCCCACGGTTGTTGATAAACGTGATCGCTTCTATATCTGAAGAAGAGCGCCTGTCGAACTCATCCATTCTGATATTGATGTCATACTCATAGTCGCCGTCGCGAAATTTTGTATCTGTATTGCCATTGAAGGCTATTTGTAAAGTTCCGCCAACGATGTCCATGCTCAAGCCAAGTTCGGCCATCTTCGTGCGGTCCACCTCGATACGGATCTCAGGGTTTCCTTCTTCAAGGGAGGTCTCTAAGTTGCTTGTACCTTGAACCGCCTCCATTTCTGACAGCACCTTTTTAGAGAAATTGTTCAAGGTGTCTAGGTTAGGCCCAGACAATACGATCTGAATGGGTGCTTCGTTGGCATTGCCCATCATGCTTACAGGAACAGCAGTAAATTCAGGTCCTACAATATTCTCCTGCAAGGCTATTTCCACCTGCTTTGCAAATTCAGGAGCGGTAAGGCTCCGCTCTTTTTTCTCCACCATCTTTACCATGATTTCGGCAGCATACGGTGAGGAGGTACTTCCTGTAAGCATACTCGATGTCTGACCAATGGTCGTGAATGTACCTATAATCTCAGGGTAGTTGTTAAGATAGTTTTCCACCTCACGGGTCTTGAAGTTGGTTTGCTCCAAGGTGGCATCCTTGGGCAATTCTAAGCGGACGATAAACTCGCCCCGATCACCTTCGTTGACAAATTCACTTCCGATGTATCCCTGTGTAACAAGCAAAAATGAAGAGAAGAACAATACCACCGTCAATACCAAGGTAACGGTTTTGTGCTTAAATGTCCATTTCAAAATGTTCGTCAACCAACTGACAAAGCTGTCCAAACCTCTTTCAAAACCGCTTATTGTCTTGCCATAAAGTGTTGACGTATCCAAGTGCTCCAATTTGGAAAACCGAGAAGTCAGCAAAGGGATCAATGTAAAGGCTACCACTAAACTAAACAGTGTCGCTACCGCTACGGTGATACTGAACTGGGTCAGGATACCTGAGATAATGCCTCCGGTAAGGGCTATCGGCACAAACACTACGGCAATTACCAAAGTAATGGAAACAACAGTGGCACCGATTTCCCGCACGCCGTCATAAGAAGCCTGAATGGCAGATTTGCCTTTTTCCATGTGGCGGTAAATGTTTTCTATTACCACAATGGCATCATCTACTAAGATACCTACCACGAGCGAAAGCGCTAACAAGCTCATGAGGTTCAGGGTAAAGCCTGCCAGGTACATTACTGTGAAAGTAGCCACAATGGAGGCTGGGACGGCAATCATCACGATGACGGCATTGCGGAAACTGTGCAAAAACAACAGCATGATGATGGCTACGAGCACAATGGCCAGACCAAGGTCAAACAATACATCGTTGGCTGCCTTCAGGGTAAAGGTAGAAGCATCTTGCGATATCTCAAACTTCAAATCGTTGGCTTGAAAGGTCTCTTCTAGTTCCGAAAGGGCTAAAAGTACCCTTTCAGACACTTCCACTGCATTGGCATCAGATTGCTTCTGGATCGTAAGCGCAATCGCACTCTTTCCATCCAGCCTGCTGAGGATCTCCTCGTCTTTGCTGGAGTCTAATACTTCTGCAATATCCTTGATTTTTATAGGAGTACCGCCGTCACCTTTGTGCGTGACTACCAGTTCGCCGATTTCTTCTACGGAGCTAAATTTTCCCGCCAGCCGAATCAATATCTGTTCTTCTTGATTTTTTATCCTTCCTGTAGGGAAATCTAGATTGGCAGAAGCAATCACCATGTTTACCTGCAAGGGAGAAATGCCATACGCTTCCATCTTGTTGCGGTTCAGATTTACCTTGATCTCCCTTTCCGACCCACCGAGCAAGTTTACCTGGGCTACACCTTCTATTTGCGAAAGCTTAGGCTGCACCCGTTGGTCCATAAGGTCATAGAAATCTGTTGCTGTCAAGGAAGAGTAGGCTCCCATCTGAATAATGGGCATGTCGTCCAAGCTAAACTTTCCCAACGAAGGCGGATCCGCATCATCTGGAAGGTCTGCTAAGATGGCGTTCACCTTCCGCTGGGCATCTTGAAGGGAAATGTCCACATCCGTGTCTTCTTCCAACTCTATCGTGATGATCGAGACGCTCTCCATAGAGATGGATTTCATCATCTTGATCCCTTCTAGCGAAGCAATGGCATCTTCCACCTTTTGGGTGACAGCGTTTTCTACCTCTGAGGGTGCTGCACCTGGATAGACTGTAGTGACCGTAAGTACATTGGGACTGAACTTGGGCAGTAGCTCATAAGACATTTGCATGTAAGAAAATATCCCCAGCAAAGTCAGTATGGTGAATAGGACAACAACAATGGTTGACCTTTGAATCGATATTTTGGCAATTTGCATTTTACGTTCTTTAGAAGCTTATAATTCAGTTATAGGAGTGCCGTCTTTCAAGTTGATTTGACCAGAAACGATCAGCTTTTCGCCTTCTTTCAAACCGTCTAGCAATACGAGTTGATCTTGGCCCATAGGCGCAACTTTTATTGCTTTTAAGCTAGCTTGGCCATTTTCTGCCACAAACACTTCAGGGTTTTTCAAACTGCCGACCAACGCTTTTCTGCTGATGAGTATGGCCTCTTGTCCTTCATAATTGAAAGTGGCATATCCAAACATGCCCGGCTTAAGGCCTTCAGTTTGTCCGTCTAAGCTAATCTCAACGCTATAGCGCAGGGACGCATCTCCTTTGTTTGCTACAAAACTCACGGTTCCACTGTATGACTTGTCAGGGAATACGCCGGCTTTTACTTGTACTTTGTCGCCCACTTCGATCTGTGCAATTTCCGATTCGGAAACATTGATCGCGAGCTTGAGCGGATTGGTATTTACAATGTCCACAATGGGCATGCCTGGCATTACCAGCGTGCCTATTTCTATGTAATCATCGTTGATATAACCGCCGATTGGCGCTGTAATGCGGGTGTCGGCAATTCTTTTCTTGATCATTTTCAGTTGTGCCTCGGCAGACTTATGTCCATTTTGGGCATCCTCAAACTGCTTTCGTGTGATCGCATCACTTCCTGCCAGGTTATTGTACCTTTCCAGATCCTTTTTGGACTGCTCATAAGTAAGCGTATGGATAACCAACTCCGATTGTAGCAACTCATCGTCAAGTTGGGCGATGAGCTGACCAGCACTCACATTGTCACCCTTTCTTTTGTGTATCCTGATCACTTTACCATTGGCTTCCGACTGTAGTGTCAGCTCTTGGTTGGCCTCGAATGTCCCGTTGGAGGTAAAGTTTACAATATGGGCAGACTTGCCCACTGTTTCAGTCAATACAGGGATTGCTTGGCTGGTTTGCATGGCTACTTCTGCCTTGGCTGCCATTTCTTGCTTCCTATTAGATAAGGTAAAAGCAATAGCACCGACAATAAGGATCAGTACTAATGGAGTGATTATTTTTTTCATCTTTAATTTCTGTTTTTATAATGGAATAAAATGTTCGACAAAGGATTAGTGCGATTACTGTTGTACAAGCATAGAAATGTTTCCTGTTGATTTATACAGGTCTATCTCGGCTGTTTTTACATTCACAATTTGATTATAGTATGCAGATCTTGCTTCTCTTAGTGCCGTTTCTGCATCCAGCAGATCGGTGAGCGGGCTGAGCCCTTCCTTATAGAGCAATTCGGTTTGCTGGTATACATCTTCGGCCAGTACGAGGTTTTCCTCTTGCGCTCTGGCAGAGCGAATGCTGTTGTTCAGCTTTTGGATAGCATTTCGATAGTCCATTTCTGCCGCTTGGCCAGCCATGTTTCTGTCTTGTTCTAGCTGTTCTCTCGTTATTCTTGCTTGGGCTACTTTGTTTTTTCTTTGAAATCCATCGAAAATAGGCACCTCCAACTTCAGACCGATCAAGGAGCCGCGATACCACCTTTTGCTTTCAGACAAAAAGCTGAAGTCGTTGGAGAATGTATTGTAGTTGACATCGGCAAAACCCACTAAGGTAGGATAGTAGCCCGACTGAATGTTTTTGATGTTCAAATCATAAAGCTCATCTTGCTTGTTCAGTACTTGTATATCTGCACGCTGTTGCAAGTCCACTTCTGGATTGAGTTGGGCGCCCAATAAATCCCCTCCTTGAAGTTCAAAAGACATTTCCTCAATTTCAAAAGGTGTGCTGATTGGGATGCCCATCAGCAATTTCAAATAGTTTTTCCGTTGCTCGATGCCCGTTTCCAAATCATCCCTGCTTACTTCAAGCTTTACCAGGTTCACCCTTATGCGGCTATAGTCCACTTTTTTGGCCAGGTCGTTCTCGTACTGCACCCTGAGGATTTTTTCCAGGTTCTCGATTTTTGCGAGGTTGGCCTCGATGTTTTCTCTTTGCAGCTCCAGTGCCACTATGCCATAGTAATTCATGGCAAGGTCATACATGACGTCCTCTTTGCTCATTTTGGTCAGTAGGTCATAAAATTCCTCTGAAGTGCGGGCAGCTTTTAGACCCACCAAATAGGATTGGCTAAATATCAACTGGGTGAGCTGTGCTCCGGCTTGCATGCTTTGAGGCACACCAAAAGCCACCACATCGATATCGTTTGGCCCAGAGTCAGGGTTAAGAAACCCGCCTGGTAAACCCATGGGCGTTACTTCCAGAAAATTGTTGTAATTACCATAAGCCTTTATTTGCGGAAGCCCACTTCCAATGATTTCCTTGCGTTGATAGTTGGCTCCTTCTTCGTCAAGATGTGACTTTTTCAATTCATAACTATTGTTGATCCCGATCTCCAGCACTTGCTGCAAATTATACACGTCGGGCGGCGCTTGTTGAACACTTTGAGAGAAAGCCGAAAAATAAAAGCTCCCCAAAAGCACCGTTGACAAAATTGCTCTTCTTAACATGGACAAATTATTATTATATAGTTGAAAATTAGATGATTACTTAGTTCTGAAATAAAAGAACCAATAGGGTAAAAAAATTTTAACGTGGCGGTCTTGTTGCATCAAACTTTTTGACTAGGAGAGGTATTTCTTTGCGCATAAAGGCCAAGAAATCTTTCATTTCGTATAAATAACAACAGAATTCAGTGTTTTTATCTTTCTTCAATGCGATAGCCTCAGTTATTAGTTTATCTATATCCAAAAGCTCTTCGAAGTCCTTTTTTATATCGTTTCTCCAATCCTTCACTTTGACCTTGAAATACCGTTTACGATCTCCTGGTTTTGTAGTGTATTCCACCATATTTCTTCCCTGCACAAAAGTTAGCGCATTGCTGACAGCACTTTTGCTTACCTGCAATGTCGTGGTGATTTCATCAAAAGTAGCTTCAGCGGGTTCTGCTACCATCAACAAGCCAATAATTCTTCCCACTACCGGCTGCATCCCTTTCTTTTCAAAAAAGACACCGATCTTTTCTATAATCTCCCTTTGTTTTTCTGTGAGTACCATAATATTCGTTTAGGCCAATAACGGAGCAAAGATATAAAGGTTTTGTTAGTTCATAAAATAAAGAACTAAATATTTTTTGTAAATCTTATGTATGCCGTTAGTGATATGGCAAAAGCCTTATTGCTTTGCTTTAGAATGTGGAGGTATGATCTATCTTTTTTAAAGTATCATTGGATTTTATAATTATATAGTTGTATAATTATGAATGGGTTATGCTATGGAGGGGGTGGGAAGCTTTAGTGATATCGGAAGAAATATGGCTATGGAAGTCATTAGAAGCAAAAAAATGCCCCGCAGAAAGGCGAGGCGCTTAATGTTTTCACAACGGAATAATCCTTATTGTGATTTGCT
>CAYTTV010000099.1:0-7515 GCA_964440915.1 uncultured Roseivirgaceae bacterium
TGTCCAGGTGATTGCGAAAATTTTGGATGGCGATTTGTTTTTGTACTTCCAAACCTGCTTCACCTACTTTTTTAGGGGCGTACAACGCCCGATTCACATCATTCATGCCTACCATCACAATCGACCAATCTGCCTTCAGCGGGATGATGTCGTCCTCTAACCGCCTGAATATGTCATTGGCATTATCTCCGCTTATTCCAGCATTCAGAAACAGGATTTCTTCGTTTGGAAAGCGGGTAGCATAATACAGCAGCACATGGTTATGGAAACCGCCACTATGGGTAATGCTGTTTCCTATAAAATTCACTTTGTCACCAGCTTTGAACAAGACAGGGGCTTTCTGCTGGGCAAGACCAGGTATAGCCAATAATAGTGCTGCCCAAAAGCACAGTAAAAATCTTTTCTTTCCTATTCCCATAATTAATATGCTCCCCACCTGTTCATGCATAATTTACAATCGGACCAATATCCGTGTCCTTATTTTTTTCATACTAGCAGCATTGCCTAAAGACAGAAGCTACGAGTAACGTGACTACATTTAGAAAGTTGATTAGAAATATGGGGACCAACAATGGCTGCGGTCCCCATTAAAATAATATTCAAAACGCTGAAAGCACTATGAAATTTGTTTAGAACATCTGGTAACGTTTTATGCTTATGACAGCACTTTGAGTAGCCATATTGGTTGAGTTCAAATAAATATAGGCCCTGTATTTACCATCTGCTGTTTCTACCCACAATCCCGATTCATTTTTTAGATTAATGGCGTAATTAGCGGAATGCTCCATGTTGATTTCCTGAAAATCCACATCATCAATAAAAATCCCGTATTGCAGGCCGGCAAGTTGTCTATCCTGTAATTTCCAGGCCTTTTTTATTTTTGTATTGTTATTTAGGCTAGGAGGAATAACTACTCCAGGTCGATACTCTGCCTCTGCAGTTGGTGCCACAATCGCATGGAAAAATGGGGCTTCCTGATTTGGGATAAAGTGATACAGATATACCAAATCTACCTTATCTGGATTGGCAGCGGCCTGGGCAATATTATAAACAGCCATATCAGCAATAGAAATAAAGTTTCTAGTACCATGCACTAAATCAAGCTCATGCACCATATCCATTTGGGCAATCTTGTAAGGCCCCATAGAATAGCTTACTTCTTGTCCATTACTTCCTAATGCAGAGAAAGTGAAACTTACCGATTGTCCACGGGCTTCTTCAGGAACAACATATTTGTACCGAAGTGTCACCGCAAAAGTATCAATCGAGAAATCTACTTTTGTGATTGCTCCAGTGGTTATGGAAGGCTCGCCAATTTTTCTGCCCGCATCCGCACCAGTTTGTGGATCAGTATGGTACGCATTGTTCTCCAAAAAAGTACCTGGTGCTCCAGGGATAGAAGCCTCTACCTGCGCCGAGATAATCTTGCCTCGAGAGGCAGGCAATGCCATGGCATAAGCAAAATCAATTTCACTGCCTACGATATTGGGCCCAATAGACCTCTTTATCGCATCATTTTGCAGATTCTGACTCAATTCCGGTATTGCATATTCATCTTCGCCACAAGCACTTGCCAACAAGAGCAATGACAAAAAGAATGATATATTGAGAAGAAATTTATTGTTCATAATTACTTTCATTTATTTCTTATTTGCTATGGTTGTAGAACTGTAATAAGTACCTGATAATCCTTTCTTACCTGGCGATTTCCAGAAATTACAGTATACGTCTTGGGATTGGCTAAATCAGAAAAATCGACGAGTCCGGTAATTTTTGGCTCTAGCTTGGCATCTGTGACTAAAGAAAACTGTGGATAGAGATTACGGAGATCTGTACCATAAAAAACATTTACTTTAACGATACCTTGCACTGTATCGATCTCTGGAGTGCCACTAATGACAGTTAAGTGATCGACACCCAATAGTTCGAAATTCCCTACATAAGCCTCGGCCCTTTCTGTTATAAGCAACCCATCCTCATCTACAGGGAAATCATCATCACTACAAGCGACCCACAACATGGGGGCTAGCAGAAACATTACGAGTATTTTCAAATATTTTTTCATCTTAAATCTAATTAGGTTTTATGTATTAGAATATTATGGCTTATAACCACGGTGGATTTTGCGTAAGATTAGGATTACGGTCGCGCTCACTTTGAGGAATCATGAAAATATAATTTTGCTGATAAGCTCTTAGAGAGGAGTTCTGGAAATTATGTTCCACCTGATTTCCCCAAGTATTAAAGAACCTTCTTCCATCACTTCCAGGGGTTCCCCAAACACGCTCAAGTGCCCTCCATCTGCGCAGATCAAAGCTTCTATGACCTTCGCCTACCAGTTCAACGATACGCTCCTGCTCGATAGCATCGAAAAAGTCCTCTTTACTGGCTGTTTTATCAGCAGCCAACGGAGGCAAATTACCTCTATGACGTACTCTATTGACATACTCAATAGCATCTGGTTGTGGACCGTTTACTTCATTTGTGGCTTCGGCATACATGAGGAAAACGTCCGCTAATCTCATAACGGGGAAGGAATAATCCCCTTGGCTTCTGTCCATTCCCGCATAATTCCGCACAAATTTACGGAACACATACCCTGAGTTGGTTCCATCAGTGTTATAGGTTGTGTACTCCACGCCGTTTATGGTTACCCTTGTACCCCAGTTTCTAAAGATAAAGGGCACCCAACCTGTTTCGTTCATACCACTGTTATCTATACCGATTGTCTTTTCATAATCCCACATTATAGTGGCTTTCATTCTATAATCTCGGTCAGCATAACTTTGAGGGTTGACGGCTGAATTCGGCTCTGTACGGGCGTTAGGTAGCATCGTAGGATCCATAGGCTCCAATGGAGGAAGGAAATCACCTGTAATGGTGGACTGGTACCTGTCAGCTAATTCATAGCGAGGTGTTACCCATGCCTGGGAATTCCCAATAGAACGCCCTGCAAAATCCCTTAATATTTCTTCACCTTGTCCTAGCCCCATACCTGCATGGGTAAATGACATGATTACCTCTGAAGACTCATTCCCTTCCGAAGTGAATAGATAGTAATAGTTAGGTAAGATATTAGCCTCTCCAAGTGCATCGATACCCCCTGGGTCGCCCGATCTGAAGAGATCCAAGTTGAAATCTTCAATGACCGTTTTGAAATCAGCAGCAGCGCCAAGATAAGCAGCTTCGGCTTCGCTTTCGCTAGGCTCGAAAGTGTTCAGTTCTGGCCAGCCAAAGTTGTTCCAGCTTGCCCAGTATAACTGAAGTTTTCCTCGAAATGCAAGGGCAGCCGGTTTTGAAGCCCTACCATTTTCAGATGCTTCTATTGGAAGCTTTTCATATGCATAGGTAAAATCAGCCATAATGGCGTCTTTTATCTGTGCAATCGACGTTCTTTCAATATTCGCCACCTCCGAATTATCCCTTATGATATTTGTAAAGTATGGAACATCGCCCCACATGGAAATCAGTTTGAAATAAACCATCCCTCGAAGCAATTTCGCTTCTCCTATAATCCGCTCCAGATTTGCGACTGAGGAAGGATGTGCGGAAGTCAACATTCTCTCTACATTTTCAATCACATAATTGGTTCTGTTGACGGCACCGTAGAGGAACCTATACATATCGTTAAAGGAGTTACCATAACCCATAGGTTTAAAATTGCCATAAGTATAAGCAGCTCCTAATCGCAATGTACCGCTGGTACTACTGCTATTGCCTCTTACTCTGACATATTCTCCTTGACCATCAAAGTAATAATCGCGGTCAAATACAGGTCTGACTGCCGCATAGGCGCCATGCAGTGCATATAGCGCATCATCTTCCGTCTGCCAAAATTCGGTTGTGGCTAAGTCTGATGGTGGCACAAGTTCTAGCAAATCATCTTTACATGAACTCACCGAGAACATCAAGGCTACCAAAAGGGGCAGATATAGTTTTTTTGAAGTTACTTTTCGAATATTCATATTAAATAAAGTCTTTAAAAGGTCAAATTAACGCCGAATGAATATGACTTGAGCAATGGAAACAAATCATTGGCACTTCCTGCTTTTTCAGGATCAAGTCCACGATAAGAAGTAAATGTTGCCAAGTTTTCAGCGGAAGCAAATACCCTCAAATTTTTGATCATCAATCGGGACAAGATGGGTTGTGGGACATTGTAACCAAGTTGTACGTTTTTCAATCTCAGGTAACTCATGTCGTCCAACCAGAAAGTAGTTTGTCTGTTGTTACTTCCGTTTCCATTTAACCTTGGCCATCCACCATCTCTGTTGTCAACAGCCCAAGGGTTATTCCAATACTCCCAAGTAGAAGCATGTCTGCTAGAGGCGATATTTAGGTTCTTGTAATTATTCAACCAATAATCTTTACGTCCCGCAGATCCTTGCAAAAAGACCGTAAGGTCAAAACCCTTCCATGCAAAATTCATGTTCATAGCGAAGGTAGTAGTAGGACGACTGTCCTGAATATTGGGATCGGCTTTTCTATCGTTATCGTCTATTCGACCATCCCCATTCAAGTCCTTGAAGAGAATATCTCCTGGAGCAGCACCCTGTGGTGTAGCGTCATATACGTCTTGCCAAGTTTGAGCAATTCCGATATCCTCATAGTGGTAAAGGTAGTCAAGCGGCATGTCCAGGAACACGCGATTTCCCTGCCATTCTTCCCCTCTTCTTATAAAATCACTCCATTGTTCAAGTGAACTTCTGTTGTAAGAAGCATTGAGGTTAACGGTATATTGCAGCTCCCTAACCTGATCTCTCCAAGTCAAATTAGCTTCAACTCCTTTGTTTCTAAGGTTTCCAATATTTTGGCGTGGTGACCGGTAAGCTCCTGTGAGGTGCGTTGATAAATTAGACTCAAGGAGCATTCCTGTTGTCAAACGATCGTAGTAATCCAATTCCGTAGTCAGGCGATTATTGAGAAAGCCCAAGTCAAGTCCTATGTTCAATACTTCCGTAGCTTCCCAGGAAAGATTTCGATTAACCATTCTATCGTAAACAAACCCTTTGGCTGTTTCGCCGTCAATAATATAGTTATTGGTGGTTAATACTTCCTGTTGTTCATACCTGCCAATGCCAGCATTATTTCCTAATCCTCCATAAGAGGCCCTGAGTTTACCGTCACTTAAAACATTACCGGTAAATGATTTCACAAAGTCTTCTTCAATGAAGCGCCATCCTACTGCTACAGAAGGGAAAAACCCATATTGACTCCCTGACAAGAACTTGGAAGAGCCATCATAACGGAAGTTTGCTTCAAGGAGATACTTGTCATAGGCCGAATAGTTCACCCGACCAATTACCGAGCGAAGTCCCTCTTCTTGCGTATAACCGCGATTTCGTTGATTATCTGGCAGTGCGGCATCAAGCTCTTCCAGCGTGGGGTGAACGCGGTCCATTCTGCTAGCCTCATGATAGCGGAGGAACCAATATTCTTCACTATATACCCCTAATACTTTGATATTATGATTTTCACCAATGTTAAATTCATAATTCAATTGGCCAGTAAACATATTCTTATGACCCGAACGGAGATAATTATCTATCCCAGCATTAACGGATACAAACTCTCTAGCACCATCAAGTCCAGTTTGGAAATTGAAAGATCTCGTAGGCATAGGAGCATAGGAATTGAACTGGTGGTAAAGACTTAGATAGTAATTTACCGCTGCTGTCAGGCCTTTTATAGGCGACCAGTCAAAATAAATATTACCATTACCTTCTTGACGTTCCTGTTTGGTTCTATTATTCATGATGACACTGTAAGGCTGAAATGCCTGTGGGTCTTCTCCATATGCCATCACACCTCCATAGCGACCCGTACCAGGATGATAAGGAAGTACGCCAGCCACCGCAAATCGCATTCCGTCACCATCCCATACCGATTGAATGCCGCCTTCAGTAACGCCACTACTTAATGAATAAGTGAAATCAGAAGAGTTACCGTAGAGCTTAACGCCCACATTCATATTTTTACGCAGCTTATAGTCGTAGTTGATACGGGCGTTAAACTGGCTGTAATCATTATTGAGCTGTATACCTTGTTGGTCTAACATGCCCACAGATATATAAAACTTTGACAGGTCGTTACCGCCAGAAGCTGAAAGGTTGTGCCGTTGTAAAATCCCTGTTCTAGAAGTAATATCGAACCAGTCCGTATTGGGAAATGCAATAGGATCGACCATGCCCATTGCCATCCACTCATCAATCGTTCCGTTTTTGAATGTCATGGTTTCGGGAAGTGAATTGGTGGAAGCAGCCCGCTGCTGCACGGTTAGAGCGCGCGGGTAATCAGCCATGAAATTGTGGCCCTTTGTCGGGCTTTCAATTGCCGTAGTACTGGAGAAAGTGATCGTAGCATCTTTATTACTGCCCGATTTGGTGGTAATTAATATTACCCCATTGGCTCCCCTAGAACCATACACCGCAGCAGAAGCAGCATCTTTTAACACAGATACGCTCTCTACGTCATTCATGTCAATTTTGTTGATATCTACATCTGGCATTCCATCTACCACTATCAAGGGACTGCTACTATTGACAGATCCCAGACCTCGTATAATCAGGTCGGCCTGGTTTCTACCTGCCATACCAGTAGATTGTATGGCCGTTAGCCCTGGCACCAAGCCCGAAAGACCAGATGACACATTGGCCATAGCCCTGCTGGATATTTGCTCATCAATGGTAACGTGGGCTACCGCACCTACTACCTCTGACCTTTTTTGGGTGCCATATCCCACTACAACTAGTTCATCTAGAGTTTTTATATCAGGCACCAAACTGACATTTATAGTCGTCTGAGTTCCAACATATATTTCTTCCGTTAGAAAGCCAATAAAAGAGAACACCAAGGTGGCTCCTTCATCAGGAACAGACAATGAATAGTTGCCATCCATATCTGTAACAGTACCAACAGTGGTGCCTTTTATCATAATATTAACACCTGGTATAGGCTCACCATCCATATCTGTAACTTTTCCACTAACCGCAACAGCTTCTTGCGCAGCAGGGTCCAGCTCAAAAGAGAGTGCTGTTTCGGCTAATGGAGGAGAAAAAGCTCCATGACCTAGCGCAACCTCCGAAAAACCAAGGCAAGCAAGGACCGTAACCAGTCCCATTTTCCCCATCCGGTACGTACTTGTTTTGTTCATAAGTTGATTATTAAATGATCAATAAGTGGTTCAAATCGTTATTTCTTGATTTCAATTATATTTCTATGTAGGATCAACCTAGATTAAAAGATCGATGCCACATTTTCTAATGAATCCGATGTTTCTCGCAGCTTGAGCTTGTATGGTCTTTTGTTTCCTTACTTTTTAGCTTCTTTCTATTATAAATCAAAAGGTTATAAAAGGGGTTTAGGGCTACAAGAAAACGTTTGCAGAATCATGGAATAAAGTTATCGGTTATACGCAGCCCCATCTACATATTTTTTGACAACAACTAATACTTTTTTTGCAGAATCCTATGAGGTGAGTATTTAATGGCAAATTTTTCACATCATCTATTTGAA
>CAYTTV010000100.1:0-7272 GCA_964440915.1 uncultured Roseivirgaceae bacterium
ATACCATGCAAAAATCCATTGCTATTGTTGGCGCAGGTATTGGTGGTCTTACAGCAGCTATCGCATTTGAAAAATTAGGTCATGCTGTTACTGTTTTTGAGGCCAGCCAATCCATAAAGCCTGTAGGTGCAGGGCTGGGATTAGGAGGAAATGCAGTAGGAGCCTTCAAAGTATTAGGGATTGATAAAGCAGTGATAGCTCAAGGTAATCTTTTTCAGAACTTTCCTATTCTGGACCAAAATGGAAAATTGATATATAACGTTAACTCCGATAAAATCAGAAACAGATTTTCTGTTGAAAATTTTACGATCCATCGTGCAGCCTTGCATGCTGTGCTTACAGAACAAATAAGGCAATCTGAGATTGTGCTGAATAAGAGGTTAGCTAGGGTAGAACAGGCAGAAGATGTCTATAGGCTTGTGTTTGAAGACAATTCTAGTGCAATGGCAGATATCGTTATTGGCGCAGATGGTGTTCATTCTAAAACCAGAAATTTTGTCAATAGCTCCAGCAAAGTTCGGTATGCAGGTTACGTGTGTTGGCGTGCAGTTACGGAGAACAGGGTAGGGATGGAAACGGGTTTTGAAACCTGGGGCAAGATGGGAAGGTTCGGAGCCGTTCCTTTGACAGGCAATCAAATTTATTGGTTCTTGTGTATAAACGCAGCTTCTCCTCACCAATATCAAGAGCTTAATACGGATGATTTAGCTCGATTATTTAAAAGCTACCACAATCCTATTCCTCAAATAATCACTGCTACGCCCAAAGAGGCCTTGATCTATAATCCTATAATCGATTTAAAGCCACAACAATGTTTTGCTAAAGAGTGCGTGTTGTTGATTGGTGATGCAGCCCATGCAACAACACCTAATCTAGGGCAAGGAGCCTGCCAAGCAATAGAAGATGTGGCAACGCTTTATCAAATACTGCAAAATGAACAAAACATTGAAAATGCTTTCAAGATTTTTGAAAGAAAGCGACTTAAAAGGACACATTTCATTGTAAACACTTCTTACAGAATTGGGAAGGTTGCTCAGCTAGAAAACCCTTTGTTATGTGCACTTCGCAATGCTTTTTTTAGAGCCTTGCCATCAAAAATCGGCAATAAACAATTAGAAAAAGTGGTATACGATGTCGATTACGATTTGCCCACTGAGTAGCTTACTGGCCCCGCCACATGTCGAAGTTCTTTTGCTGTGCCGGAGTTGTAGCAAGTGCTGGAATAATAGACCATTGTTGGTAATGTGACTGTGCACCCCGTTTCAAGGGAACATGCATCATTCGTTGATTGCGGAAAAGACTCAGTTCTATCTCCTCTCGATCTGAAATAAGTTTGTCCAGGTTATGGTTGATTTTTCGACCATTTACAGCCACGAGCTCATCTTCTCTGCTGAGCAAGTTTTCAGCGGAAGAGTTTGGGGCAATCCCACTGATTACAGTAGTGTCGCCTTTTTGGATTGTTTTAAACCCAAACCAATTTTCAGTAATGGATGCGCTTTCTTCTACGTGTAGTTGAAATCCAATAAACTGAAGGAGTTGGTCTAAAGGATCCTCTATCGGTTTTATGCCATAAATATAATCTTGGAAAAATTCATCGAGTTTAACCCCGGCCATGGCAGACGCAAGGTCTAGAATATCTTTTGAAGTATAGCCTTGCCCTATTTCCGCAAAGTCCTTCCATAAATGTCGCATAAGATCATCTAAGCTGCATCGATTGTCAGAGTTTTTTCTTATGGTCAGATCGAGCATCAAGGCTACAAGACTACCCTTCACGTAGATCGACACCTTTCTGTCGGGTGCTCCCATAGCAGTATAACCGTCCAACCATAAGTCTTGAGATGATTCAGCCAATGATAGGTTGAACCGCCCAAAATTATCGAAATGGCGTTGCAGGCTTCTGTTCAGATTCAAGAAATAGTCTGTCACGGTAAAGACGCCACATCTCAAGAGAAATAAGTCGCCATAATAGGTTGTGAACCCTTCAGCCACATAGCCCGTGTCGAAATAGGTTTCCCTGTCAAAGGCATAAGGCAACATCTCTTTAGGCCGAATCCTGATAACATTCCATGTGTGGAACAACTCATGGGAACTTACGCCGAGCAAGTCTTCCATAGTCGCGGCTTCATTCATGTTTTCAGAAGGGCCTAAAACAATAACGGTGCTGTTGAAATGCTCTACACCATGATAAAACCTATAGGGCAAAATTTGGAACATAAAGTGATATTCAGAACATGGGAACCCTTCCATAGTAGCGATCTGAACTTCAGTAAAGGCCTTAAAGGCAGGCAAAAGCTTATCAGGTTCTGGATGCCAATCGCCATTGATCCAAAGATGAAAGCTGTATTCCTTAACAGAGTAGGATAGTTTTTGGATGCTTTGGCTGGCCATTAAAGGACAGTCAACCAACTGATAATAGCTCTCGGCAAGCAGCGTTTGCCCTTCTTGCTGCAGTCCACAGGCAATGATATAATGTTCCGGCAATGAAAGTTGAACTTGACAAGGCAAATCCATGTGGCCTTCCGCGTATAAAAGGCAGTTGATGAAATTGATGTACACTTGAGAGTCATCAACGAAGGAGCTACCACCATCCATTTGGTAAGCATAATATTGATAATGAATGGTAATACTATCGGCTCCTTCCAGGGCTATGGCCCACCGGTGCGTACTGGTTTTATTTACGGACAATGGAGTGCCATTTGCCTGTTTTGCTGTTACTTTATAGATGTTCTTTGCAAAGCTGGCTAATTCGTATCGTCCCGGTCGCCAGGTGGGAAGATTCAGAAAAAGCATGTCTCCCCTTAAGTCATTTAGGCTAATCGTTATATCCAATAAATGTTTATGAGGCTGTGGTGTTGAAATTCTATAGAACATAAGCAGAGTATAATTTATTAAAAAAAAAGATTCATCTTTGTATATGGAAAAAAAGCTACTTATCTTTGCAGGCCATAAATAATAAGGTTTCTTTTGTGCTTTTTAGAAGCAAGTAAGGAATTTGATTCATGGCATGCAAGAAGATCAATCTTGAGATAGGCTGCTTAGTGCGATTAGATAGGTTGGGGAGCGATCTTTTGTGTTATTGATGTAAGAAAGAGAAATTTAAATAATTAGAAAAAATGAAAAGAACATTTCAGCCTTCTCAGAGAAAAAGGAAAAATAAGCATGGCTTTAGAGATAGAATGGAGTCTGCTAATGGTAGGAGGATACTTGCCAGCAGAAGGGCCAAGGGAAGAAAAAAGCTAACCGTTTCTGACGAGAGAAGGCATAAGCGTTAATAGGTTGTCGTTTTAGTGATTTCAGATCACAATCTGGAATTCCATAATGCCTGCTATCAAAGCGACCTGAGGCATTCCGTCTGAATTAAGGCTATATTGCAGAGGAAAGAAATGGACAGCTTGTGAACAAGTTCTCAAAAGGCGAAAGACTTTGTAGCAAAAAGATTATCAAGGAACTCTTTGAAAGGGGTTCCTCTTTTCATTTATACCCTTTCAAGGTGCTGTACATGCCTCATCCGCATCCCGTCCCAGATCTCCAGCACCAAGTGCTTTTTACTGTTCCCAAAAGATACATGCCTCATGCGGTAGACAGGAACAAAATAAAGAGAAGAATGAGAGAAGCCTACCGGCTCAATAAACATATAATATCTTCTGAAAAAGCACCTGCTGTTCCGTATGTCCTCGCATATGTTTATCTTAGTAAGGATAAAATGAGTTTTAAAGAGTTGGAAAACAAACTAAAAGCCTCTTTGAAGCGTTTAAAAATTACTTGATTTATGGGCTATTCAGCCTTCACGCCTTTTTTATAGTATGAAGAAGAAATATAGGATATGGATAGGAGCAAGCCTGCTCCTTTTGATAACGGGTTTGTTTTCCTTTACCAATAGCGGATCAAACTACTTTGAAATAGCGAAAAACCTGGACATTTTCGCCACCATGTACAAAGAAGTCAATAAGTATTATGTAGAGGATGTTAATCCCAATCATTTCATGAAGACAGGGATTGATGCCATGCTGGCTTCTTTGGATCCTTACACAAATTATATCCCTGAGGATCAAATTGAGGACTTCCGAACCATGACTACCGGAGAATATGGAGGGATTGGAGCTATCATCGGGAAAAGGAACAATCAAAACACAGTTCTCATGTCCTACAAAGGATTTCCTGCCGAGAAAAGTGGCCTTATAATAGGGGATGTGATATTAAAGATAAATGATATAGACCTCAGAGATAAGTCTACCGACGCTGTAAGCCGGCTTCTAAAAGGACAGGCCAAAACTTCTTTGAAGCTCACCATAAAGAGATACGGGGTGAAGGAACCTTTTGAAATTAATTTACAACGTGAGCGGATATCAGTCGATAATGTACCTTATTATGGAATGATAGATAATGAAGTAGGCTACATCAAGCTCTCCGATTTCACGACAGGGGCAGGGAGGGAAGTTGAAAAGGCATTAATGAGTTTAAAGTCTCAAGGTGCCCAAAAGCTGGTACTTGATCTTCGGGACAATCCTGGCGGACTTCTGGGCGAGGCGGTAAATGTTTCGAACATATTTATCCCTAAAGGATCAGAGGTGGTAAGTACAAAAGGACGGATCGAGGAATGGAATAAAACATATGTAGCCTTAAACAATCCTATAGATATACAGATACCCCTCGTAGTGCTTACCAATGGCAGAAGTGCTTCCGCTGCAGAGATCGTTGCTGGTGTTATACAGGACTATGATCGTGGGGTGCTGGTGGGGCAAAAGACTTTTGGGAAAGGCTTGGTGCAAGCAACAAGGCCGCTTACCTATAATTCACAGTTGAAGATTACAACGGCTAAATATTACACGCCAAGCGGGCGATGCATACAAGCCATCGATTATAGGCATACGCTGGATGATGATAGGGAGGGGTTGGTAGATACGCTAAAAACAGAATTTACAACAGTTAATGGGCGGGTAGTTTATGATGGCGCTGGTATTGATCCTGATATGTTTGTGAAGGCGCCCACTTATTCCCCTATTGCGATAAGTCTTGCTGGGAAAGGGCTGTTGTTTGATTATGCTACACAATATAGGCATCGTCATCCTGAAATTGCCCCAGCCGGGACATTCAAACTGCAAGAAGAGGAGTATGAAGCGTTCGTAACATGGTTGGCAGACAAGGATTACGATTATACTACCAAAGTAGAGAAAACTATAGAGGATTTGGTGTCGAATGCCAAAACTGAAAAGTATTATGACGATATAAAGGGCCAGATCGAAAGTCTTCGTGCGAAAGTTCAGCATAACAAAGAGCATGATTTGAGAAAGTTTAAAGATGAGGTAAGCAGTATGCTCGAACAGGAAATCGTTTCTCGATATTATCTGCAGGAAGGCATTGTGGAAGCTTCCTTTAAGAATGATGCAGAGGTTATAAAAGCGAAGGAAGTGTTAAATGATAAGGAGATATATGCAGCCGCTCTTGATAAATTATAATTCCTGATGCCATCACGGCATAAGAACATCGGCGTATGTCATAAGGCTTGTGCGATGCTACTCAATTTCAGTAAGCCAGGCTGAATACTTTAAGATATTATTTAAATAGAATTATTGATGGCCCTAATTTTAAGCCTTGAGACTGCCACTTCAGTTTGTTCGGTAGCGCTGCATAAAGACGGCAAGCTGTTGGCCCTGCATGAACTGCATTTGAGACAATCCCATTCTGCTCTGCTCGGTGTGCTCGTTGAGGACATTGTTCGCTATGCAGGCTATACAATGGGAGAATTAGAAATGATAGCGGTGTCAAAAGGACCTGGTTCCTATACTGGTCTTCGGATTGGGACAGCTTCTGCCAAAGGACTATGTTTTGCCTTGGAAATACCTTTGGTAGCAATCAACACGCTGGAGGCGATGGCTTATGGTGTGGCACACTATACGACAAGTGAAAGCTATCTTTGTCCGATGATAGATGCCAGAAGGATGGAGGTGTATGCACTTATTGTAGATCAAAAAATGAATACAATAATGCCTACGAGCCCAGTTGTGGTTGAAGAGGGTACATTTGAGGACTTTATGAAAGAGCAGCCTCTTTTATTTTTTGGTGACGGGGCGGCAAAGTGTAAAACAGTATTATCTGTCCACCCTAATGCAAGATTCGTTGACGATGTCACCCCTTCTGCTAAAGATATAGGGGCGTTGGCACATGACCTGCATAAAGCGAATAAACTTGTCTATGAAGACTTGGCTTATTTTGAGCCATTTTATCTAAAGGAATTTATGGCCAAACAGCAAAAGATTAAAGTGTGAATTGATATTCATTAGAACAGGAGGAATAAACATGGAAGAAAGTGGAATTATTAATCGGGTTGCCAATAGTGCGCTGGTTTTGATTGATTTAGAAGAATATTATCATCCTGCAGAAAGGGTGCTTTTTGATATCAAAGAGTACTTGTTCCAAGAGTTATTATTAAGAGAGAAAGATTTTAGGGCCTTTGTAAAGTCCTATGACTGGTCGGAAATGCAAGGGAAGAACGTAGCGGTCTATTGTTCTTCGGATGCTATCGTCCCAGCTTGGGCTTATATGCTCTTATCTGCTGCTATTACCCCTTATGCCCATAAAGTAGTGTTTGGTGACCTTGAAGACTTAGAGCAAGCCCTCTATCAAGAAGCATTGTCCAAGGTAGACTGGGAACAATATAGAGACGCCAAGGTCGTCTTAAAAGGGTGCGGTAAACTTCCGGTGCCTACATTCGCATATGTTGAAGCCACAAGAATCTTGCGGGCAATAGCGTCCAGCATTATGTATGGAGAGCCTTGTAGTACAGTTCCGGTCTATAAGAAGCCGAGAAACAGCAATTGAAATAGGCACGGCAATATAGTTGAAGGTCTGTAAAGTGTAGGGCTTAAAATGGCTTACGAGTTTTAGAGGACCTTACGACCGTAATAGTCCATGCAATAAGTTTCTGTGCCTCATCAAGTTGGCCGTTTATGCGCTTTTTTTTACAGAATTATTTTAAAAAAAAGCCTTAGAGCGTTTGCAATTGATATTGTCTTTGTTACCTTTGCATTCCCGTTTCGAACGGACTTCCAAAAGAGAAAGAAAGTTTACGGGTAGTTCTTGATTTTATTGCTTTTACCGCTCATAGAGCCGTTTTTCAAAAAAACACATCCTAATAAATAATTTAAAAAATGTTTTGAATTAGTTTTGGAAATGAAAATAGTTCTCTTTACTTTTGCATCCGCTTTCGGAGGTTATTCAAAGTAGAAAGAAGAGACCGAAAAACGTAAAAGCGATTATTATAACAGCAGGCAT
>CAYTTV010000101.1:0-5878 GCA_964440915.1 uncultured Roseivirgaceae bacterium
CCAACCATTAGCCAATAGCAAGGGTGTCCTTCGCGAGGGGGAATCTGAAGGAAGCTGGCGGCAAAATTCCGACCCGAGGAACACGAACATCATCAGGCATACCCGATGGGGAAGAGTTTGCAAAACAAAACGAAATCCTAAAACTACACGGACGTTGGGGTGTAAATGATGCGGGTACATGGAATGAAGGTTATTTGTCTTACCACGGGAGGTCTCACGGACGTATGGAAACGGAGTATGAAGTGCGGTCGAAACAAGGTTTGCCGTGAGAAGTCAGCCGAAGCCATAGTACAGGATAAACGGCATTATTCTGGAAGGGCTGAACCTTAAAATGTGGGAGTAAATGAATGTTACCAAGTGAAAGGTAGAAAGCAGAAAATATCTAAAGATACCTGGCTGCAAAATGATAGGGCAGTACCCGACGACTATGCAGGAGGGCAGACTTTCATGTGGATAACTGAAAACAACCTCACAGACAACGACCAATTAGGATATGGATTGTTGGAGTTTATGTTGTCACCAACCAACCTGAATGAGGCTTACCGTCGTGTAAAGCGGAACAAGGGAGCGGGCGGTGTCGATAAGATGGAAGTCGAATCCCTAAAGGATTATCTTATCAATAACAAGGATGAACTGACAACCTCCATACTGGCGGGTAAATACCAGCCAAACCCAGTCCGTAGGGTAGAAATACCCAAGGACAATGGAAGCAAAAGACAGCTTGGGGTCCCCACGGTAGTGGACAGGGTTGTCCAACAGGCGATCTCGCAGGTGCTCTCTGGAATCTATGAACGACAATTCTCTAACAGTAGCTACGGGTTCAGGCCCAGACGTGGTGCACACCATGCATTGCGGCAATGCCAACAGTATATTACTGAAGGTCATATTTATGCTGTAGATATGGACTTGGAGAAGTTCTTTGATACGGTCAATCAGAGCAAACTGATTGAAGTACTGTCAAGGACAATAAAGGATGGGCGGGTAATATCGTTGATCCACAAGTACCTGAATGCAGGTGTGATAGTACGGAACAGGTTTGAGGAAAGTAGCATGGGCGTACCTCAAGGTGGTCCTTTAAGTCCATTGTTGAGCAATATTATGCTCAATGAACTGGACAAGGAACTTGAGAAACGTGGGCATCGTTTTGTCCGCTACGCAGACGACATGGTCATCCTGTGTAAAAGCAAGCGGAGTGCTCATCGAAGTCTGAGACACATCCTGCCCTACATTGAAGGGAAATTGTTTCTAAATGTGAACAGGGAGAAGACGCAGGTTGCCCATATTTCAAAGATTAAATTTTTGGGATATTCCTTTTCTAGAATAAAGGGTGAAGGACGGCTCCGAATACATCCAAGAAGTGCCTCCAAAATGCGAGAAAAGTTAAAAGAACTCACATCGAGGAGTAATGGATGGGGAAACGAGAAACGGAAGGAAAAGCTCAGGGAATATATTATTGGCTGGGTGAACTACTTTAAGTTGGCAGAGATGAAGAAGCTTCTTCTCAGAGTAGATGAGTGGTATCGCAGAAGGTTAAGGATGGTCATCTGGAAACAATGGAAACGGATACGCACCCGACTTACCAACCTGATAAAGCTTGGTATCAATAAATACAAAGCTTGGGAATATGCGAACACGAGGAAAAGCTATTGGCATACTGCTAATAGTCCAATTCTTAGTACCTCAATCACCAACGACCGTCTAAAACAAGCTGGATATATCTTTCTATCGGATTACTACCGAAAGGTGAATGTTGTAAATTAAGGAACCGCCGTATACCGAACGGTACGTACGGTGGTGTGGGAGGTCGAAACAGGAACTAATCCTGTTTCTCCTACCCGATTAGGGGGTAAAGCTTTTGATCTTCGTTCCTAAAAAGCTTTGCTTTATTTAATCTTTCGGAGTGAAACTATTTTTTTTAGTAGTGATTTTATGTTTTTTATACATATATTTTGCATATTGCCAGCCAACTGATTAGAGTAATATTTTTTTAAGTTACAGCTATGGAGATGTCCTGTCTATTATTCTTGCAGACCTCCTGTTTAAAAGTTTTTTAGCCATTTAATAGGAAAGGAGGTATTATGCATTAAATGATACAGAAATTTATGTTTTCTTTTAGAAAGCTAAACATAAGGTCGTTTTAATCTATTAATCTTTATTTTTTAAAAAGCGGTTGCCGAAAAGCTTTTGGAGTAGGTACGATTTCAAACCATTAAATGCTATGAAAAAATCAATTTTATTCACATTACTGTTCTCAATCATTGCTCTTTCTTGTTCAGAGCAAAACGAGCCGACAGCAAAGCAGCCTGTTGACTTTCGTGAAGCCTCCATTTTTTTCAATGAAATGTTTAGCGCAACAATTGAACATTCAGTAACTAACATTAACCTTGATGTCTCTTCATCCAAGGCAAGGATCATTAACAATGAAGTTATTAGTGGTTATCTCACAGAAAACTACTTCAATGGATTGTCAATAGATATTTCCGAAAGCTTGAATCATCAGACAAATGCCCGAGCTCAGTTGGAGAGCGGTCATTTTAGTGAAGCACAGATTAAATTCATTTCAGAGATGGAATCAGCAATGATGGATATTGAAAGTGCGGAGGATTTGAACGACCTAATAGTAAGATTCAGAAATAAAGCCACAGGAAATGATTTAATGACCGATGAACAGAAACTTGAAATGCTCGCAATGGTAGAATATACCCATGCTATGCATGAATACCTGATTAATGGTGGATTGGATGAAATCGCAGACCGAATTGAAAATTTTGATGAAGGCAGTGGAGCAGGCTCAAGAGTTTATGCGCAAAGACAAATTGATTATAAATGTAATGGCTCTTGTGGCGCCAAAGGTTGCTCTGTAAATTGGAGAAATGTTTGGGGAAGTGCTGTAGTAGGCTTAACAGTAGGTGCAGTAGGAGGAGCTAAAGTAGGCTGCGCTGGCGGAACTGTTGTACTGCCTGTTGCTGGTACCGCAACAGGTTGTGTTGGAGGGGCAGTATTTGGAGGGGCTGGAGGATTTATAGGTGGTGCATTAACTGGAGTGGCTACTGAGTTACTCACTTCATGTGGAAGATAAGCTAAAAGGCTATGAAAAAATATTTTAACACAAGATATGTACTGCAGTCACTTATTGCGCTGGTTATAGGATTCTTAATGCTACATTTTATATTTCAAATAGAATTATTTAAAAGTATTTTGATGACTTCTTTAATATCTGTTTCTAATCATTTTTTACTTCCATCTATTTTAAAACTTGGAGGAAATAAATTGATATCTTCTATACAATATGAGCCAGTGGGTGATGAAATAAAAGTTTTTGAAGCAGGAACAACTCATATCAGAAAGTGGGAAGGTGTGGGCGGTAAACTTTTTTTGACTAATAGAAAGTTGGTATTTAAACCGCATAAGCTTAATGTCCAGAAAAATCAAGAAGTTTATGAATTAAGCAAGCTATCTAAAACAGATATCTCACCTGACAAAAGGTTGAGTTTTGAACATGAAGGAAAGCTTGAAAAGTTTATTGTGGATGAACCTGAGAAATGGGCGAAACTCCTAAAGAAGGGATAAAAAAGCCATAATAAGGGATAAAATGAATGCGCTTATTTTCTTCATAAAAGCAAAATTTCAAGCTTTCGGATAATGTGAGCGCATTTATTTCAGTGAAGTACAGGTCAAGTTTATTTCAGAGATGGAATCAGCAATGATGGATATTGAAAGTGCGGAGGATTTGAACGACCTAATAGTAAGATTCAGAAATAAAGCCACAGGAAATGATTTAATGACCGATGAACAGAAACTTGAAATGCTCGCAATGGTAGAATATACCCACGCTATGCATGAATATCTTATTAGGAAGTCTTTTCCTTGTAAAGTATCAATCAAAAAAATAGCGAAGCCCATAACAATAGATGAAAGAAGAATGAGCTTATGCACCTCCGTAGAAGATAATGAAGTAAAATCGATGCATCTAAACCTTTGGAGTGTGTGAGTGCACTATGCATCAAGATGCTCCCATGTATGAATAGTAGGCTCACTCTTTTAATGCTCACGCCATCAGTTTCTCCAATACCTCTTTAGCTGCTTTGGCAATAACGGTTCCGGGGCCAAAGATGGCGACTACTCCTGCATCGTACAGAAACTGATGGTCATTGGGCGGGATTACGCCACCAGCCACTACCATAATGTCTTCCCTGTCAATTTTCTTTAATGCAGCAATAAGTTGGGGAATCAGGGTTTTATGGCCAGCGGTCATACTGGAGGCACCTACAATATGAACATCATTTTCTGCTGCTTGCTGCGCCACTTCTTCTGGTGTTTGGAAAAGTGGACTAATGTCAACATCGAAACCCAGGTCCGCAAAGCCAGTGGCAATCACCCTTGCGCCTCTGTCGTGCCCATCTTGCCCCATCTTGGCCACCAAAATCCGTGGCCTACGACCTTCTAGGGTCGCAAACCGGTCTGCTAAAGCTTGGGCGGCATGGAATGATACATCTCCTGCTGATTCAGAGGAATAAATTCCCGAAACTGTATGAGCACTAGCTTTATGCCTGCCAAATTCTTTTTCCATGGCAAATGAAATTTCTCCTAAAGTAGCTCTTTTTTTGGCTGCTTCCACAGCAAGTTCAAGCAAATTTCCTTTTCCATTTTCAGTACATGCCGCTGTAAGGTCGGCCAATGCCTTCTCAACTTCCCTTTCGTTTCTTACATTTCTCAACTTTTCAAGTCCAGCGATTTGTGTGGCACGTACAGCCGAATTATCTACTTCTAATAGTTCAAGTGTTGTTTCTTCATCAGGCTGGTATCGGTTCACCCCTACGATTATATCTCGGGCCGAATCGATCCTGGCTTGTTTACGGGCTGCGGCCTCTTCTATCCGCATTTTGGGCAACCCTGTTTCAATGGCTTTGGTCATTCCTCCCAAATCCTCCACTTCCTGAATAAGATCCCAGGCTTTTTGCGCGAGTGCAGCAGTGAGACTTTCCATATAGTGAGAACCTCCCCATGGATCTACCACCTTCGTAATGTCCGTTTCATCCCGCAAGTATATTTGTGTGTTACGGGCTATCCGTGCCGAAAAATCTGTGGGCAAGGCGATGGCTTCATCCAAGGCATTGGTATGCAGTGATTGGGTGTGACCAAGCACCGCTGCCATGGCCTCTATGCAGGTCCTTGCCACATTGTTAAATGGGTCTTGGGCCGTAAGGCTCCATCCCGATGTTTGGCTATGGGCACGTAATGAAAGTGAGCGGGAATCCTTCGGATTAAATTGTTTAACTATTTTGGCCCAAAGCATCCTTCCTGCTCGGAGCTTGGCAATTTCCATAAAATGATTCATGCCAATACCCCAGAAAAATGACAGCCTAGGGGCAAAGTCATCGATATCCATCCCCGCTTTTATCCCAGTCCGAATATACTCAAGACCATCTGCCAGTGTGTATGCCAGCTCTAATTCTGCTGTAGCTCCGGCCTCTTGCATGTGATAACCGCTAATGCTGATGGAGTTGAAGCGGGGCATGTTTTTCGCTGAATATTCGAATATGTCCGCAATGATGCGCATGGAAGGAGCAGGTGGATATATATAGGTATTGCGCACCATAAACTCTTTTAGGATGTCATTTTGTATTGTCCCACTAAGTTTTTCCGGGCTTATTCCTTGTTCTTCTGCAGCAACAATATAAAAAGCCATAATGGGCAGGACGGCACCGTTCATGGTCATAGAAACCGACATTTGGTCTAAGGGAATCTGGTCGAATAAGATTTTCATGTCCTCTACAGAGTCTATGGCTACGCCTGCTTTGCCGACATCCCCAACTACCCGAGGGTGGTCCGAATCATAACCCCTGTGGGTGGCTAGATCGAAGGCTACGGAAAGGCC
>CAYTTV010000101.1:5978-7193 GCA_964440915.1 uncultured Roseivirgaceae bacterium
CTTGGCTGATGGATTTTATATTGATCTTATTAAAGTCAGGCTTCATGAGTGCTAGTTTTAACCCTTTTGCTATAATTTTTTGGCAGCATTTTCCAAAAACTGCTCCCATGCATTCTCAACCAAAAGATTGGTGAGGTTTTCTATATAATATGAGCCCGCTGCTGGGTCAGCTACCTTGTCGAAATAAGCTTCCTCCTTTAAAATCAAAGGGATATTTCGGGCTATCCTTTTTGCAAAACGCTCCTCCTCTTTAAGGTCGGTGTGAGGACGAACATACAATGAATTGCATCCTCCCAGTATAGCAGACATGGATTGCGTGGTATTGCGCAGTATGTTATTATAAGTATCCTCATCCGGTTGGGAAGCATTTGACGTTTCTGCATGAATATGAAAATGGCCGGGATCAAAATCTTTCACTTCGTAAGCTTTCGCCAGAGCCGTTATCAGTATCCGACATGCACGGAGCTTGGCAATTTCTCTGAAGTAGCTGCTGCCAATCTCAAATTTAATAATGAGTTGCTTGAGGATTGTGGATGGAGCTACTCCTATATCAGTCAATGCATCCAGTACAGCTACCGTTTTTTGCAAGGAACCCACAAGTTGTTGGATAATATCGCCTTCCGAAGAAGGAATAAATAACCTTCTGAACTGAGGATTTTCTTCTAAGGTCAATTCTTTTTGAATGGATATAAAAGGGCAGAAAATGCCTCCATTGAGATTTTTAGCAGTGAGCGCATGCTGTTCAATGTAATTCTGTAAAGCGATTATTGATTGTTCTTTGCTTTCAAAATAAATGGCGAAAGATTCCAACACAATGTTTTTAAGGAGCTTATCAAATTCTGGTATTTCATTATCCAGCAATTGAAATATGATGCCATCTGCGCCTTGGCTGAGCGCTTCCAAAGCTCGTTGGTTAGCGTTTGTAGCATTGCCTACGATTATTTTTTCTAAGTTAGTCCAACTCCGTCCTGAAACATGCCCTCTATTAATGCTGCCCGAAGGCGTGCCCACAAGATCTTCTTCCGTATAGAAAGGTTCAATTTTTAAGCCCTCCGTATGCCATATCAACTCCTCCATATCCTTTCCCTTCAGGTCTTCCACTACCTTTTGCTTCCACTCTTCTTTAGAGGTAGGTTTAAATTCACTGAATAGATTTGTCTTGTCCATATAATATCCTTCAAACCTCAATTTATCGCTTTTATTTTATAAAGATAA
>CAYTTV010000102.1:0-1398 GCA_964440915.1 uncultured Roseivirgaceae bacterium
ATTGAAGACTTCGAAAACTGTAATTGTCGATCGATGATGAGTGCTATCATGATAAACTACTAACTAACTATAATTACTAACTAATTAACTATGAAAAGCATACTACTGTCACTTCTATTATTCTCTTTTTTAGCGCCAGTGTCTATTTACGGGCAAGGAAACAAAGTGGATCCTGGACATTTGAAATATGAAGAACTGGCTTTGACACCGCCCATGGGCTGGAACAGTTGGAACAAATTCGCTTGCAATGTGGATGAGCAACTGATTAGAGAAACAGCAGATGCCATGGTGTCATCTGGTATGAAAGACGCTGGTTATATTTATATCAATATAGATGACTGCTGGCACGGGCAAAGGGATAGCTTGGGTTTTATGCACCCCAATCCTGAGCGTTTTCCTTCCGGCATGAAGGCATTGGCCGATTACGTGCATTCAAAAGGCTTGAAATTAGGTATTTACTCCGATGCGGGCTGGGAGACTTGTGGTGGGCATCCGGGTAGCCGAGGCTATGAGTTTCAAGATGCGCAAATGTATGCTGAATGGGGCATTGATTACTTGAAATATGATTGGTGTAATACTCAGGGATTGAATGCAGAAGGTGCTTATATGACCATTGGGGCAGCTTTGATAAATGCCGGAAGGCCTATGGTGCTGAGCATCTGTGAATGGGGCGATAATGAGCCATGGAAATGGGGAAAAAGTGTCGGGCATCTCTGGCGCACGACAGGCGATATCTACAATTGCTTTGACTGTATAAAAGATCATGGCTCTTGGAAATCTTGGGGTGTGTTACAGATTTTTGATATGCAAAAAGGATTGAGAGAGTATGCTGGCCCTGGACATTGGAATGATCCAGATATGCTAGAAATAGGGAATGGAATGCCTGTGAATGAGGAAAGAGCCCACTTCGCTATGTGGAGTATGTTGGCGGCTCCCCTTATTGCAGGAAATGATTTGCGCGATATGTCAAAAGAAACGTTGGAAGTGCTTACCAATAAAGAGGTGATTGCTGTAAACCAAGATTCATTGGGTATTCAGGGCTTTCAATATTTGACCCCAGATAATAATAAAGACTTGGAAATATGGTTTAAACCTCTTCAGAATGGAGAATGGGCAGTAATGTTCCTTAACCGTGGAGAAACTACCCAAAAAGTCAATTTCAATTGGGTAAATGAGAAGGTGGAGGATGAAATATTTGATAAGGCAGCCGATTTCGACAAAACCACTTATAGTGTGCGCGACCTTTGGACCAAGAAAAATATTGGGACCACAAAAAAAATATTCAAGACAGAAATTCCTTCTAAGGATGTGGCCATGTTGAGGTTGACGCCGAGGGGGAAAAAGTAGGCAATTGGCAAATTGCAATGGAATCCTTTCTAGGGGATTGCCACAATTTTC
>CAYTTV010000102.1:1498-7133 GCA_964440915.1 uncultured Roseivirgaceae bacterium
TTTGGATGTTTGGGAGCATAGTTTTTTGACACCGATGTCTCTGAAATTATCATAACGAAACTTCGGAAGTCTTTAAAAAATAAAAAGAAACTTATGAAAATGAATTTTACAAAAGTAAGCCATCTGATTTTAGCAGTCTTATTGTGCGCAGCTTCTGCACATGCTCAAAAGTATGAGGCAGAAGATGCCGTGTTAACAAATGGCGCAAAAAAAATAGACTGTGCTAGCTGTTCCGAGGGTGCAGCCGTAGATATGGGGGAAGGTAACATAGCCATCAATGTCAACATTCAGGCAAGCGGTTTTTATAATATATATCTTCATGCATCATCACCAGGGGGAGAAAAAACCAACATCATTCGAATAGGGGAGCATTCTGCCAACTTTCTTATAGAGCAAGGCAGTTCGTATGCTTCCATCAAAACCGCAAGCACTTTTCCTCTCAGTCCCGGAAAGCATACCATCGAAATTGTCAAATCTTGGGGTTGGATCAATATAGATTATCTGGAGCTTGAAAAGGTGGAACCATTTGACAAATCGCAGCTTACTCAGACTTTGGTAAGCCCCAATCCTACTCCCGAGGCATCAGCGTTGTATGGTTTTCTGCTCGATCACTACGGGAAAAGGATCATCTCAGGGGTGATGACACTCAATAGCTTTGATGAATCTAACTGGTTGAAAGAAAACACCGGGAAAGAGCCTGCCATGCTGGGAATTGATTTTATGCATAGCGGCAGAGAATACACCTGGTATGATGATGAAGAACCTATTAAAGATGCCAAAACTTGGTACGGAAGAAATGGGATCCCTGCCCTGATGTGGCATTGGCGCGATCCGTCCCGAACAACAGAAGAGTTTTATACGGCGGGAACAAATTTTGATATTTCCAAAATCACCGATGAGTCCTCTACAGAATACATCGCTATGGTAGAGGATATCGATTATATAGCGGGATTATTGAAGAAGTTGCAGGATGACAATGTGCCAATAATATGGCGACCTTTGCATGAAGCTGCCGGTGGCTGGTTTTGGTGGGGAGCCAAAGGAGCAGAGCCACTTAAAAAACTCTGGATATTAATGTTCGATAGAATGGTGAACCATCATGGATTGAACAACCTGATTTGGGTATGGACAAGCGAGCCGGGTGACGCTGATTGGTATCCTGGTGATGAATATGTGGATATAGTAGGTAGAGATATATACAAGCAAGGCGATCACAGTTCACAAATCATGGAGTTTAGTGCCTTGAACGATCAGTTTGAAGGAAAGAAAATGATCTCCCTGAGTGAGGTTGGTTCATTTCCCGATGTAGAGGCACTTGTAAAAGACCATGCTGACTGGTCGTGGTACATGCCTTGGTACGGAAATTTCACCAGAGATAGCGAACACAACAGTCTTGATTTATGGAAAAAAATGTTTGCCCATGAGTACGTGTTGACGTTGGATGAAATGCCCGATCTCAAAAATTATGAAAGACAGGAGGTGGAGGATGTAGAAAGACCTACAGCACCGGTTACTACCGGATTTAGAAATCCAACACAAAAGCCTGCATCTTTTATGGCTTTTCCTACTTTGGTTACCCATGAGCTGACCATAGAAAGTGACAAGGGGATTCGCAACGTACAAGTGCTGAATACGATTGGAACAACAGTGTTGGAGCACAATGCACAAGGAAATAGCCTCATAGTCTCTTTTACGTCTTTGCCTTCGGGCGTTTACTTCTTGAAAGTGAATGGTGCAGAAACTGTGAGGGTATTGAAATTATAATGTTATAGCCTTTCGTCTAGCGTATAAATGACCAAACAAAGAAAATAATGAAGAGTAGCGTCAAAATAACTTTATGCATCTGCATGGTGGCTTTTTATGCTTGTACAGATTCTACTTCAAATGGAAATGTTAAGACCAATCAAATTGGCTATTATCCAAATGGTCCCAAGTTAGCTATTGTAGAAGGGGAGAAGCACGGAGCGAATTTCTTTATTATTTCATATGATGAAAAAGACACGGTGTATTCTGGGAAACTAGGAGAGAAACGAACTTCTCAGTTTTCTGGCGATATCACGCATATCGTTGATTTTTCAGCTTTTCAGGATACTGGTATTTACGTGCTGTCAGTAGAAAATGTGGGTAAATCGTATCCTTTTCAGATAAGACCTAATGTGCACCAAAGTTTGGCAAAGGCAGCCATCAAGAGCTATTACTTTCAAAGAATGTCAATTGACCTTCCTGAACAGTTTGCGGGCAAATGGGCCCGACCTGCAGGCCATCCCGATACAGTGGTACTTGTTCATGCTTCTGCTGTATCTCCCAATCGACCTGAAAATACAGTGATTTCTGCTCCTAAGGGCTGGTACGATGCAGGCGACTATAACAAATACGTAGTGAATAGCGGCATTACCATGGGCACTTTGCTCTCTTTGTATGAAGACTTTCCTGACTATATCGATAAGCTAACGGTAGGAATTCCTGAAAGCGACAATGAGATTCCTGATTTATTGGATGAGGTATTATGGAACCTCCGATGGATGTTGGCCATGCAAGATCCCAACGACGGTGGCGTTTATCATAAGCTGACAGCAGCAGGTTTTGAAGGGATGATTATGCCCGATGAGGCTAATTCGCCCCGATATGTAGTGCAGAAATCAACCACTGCCACACTCAATTTTGCAGCAGTATTGGCACAGTCTGCCCGTATCTTTAAGGCGTATGAAGTACAGTTGCCCGGACTAGCCGACTCTTGTCTCCATGCTGGTGTCAGTGCATGGAACTGGGCCATTGAAAATCCTGATCAGCTTTATGATCAACCTGCTTTAAATAAGAGCTTTGACCCTAATATTACGACTGGAGCTTATGGCGACAGCGATCCAAGTGATGAATTTATATGGGCTGCCTCGGAGCTTTGGATCACTACCAACGACGATCAGTTTTTAAAGCACATCTCGATAGCTGATACGATTCAACTTCCTTCGTGGAATCAGGTGAGTGCATTAGGGTACTATTCTTTGTTACGGCATGGCCTTAGCATAGAGGCTGATCATCCCGAAATGTTGGATGCCTTAAAATCAAAATTGATCTTATTTGCTGAGTCACTTCTTGAAGGTGTCCCAGGCAATGCCTATGCAACTGTCATGGGAGGCTCCGAGCAGGATTTTGTTTGGGGAAGCAATGCCGTGGCGGCCAACCAAAGCATTGCTTTGATACAGGCTTATCTGCATACCGAAGAGCAGCAATACTTAGCTGCCGCACTTTCAAATCTTGACTATATTTTGGGCAGAAATGCAACAGGTTATTCTTATGTGACAGGATACGGCAGCAAAACACCAATGCATCCGCATCATCGCCCTTCAGTAGCAGATGACATAAAAGAGCCTGTGCCCGGGTTTCTGGCGGGTGGCCCCAATCCTGGGCAGCAAGACAACTGCTTTGGCTATCCTTCCAAGGTCGCCGATAAATCTTATGTAGATTCCGACTGCTCTTATGCTGCCAATGAGGTCGCCATTAATTGGAATGCTCCATTGGTGTACCTCGCCACTTCCATAGAAATCTTACAAAAAGATCTGGCAAATCCGTCCAAATAGTATCAATTCCCTTAAATTTAGGGTATGAGATATTTTATTACTGCCATTGGTACCGACAGCGGCAAAACATTGGCTAGTGCCATTTTACTTACTGCCCTAAGAGCTAACTATTGGAAACCCATTCAGGCAGGTTTTCCTACAGACACCAATACTTTAAGAGAATGGCTGCCTGATCAAGAGACAAGGTTCTATAAAGAGGCCTATGCACTCAAGATGGCAGCTTCGCCCCACGCCGCAGCGTTGGCAGAAAATACCAGCATCAGTATCCGAGATATACTTGTGCCCGATTCCACGGACAGGCCGTTGGTGATTGAAGGCGCCGGGGGACTGATGGTGCCGCTCAACGATAGGGAGTTTATGATAGACTTGGCCTTGTATGTCGACGCCGAAATCATACTTGTTGCCGATCTTTATTTAGGCAGCATCAACCATACCTTGCTGTCTGTCGATTTGCTCAAAAGTAGAGGGTGCAAAGTCAAAGGCATTATTTTTAACGGCCCTGAAAACGAGGCTTCCCAAGAGTTTATCCTCAACTATGCTCAATTTCCGCTATTATTGCACATCAAACCCGAAAAGGAAATAAACACCAGGGTTATCAACCGTTATGCAATGGCGCTTTTGAAAGAATGGAATCGATGAGCAAAACAAAAGATATTTTGAATAGGGACAAAGCCGTAATCTGGCATCCCTTTACGCCACTTATTGCTGGCCAAGATCCTATTGCGGTCACAAGTGCCGAGGGCGTATATCTGCACACTTCCGATGGCCGTAAGATTATCGATGCGGTTTCATCTTGGTGGGTAAATCTGCATGGACATTCGAATCCGCACATCGCCAAGGCCGTGGCCAAGCAGGCGGCATCTTTAGAGCACGTGATCTTTGCGGGATTCACGCATGAGCCGGCCGTTCGACTGGCGGAAGCATTGGTGCGCACTCTTCCTTCCAATCAAAAGAAAATATTCTACTCCGACAACGGCAGCACCGCCGTGGAGGTGGCCCTCAAAATGGCTTTTCAGTATTGGTACAACAAAGGCGTACAAAAATCCAAAGTCATAGCGTTGGACGGAGCTTATCACGGCGACACTTTCGGTGCCATGTCGGTAGGAGAGCGGGGGGCATTCAGTGCACCTTTCAATCCTTATTTGTTCGAAGTGGACTTTCTGCCTTTCCCAGACTCCCAACACGAAGATGAAGTACTCGCACTTCTCGAAGACAAGCTAAAGACTGGTCAAGTGGCTTCCTTTATCTACGAACCACTGGTGCAAGGATCTGCTGGCATGCGCATGTATTCTCCCAGGGTTTTGAATGCGATGATCGAGGTGGCAAAAAAATATGACACCATCTGTATTGCCGACGAAGTCATGACAGGCTTCGGCCGCACGGGCAAAACCTTCGCTAGTGCGTATGCCACGGCTCTGCCAGACATTTGCTGCCTTTCCAAAGGCCTAACCGGAGGTGCGATGGCACTCGGTGCTACGTCTTGTACCGACGAGATTATGGATGCCTACCGTTCTCAAGACATCCTCAAGACCTTCTTTCACGGCCACTCTTTCACAGCCAACCCGATTGCTTGCGCTGCTGCCATTGCTAGTTTGGAGCTGTTAGAAAGCCAAAAAACTATCCAAGATATCCAGCGGATTTCCCAGCAGCAAGAGGCTTTCGTAAACCGTATCAAAGGCCATCCTGCCGTACGGGCCGCCCGACATTTGGGTACCATAGCCGCCTTGGAGATTGCAGCTTTCCAGGACACTTCCTATTTCAACGAAGCTCGGCACAAGCTCTATCCCTTCTTTCTCGATAGAGATATTTTACTCCGGCCATTGGGCAATGTCCTCTATGTTTTGCCGCCTTACATTATTACTGACCAAGAGCTGAGCAAGGTTTACGCAGCTATTACTGACCTACTCGACCAATTTTAAAAATAATATTTGGGCGCCTTGTCCTGCTGTCCGCTACTACTCCGCGCAAACCCTCAAAAACCTCCCCTTGGCGGGGTAACCGCTGCCATCAGGGGCGATAAGATGTAAGACGCCAGATATTAGATATTAGATATTAGATAT
>CAYTTV010000103.1:0-5383 GCA_964440915.1 uncultured Roseivirgaceae bacterium
CTTCGTAGTAAGACAGAGGGCGCTATAGCCTTTTGGGATTATGAAGTTGGTGTATCCAATAACCCAAATGTAGACGTGCTTATCCCTTTTGAAGGAGATTTCTGGGTTAAGTATTATGCTTATTCTGGAGGAGTGCCTACAGTTGATTCAATGCAAGTTAGTCTTCCCCAAGACGAAGAGTATTTTAACGATCCGGTTTGGGATCTTTTGACTAATGGAGTAGAAGGGAAAACTTGGGTTTGGGCCACTGGGAATCCAATAGGCCCATTAATGGGAATTGGTCCCCTTGATATTAACAATTGGAATCCATTTGGAGGGTTTGAGTGGTGGAATACGACCGATGTGGAAGAAGGTAAGTTTACATTGGATCTTGATAAAGGGTTCAATTATACCAAAATAACTCCTGATGCTACCCAGAAAGGTAAATTTAGTGTATATGAAGAAAACGGGGTCACCTATATTAAATTTCAGGGACCCAAGATGCTAAATCAGGAAGGGGATAATACCCAAAGTCTGTATGGTATCAGTAAGATTAATGAAAATGAGTTGGTGCTTAATCAACTTTACTTATCGGATAATTCCCAGAGAACCTATTATTTTAAGAAGGAAGGCTTTGATGGCCCATGGGGGGCAGAAGGGCCGGAACCAGGCGCCAATTTCGACCACGGCGATCAACTAGAAATCTTGACAGGTAATGCTACAAGAACATGGAAACTGGATACCGAAACTCCATTTAATTGGGCTAATTTGGAAGGAGATCTTCTGAATGATTGGTTTACTAGAACTGATTATCCCGATTGGGGTGGAGTACTCTTTGGTGATGACGATGTTGAAAACATTGATGATGCTTCAATTGCCTTCTCCAACGATGGTGCTGTTATCGTGACCCAAGATGATGGCACTACTGAAGAGGGTACATACGCAATCGATGAGGAAACCAATACGATTACATTTACCGATATAGAACCTTCTATTCGGATTACACATAGAAATGAGGAGGAGTTTATAGCCAACACCACCGCAGACAATCAGTGGAAAATTGTAATCGTGGAAAGGAATGAATCGGACGAAGTAACCGGTATGTGGGTCGGGAAACGTGATCCAAGCAAATCGGAATACTTGGTGTTTCACTTTCTGGCTAATTAAAAAATAGTTTATTATTGTTTACTATAAGAGAGGGCTTCGGCTCTCTCTTAACTTTTCTTTATTCATCTAATTTCGCGTAAGCTTAATACCCTCCTGTCGTTCAGCAGGAAACTAGTTGAATCTAGCAAAAAAGCCATGATAGAAGTTGCTAGTCCAGTCATAGGAATCTTTCATTAAACATCATTTTAATTCGCATGTCCTTAAAAATATTTCCCCTTGCTTTAAGCATTGGCTTATTGGTGACCTTGCTTTCATGCAATTCTACTCAAAATAACCAGCCGAGGGAACGTATAGACTTTACCCAAAACTGGACCTTCCACTTGGGCAATGTCGATAACGCCCAAGATCCTGCTTTTGTAGATGCTGCATGGCGTAAGCTGAATCTTCCCCATGATTGGAGCATCGAGGGTGAGTTTAGCCCGGATAATCCTGCGGGTGTTGGCGGTGGAGCATTGCCGGGAGGCATCGGTTGGTATAGAAAGACCTTTGTCTTATCGGAAGAGGATACTGCTAAATTGTTTTTTATCGATTTTGATGGCGTATATGAAAACAGTGAAGTTTGGGTTAATGGCCATTATTTAGGGAAACGGCCCAATGGCTACATTTCCTTTCGTTATGAACTAACACCCCATCTTAATTTTGGTGATCGCCAAAATACCATAGCGGTAAAAGTAGATAATTCCCAACAGCCCAATTCCCGCTGGTATTCCGGTTCGGGCATATACCGCAATGTGTGGTTGGTAAAAACCAATCAGGTGTATGTCGATCATTGGGGAACCTTTGTAACTACTCCATTAGTCAATAAAGACAGCGCTCAGGTAGTAGTGAATACCCAAGTGAGCAACAAAGGCAATGGAACAGGAAGCTATTCTTTGCAGACCATCATTTACGATGCCAGCAACAAAGAAGTAGCCAATACAATTGAAAAAAGCATCCTCCTTAAGGATACAATCAATATTTTCTCCCAAAAAATTGCTATCCAAAAGCCTCAGCTTTGGTCAGTAGATAATCCCTACTTGTATAGCGTAGTGACTTTGATCAAACAAGACGGAAAGGTGTTGGATAATTATGAAACCCCCCTCGGTGTGCGCACTTTTCATTTTGATGCCGAAAAAGGCTTTTTCCTCAATGGGGAATCCATGAAGATCAAAGGTGTGTGCCTGCACCATGATCTGGGCGCGCTTGGTGCTGCTTTTAACATTCGGGCACAAGAGCGTCAGTTGGAGATCATGAAAAGTATGGGCGTTAACGGTATTCGTACCGCACACAACCCACCTGCTCCCGAACTGCTTGAGCTTTGTGACAAAATGGGCTTTATCGTAATGAACGAAGCTTTTGATATGTGGAAGAGGGGCAAGAATAAATATGATTACAGCATCTACTGGGATGAGTGGCACAAAAAGGATTTGGAAGATTTGATATTGCGTGATAGGAATCATCCAAGTGTATTTATGTGGAGTATTGGGAATGAGATACTGGAGCAGTTTGATAGTACAGGTACTGCCATTGCTACTGAACTGGCGGCCATAGTCCGAAGTTTGGATACTACCCGTACCATCACCTCTGGCCTAAATCATCCAGAAGCCAATAACTATATCTACCGTTCGGGTGTACTTG
The DNA here is from genome assembly GCA_964440915.1 of uncultured Roseivirgaceae bacterium. Lineage (GTDB taxonomy): Bacteria > Bacteroidota > Bacteroidia > Cytophagales > Cyclobacteriaceae > CAMPJM01. Next base: position 2,764 of record CAYTTV010000103.1, read on the forward strand.
ACCTGATAGGCTATAATTACCATCACGACAAATTTGAGGATTTTCCCCAGAAGTTTCCGGGGCAGAAGTTCATAGGAGCTGAAACTACTTCTGCCTTGGCCACCAGAGGAAAATACGATATGCCTTCAGACAGCATCCGGAGATGGCCCATTCGTTGGGATTTGCCCTTTACAGAAGGCAATGCCGATCTTACCGTTTCCGCTTACGACAATGTGAGCACGCCTTGGGGATCTACCCATGAAGAAACCTGGAAAGTGGTGAAAAAGCACGACTATCTGTCGGGCATGTATGTGTGGACAGGCTTCGATTATATCGGGGAGCCTACCCCTTATACTTGGCCTGCCAAAAGCTCCTATTTTGGTATAGTGGACTTGGCAGGGTTTCCTAAAGACACTTACTACATGTACAAAAGTGAGTGGACGGACGATACGGTCCTGCATGTATTCCCGCACTGGAACTGGGAAGAAGGAAAAACTATAGACGTGTGGGCCTATTACAACCATGCTGATGAGGTAGAACTATTTCTTAATGGCACCTCTATAGGCAAAAGGAAAAAAGAAGGCGATGACCTGCATGTGATGTGGCGGTTGACCTACGAACCTGGAGAGTTAAAAGCAGTTTCAAGAATGCAAGGCAAGGAAATCGCAACAAAAGTGATCAAAACTGCCGGAGCAGCAGCAAAAATAATATTGGAGGCAGATAGAAATGCGATAAAGGCCGATCGAAAAGACCTGTCCTTCATCACTGTGAAGATCGTGGATAAGGAAGGAAACTTGGTCCCTCAAGCCGATAATTTGGTCCATTTTGCTGTAGAAGGCGAGGCGTTTATTGCAGGAGTGGACAATGGAAACCCCATCAGTCTTGAACCCTTTAAAGGCAACCAAAGAAAAGCGTTTAATGGTTTGGCGCTGGCCATAGTTCAGGCAAAAGCAACCAAAGGTGAAGTGAAGTTTAGGGCCAATGCAGATGGGTTGGAATCTGCTGAGGTTACAATTGTGCTAGAATAGGGAGGAGAGTTGGAAGTCGGAAGCATGAATTGGGAAGAATTAGGCAGTTGACAAATTGCAATAGGCAAGGGAATCCTTTCCAGGGGATTGCCACAATTTTCCCCAAAAAGGAAAATTTCGCAATGACGCTGGGACTTCCGAGGTCTTTAAAAACAAAATAAACGATAGCCAAATAACAATAACATGAGAATAAATCTACTTTTATCGATTTTGATGCTTTGCCTCTTTATTTCTTGTGATAAAGATGATGATCCCATAGCAGAAGATCCGATGCTAACGGTAAGTCCCGATAAAGTAAACTTTGAGGTGGCCGGAGGAAATGCAGTAGTTGTGGTAACCATGAACGGCAGCAGTTGGACGGCTACTTCCAACGAGGACTGGTGTACAGTTTCCATTAGTAGTTCCTCCGAGCCTACAGATCAGGTAACTATTTCTGCTACTGAAAATAAAGGTACCGACGACCGCACGGCCGAAATCACATTTTCGATGGATGGTAAGCTGAAAAAAACAGTGACAATCTCACAAGCGGGGCAAGACCCAGAGCCGCAAAGCATTTATCCCGAGTACGGTAATCACATCGAACCTGATGCCACCGGAATGAGTAGCAATGCAGTGGAATTGGCAGCAAAAATCAATTTGGGCTTTAACATAGGGAATACTTTGGAAGCGATAGGGGGTGAAACAGCCTGGGGCAATCCAAAGATCACAAAAGCATTTGTCGATGCTGTAAAAAGCTATGGCTTTAATGCCATTCGCCTTCCTGCTTCATGGAATCAATATTCAGATCCTGAGACAGCAGAAATAGATCAAGCATGGCTCGATCGTGTAAAAGAAGTAGTGCAGTACTGTGTCGATAATGATATGTATGTACTGCTCAACATTCACTGGGATGGGGGATGGTTGGAAGAGAATATTACCCCTGAAAAGCAAGAACAGGTCAATGCTAAGCAAAAGGCATTCTGGCAACAAATTGCTACTCACCTGCGTGACTTCGATGAGCATTTGATGTTTGCCAGCGCCAATGAACCCAATGTGCATGATGCTACGCAAGCTGCACAAATGCCGGTTTTAAATACCTATCACCAAACCTTTATTGATGCTGTCCGGGCTACGGGTGGTAAGAATAGCTACAGGGTATTGGTGGTTCAAGGCCCCTCTACCGATATTGATAGAACCAATAATTTCATGACTTCCCTTCCTACTGACGAGGTGCCAGACCGCATGATGCTGGAAGTACATACCTATACTCCATACCCATTTGCACTCATGGGAAAAGATGAGGATTGGGGCAAGATGTTTTACTACTGGGGCAGTGGAAATCATTCTGAAATAGAACCTGACAGAAATGCAACTTGGGGTGAGGAAGATTTTCTTATAGCGCAGTTTCAAGCGTTAAAATCCAAATTTGTAGAGAAAGGGATTCCCGTATTATTAGGCGAATATTTGGCGATCCACCGTACCAATGTGGCCGATCCTGAAAAGCACAACGCCTCTAGATTGTATTGGATAAAGTTTGTTACAAAGATTGCCAAAGAAAATGGTGTGCTGCCATTCGTATGGGACACGGGAGGGATTATCGATAGGAACAATTATAATGTGAAAGATCAGGAAGC
>CAYTTV010000103.1:5483-7103 GCA_964440915.1 uncultured Roseivirgaceae bacterium
AGACTTAAGATTTTAGACATTAGATTTAGACATTAGATTTGAGACATCAGATATAAGAGTGGGCAGTGGGCAATTGGCAATAAGCAATTGGCAATAAGTCGTAAGCAATCAGCGAATGAAAACCGTAGCCCTCTTCCTGTCATCCCGTAGGGAACTTATAGGTTATTAGCAGAAGGAAATAATAGGACAACAATAATCACAGCACTTCCGACCCTTATTTAACATTCTATACCCTTAATAAAACCATTTGATCGCTTCAATTCCCTCCTTTTTGTCGATTTTTGCTTAAATGATTATAGGTTGGTTTATCTTGCCATTGACAGTTTTGTCATTAAAAACTTATTGAATCATTAAACTTAGCAGAATGAAAAGACAATTATTGACCGCTTTCATCATCATTGGATTGATGTTCTTCGCAGCGCCAAATCTAGCGCAAGCTCCTGAGCAGAAAGTTAAAGTGGCTTGTGTAGGCAATAGCATAACAGAAGGAGCAGGCTTGACTAAAACATATCCAGATGTCTTACAGGAGTTGCTTGGGGATTCCTATGAAGTGCGCAACTATGGGATTGGGGGCAGAACATTGCTCCGAAAAGGCGACTATCCTTATTGGAACGAGACAAAATACAAAGAAGTGTTGACATGGGCGCCCAACATAGTCATCATAAAACTGGGCACAAACGATACCAAACCTCAGAACTGGCAGTTTAAGGATGAATTCATCGAAGACTACGTTGATCTGATCAATTCATTCAAAAATTTGCCTTCCAAACCAACAGTCTTGATTTGTAATCCTATTCCTGTGTTTGAGGACAAATGGGGCATCAACCAAGCTGTTATGGATAACGAGGTAATTCCTGCCATGAAAGAAATAGCAGAAAAAGCCGAAGTCCAAATTATCGATGTGTACCAACCTTTTCTGGGGAAGGCTGATCTCACTTATGATGCTATCCATCCCAATGATGAAGGGGCAGGTTTTTTAGCAACGGAGATATACAAGGCATTGAAGGCTTCGAAGACGGTGGTAGTCGATAAGTAATGCAAGCTTGTGTTTACAGGCTGGGTTTCAATTGGAAGAAGGTACGGGTCATGAAACCATAGTAGCTGTAGGCTTCCCTCAGCCTTAGGGTATTAATAAGAGAAATTGGACAAAAAAGCGTGGGAAACACGCTTAAATAGTGCGGATTCCCCTAAATTTAGGGCATGAGATATTTTGTAACGGCCATTGGCACCGACAGCGGTAAAACGTTGGTCAGTGCCATTTTGCTCACCGCACTCAAAGCCAACTATTGGAAACCCATCCAGGCAGGGTTTCCTACCGATACCCATACGCTAAGGGAATGGCTTCCCGACCGAGCGATAAAGTTCTACAAAGAGGCCTATGCGCTCAAGATGGCAGCCTCTCCCCATGCCGCAGCGAAGGCAGAAAACATTGACATCAGCATCCAAAACATACTCGTGCCCGACTCCGTAGGCAAGCCCTTGGTGATAGAAGGAGCCGGCGGCCTCATGGTGCCGCTCAACGACAAGGAGTTTATGATAGACCTGGCCCTGTATGCCGATGCCGAAATTGTGCTCGTTGCCGATCTCTATTTGGGCAGCATCAATCACACTTTACTGTCG
>CAYTTV010000104.1:0-7074 GCA_964440915.1 uncultured Roseivirgaceae bacterium
ATTTTATATTTGAACAAAAACCTTAACTTAGAATTATAAGGATTTAAGAGATGTTTATAACAAAAGGGGAAAGACGGACATTTCATCAGAACATGGGCTTGGCCACGCTGCTTTCTATGGGGGCAGGGTGTGTGAATGTTGCAGGCTTTTTAGCATTTTTCGTCTTAACGACAAACGTGACGGGGCATGTCGCCATGTTTGCTGAAGAACTGGTCTATGGAAATTATAGAATAGCTTTATCACTACTCATCTGGATGCTTTTATTCCTCTTAGGAGCATTCGTTTCCTCTATCTTAGTACAGATTGGCATATCACATAAAAGAGTGGGACGTCCTCGCGTCAGTCCTATTATCCTCGAAATATTGCTTTTGTTGTTCGTAAGTATCTACGGCTATTTTTATTTTAAAGGAGACATCCAGGAGTCGAAGATATTAGCCGGGATATTGTTTTTTGCCATGGGGTTGCAGAATGCAATGGTAACCGTTGTTTCGGGCTCTATCGTGAGGACTACTCACTTAACAGGACTTTTTACAGATTTGGGCATCGAGCTTGGGCTTTTGTTCTTAAAAAAAGAGAAGCGGCCTCCAAATGTAGGCAAAAAGATATTGTTGCATAGTGCAATAATTTCATGTTTCTTTATAGGAGGCTTGATTGGCTCTCTACTGTTTCCCAAGGTCAGTTACTTGACTTTTATTTTTCCTATTGTATGCCTGCTCATCGCATTGAGTTACACCTCAGTGAAAAAGGGCTATCATAGGATGAAAGAAAAGATAATTAACCATACGAATTAACCATAGCAGAAAACATTGTAAGTAGAATCTCGTTATTTTTTCTATTCTAACCCAGACAAAGAAGTAACATGGAAGACATATTCAAGAAGTTCTTATACACAGGATTAGGTTTGGCAGCCTTAACCATTGAGCAAGTGCAAAAAGGTGTTGACGAGTTGGTTTCCAATAAGAAAATATCTAAGGAGGAAGGACGTAAAATCGTAGAAGATGTAGTACAAAAGACAACTTCAAAAAAAGAAGAGCTGGAAGGACAGTTTAAGAAACTAGCAGAGGAGGTCATGGAAAAGTTCAGCTTTTCCCGCAGCAAAGAATTAGAGGATTTGAAAAGACGCGTTACCATCCTTGAGGCCAAACATAACAAATCTTCAGCGCCGAAAACTTTCCAAGCTGTACCGGACAAGGCAAGCGTGACCACCCCATCAAAAAGAGGGAAAAAGCCCACTCCTTGATGACCTAAATTCCACAGGCTGCCTATGATCCACCACCCCATTCCTCGTTAGGGTTATTGATGTTTAGTCCTTAAATTACCAAATGCTTTTTAATCAAACCTTTAAAAACATCAAGCGGATACGTGAGGTCATCCAAGTCCTCATTCAATATGGATTTGAAGATATGGTCTCTTCTACCCCACTCCATACGCTTGTTCCAGCAAAAGTGCGACTGCTATGGTCTCGTCAAAATAAGTCGGTGTTTGATTATAGCCGGTGGGAAAGAGTGCGCCTGGCAACTGAAGAGCTGGGCCCAACTTTTGTAAAGTTTGCCCAAATCCTGAGCAATCGCCCAGACGTGTTGCCAGAGGTGCTTATCCTAGAACTTCAGAAACTGCAAAGCGAGGTGCCACCCTTTGAGTTCGCATTGGCAAGAACAATTATAGAAAGAGAAAGCGGACGCCCCTTAGAAGACCTTTTTGTGGATATAGACAAAGTGCCCATTGGCTCAGCGTCTATCGGGCAGGTATACAAGGCTAAGCTGCATACGGGCGAAGACGTCGTCATTAAAGTGAAACGGCCTGATGTAAAAGAAACGATAGAAGCCGATCTGGTAATTATCAAAGAAATTGTCCGGCTCACAGAAAACTACCTCAAAAAACAAGGCGTACTCAATCCTCATGACATTGTAGCAACTTTTGAAAAAACCATACGCAAAGAACTTGACTATCTGCATGAAGCCCGAAGTATCGAACAGTTCAGGTCATTGTATAATGATAACCCCAAGCTGTACATTCCAAAGCCTTATAAAAATCTATCCACACCCGATATTTTGGTTTTAGAATATGTGAGCGGCTGCAAAATTACCGATGTGGCGCAACAAACTGCCTGGGGGATTGATCCTCGCAATACTGCCGAAAGGGTCATGGACATCTATCTCACCCAATTTTTCGAATCCGGCCTTTTTCATGCGGACCCTCACCCTGGCAATGTACTGGTACGAAAGGATGGCGTAATATGCCTACTAGATTTTGGCATGATCGGAAGGTTGAGACCCAATGACAAATATGCTTTTTCAGGTATTTTTCTAAGCATGGCCCGAAAAGACGCAAGGTCCATGGCCTTATACCTCAAACGGTTGGCCATAGACGGAGAGATTTCCAATTTTGGAGCCTTTGAATATGATCTCAATGAGCTGATTGAGGACTTTGCCTCATTGGATATGGGAGAAATGAATGTAGCAGATTTTACCGCAGATTTTCAGGCCATTATCTATAACTATCGGCTCAGCATTCCTCCTAGTGTTTTCCTTATCTTAAGGGCTCTGGTCATATTGGAAGGTATCGGAAAAGTAATCCATCCTCATTTCAAAACTTTTGAATTTGTAAGACCCTACGGAAAAAAAATATTAAGAGAACAGTATTCCTGGGAAAACATAGGGCAGGAAATCTATCATTCTGCCTTGAGCCTGTACACCTTTACGACCAATTTTCCCAGTGAGCTCAAATACATCCTCCAGAAGATTCGGAAAGGGCAACTTAATATTCAGTTAGAACACCATGGCTATAGGCCACTGCTGCAAACCTTAAATTTTAATGCCTTTAGATTTACGATGGCCTTAATAATTGGTGCTTTATTGATATCCTCCTCCATTATCATGACAGCCCCGTTGGCAGCACATTTGGCAACTTCAGGAGGTATACCCTATTTGAGCATGATAGGATTTATAATTGCCGGATTCCTAGGTGTTGTCCTGCTGATAGCCACATTACGGGGACCCCGTTTGTGACGCTATCTTTCAGGTTGTTACCTCAACTCCTTCCGCAAAATTTTACCTACATTGGATTTTGGCAGCTCTTTCCTGAACTCCACTTCTTTCGGAACTTTGTACCGAGTCAACGTATCCTTACAAAAAGTGATCAGTTCCTCTTTGGTGAGGCTCTCATCCTTTTTCACCACGAAAATCTTCACCACTTCATTTGAGTGCTCATTCGGCACTCCTATCGCTGCCACCTCTAGCACTTTGGGATGCTGTGCCACCACATCCTCTATTTCATTGGGGTATACATTGAAGCCTGACACATTGATCATATCCTTTTTTCGGTCCACAATAGAAAAGAAACCATCAGCATCCTCAATCCCTATATCACCTGTTTTAAACCATCCATCTATAAATGCTTTTTCTGTTTCTTCTTCCCTCTTCCAGTAGCCGGGCATTACTTGAGGGCCCTTCGCTACGATCTCTCCAGGTTCGCCTATTTTCACCTCATTCCCTTCTTCATCTATGCATTTCAAAAGCGTACTCGGCAATGGTAAACCAATTGTGCCTATACGTTCTGTACCGTCTATAGGATTGCAAGTAAGCACAGGAGAGGTTTCTGACAACCCGTAACCTTCGGCCAATGCCACGCCTGTCACCTCTTCCCATTTTCTGGCCACAGCTCTCTGAACGGCCATGCCTCCTCCAACGGCTACTTTTAAGTTTTTAAAGTCTATTTCATTAAATTTTTTCTGATTTAGCAACCCATTAAATAGTGTATTTACACCTGTTATAATTGTAAACGGGTATTTCTTTAGGTCCTTCAAAAACGAAGGCATGTCCCTAGGGTTTGTGATCAATATGTTTCTAGCCCCAATCTTTAGCATTGCCCAGCAATTAACCGTAAGGGCAAAAATATGATACAAAGGCAAAGCCGTAATCACCAACTCTTCACGCTCCCGCAGTTTTGGGATCATCCATTCAGAAATTTGCTCCATATTACTGATCAGGTTCCTGTGGGTAAGCATGGCTCCCTTTGATACACCTGTAGTTCCACCTGTATACTGTAAGTAAGCAATGTCAGTTCCATCAATTTCAGGGCGGGTATATTTCAGCTGCTTGCCTTGCTTGAGCACATCTTTAAAAGCCAATGCTGTGGGCAATTTATACGGCGGCACCATTTTTTTTACGTGCTTTACCACCAAATTTGTCGCAAAGCCTTTGATCCCTCCGAAAAGGTCACCAATTTCGGTAAGTATAATTGTTTCTATTTTTGTGTTCGGAAGCACCTTTTCTAAATTGCTGGCAAAGTTGGCCACAATTACGATTGCTTTTACGCCAGAGTCTATGAACTGATGCTCCATCTCCTTGGGTGTATAAAGCGGGTTTGTATTCACCACTATAAGGCCAGCCCTCAACGCTCCAAACATGGCTACAGGATACTGAAGCAAATTTGGCATTTGTATGGCAATCTTATCACCCTTTTGCAGCTTGGCTACGTTTTGCAAATAAGCAGCAAAATCAGTGGATAGCCTATCCACATCACAAAAGTTCAAGCTTTTGCCCATATTTTCGAAGGCGGGCATATCGCCGTATTTTTTACACGCCTCCTCAAACAAATCCACTAGCGAATTATACTTTTCGGGATTTATCTCTTTTGAAACTCCTTTAGGATAATGCTTAAACCATGGATATTCTTGCATATTAAAAATCAATCGTTTGTGATATATTTTTCTCAAAACACCTCATCACTTAGCAAATCTATTCTGAAACTGCGTTTTGCTTTCACTCATGGGGTGCTTTCTTTTCTAATATTAAACTATTTTTATTACTTCATCAAATAAATTATAGGGAAATACAGAACCCAGAAAGCCTTATGGCTGTATGCGCCTTCCTAGTAGGGAGCAATTGCCCATCAACACATCTGCAATACTGAATATACTTTCTTGACGCTTAAAGGTTTTATGATATAGCTGCTGACATTATAATGCTTGGCCCTCTCTACATCTCTTTCGCTATCGGAGGTGGTCAACAAGACTACGGATATCACATTATGCGTCTTGATTCTTTCAAACTTTTCCAAGAACTGAAAAGCACCCATAAAGGGCATATTGATGTCTAGAAAAATAAGATTATTCTCTTTTTCCCCCTTCCCTTCTTTCAGCCAATGCTCTTGTATAAAAGCCAAAGCTTCACTGCCATCTCCAGCAATGTGCACTTGACGAGCAATGCCCATTTCCGTAAGGATATCCATATTTACAAAATTTGTGATAGCATCATCGTCCACCAGCAGTATGTTGTCGAGTTTGTAGCCCATAGCACAAGATATGCAATTTTAAAATTGAAGCTGTTTCAGTAGTTTTATCTAAGACAGATTTAATAATTAATTAAAAAGTAAGCAAAAGGTTATCAAAAAGCCTCAAATCTTTAAGAGATACACACTCCTTTCACCTCCGCCCTTAAGAAAATCCATTCGAAATAGCGAAAACATTATCCTCGGTTTCAGTCTTTCTTTGATTAACTAGTCCCTCGTGATATCTATGCATACCTTAATAGAAAGCAATGCTTTGGCGCAACAGTTCTTCAACGTCAGAAAACAAACTGTGCAACTATGTGCTCCATTAAAATCCGAAGATTTTTCGGCCCAGCCTGCTGAATATGTAAGCCCACCAAAATGGCACCTTGGCCATACTACTTGGTTTTTCGAAACCTTTTTACTTAAGTCCTATAAGAAAGGTTATAAACCATTCAGTAAAGGCTATGACTTTATTTTCAACAGCTATTATGAATCCGCAGGAAAGAGGATATTAAAAACCGAAAGAGGAAACCTAACTCGACCCACGATAGAGGAAGTTATGGCCTATCGATCTTATGTAGACACTGCCATGGGAGAAATGCTCGCCAAAAGCGAATCATTACCCCCAAAAGCCCAAGAAACGTTGGCGATTGGGCTTAATCACGAACAACAACATCAAGAGCTCTTAATCTATGATATCAAATATATTTTAGGTACCAACCCCCTATTTCCTGCCTACTTCAACGAAAAGAAACATCCGCAAAAAGCCGTTGAAACTGTTTCACTGAAAAACAAAATCCAATATATCACCATAGAAGAAGGGCTATATCAAGTTGGCCATTCAGGAGAAGGCTTCTGTTTTGACAATGAGCTGGGCAGCCATAAAGTATATTTACAAACTTTTCAAATACAAGACCGCCTCACCACCAATGGAGAATACCTGGCATTTATGGAAGCAGGTGGTTATGGCCAATTTCAATATTGGCTTTCGGAAGCATGGCAATGGGTGCAAGAAAATGACATAAAATCTCCTTTGTATTGGCATTATATTGATGGAGCATGGTATAACTATACCTTATATGGTCTGGAGAAGATAAACCTGGAAGACCCTGTAACGCACATCAGCTTCTATGAAGCCGAAGCTTTTGCCCACTGGAAGGAGCACCGGTTGTTGACAGAATTCGAATGGGAGATAGCCTGCAATACGCTGGAGAAAAAAATCCCAATCGAAGCAAATTTATTGGAAGAAGGTTTACTCTTCCCTCGAAAAAAAGCGTGGGATTTTCAGTTTTATGGAGATTGCTGGGAATGGACCAGCAGTGCCTATCGTCCCTATCCTTATTTCAAAGCGGCCCAAGGAGCACTAGGCGAATACAATGGTAAGTTTATGATCAATCAAATGGTGTTGCGGGGAGGATCCTGCGCCACACCTCGTGACCACATCCGATCATCCTATAGAAATTTCTTTCATCCACATATGAGGTGGCCCATTTCGGGCATTAGGCTGGCCAAGGACCCATAGATTCGGTACTGTCCCTGTCCTAAGAGCAGGCCTTTCGCTTAGAAACACACTTTTCCTTTATATGGCTTGTAAATGAGAGAGATTTGGGCGCCCGGGCGGGCTGGATGGCACTCGCCTGCCTCCCGCGAATCCCCTTTCGGGCTCAAACAATGCCACCATCCCTGGCGCGGCTGCGTTTTGCAGGCTTCTCTGCGCTTTCAGACGGCAAGGGGCCTATGCACTCATGCCAGAAGCAGATGGTCGGTGTGCCACACGACTATGGAGAGAGCAGTCGTAAT
>CAYTTV010000105.1:0-7072 GCA_964440915.1 uncultured Roseivirgaceae bacterium
GGATTTGATTTTGGAGGGGTCTATGACAAGGTAACGCTGCATAAAGAAATCTCCTACACATTGGGTGATGGAAGACAAGCCACCACGCTTTTTACAGAACAAAATGGCAAAACACATATAGCCACCACATTTGATCCTGAGAGTCAAAATGATCCTGAGTTTCAAAAACAAGGATGGCAAGCGATCTTGGACAACTTCATAAAATATGTCGAGTCAAAATAATCAGTAAACCAAACCTATATCACTATGAAAAAGTATAAAATCATATTTTGGGTGGCGACCATCTTCATCGTCCTTTTTGAAGGTGCAATGCCACTCAGCACGCTATTATTTACTCCAGAATATGCCACCGCTGGTACAAAACCATTGGGCTATCCCGATTACTTTGCGTACGCCTTGATCATTTGTAAAATACTTGGGGTGACTGCTATTGCGTTTTTGAGGTTGCCTGCAAAGGTTAGGGAGTGGGCATATGCTGGTTTAACTTTTAACCTGATTTTTGCATTTATCAGCCATGCGTTTGTGGACAAGAACATTGGCTATATGATCATGCCGCTTGTGGTACTGGGGATTCTAGCCATTTCTTATGTTTATGGCAATAAGATTCAGGAGCGGAAGGTGTCAGAAGTCAGATATTAGTCATAGACATAAGATTTTAGAAGTTAGATATAAGACAAAAGGAAAAGGGAAAAGTTCGTAATAGGCAAGAAGTTGGAAGTACGAAGTGGGAAGAGTAGAAATTGACAAAGGGCAGTAGTTCATCCAGTCATACTTCATCCTCTCATTCAGTCATTCTCTCCAAATTGAATTTTGAGCTATATGAGTGATCATCTAAGCGCCAGATTGACAAGTGCGATTTTCGTAACATTTTCTGGAAACTGTAAAAAGGCCCTCACCTTTTACCAAAGTTGCTTTGGGGGCCAATTGCACTTTGAGTATTTTCCAATGGAGCTGAAAGGCTACACTGAAACGCCTATAGTGAGAGGGTCATTGATTTCAGATAGGATAGTCATTCACGGCTCCGACCTGGTGTATGATGAAGGAAGGAAACTAGGAAATTATATCGCTGTCTTTCTGCATTGCAAAGACATGGACGACAGAAAGCAGCTTGTGGAAAAGTTGGGTTCAGAAAGAAAGAGGCCTTTTGAGGATACTTATGATGACTCTCACCTCATCGAGGTAATCGATGCTTTTGATGTGAGATGGATATTGGGAACTAAAGTGTCTTGGGGTCATAGCAGCTAACGACACGCTTCTATGAAGAAACGTATCGTTAGCTGCTGTTATTCTATATTTTATTCTATAGAGATTTCAAAGAAGCGTAGACCGTCGGAACTTTGCCAAGTATTTGGATCATTTACATCCCAGACTAAACTTTCATTGAACCAGATTTTGGTGCAAATTATCGAGTTTTCACTTCGAACTATATTTGATTTGATAGTATCTCGTTTTGAATCAAACCAATCAATGAACGTGATGGTATTCACATCATCTTCGACAGTGTTAAGGGTCAACCCAAGCCGATATTTAGAAAAACTTCCTTCTGGCTCCAGTATTAAGAAACCTTTTGGAGTATCCATATTTGGATTATTAACCTCTACTACTTGATCGCCAACGACGTATGAAATATTGATGTCACTATGCCCAATAGAATTTTTATTTTCAGGATTCAATAAATCGTTTCCATCCTCATCTAGAACATAAATACCTACTCCTGCATCTATGTTTGTACAACAGTCCTCATCTTCCTTGCAAGAAATTAATGACATAACAAATAAACCTAGCACTAAATATGTTTTCATATTGCATATACTTTAGGGTAGTATATTAAATACCATTCCTCTTTTACAATTGAAAGTATGACTACCAACTGATTTTATTTTTATCTCAAAGCAGCGACCAGTTCCTTAGCAACTTTTTCTACACCAGTACTAGCCTTCTCTTCAATCAGGTACAGATTTGGTCTTGGCGGAACATTGGGCAAGTGGGGATCGATGATATACTTCGGGACTTCATGGTCTATCATGTCGATCAAACCGGCTGCCGGATATACCAACAAAGAAGTACCTACTACCATGAAAATATCTGCTGAAACTGCTTCTTCCATGGCGGGTTCCATCATCGGCACCATTTCCCCAAACCAGACGATGTGGGGCCGCAGTTGAGAGCCTTTCTCACATTTGTCCCCGAGCTTCAATTCCCAACCATTAACTGGATAGATCAGACTCTCATCAAGTGTACTTCTGGATTTAAATAACTCTCCATGCAAGTGGATGACATTGGTTGAGCCAGCTTGCTCGTGCAGGTTGTCTATATTCTGGGTAATAATCGAAACATCGAAGTCCTGTTCTAGCCTTGCTAGGATATAGTGTCCCTGATTGGGTTTGGCTTGAAGGGCAGCTTTACGCCTTTGATTGTAAAAATCTAGCACCAGCTCCCTGTTGGCGCGCCATCCTTCAGGTGTAGCCACTTCCATAACGTCATACCCTTCCCAAAGCCCACCTGCATCCCTAAAAGTAGGAATCCCACTTTCTGCACTAATGCCTGCTCCTGTCAACACTACAATTTTCTTCTTCTTCATATAATAGATCTTAAAGAGGTTACTAAAATTTTTTCTATATTTTTTATAGAAGTGCCTTCAGATAGTAATTGTTGGTTGACTTCCAGTTCTATACCCCTATAGCCTTGTGGAAAGCACTTCCGCAAGTAGGTCGTAAAACCATCGGCGGTACCTTTATATGGATAGTTGAACCGTACATTCATATGGCTCGTTGCCGTTATCTGCGCCTTCCAGGCTTGGCAAAACACCCTTTCCTCTGTGGCTGGGTCATACAAAAGCCCAAAATCTGCCTTTCTTATAGTTCCTTCAAACATCGGTGTGAAGCTATGCACTGAAATATGCAATACTTGGCCATTTGCACTTATAGCTTCACGAATGCTATTTTCCACTTTTGTTCTATAAGGATGATAATAGTGGGCTAAAATATGCTGCTTTTCTGATACCGATAAGGACTTGGTAAAGGCAGAAAACAAATGAGGGTGATGTAGAGACCGGTTAAGCTCTACCACCAAACGTGAAGTGGTAGAATAATGTAGGGGAACACCTAATGATTTACTTAGTCCCTTGGCCAATAGCAATGCCCCAATATCCCAACCTTTATGAGAACAAACTACCTCTTCCTGCCCCCTGAATACTTCCTGATAAGCAGAAGGTATTGCATTTCCGCCATGCTCACATGTTAAAATTATGATGCCCAATTCATTACAATTTTTAGCTGACAACAATGTCAGACCAAAGTTAATGAAAGCGTTTTGAATTTTGTTAAACTCCTAAAAATCACATTATTTCCTTTATACCTTGAAGATTTTATAGAACAAAACATAATATTTTCTCTCTTTTGATTTCTAGTAGAAGCCTTCTAACTTTGCACCAAAATCTCAGTGAAAATGACCAAAATATTCCTCCTGCTTTTTGTTTTTATGGCGAGCTGGAATATTGTTCCTACTTTTGGGCAGTCTATCCTTGAGAAGAAAGTAGTCCTAGAAAAGACCAGTGGAACAATTGCCCAGCTTTTGGAGGAAATTGCACACCAAGGTAGTTTTGAATTTTCCTACAATAGTAACCATATCCCACTTGCTGATAGCGTAGTGCTTTCTAATAATAGGCAGACAGTAGTCCGATTGTTAGAGAGCATGTTTAGAGGAAAGGATATTGAATTTGTAGCGCAAACTTATCATATTATTCTGAGGAGGAAACGAGAGATTGCCCCAATCCGCCTTAATGGTTATGTGCTCACAAAAGATACTGGCGAGCCTGTTCCTGGCGCCACTGTTTTGATACCTTCTTTGTCTAGCGGCACTGTTTCCGATGTAAAAGGGCGTTTTTCGTTCACCATTGCACCTAATGATTATCGTTTTCAGATATCTCATGTGAGTTACCAAACCAAAAGGAAGAACCACCTTATATTAAAAGACACCACTTTAATTTTTTACGTTTCAGAAAGATCCTTTGATCTGCCAGGGCTTACCATCCGCGACAAGAGACTGGGAGAATACATCGATAACGTAGAAATAAGCAAACATGAGCTTACGATTCAAGAAATAAAGGCCATGCCTGCGATGTTTGGTGAAGTGGACATCTTAAGGAGCCTTCAATTCTTGCCCGGCATCCATACTGGAGGAGATATCAATGCAGGGGTATTCGTGCGTGGCGGCTCTTCCGACCAAAGTTTGATTCAACTTAATGGCGTTACCCTGTACAATCCTATGCACTTTGGGGGCCTATTTTCCGTTTTCAACCCTGAGATTATCAAAGAAGTCGAAATTCACAAAGGAAACATTCCTGTGCGTATGGGAGGCAGGCTTTCGTCTGTATTTAACAATCATCTTAAAACGGGCAGCAAACAAACTTTTAAAGGTGCGGGAGGAATTGGGCTAATTTCGAGCAGGCTCACTGTGGAAGGGCCAGTTGTAAAAGATAAAGCATCCTTTATACTATCCGGTAGGAGGACCTATTTCGATCTTTTTACTATGCTGTCATCGGATGATGAGTTCTCCAATACAAATTTTTTTTTCTATGATTTGAATGGCAGCTTCGATGTAAATATTAACACCAACAATCGGCTTGTGCTTTCTCTTTATAAAGGAAGCGATGTGTTCAAGGTACAGGATATCATTGGCATGGATTGGGGTAATTTCGTTGGTTCCATAAACTGGGACAGGATCGTGAATGACAGGCTTTTCGTCAATACGAATATCGGCTATACCGATTATGGATACAGCTTTTTGGCCGACGTAGAGGATGAAATGGAGATGGTGTGGACTTCTAATATCAGAGAAATGAATTTGAAAGTAGATGTCGATTATGCCCAGAACGATAAAACAAACTTTAATGTAGGATATCAAGCCATCGGTCGATATTTTACCCCAACATACCTAAAAGTAGTGGATAATGCTGCCAGTGCGGGCTCCATTCGACTTGATGACAAACTTGCGCTGGAGCAGGCGCTCTATGTGGGCCTTGAACAACAGGTTTCCGAAAAGTTGTCCCTACAATATGGACTTCGTTATTCGATGTTTCAGAACATAGGTCCAGGAAAATTGCTGGTGTATGGAGATGAGTCGTATAAGGTGTTAGAAGATGTGATCGATACACTATTTTACGATCGTGGAGAAGTGATCAATACGTATCATGGACCTGAACCTCGCTTTGTGGCGCGATATTTTCTCGATGAGTCCAGTGCCTTAAAGGTGGGCTATTCCAGGACACGGCAATATGTACAGGTGGCTTCTACTGCTACTGCCGGAAACCCTACCGATAGATGGATTCCAGCTGACCCGTACATAAAACCCCAAATCGCCGATCTTTTATCGGCTGGCTATTTTAGAAATTTTATGGATGGAAGTTTAGAAACCTCTGTAGAATTTTATTATGGGCTTATGCACAACCAAATCGATTTCAAGGAAGCGGTTATCGTACTGGACAACATGCCGTTTGGAGAAAGCAACATCTTGCTTAACAATTACCTTGAAACGCGCTTATTGTCGGGTAGGGCCAAGACTTATGGTGCAGAGTTTCTACTAAAAAAAAATCATGGAAACCTTACGGGGTGGATGAGTTATACTTATTCGAAAGTTCAAAGACAAATTAATGGGATAAATGGTGGAAAACCATACAGCCCAAGATATGATCAGCCACACAATATCACGCTGACGGCCAATTATACCCTAAGCCCAAAAATAGCCATTGGCGCCAATTGGGTATACAATACCGGTAACGCCGTAACATACCCCAAGGGAAAATACTTTTTTGAGGGAAAAGAGGTGCCTTATTATGTGCCAGATGAAAGGAATCAAGATCGTTTGCCAGACTATCATCGGCTAGACCTCTCATTGACTTACACACCGAAGCCCAACAAACCTAAGGGCTGGCATGGAAGCTGGAATTTATCCGTCTATAATGCCTATTATCGTAAAAACCCAGTGGTGATTCAATTCAGAGAAGTTATAAACGGCGATCCATCATTGCCCACAGATGAAGTAGGAGAGATCATCAAGAAGGAATTTGCACCCGTGAAAATCTATTTTCCTATTATGCCATCAGTTACCTATAATTTTTATTTTTAAAGATGCCTAGGAAGAAATTTAAAATAGCGTTTTTAATATCGTTGCTATGGATAGGGAGTCTAGCTGGCTGCGTCGATAGTGCCGATATAGAACTGGGCACTGGAGGTACTCAATTGGTGGTAGAAGGCAAGATCGAGGCAGGAAACGCTCCTTATGTCTTATTGAGTCTGAGCGGTTCTTTTTACGCAAAACAACCCACTTTTGTCGAGGATGCTTATGTGACTGTTTCAGACGATGAAGGCAATGTTGTACAATTGGAACATGAAGGAGACGGAAAATATGGCACGACACATATGCTAGGTGCTGAAGGCAGAAGGTACCACCTTGTAATACACCACCAAAACAAAAATTATGAGGCTTGGGCCATATTGCCGTCCCAGCCAGAAATTGAAAAAATTGAGGTAGAATATTTCAATCGGAGTGCCCTAAAGGATGAAGGTTATTATATTCAAATCAAAGGGGTAGACAGTCATATCAAAAGTGGCTATTATCGAATATTGGCATATAATGATGATAAGCTTGTCAATCCGTTAGGAACCGATGATTTTTTTGTGGCGATATCCGATGACGAAGATATCAAGAGGATAGAGGTGCCCATTCCTTTTGAGGCGGGAGACAAGCTGCGGTTGGAGATTATCAAGATGGACAAAGCGGCTTATTTATTCTATCAAAGCTATTTACTCCTATTATTGAATGATGGAGGACTCTTTGGCTCACCACCGGCCAATCCAGAAAGCAATGTTAGCAATGGTGCATTAGGCCTTTTTCAAGCAGTATCCCGACTTGAAGTAGAAGTGGAGATAGTGCCGTAAAGGCAGATCTCAGACAATGGATGTAAGATTAGACATTAGACATTAGATATCAGATATCAGATATTAGACATTAGACATCGATAATTGACGGCAATCAAGTGAAACCAATCCTCTGACATCCCGATGCATAAGGA
>CAYTTV010000106.1:0-6909 GCA_964440915.1 uncultured Roseivirgaceae bacterium
CGGCACAAAAGAAAAAGGCCTAAGCTTTTAAACCTAGGCCTCGAGTAGCGGGAACTGGACTCGAACCAGTGACCTTCGGGTTATGAGCCCGACGAGCTACCAACTGCTCCATCCCGCGATATATCTTTATTAAATTTACTCTACCTTAAACAACAAGAAAAGTAAAAATAAGTTCCTTCTTTAGGATCGTGTTTAACTCTTTTGCTAAACGGACTACAAAAGTATGGCGTCTATTTATTAAAATCAAGTATATTTGTGAATTAATTTTAGAAATGAGCGAAAAACCGCATAAAGCAGGCTTTGTTAGTATTATTGGTAAACCCAATGTGGGCAAGTCTACCCTTATGAATCAGATGGTGGGCGAACGGCTGTCTATCATCACTTCCAAAGCGCAAACCACTAGACATAGGATCTTTGGCATTATTTCAGGCGAAGACTTTCAGATCGTGTATTCAGACACGCCGGGTATCATAGACCCTCAGTATGAGCTGCACCGGTCTATGATGCGGTTTGTAAATTCATCACTTGAAGATGCAGACGTAGTTCTTTTCGTTACCGATATATATGAGAAATACGAGGAGAATGAGATCTTAGCCAGGCTTGAAAAAGCAGATGTTCCTGTGATCATGCTCCTCAACAAAATAGACCAAGCCAAGGGCAGCCAAGTAGTGGACAAGATTGCCTATTGGAAGGAGCTGATCAACGTAAAGGAAATAATTCCGATATCGGCACTTGAAGGTTTAGGGATCACGGATGTTTTTGAGAAAATAATTACCCATTTGCCAGAACATCCACCTTATTTTCCTAAGGATCAGCTTACCGACAAATCGGAACGCTTTTTTGCCGCTGAGATTATCCGAGAGAAGATTTTTCAGAACTACAAAAAAGAAGTACCCTATAGCACAGAAGTAGTGGTGGAGGATTTTAAAGAAGAAGAGGATATCATCAGGATCAGAGCAGAAATATACGTGGAAAGGAAAAGCCAAAAAGGCATTATTATTGGCAAGGAGGGAAAGGCACTAAAAAAGGTGGGCATCGAGGCAAGAGAAACCATGGAAGCATTTTTCGGGAAGCATATCTTCTTGGAAACCTATGTGAAGGTGGCGGAAGAATGGCGGAAAAAGGAAATACATCTGAATCGGTTTGGATACAAAAACTAATATCCACAGCACTGTGGAAAGGTTTTTATGAAGAATCATTGATTATAGATCAAATTAAATCAGCAATTAAATCAGTATTTATATAATGGCGAATATATTAGCGATCGTGGGGAGGCCAAATGTTGGTAAGTCTACACTTTTCAACCGGCTCGTCGAACAACGAAAGGCCATCATGGACAACGAAAGTGGTGTGACACGCGACAGGCACTATGGATATGGTGAGTGGATAGGCAAGTATTTTACTGTAATCGACACAGGTGGGTATGTGACAGGTTCGGAAGATATATTTGAAGAGGCCATACGCAACCAAGTAGAGTTGGCGGTAGAAGAGGCTTCTGTGATTTTATTCATGGTAGACTGTACAACGGGTCTTACAGGATTGGATCAGGAGTTTGCCAACGTCCTAAGAGGAACCCAAAAGCCGCTTTTCATTGTAGCCAATAAGGCCGACACTGCTGAGAAATCATACACAATGGGTGAATTTTACAGTCTTGGCCTCGGTGAGGTATATCCTGTTTCTTCTTCTAATGGTTCTGGTACAGGCGAGCTGCTCGATGAGGTTGTAAAACACTTTGAGCATGAGGATGAAGAAAATCCGGAAGAAGGCATACCCCGCATAGCTATATTAGGAAGGCCGAATGCTGGCAAATCTTCCTTTTTGAATGTACTTCTAGGAAAAGAGCGCAGTATCGTTACGGACATTGCCGGCACTACAAGAGATGCTATCAACACACGGTACAAATTATACGGCAAGGACTTTATTCTGACAGATACCGCTGGCTTGAGAAAGAAGTCCAAAGTAAAAGAAGACATCGAATTTTATGCAGTTTTGCGATCAATTCAGGCATTGCAAGATAGTGATGTTTGTATTGTCATGATCGATGCAGAGAGAGGGATTGAGGCGCAAGACTTGAATATCATCAGCTTGGCGGTAAAGCACAATAAGGGCATCGTAATCATGGTGAATAAATGGGACCTGGTGGAAAAAGATACCAATACGATCAATAAATTTAGAACTGCCATCCAGGAACGGTTACCACTGCAGGATTATATCCCTATAATTTTTACCTCTGTCGTCAAAAAGCAAAGGATATTCCAAGCCATTGAGAAAGCAGTAGAGGTGTATGAAAATAGACAAAAAAGAATCCCTACTTCTGCCTTGAATGAAAAGATATTGCCAGAGATAGAAAACTACCCTCCTCCGGCTTTTAAAGGGAAATATATCAAAATAAAATATATCACACAGCTTCCGCTGCATACGCCTACATTTGCATTTTTCTGCAATTTGCCCCAATACATAAAGCCGCCGTATGAGCGTTATTTAGAAAATAAGATCAGGGATCACTTTGACTTCACAGGAGTTCCTATTAGGCTGTTTTTCAGGAAGAAGTAACTTTTGATTCATAATAATGAACACGATTGATTCGATTAAGACTATTCGCTATTGCTATTGTCCTATTTAAAGAATCATGTAATTTAAATATGGAATTAGCGTTTGATGAAGTTTCAATAATATATATATTTGATCCTTCAATCAAAATCATATTACTATGAAAAAATTATTTGCGTTATTTTTAATTAGTGGATTTTTATTTACATTCACCGCTTGCGACAACACCAAACAAGGTGCACAAGAAGACGCCAGCGCTATCGAGCATGACATGAACGATGCTGCTGACGAATTAGATGAAGAATTAAATCAAGTTGAAGAAGACTTAGAAGATGCTGGTCAGGAATTCGAAGAGAGCGTAGACGAAGCTACCGATTCTGACACTACAGAAGTTCTTTAATCTTCACAATGCATTAGTAAAAGGGGCTTTAGAATCTAAAGCCCCTTTTTTATGATCTTTGGAGATCTCCCTTCCAGAAATGACAAGACAGATGACGGACCAAAACCTCTATAAACTGCTGGAAAGCCACTTGCCTGCCAATGCTGTTCATTATGGCTACGATCTCTGGGCCGACC
The DNA here is from genome assembly GCA_964440915.1 of uncultured Roseivirgaceae bacterium. Classification (GTDB taxonomy): domain Bacteria; phylum Bacteroidota; class Bacteroidia; order Cytophagales; family Cyclobacteriaceae; genus CAMPJM01. The sequence continues at coordinate 3,127 of CAYTTV010000106.1, forward strand.
ACCAGTTCAACTTTAAGGTGACCAAAAGCAGAAGTTCGAAATACGGCGACTACAGGTATAGTACTCGTTCTGGTCAGCACAGCATCACTGTAAATGGCGACTTGAATGTGTATGCCTTTTTGGTGACTTACTTGCATGAAGTCGCACATCTTTTGACATATAAAGCTAATCCACGTGTTGCTTTGCCTCATGGCAAAGAATGGAAGGCTAACTTTCGTAAATTAATGCTCCCTATGCTCAGCGACTTGGTTTTTCCAAAAGACATCCTCGACCCCTTAGCACACCATATGAAAAACCCAAAGGCCACAAGCAGTGCCGACCACGTTTTAAGTGCAGCACTTCGAAAATATGATGCGCAGACTGACCTTGTACACTTGGGAGAAATTAACCTCGGTGTTGTTTTTAGATTAAACAAAAGGGTATTTAAAACAGAGAGCAAGAAAAGAACAAGAATAGTATGCGAGGAAGTTAAATCAGGAAGAAAATACTTGATCTCTAAAATAGCACTGGTAGATATAGTAACTGACAACTCCAATGCTTCGTACAATAGTATTGCTGCATCGTCAGGAGCAAAAAAATCTTTATTCTAAAGTCGCATTCAGCATTTCATTAGTTCATTAACAAGCCTCAAATATCTGAGCAAATTCTTAGGCTTCTTTTACAACACTACTGCCGAGTCTACTTCCCAAAATTTAAATATACGGTTAACGTAGAGTTATCACGCTTAGACTTAATAATTCTAAGGTTACAAGCCACGCTTCTTTTTAAAGTACTTTCAGGCAGATCCTCATTCATGGAATTCGATTGCTTGTTTCATCATTAAAAGCAATCGAAATAATCTTGTTCCGGAGCTTTGAAAGCAAAGTCCGGAACAAGATTAATCTTTCTTTATTTCTTTCCCTCTCTTCGATTAGGAGATTCATTCATAAACAAATACGAAGGTTTATATCCTCCAAAATCAACTACAATTTTCTCGAATACGATACCTGGATCTAATGGTGACAATGTCAATATTTGCATCCCATCAGATGAAGCCGGAACCTCAAACTCCATCTTTTCTTCCACTACCCTCCGTGCAACAGTTGGATAGAATTTGGAATAAATATTCTCAGGATCTTCATTCAAATCGGCATTGAAGTTAATCGTCTTCGCCTTTCCGCCCTTGAAACCAACGGTATATTTGTGGCCTTCCAAATTAGCAAAAGCTAGAGTCGATTTCACCACAACGTGTACAGTTACTTTTTTCACATCACTCGGAAGTTTCATCTTATAGGAGATAGAAGCTCCTTCGGCTGATTGGGAATAAGGCATTACGGCCATCCCGCTCAATGTTCGGCCTACATGAGGGATAACAGTCCATTGCGCATTTTTTGCATTTTTTAGCTTATAGTAATGCTCAGCCTCTATTGAAACATACCCATTAGTTGGTGCAAACACATATTCCCCTATAGCTTTTTCAGGGTGCTTGATTCTGAATATTTCCGGTAGTTTATCCGCAGGGAAATTGTCATTCCAAGAAGTATAGCCAATCTTCTTTTGGCTCATCATACTGTTCCATTTACCATCCGACATTTCATTGTGGTAGTCGTGCACCAGTTCGGCGTCACGATTAAAAGTGCGCTCCACGTTATCTGCCCATTCGTTGGCCTTCGGATTGTTTTCTGCAAACAATTTATGATTCATAGCCTGAGAATAATACATTTCATAAAGATTGGCCAAAGCTTGAACAGGATATAGTATCAACTGCTTGTATGCATCTCTATACGCTGGCTTCAGGCTTATATACTGACGTAGGGCCTCAGCTTCCAGCTTCAAGAACTCGTCCGTCACCATTTTCCATTCGCCCGTTTCAAGGTTGTAAGTATGTCTATCGAGCATTTCAGGGGTAACTCTTCCAGCATACTTACTGTACAAGTTCAGAATGCGCATGGCTTCATCAGCTTGGTCCTCACCAAACTGTTGAGCGGTAAACCTTCTGGGGTGTTCCAATAAATTGGAAGCTTGATATTTGGTAGGACTCCAAGCCATATCCATAAACAATGTAATGGGATATTCCATGGGTTTTAAATCCCCTACATTAAGCACCCACAATTTATCCACTCCATAATCGTAGGTGAGCTGCAATTGTTCCCACATGTGCTGAACGGGCGTTACATTCAGCCATTTCGTGTTTCGGGGAGCTCCTACATAATCCACGTGATAGTACAAGCCCCAGCCACCTGGATGCTTAAGTTCTTCTTTGGTTGGAAGACGGCGCACATTCCCCCAGTTATCGTCGCACAATAAAATAATAACATCATCAGGCACGCGCATACCCGCATCATAGTAATCGAGTACTTCCTTGTACAATGCCCACATCTGTGGTGTTTCACTCGCAGGCCGCTTAGTAACATCTTCAATTATCGCTCTTTGATTCCTTATCACCCGTTCAAGCAGTTCTACATCGGTTTCATTTGACATGGCTTCGTCGCCGTCTCCTCGCATGCCGATCGTCACAATATCTTCTGTCCCTTGCATGCGTTCAATGCCTTCTCTGAAAAAATCATCAATTACCTCTTGATTGTTTGCATAATTCCACGCACCATAATTTTTTCGATCTCGCGCCCATTCCTGGTGGTTACGGGCCATAGGTTCATGATGAGAAGTCCCAATCACTATGCCCATCTCGTTGGCCAATTTGCTATTCAAAGGATCATCCGCATAAAAGGCCCAATCCCACATGGCAGGCCATAAATAATTACCCTTGAGACGAAGAATCAACTCAAATACCTTAGAATAAAAACGATGACCACCATAATTGGTGCCGTAGGCATGGTGTACCCAACCCGTGAGAGCAGGCGCTTCATCATTTAAAAAGATTCCTCTGTATTGTACCGCAGGCTCACCAAGTGTATAGGTACCGGGTATCACAAAAACATTCTCTTTCTTCTTAACCGGCACATCAGCCCACCAATACCACGGAGATACACCCATTTGTTCAGCCAAGTCGTAAATGCCATAAATGGCCCCTCGCTTATCACTGCCCACAATCACCAAAGCGCGCTCAACCTGAGGCATCGGATTGTCAACGGTTTTAATAATGAATTTTTCCCATTTACCCTCTAGCGCTTTAGGGTCAATCAGCTTCCTATCGACTAGGTCATCGATAATAGCGCTATTTCCTAGAGTTCCGGCGATAATGACATTTTTAGCATTAAAGGTCCTGTTGAGTTTTAAATCAGGCTTTTTCCCTGTAACATTATAAATATCAGTTTGTAAGTCGTAAAACGCCCTTATTACCCCCGGGTCGTCTGAAGCATCAATCAGTAATTCAGACAATTCATTTCCGTTACTGATCGTAAAATACCCTTCACCAGGTGTTTCAGTTACATAATTTAAATCATTCCTAGACTGGGCATACGCTGATCCAAGTCCTAGAATTACAAGAATAAATGTCAATCGAATTCTACTTATCATAATATTTTAAAAATTTAATTAATTACTTTTCTTAATATCAATGTCGGGACCATCTTGGCTTACTCCCGGGACTTAAGGCAACAGGCCCTCTCCTCATCAATTGGTCCTTACCTACAATCAAATTCATCTGCTTGTGTTTATGATTAAAACTATTATTAAACTGTTATAACAACTCTTCTACGCCGTGGTCTATGTCCTCACAGACCACTTGCTCCATTGCGAGACATCGGAATGAGTTCCGATGTTACAAAATCATCCGTGGTGATGCCATTGTCTCGCTCAACGGCACATCGTCGTTTCCGTTAATTGCGCAATTTTCCTTTTGGG
>CAYTTV010000107.1:0-6902 GCA_964440915.1 uncultured Roseivirgaceae bacterium
GGATAATCATTATAGATGATGAGCCTGTGATTTTGTAAAGAGGCTTTGAAAGGTATTAAAAGTTTTACACTTGAGTACTAAGATATCTAAAAAGCCAATCGCATAAAATTAAAGGGGATATTTCAAGACCTTCACCAGACAAGGCTGTCCGCATATAAAAATAATGGAAGAAGTTCACGCCCCTAATGCTCTATTCCGAATCCAAAATACGCCCCCAAAACATATCCCTTCAAAGTTTCAAAACAATCATGGTCAATATTTAAAATCCCCCGATTTTTAATTAAAAAATTAAATAAAAAACAATTAATTTAGCTTTTGATTAATAATATTTTAAACATACTACTTATGATAGGGGGAAATTACGAAATTGATAAAACTGACTTAAAGATACTCAGCTTATTGTCAGAGGATGCAAAAATGCCCTATACTGAAATAGCCAAGCAACTGAATGTGTCTAATGGCACTATCCATGTCAGGCTTAAGAAAATGGAAGACTATGGGATCGTAAAAGGCTCCAACCTGAACATTGACTATAGCAAACTAGGGTTGGATGTATGTGCCTTTTTGGGGATTTACCTGGAAAAGAGTTCGTATTATGAAACCGTTGTGAAGGATCTCAAAAAAATCAAGGAAATCGTTAACATCCATTACACCACGGGTACCTACAGTGTTTTTGTCAAACTGATTTGTAAAGATACCGTTCACCTTCGGGATGTTTTACATGACAAGATCCAAAAAATAAATGGAATAGAAAGAACTGAAACTTTCATTTCTCTCGAAGAAAGCCTCATCAGACAAATCCAGCTCGACATCTAACAAAAAAAGCGCCTATCGGGAACTTTGCCCATTAAAAATTTGTGACTACATAAACTTATTTAGAACAATTTTAAATAAGGAAAAAAAATAACTATCTTAGCGGCTAAAGCTAACGACTTTTTCTTCGAATGCAGTGTCCAACACCCATAATCGTAAAAAGCCGGTATATGAACCAGCCATATAGATTTATGTTGTAACTTTGGCCTCTCGAAGGAATTAGTCATCAAAAAAGGAAAAGCATGAGTAAAGACAACGAAATTTTAGAGGAGTTAACTAATTCGGAATATAAGCATGGATGGGTAACTGATATTGAAACCGATTCTGCCCCTAAAGGCTTGAATGAGGATATTATCAGATTCATTTCTGCAAAAAAAGAAGAGCCGGAGTGGATGCTTGAATGGAGGCTAAAGGCTTATGCGCATTGGCTTACCATGAAAGAACCGAAGTGGCCTAATGTAACATACCCTCCGATTGATTATCAAGATTCAATATATTATTCTGCACCTAAGCAAAAAGCTAAAGTCAACAGCCTTGACGAGATCGATCCAGAAATACTAGAGACTTTTAAAAAACTAGGCATTTCTTTGGAAGAGCAAAAACGGCTCACGGGCGTTGCCGTGGATGCTGTCATCGACAGTGTATCTGTAGCTACTACTTTTAGAAAGAAGCTTGGTGAGCTGGGCATTATATTTTGCTCCTTTTCAGATGCGATCAAAGACCATCCAGATTTGATAAAGAAATATATGGGGTCTGTAGTTCCGGTTGGAGACAACTATTTTGCAGCCCTTAACTCAGCCGTTTTTACTGATGGCTCATTTTGCTATATTCCCAAAGGTGTTCGTTGCCCCATGGAATTGTCTACTTATTTTAGGATAAACGCTGCCAATACAGGGCAATTTGAACGAACTCTTATTGTAGCGGAAGAAGGTTCCTACGTGAGCTACCTAGAAGGATGTACGGCACCTATGCGAGACGAGAATCAATTGCACGCTGCTGTAGTAGAGATTATTGCTAATAAAGATGCTGAAGTAAAATACTCGACTGTACAAAACTGGTACCCTGGCGACAAGCAAGGAAAGGGCGGTATTTACAACTTCGTAACGAAGAGAGGAATATGTGCAGGTGAAAACTCTAAAATCTCCTGGACACAGGTAGAAACAGGTTCTGCAATCACATGGAAATACCCTAGCGTAATCCTAAAAGGTGATAATTCTGTAGGAGAGTTTTATTCAGTTGCTGTTACCAACAATTATCAGCAAGCTGACACAGGCACCAAAATGATCCACTTAGGAAAGAACACCAAGAGTAGGATTGTTTCAAAAGGTGTATCGGCAGGAAGAAGCCAGAACAGCTACCGCGGACTAGTAAAAGTGCACAAGCGGGCAGAAAATGCTCGGAACTTCTCCCAGTGTGATTCATTGCTGATGGGAGACAAATGTGGTGCTCACACTTTCCCCTATATCGAAAGTGCTAACAAGAGCGCTTTGATAGAACATGAGGCTACTACATCCAAAATTGGAGAAGACCAAATATTCTACTGCAACCAACGAGGGATCGACACGGAAAACGCCGTAGCCTTGATCGTAAATGGCTATTGCAAAGAAGTGCTGAACCAACTTCCGATGGAGTTTGCCGTGGAAGCTCAAAAGCTATTGGCACTTACGCTTGAAGGCAGTGTCGGGTAAAACGCTCTCGGATCTAAAAAGACCGATGGCAATTAATAATTCAGGTAAATAGTAATAAGAACAACATGTTAAGCATAAAAAATCTACATGCCTCTATTGAAGGCAAAGCTATTTTGAAAGGCATAAACCTTGAAGTAAAACCGGGAGAAGTCCATGCCATAATGGGCCCTAATGGCTCGGGAAAAAGCACGCTAGCCTCTGTTTTAGCAGGTAGAGAAGAATATGAAGTCACCGAAGGAGCAGTAAATTTTCAGGGCAAAGACTTGCTCGAGTTTTCACCTGAAGACAGGGCAAGAGAAGGCTTATTCCTTGCTTTTCAATATCCAGTGGAAATTCCAGGTGTAAGTTCAACCAACTTTCTCCGAACGGCCCTCAATGAAACAAGGAAATACAGAGGACAAGATGCCCTTGATGCAGTTTCTTTCCTGAAGCTGATGAAAGATAAAATGAAGCTGGTAGACATGAACCAAGCGTTGCTTAGCAGGTCACTAAACGAAGGTTTCTCTGGCGGTGAAAAGAAAAGGAATGAAGTATTTCAAATGGCGATGCTCAGCCCTACGCTGGCTATCCTGGACGAAACTGATTCTGGCCTGGACATTGATGCCCTACGAATCGTGGCCAATGGCGTCAATACCCTTAGAACAAAAGACAATGCCACAATTGTGGTAACGCACTACCAAAGACTGCTGGACTATATTGTTCCTGATTATGTACACGTGTTGTATGAAGGAAGAATCGTAAAATCTGGCACAAAGGAATTAGCTTTTGAGCTAGAAGAAAAAGGATATGACTGGATAAGAGAGCAGAATAAAACTGCTACAGTTTAGCAATCCTTTATTGCGCATTAAAACTCGTCGTTTGTTTTAAGAAAATCAAAAAAGTAAAATGTATCAAATAAAGGATAAAGAGAGTATTCTTGATAATATTCTAGAGCGTTGGGAATTGGCAAAAAGCAAGAGCAATGCCGATTCGCTTCCGCTTAGGGCAACGGCAATGGAGGTTTTCAAGACCTTAGGTTTGCCCGGCAAAAAAAATGAAGCATATAAATATACACCCATAACAAAGACACTGGAAAAAGCCTTTTCCTTTAAAGAAGAAAACCCTAAGGTTTCACTTTCATCAAAGGAGATCGAAAAGCATTTTATTCCAGGTCTATCAGGCAATATATTTGTTTTTGTTAATGGTATCTACTCTGAGGAGCATTCTTCTATTATCAGCTCCAAGGACCAATTAGATATAAGGAGCATTGATGAATTCTATGCCGACGGGCTTGAGGCCATCACAGAAGAAGAGAATATCTTAGTGCCTGAAGACCCTTTCAAAGCCCTCAATACGGCCTTGGCAGAGTCGGGCGTGTACATAAAAGTGCCGGCAGGAAAGGTTGTAGAGCAGCCGATCGTGATCTACTATTTGACAGATACTTCAAACGGCAAGGTGATCCAACACACTAAGAATGTTATACTGTTAGAGGAAAACAGCCAAGCCAATATTGTGGAGTGTCATTTGGGGGAAGGTGAGCATCCAGACTTTACCAACAGCAGCACCATTATCCTGATGGAGGAAAGTTCTGTGGCCACACATCATAAGATCGAGAACGAAAATGACGCTTCTATACATATTGACAATACCATTGTACACGTAGCAGCGAAAAGCGTATTTAATTCTTTCACTATCAGCCTTTCTGGAAAACTCATCAGGAACAATCTTAATATTTCGCTGAACGGTCAACATAGTGAGGCCAATATGGATGGACTTTATATCATTAAAGACGACCAATTGGTGGACAATGAAACTACTGTTGACCATAAAGTGCCTAATTGTCTGAGCAATGAGCTTTATAAAGGTATAATCGACGACCGAGCTACTGGCGTCTTTAACGGAAAAATATTTGTTAGGCCAGATGCCCAAAAAACAAATGCTTTCCAGTCAAACAAAACTATCTTGTTGTCAGATGATGCCACTATCAACACCAAACCTCAATTAGAGATATGGGCCGATGATGTAAAATGTTCGCATGGCGCTACCACGGGCCAGATAGATGAAGAACAATTATTTTATCTTAGGTCGAGAGGATTAGGAAAAGAAACGGCACGAGGCATATTGCTTCACGCCTTTGCATTGGATATTCTTGACAAAATCAAATTGCCTGCCTTAAAAGATTATCTGGACAATCTCGTAACAGACAGGCTACTAAACTAGCAAAACATGTCCGTAAGTCAGATAAATAAAGAAACTATCAATATACCACTGCCGATAGAAGATATTCGTGCGCAGTTCCCTGTACTTCACCAAGAAGTAAATGGAAAACCGCTGATATACTTTGATAATGCAGCCACTACGCAAAAACCTCAAAGGGTAATTGACGCCTTAAATGATTATTATGGGCACATCAATGCCAACATTCACCGTGGTATCCACACCCTAGCGGAAAGGGCTACGGCAGCATTTGAAGACACCCGAGAAGTTGCTCAAAAGTTCATTAATGCGAGGGAGAAGGAAGAAATCATCTTTACTAAGGGCACTACAGAAGGCATTAACTTGGTAGCTTCTACTTACGGACGCGCCAACATCGCAGCGGGAGATGAAATCATCATTTCCACAATGGAGCACCATTCCAATATAGTCCCATGGCAAATGCTATGTGAGGAAAAAGGGGCCACATTAAAGATTATCCCCATCAACGAAGAAGGGGAAATCCTGCTGGATGAATATCATAAATTACTTTCTAAGAACGTCAAGATCGTATCATTAGTACATGCCTCCAATAGCCTAGGCACGATCAACCCAATCAAGGAAGTCATAGAAGCCGCTCATGCAGTCGGAGCGGTTGTGCTCATCGACGGGGCACAGGCAGCTTCCCACCTAGAGGTAGACGTACAAGACTTAGACTGCGATTTTTATGCCATCTCAGGCCATAAGTTCTACGGCCCTACGGGCTGTGGATTGCTATATGGAAAAAGAGCACTTCTTGAAGCTATGCCGCCTTATCAGGGCGGAGGTGAAATGATCAAAGACGTTAGCTTTAAAAAAACTACCTATAACGACATTCCCTATAAGTTTGAAGCAGGAACCCCTAATATCGCTGATATAGTGGCTTTAAAAGAAGCTTTTGACTTTGTCAATAGCATAGGAAAGGAGACCATCAGGCAACATGAACACGAACTCATGCAATATGCCAAGGAGCTTTTGATGCCAATTCCAGGCTTCCGCCCAATAGGCACTGCTAGAAAAAAAGTAAGTGTCCTATCGTTTGTGTTGGAAGGATGGCATCACTTTGATATCGGGATGATGTTGGATGCACGGGGGATAGCCATCAGGACAGGACATCACTGCACCCAACCGCTCATGGAATGGTACAATATTGAAGGAACGGCGAGGGCATCATTTGCTGTTTACAATACAAAAGAGGAAATAGAACAACTTGCAGAAGGAATAGGTCGTATAGCCAAAATGAAGCGCTAATTTTAATGTCAGCCAAAACGATAAACGAAATACAAGAGGAGATAATTGAAGAATTTGCTATTCTGGGGGATGATATGGAGAGCATTATCTTCTATATAATGGAACTGGGGCAAAAATTACCAGAACTCCCGGAGCAATTTAAAGTTGAAGAGAACATCATCAAAGGTTGCCAGTCTAAAGTTTGGCTGACAACAGCCATGGAAGATGATAAGATTGTCTTTAAGGCAGATAGCAATACCGAAATTACAAAAGGGCTTATCAGCATGCTCATAAGGGTGCTATCAGGCCAAGATGCAGCATCTATTGCCAATGCAGATCTATATTTTATAGAAAAAATAGGCATGAGCAGAGTAATTGGCTCCCAGCGCTCTAACGGATTCGCTGCAATGATCCGGCAAATGAAGTTATTCGCCATAGCCTACAAAGCTAAAATGGGACGAGTATAGGCTGAAATTGAACAACTAAAGAAGTACCAAAGAAAATGACTGAAAACATAAATACCGAAAATCTGAGAGATAAGGTAGTAGAAGCCCTTAAATCCGTATATGACCCTGAAATTCCAGTAGACATCTATGAGCTAGGCCTTATCTACGAAATCAATATTTTCCCTGTAAACAATGTCTATGTGGTCATGACACTGACCTCGCCTGCCTGCCCTGTGGCAGAAAGCTTGCCTGTAGAGGTTGAGCAACGGTTGAAAAGCATAGAAGGTGTAAATGAGGTAAAAGTAGAACTCACGTTTGACCCACCATTTACACAAGACATGATGTCCGATACCGCCAAGCTAGAATTGGGCTTTTTATAGAAGATAGACACAAGACTAAAGACGATAGACGCAAGAGGTGAAAAAAAGCCCTTCTGTGTCCTATCATTCAGCAAAAAATATTTCTAATTTCTAATTTCTAATTTCTAATTTCTAATTTCTAATTTCTAATTTCT
>CAYTTV010000108.1:0-6490 GCA_964440915.1 uncultured Roseivirgaceae bacterium
CCACAGAAAGCAGAAGCAGATGGTCGGTGTGCCACACGACCATGGAGAGAGCAGTTGTAATCTTTACCAATCTTGCTAGTCCGGATTTGTAATCCGGATTCATGAACCGGGCATTTCAAATGCCCCTTCCTACAACATCATAATCTCCACTCGGATCCTTCCATCATCCAGAGCATCCCGCCAATAGACCACAGCGAACTTATAAAGTACAGTTTCTCATCATTCCTGAATTTATACTTGCGGCTCGTGCGGAAAGTTGCTATTTAAAAACTGTTCCTTTTCTCAGGAGATTGTTACTTGGATCGGAATTCTATTTATATTTTTCTTAGATCGATGGCTGAAAGACCATTAGTTTAATAAGTGCATTACAAGTACTTATATTACCTATAAGTAAATTTTTCAAACCAAGCCCTGAGGTAGCTGATAAATCCTTGATTTATTCTTTCAACAACTCAGTCAAAGCGCAACATAGTAGCCAATATATCATTAATATAGTCTCTTTTTTGTCGTGAAACCGGTATTTCCGTATTGTCTGCCATGATCAAGGTACCCCCACCCTGCTTTGAAATGTTCTTCACGTATTTGGGATTTATCAAATGAGATTGATGAACACGGAAAAACTGTTGCTCAGAAAGCATCGCTTCCACCTCTTTAAGGGTTCGGCAAATCAAGGTTCTGTTGCCATCGGCAAATAAAAAATAAGTGTAATTGTTCTCTGACTGACAACGCACGATATCTTTTATTTCGATAATGTCATACCCTGTTCCCGTGGGCAGTGCAATTTTATCCTGCACTTCATCTGTACCAGAGATAAGGTTTTGCAGTATCTTCCATTGCTCATCATTGGTCTTTTGCCTTCTTTGCTCCCAGGAGGCCAAAGCACTGACAATGGCTTTTTCGGTAATCGGTTTCAAAAGATAATTAATAGCGCTGTATTGAAAAGCCCTAATGGCATATTGATCATAAGCAGTAGTAAAAACAATGTCGAAATTTGCCGGAAGGATCTTGTCCAGCAATTTAAAGCCATTCATGATGGGCATTTCAATGTCCAGAAACAATAAGTCAAATTCATTTTCCCGGATAAAGGCCAGCCCCTCCGTAGCATAGTTGAACACCCCTTTGATATGATAGTTGGGATGGACTTTCTTGATAAGTATTGAAAGAATATCCGAGCAATGTCGCTCATCATCTATAATAATTATTTCGGCCATGATTTTTAATTTGAATAAGTAAAAGTAACTAAAGTTCCGGCCGCGCTATCTCCTTCTTGCAGATCCATTACCTGTAAGGTGATTTTAAGACCGTGTAAATGGTTAAACAAAGCCAATCGCTCTTGTGTAATCCGGATGCCGAATGACTTATGAGTATCTAGTCTAGCATTCATGGCTTTCGCTGCCATCTTTCGCCCAATGCCGTTATCCTGTATCGTAATGATTAAATTTTCACCGATTGCAAAATCAATCTCTAAAGATTTATCTTTTTTGACGCTTGGCATTAGTCCATGCCAAATCGCATTTTCCACAAAAGGTTGCAATAATAATGCAGGTATCGGATACTGGGAAAGTGCTTCCTTATCGGTTACCGAAATAGAATAATTCAACCCTTCGCCCAACCGTCCTTTCTCAAGCGATAGATAAAGCTCCAGTATTTCCAGTTCATCTTCTACCGTAATGGTTTCCCGTTTGCTGTTTTGCAAAACACCACGCAATAAGCTGGAAAAATCATCCAGATAATGCGTCGCATCTTCGGCCCTTCCCGTCATGATTAGGTGCTTGATGGCATTCATGCTGTTAAATAGGAAATGGGGGTTCATCTGAGCCCGTAAGGCCAGCATTTCCATCCCTTTTAATTTTTGAGTGAATTCAAACTTAATTTCTTTTTCCCTTTGCTTTTCTATGTCGGAATATACCCTGATGAGCTCATCCGCTTTTTCGGTCACCTTTTGATCCAGTTCTTTATTCATGTTTTCCTGAATACGGTGATTTTCCTGCAACTGCCGGATGTAAGCCTCAGCACTCTTCTTATTCTCAGCTTGTATAAGCCGTACATGATGGGCAATAGCAAAAGAAAAGCAGAGCACTTCCCCTAAAAGCCCCATTTGAAAAATAGTATTCAAGCTGTTGCCAAAATAAAAAATACTGTCAGGGTTATGATTAATACCCATAAAAGAAACATATACGGACAACACGGAACCGGCAAAGAAAAACACATTGCCAACAATAAAATAAGCAATTAAAGGATGCTTTACTTTTACAACAATCCAACATATCAACAGGAGATTAATAGGCAGAATTATTAAACGGGCGACACGAAAAACCCACACTATGGCATCCGGATCTGGAAACAAGGATTTATAGCCTATGCTGAAACCGGCATAAGCAAAGCAAAGCCAAGCCAGCCACTGCATGGCCCGGCTTAACCGCAGATCATAGGTTTTTACTTCAAGCAGCTTTAAGATAAAAAGGATATAGAAGCCTACAAATAAAAATTGCACCCCTTCCTCGATGGCATAGCCCACAACCGGAAAGTAAAGGCCAATATTCATAAACTTCAGGGGTGTACGCGCAAAAATTAAAAGAGCGTATAAAATCTGGAACAGCAAATAAAAAAGGTAATAAACATACATCGACTTCCTGAGAGAAATAAAAAGGATCAGCATGAAAAAGGAAATCATGATCAATCCGGAAAGATAAATAAGCGTAAAAGTAGTTCCTGACTGATTATACTCCAGTTCCTCGTACAATACTTCGTAATAAAACATTTTAGTGCAAAGCATCGGCTTGTGAAAGGACCGTTTATAATTTCCCGATTGAAGCCTGATATAAATCTCGGTAGGCTCAAATGGCTTAAGCTGTATTGGAAGGAAAAAAGTAAATTTCTTATTATCTCTTTCCCTTAAGGGCATGAGATAGCCATTTTTTTGCATTTGCCAAGCGGTATCTGTCTGTAAATAAACGGTATAATAAGCATCCTTGGCATAAACATAATAGTCAGTGGAAAGGGTATCGGCATTTAGCACTGTAAATTTTAGCCATACATCTTTTTCGACTGTTGGCACAAAGGAACTGTCATAAGGTTTGTGGAAATCTTTTTTCAAAATCGCATCAAAGTCCTCTTCCTGGCTGCTGTATATCGCTTTGACTTGATTGCTCCCAACCAGAGGCATCGCTTCTTTTTCCCTCCCGAGCTCCAACTGGCTGAAGGCACTCACTGGAAAAATCAGCATGAAGTATATAAAGAGTAAACTGCGCATCAGAGCTAAATTAACTTTTCCTCCGATAACTTCCTTAGCATTTTAGTATTTAACGCCTTTGGCTTAGAATTCGGTAGGCCTGTCAAGACATTTCCTGTCTATAGCTGCTTAAATTTCGCCCGTCTCCATGCAAAAAACTCAGTTCCAAGTAGAATCTGCCAAATTCTAATTCAAACCTGCCGTATACTCATTGCCTATGTGATGTAAAATCCAATCATGATACTTTTGTTTGATTGAACAAAAACGCAATGGTCAATTTAAGGACAAAACAAATTCGGAAATCATGAAAACAACCGTTATTAAGAAACATTCCATTATTAGGTACTTAACCATCGGTCTGTTAAGCGGAGTCTTATTTACCGCCTGCAGCAAAAATGAAGAGAAGCCCAAGGATGAAAAATCCGGCGAAGAAATTACCGCAACATTGCAGTTTAGCGATGGGAAGACAGTGGACTTTTCGTTTGCCCATCAAAAGGATGACTTAATTAAGCCTTCCTTGAACGGACCCAATGGAAACGACCATTATAAACTGCGGTTACGTGGAGAAAAGCCAATAGATGGCACGACATATACCATAAACATATACGTAACGATGCCAGAGAATGCCCTTGGCGATTATAAGTTTGGACGCGCCTGGCAATGGCACGATGAGGGATTTGTAACAGAAATTCATGTGGGCGTAACAGATATGGATAATCCTCTCAACCTGAAACAGTATGTTTCTACCCCTCCCGATGTTGACAACACCAACAGTAAAGGCGTGACAATTACCTCGCTTTCGGAAGACCATGTCCAAGGAACTTTCTCGGGGAAAGCGGCCTATACGAAATCTGACATCGTAACGATTACCAATGGGAAGTTTGATATCGATATTGAGCGGGGATCATGGGAAGACTAATCACACCCCGCGGCTACAAATGACACAAAAGAAGACATGGTTGAATCGAGGGGTAGAAATTGAAAAACTATAAAATAAGCGTACCTAATATCAATCATTAAAAAATTAGATAAAGAAATGGTATTTATAAAAACAATAAATCAGTATAGCAATAACTTTCTGTTAGGGATCATGCTCGCATTTTCTTTGCTTTCCTGCTCGAACAAAAATGAAGAAGCGCCCCAAGCGGCAAGTTTTGCGACTGCCCATGTTATTATTGGCAATGAGACTGAGTTCGATTTTAAAGGAGATAAAGCAACAGGCATCAGCGCCTCTGAAACTAAATTAGGGATTGGGTTTTTAGACACAAAAAAAGGTAATTATATCTATTTGGCTGTACAGGCTCCGACTGGATTGAAAGAAGCAACCTATTCTTTGCAAGTGAAGGAGGCAATAGAAGATGGTGTTACGGCCTATGTAACGTTAGACCCTGATGAAGAGCTTTTTTCAGAAAGCTTCGATACCAAAAGAGATTTGGACGGTGATTTCTGGAACGATGGAACGGGCAGCATTACCATTACTTCGTTGAATGGCAATTGGGTAGAGGGTACATTTTCTGCAGTAGCCTATAGCAAATCAGGGGATGAAGCCCAGATAAAGGATGGGAAATTTAAAGCGGAAGTAAAGTATAAATTCTGATAAAGTATAAAAAAACAACTTTAATGGTCAATATACGGTAGTTACGTGCCGGTAAAACGGCGTGTCGAAGTCGACATTCTTGACTGACGAAAGCCGAACTGCAGCAACGTATTCCATTGTTGTGGTCAAATTTCCGGTGGATAGCCGGGTATGCAGCGGGAGGCAAAACACAACTACACAACTGCCTGCTGAGTGATTTTTAAATAAAAACAAATTTTAAAAGTTATGAAAACAATACTAAGTAAATATACAAGCGTAGTCCTTTGCAGTATGATAGTGCTTTTTTCGTGCTCCAAAGACGACGGAGCGGATCCAGGCCCCGATCCGGTTAAGAAAGCAGCATTGGTACTTACCACTTCTGCCACAGAAATTACCGTAGCGCAGGCGGTAACTTTTGAAGTTACAGCCGATGGCAAAGCCATAGATGCCGACATTTACGTCGACAATACCAAAATAAGCGGTACTACTCACACTTTTGAGGTAACAGGTACCTATACAGCCATAGCAAAAAAAGAAGGCTATACTGACAGTAAAGGGGTCGAGGTCACCGTAAAGGCAGAAATGGAAAAAGTAGCAACAGCGACTTTCACAAAAATGAATATAGCAGCTTATCCCACCACTTTTATAGGGAATTATTACGACCGTATAAGCATAATGAATGAACACATTTATGTAATGGAGGACGAAAACAAAAAATTTAGGAGATACAGCCTAAGTGCTGATTTATGGGAAAATTTAGATAATGAAAGTTCGTTATACAGCGGTATAGCTGGCTATTTAACACACCATAAAGAAGCAAACAATAAAGACGTGCTGGTATTTCTTGGCGGAAGTCAAGGTAAACTTAATATATATTATCCTTCCGAATATCCGGATGCGTCCCTAAAAGACTCCTGGACATCGGAAAGTGTTATGTTAGATGATGAACTCGGTGAACGAGGAGCAGCGTCGGACGGAGAACATATATATTTTATGGGGAATGGACGTTACGAAAACCTCTCTCTTCAGATAGACCGTTATGTCCCCACCCATGATTTATGGGAAGAAAGAATAGGCTACCTTCCTGAAAAAATAGATGGATATACACAGGCGGTATCCGCAGATAAAAAACTATTTATCGCAGGACTAAATATGGCAGGAGATAATGTATTATACGTTTACGACTTGAAAACACAAAAAACAAAATCCAAGCCAGTACCTCCGGAAAGCGCCCTATATAACCTCCCTTCCTGGAACAGTACTTTGGTGGTTTATCAGGACTATTTACTTTATATGCTACCGACCACAACAACGTCTGTAGTCCTCTTTGTTTATGACCTCAAAAAGGAGCAATGGCTGGAAAATAGTATCAAGATCGAAGAAGACTTGTTCAGTAGCCCGTCCGATAATGCAAGCCTGTTGCTTTCTTCTTCAGGAAAAATATATGCGGCAGGTACCAGAGCCGGAGACTTTGTGCTATACGAGGTGGATTTTAAGGTAACGGAAGAATAAACAAAAAACTATGAAAACACAAACTACATATTACTTAAAATACGCAGGAGTACTGCTATGCAGCGCAATCTTGCTTTTTTCCTGCTCCAACGACGACGAGACGGGTGCAGAGCCCGATCCTGTAGATCCTATTGTTGAAAAAACAGCATTAGTGCTCGCTACATCTGCAA
>CAYTTV010000109.1:0-6172 GCA_964440915.1 uncultured Roseivirgaceae bacterium
GGTATGGTGAGTAAAAACACATGACTATGCTTTAAAGCCTAGTCATGTGTATGGAAATCCGCAAGATAAATTTACCTAAAAAGAAAACTGCTCCTTGAACTCTACCAGATCTTCCCGCAGGTCCCTTTGACGAGGCCAATCCACATATTGCTTTAATCTCATAAGGTCTTCCAAGCAAATCTCCCTAAGATTAAGGTGCTGATTGATAAAGATAAATTCAAGGTCAGGATACATTTCCTTTAGGATGTCGACAATATCCAGCACATGATGGTTTTTATCGAATAGATTGTATACGCCTGATGGCGTCTGGCTGAAAATGAGAGAAGCCAATACATGGCTAATGGTATTGATGTTCACAAAGGCCCTTTGTTGCTTGCCCGTGCCATGTATCGATATCCTTCTGTTATAGTGGGCATTGAACATAAATTGGTTGATGACCATATCGAACCTTATGTTCTTATTGTATCCATATATATTGCCGCAACGCAATATGTAGGTTTCGCACTTGTCCATCAATCTTGCTACCTGCTCTTCCCCTCTCAACTTGGAAATGGCGTATATGGTCCGAGGGTTTGGCTGGCTATTTTCATCTCGCTTTTTGGAAGAAGACCCATAAACCGATGCACTACTGGTATATATAAATTTCTTTACATCACTTTCTTCTATGGCGTAAACCAATTCAGCAGTACCCCAATGGTTGATTTGCTCAAATGAGTGTCCATCGGTATTAACATAGGGCATATTTACTTTTGCAGCCAAATGATACACTACATCTATGCCCTGTAGTGCTTTCTTTAACTTCCGAGAATCTAAAATATCGCCTTGGATCAATCGGATCTTTACTCGCTGATTCAACTGGCTGCCCAAAAACAGGTTGTACGATCCCCTGCTCAGATTGTCATATACAACTATTTCTTCCACCCCTTCCATTTGGGAAAGTTGCTCAATCACACCTGTACCTAAATATCCAGCTCCACCGGTTATAAGTATTCTCATGGCATTATTTTTTATTTTCTAATTACAGCATGGCGCTATCTCATCGTTCTGGTCCTGCTACTACTCCCCTTCATTTTTATTATCTGCCTTATAGATCAAGTCAGTATGCAGACCGCACTCAGATTTATTCATACCATACCACCTGGCCTCTCTCTCTTGCATTTCTGGGTCCATACGACGCGTGCAGGGTTCACAACCAATGCTAAAATACCCCTTGCTCTCCAATGGATGCTTGGGCAATTGGTACTCCCTGATGTATTGATAAATTTCCTTTGCCGTCCAGTCCAACATCGGATGAAACCGGGTGACATTATGCGGTGCAGCCTGTTCTGTTTTCATGGCTTTTCGAACCGCACTTTGATCTGCCCTGACCCCGTTAATCCATATATCATGCTGCATGAGCACTTGGTCCAATGGTTGAATTTTGTTCAGAAAGCAGCAATAGTCAGGATCGGAAGTGAAAAGAAGCTTCCCATCACTTCCCTTTTGCATGCTTTTTGGCACTTGAGATTTTAGTTCTATGGTATTTAAGCCAAACTGCTTAGTGACCATATCTTTGAAAGACAATGTTTCGGGGAAATGATAACCGGTATTGGTAAAAAATACAGGGATAGAAGGATCGATTCTGCTGATCATGTGAAGCAGCACCAAACTATGGGTTTGGAAGGAAGAAGTTGTAAAAATCTTTTTTCCGTTCTCTTTATATTCCTGAATCTTATTTTTTATGGCTTCGAATTGCAAAACGGTTGGTTTTAAAGTCGCACAAATATAAATAATAAAAAGTTGCGCTGTCCCAAAACAAGGTGCAAACTATCCAATTTCATTCCTTTCCCCTCCCCTTACGTTGACCGTTTCTACATACATTCACATGGTAGAAATCTGCACGTTCAAATCTTATTCATTACCTTTGTCCTTAGGATTTTCCCATAGATTGCTATCATAAAGAAATTCCAGCAAACCAAGCAAGAACATTCATGAGGGTTTCCGTTTTCAGAAAAGAACATTTTAATGCCGCACATAGGTTATACAACCCTAATTGGTCGGACGATAAGAACAACGACGTGTTTGGGAAGTGCAACAATCCCAATTATCATGGTCATAATTATGAAATAGTAATTAAATTGACGGGTGAACGAGACGAAGCTACAGGCTATGTATATGATTTAAAGAAATTAAGTGAGCTGACGAAGCAACATATCCTCTCCCGATTTGACCATAAAAATCTCAATGAGGATGTACCTGAGTTTAAAAACCTCAACCCTACCGCAGAAAATATAGCGATTGTCATTTACAACATCCTTAGAAACAAGATTGATCCTCAATTTGATTTAAAAATCACACTTTATGAGACAGAAAGAAACTATGTTGAGTACCCCGCAGACTAATCCAGAAGATACTCCTACGAAGCGTTTGGCAGCTATTTATGAAACACCAATGAGGCCTGATGCCTTTGATATAGACGATGCAGAAAAAATCGCCATCATATCAGAGCATTTTTATGCCATCATGCATACATTAGGGCTAGACATGGAAGATGACAGCCTAAAAGGAACACCTTATAGAGTAGCGAAGATGTACATAAAAGAAATCTTCAGTGGCCTTAACCCTGCCAACAAGCCTATCCCAAGGTTATTTGAAAACAAGTACAAGTATGAAGAGATGCTGGTGGAGAAAGACATCACATTCTACTCTAACTGTGAGCACCATTTTGTACCCATTATTGGCAGGGCTCATGTAGCTTATATATCATCAGGAAAAGTAATCGGTCTTTCAAAAATCAACAGGATCGTTAAGTATTATGCAAAACGACCGCAGGTGCAGGAAAGATTGACAGTACAAATCGCAAACGAACTCAAATTGGCCTTAAATACAGAGGATGTGGGTGTGGTAATCGATGCTAGCCATCTGTGTGTATCGTCAAGAGGCGTAAACGACACCAATAGCACTACTGGTACCGCCCATTTTTCAGGCAAGTTCAAGGAAGAAAAAACCAGAACCGAATTCCTGAACTTCATCAACAGTAAATAATAACTCTTACCCTTCCTAAACTAGGCTTTTCCATCCTGTTTTAGGAAGGACTTTTGGATTCACAATCTTCGGCCATAAGCCAACATTCTAAAGCGTCCTAAATAAACCATGTCTTTCTGACTACAAGATTTTCGTAATCAAAAAGTCTCGGATAGGGCTATATTATCTGATCCAAAATTTCATTGTTTTGTCATTTCAATGAAATATTGCACAATTCTCATCTAAAAATACCGCCTCTTTTAACAAAAAAATTTTAAAATAAGGCATGTTCTTATATCTTTGTCCGAATTTATAATCATTAAGAAATAGATATGGAATATACGCTTTATTTGATACCCGCCTTTGGTATTTTGGGCCTAATTGTGATGGCGGTAAAATCGGCCTGGGTGACAAAACAAGATGCAGGGGATGCTAATATGATTGAGCTTTCAGGTTATATTGCCACTGGTGCAATGGCCTTCCTGAAAGCCGAATGGAAGGTATTGACTTACTTTTCAATCATTACCGCTATCTTATTGGCCTGGTCAGGAACTTTGGTAGAAAATTCAAGCCCGGTTATAGCTGTATCATTTCTTATTGGCGCCTTCCTATCTGCATTAGCAGGATATATAGGGATGAATATTGCTACAAAAGCCAACGTAAGGACCACTCAAGCAGCCAGAACAAGCTTGTCTAAAGCTCTACAGGTTTCCTTTGCGGGAGGCACTGTGATGGGCCTGGGTGTTGCTGGGTTAGCAGTATTGGGCCTTGGAGGTTTATTTATTGTCTTTTATCAATTATATGTGGTAAGCACAGGTGGGGATGTCAATGGCTTGCCTATGGAAAAAGCCCTGGAAGTATTAGCAGGCTTTTCTCTTGGTGCAGAAAGCATCGCTTTGTTTGCACGTGTAGGGGGTGGTATCTACACAAAAGCAGCTGATGTTGGGGCAGACTTAGTAGGAAAAGTAGAGGCTGGCATACCTGAAGATGATGTACGAAATCCAGCGACCATTGCCGATAACGTAGGTGACAATGTGGGTGACGTAGCAGGCATGGGTGCAGACCTTTTTGGCTCCTATGTAGCCACTATTCTTGCTACAATGGTATTGGGTAGAGAGATTGTCTCTGACGATGCCTTTGGCGGTATTGCTCCTATATTGCTTCCGATGGTTATTGCTGGCGCAGGCCTTGTTTTTTCCATTATAGGATGTGCTATGGTTAGGGTAAAAGAAGATGGAGATGTGCAAAAAGCCTTGAACATAGGCAACTGGACTTCTATAATTCTCACAGTCATTGCTTCTTATTTCATCATTGACTGGCTTCTGCCCGCAGGAGAAATGGTAATGCAAAGAGGCAACTCTATTGCTTTCGATAAAATGGACGTATTCGGTGCTGTTGTAGTAGGATTGGTCGTTGGCACCCTCATGAGTTTTATCACAGAATATTATACAGCAATAGGCAAGAGGCCTGTTAATACGATTATCAAACAATCCTCTACAGGACATGCTACCAATATTATAGGTGGTTTATCTATAGGAATGGAATCTACAGCACTTCCAATTCTTGTTTTAGCAGGCGGTATTGTATCATCTTATGCCTTTGCTGGTTTGTACGGCGTTGCTATAGCTGCTGCTGGAATGATGGCCACTACTGCCATGCAATTGGCCATTGATGCTTTTGGACCCATTGCTGACAATGCTGGCGGTATAGCCGAAATGAGTGGACTTCCAGAAGAAGTAAGGGGCAGAACAGATATATTAGATGCTGTTGGCAATACTACTGCTGCTACTGGAAAAGGATTTGCGATTGCTTCTGCTGCTTTAACAGCCCTGGCTCTATTCGCTGCTTTTGTGGGCATTGCAGGCATTGAGAGCATAGACATATACAAAGCACCTGTTTTGGCAGCCTTATTTGTTGGTGCCATGATTCCATTCATATTCTCGTCCTTGGCAATTGCCGCAGTAGGAAGGGCCGCTATGGACATGGTTCAGGAAGTAAGAAGGCAGTTTAAGGAAATACCAGGCATTATGGAATATAAGGCTAAGCCTGAGTATGATAAGTGCGTAGAAATATCTACAAAAGCTTCTTTAAGGGAAATGCTTTTCCCAGGCGCTATTGCCCTATTAACACCTGTATTGGTTGGCTTCGGCTTTAAGGGCGTATTTCCCGATACCAGCTCTGCTGAAATTCTTGGAGGATTGCTAGCAGGGGTAACTGTTTCCGGTGTGTTGATGGGAATTTTCCAAAACAATGCCGGCGGTGCATGGGACAACGCGAAAAAGTCCTTTGAAAAAGGAGTACTCATTAACGGCGTGATGGAATATAAAGGCTCTGAAGCTCATAAGGCGTCTGTTACTGGAGATACGGTTGGAGATCCATTTAAGGATACTTCTGGGCCTTCTATGAATATCCTGATCAAATTAATGTCAATCGTGGCTCTGGTTATTGCTCCTCACATTTCCATAAAAGATGTACATGAAGCAGACATAAAAACGCCTGCAAATGAAATCGTGCTTCTTGAAAGCCATGACCTTGAAGCACCAGTTGTTGATATACAGTAGTTGTGGCGTATTAAAACAAGACCATGGCCAGCAGTAACTTTAACCATTACAGGTCCTTGAAAGGTATGAAGGCTATGGGAATAGTCTTCATAATAATGGGTCTAATTATTTTAGTTGCCCCTGACCAAAGAAAAGCGTTACAGGCTAGTGAGATGGATATCGTAAATGGCAGACTGATTTCTGATGATGACCTAAATATCGAAGAGGACGAATGGCTAAGAGAATAGTCTGGATCGAAACAGCAAGAAATCAGAGGAGAGAAATATTAGAATACTGGATTAAGAAGAACGGAAATAATAGATACAGTAGACGGATTTTCGCTACTTTCCGAAAAAGAATCAAATATTTGGCGGAATTTAACTATTTGGGTAAGCCTACAGATTTCAATGATCATAGAGTTACTGCCGCCGGACATTTCAGTATCTTTTATAAGTGCAGACGGACAGGATAAAAATAACAAGCATCTGGGATGACCGCCAGAACCCTGATGATTTACAAAAAGTGCTGGAATAAAATTCAAACGCAGCACACACAAAATAAACAGGTTATTGGGCGCAATCTGGAAATTCAGGCTTCTTAGCCACTTATAAACTAAACAGCACCCAGAA
>CAYTTV010000110.1:0-5876 GCA_964440915.1 uncultured Roseivirgaceae bacterium
AAGCTTATATAGCTTATTTTCTATTCACTGATTACTTCAAAGGCCAGCATCAGCTCCCTGCCTTGATCATCAACCAAGTGAAGTTTATGATGACCTTTTGGAGGACGCAACCCCAATTGGTGTTTATTGGTTGTACTGCCGATGAAGTTTTCATTCAAATGCCAATATATTGTAGCGTCAGGATTTCTATGGGCGACTTCGAAAATAGCCGCTCCAAGGGTACCATCAATTTCCTTGGGCACATACACCTTGGTGTAGGAACGTGGGTATATGAGTTCCATAAAGGCATTTTTATCGCTTTTGTCCATGCATGCAGCTAAAAACTCAGGCGGCTCTGTATAATCAGCATTGTATTGTTTAAAATACCATGCTTGGGTTGTGGGCAGAATGAACCAAGTCTTAGCCTTCATTTGACTCACAGGATAGCATGCACTACTGACCTGATACTGTTCTTCGGAATCGAGGTGAAGCAATTGATGATAAGGACATATCGAAGCCCTTGCTGCATTTGGAGGCAACTTTTCCAGTCTGGTCTTACTACAGAAATCACTGGCCTTAAACCCACTGGTTTCACAGACACTTAAGGTGGTTTGGCCATAGGCTGGAGCAGGTAGTTTTCCGTCTACTTTTAGCTGCGAGAAAATATCAAACAGTAATGGCGCCGCCGCCTTCACCCCTATCAATTCTGGACGGCCCTCTCCATCGGCATTTCCTAACCACACTCCCACCACATATTTTTTATTCAACCCAATTGCCCAGGCATCTTTAAAGCCATAGCTTGTACCGGTTTTCCATGAAATTTCAGAGGATGAGGTATAATGTTCCCAACCAGACTGCTCTTCTGGCCTATTTAATTCTTGCATGGAGGACAGCATGTGCCCAATAGCACTGGCACCGATAGCTCCTGTATGGTATAAATGCCCTTCTTCTTGTTCCGTTTTTATATAGGTATTGGCATGATAGTCACTTTGGCTATACTGTTTTCTCACGGGTCTTTTGAAGTAATTCAGGAGGCTTCGGGCCATGCTTGCATAAACTCCGCTAACATCCCATAGCGAAGATTCAGCTCCGCCGAGAATCATCGACAGCCCATAATGTCCAGCAGGCTTATCTAAAGACTTCACCCCTATTTCCTGTAGCTTCTGATGGAATTTCTCATACCCATAATCTTGAAGCAGGTGCACAAAAGGCACATTGTAGGATCTCGTCAGGGCTATGTTAGCAGGTACTGCTCCGTGAAACTTCTTGTCGAAATTTTGAGGGGCAAAGCCTTTAAGAAAAACTGGGATATCCGGTAAAAGTTGCCTGGGCAAGATCAGCCCCTCATCGATAGCAACAGCGTACAAAATGGGTTTGAGTACACTTCCTGTGCTTCTATTGGCAGTAATTATGTCTACATGCTGACCTTGCTGGCCCTCAGCGTCCACATTGCCGACATAGGCCAAGACATTGCCCGTAGCAATTTCTACCACTATTGCGGCAGCATTGTGAATATAGTTTTCCTTCATTCGCAGATGATGGCGTTGTACTTTTTCTTTGACAGTCTTTTGTAATTTATAGTCTAGAGTTGTCCGTACGATTTCTCCTTCATTTCCTTCCTTTATCGTTCGTGTAAGAAGATGGGCGGCATGATTTGGGAGGGGCTGTGGTGCACCTGGAAGAGGCTCTGATTTTGACAATGAGGCCGTGCTAGCATCTATCACGCCCTTTTGAGCTAGTTTGTCCAACAATCTATTTCGCTTGGTCAGGAGCACCTGACTGTTTTTGCCCGGATAGATCAGGGATGGGCTGTTGGGTAATACTGCTAATGTTGCGCATTCCGCCCAGGAGAGCATTTCTGGAGGACGTCCATAATAGCGCCAAGCGGCAGCAGACATCCCTACCACATTGCCTCCATAGGGCGCATGGGCGGTATACAAGTTTAGTATTGCTTCTTTTGAGAGGGATAGCTCCAGCTTTAATGTAAGGAAAAGCTCAATGATTTTTTCGGGGAAAGTTCTTGGCCTATTGCCCCTATATAACCTCGCTACCTGCATAGAGAGGGTACTTCCGCCTCTTTTTATCTTTCCAGCACGCACATTTTGGACAAGCGCTTTTCCTATAGACACAGGGTTGATACCAAGATGCCAGAAGAAATACTCATCTTCGAAATAAATTATAGCTTGCTTAAACTTCTCTGAGACAGTATCTTCTAAAGGGAAGCGCCACTGACCATCTTGTGCAATCCTAGCACCAAGCAAAGACCCATCACTTGATTCGAGGACAGTGGCATAGGAGGTGTCTTCAAAAGAAGGAACGGGAGTAAAAATAAGAAAGGCTACAAAAATAAGGAGAATGGCAAGTAGAACCTTCCAAGGCCATTGTAACCCTTTTATACCATGCAGGAATTTCTCTTTAATAAAATTGGTCTTCTTTTCCACATTCCACCCTAACAATGCTGTTGCAATTTAATAATATTAATGAGAAGTCGTGATGGGTACTGGTCCTGTAGTGGGCAAAAAACAATAACAATTCCACCCTACTCATGTTTCTGTTAATAAGAAGACAATTAACTTAAATACAATTGATATGCCGTACAAAAGCAAACAAAGCGAAACAGAAGCCAACAAAGGTAAGCCAGGGGATGCTGGGAAACCAAAGGCTGGGATAAAGACTGTAGAAGTTGAAAATCTGGAACAAGAAGAAGAGCTAAATGAACGATATACCAAAGATGACGGCACTCCTGATCCGGATCAGGTGTATGTCACCAACAGAAATCGCAACACCAATAAGCCCGATATCGATAAGCCGGCATACGGTGGATCATAAAATGATGCGATTGTCGTATATTTAGTCCTTCTGCTACAGGTGAAGAAGCTGCACCTGCATTAAAACCCTGTATCCCTGTTTGACATCAATGGACTATAAAGATTATTATAAAGTTCTTGGGGTGGACAAAAAAGCCACTGAAGATGAGATAAAGAAAGCTTATAGAAAACTCGCCGTCAAATACCATCCTGATAAAAACCAAGGCGACAAAGAAGCCGAAGCGAAATTTAAAGAAGTAGCGGAGGCCTATGAAGTATTGAAGGATCCGGACAAACGGAAGAAATACGACGAAATGGGCGCCAATTGGAAATATTATCAGCAACATGGCGCCGCTGACGGTGGTTATAGTCGGTATGGTTCGGGAGCTTCTGGTGGTGGCAGTTACCAATTTGAAGGAGATTTAAATGATCTTTTTGGTGGCGGCGGTAATTTTTCAGATTTCTTTCAAAGTTTTTTTGGTGGTAGTGGTCAAGGAAGTGCAGCCTATGCCATGAAGGGTCAGGATTATCGTGCAGAGGCTAGCATAACACTGGAAGAGGCCTACCATGGGACAAGCCGCCTATTGGAGCTTAATGGGCAGAAATTAAGGATAAAAATAAAACCAGGTATTCAAGACGGTCAGTTGTTGAGAATAAAGGGCAAAGGAGGGCGAGGTTCGCAGGGTGGACCGGCGGGAGATCTGCTCATAAACGTATTAGTAGAAGAACATCCTCTATATAAGAGAAAAGATTACGATCTCTTTAAAGAGGTGAGAGTGGATTTGTATACGGCGGTTTTAGGAGGAAAAATAGAGGTAGATACCTTAAAAGGAAAAGTGAAGGTAAACATTCCTCCAGGCACTGAAAACGGGAAACTACTCAGGATAAAAAACAGGGGCATGCCCCATTATGATGAAATGAGCAAATTTGGTCACCTTTATATAAATATAAATGTTGAGATGCCGAAAAATCTTTCTTCGGAAGAGACGGCATTATTTGAAAAGCTGAAAAGCATAAGAGATACCAAGACAATGAATTAACTTAAAATACCCCTGTCATGTTAGTAACCATCTATAACCACCACTCCCACCCTTTTCTAGAAGGATTTGTCGAGAACATCCAAAGGAAAAAGTGCATCTACTATGCCAGTGACATCCTAAAGGATCATGAGTATGAAGATGGCATAAGTATCAATAATGCAGTGAGACGTGCAAGGACAATTTGCCGAACTTTGAATGTCTCCATTGCTGAAAACTTCTATTCGATATACCGACCCATCGGTGCCAGTACTTACATTGATTGGAAACTCTCCCCTTTTGCCGCCTATTTGACCCTGCTAAATGGAGACCCCGCTTCAACAAATGTGGCACTTTTTCAAAAGAGGTTATTCGACCATCAGTTATCCTCGCTTGACTTCTTGAGAGAAACAAGTTGGGAGGTAGAAGAGGAAATGTATTATGAGTAAAACAACTTTTTATGCATAGGTTGCCATTTTGTAAGATTATACCAACCAACGTTTCAAATAGACCTTTCCATAAAAACCCATGAGCTTAACTTAAAGCGAATGTTTCTCTCGGCCACGCAGACTTCTATCGGTCACTTTCAATTCGAAGTTGTTTAAGCGCTTCATTCCTTTCTTGAATTGCCTTATCCCTTTCTTCTTTTACATTTTCCAGTTCTTTTAATGCTGCTGGCAAAGAGAGTTTTTCTTTTCCCACCCTTTCTGCATACTCTACAGGCACGATTTCCATACCATGCCTTCGACCATAGGTTTGGGTAAATTCAGCTCCAAAGAACAAAATAAGACTCGTATAGGAAACCCATAATAAAATGAGCACAATAGAGCCGGCAGCACCATAGGCCGACCCAGGATCGCTGTATCCCAAATATAGGCCTATCAGGGTTTTGCCTATGACGAACAATAGGGCTGTAACAAATGCGCCCACCCATACATCCTTTAGTCGTACCTTGGCATCGGGCAACACAATAAACATAAGTGCAAACAGAACAGTAATAATGGCCAAAGAAACCACGATGTTAACAGCACTGAAAAAAACAGCACCCAATTCAGGAAATACAGCATTAAGGTAATCACTGAAGAAAGTAATGAGTGAGGAAAGCATAAGTGAGATCAACATGAGGAAGCCTATGATCAGGACCATCCCAAAAGAAAAGAGCCTGTCTCGGATCAGCTTGAGCCATGCCTTTCGGGGCTTTACCTCCACTTCCCACATGGTGTTAAGGCTTTCCTTAACATGATAAAACATACCTGTTGCCCCAAAAATAAGCGAACCTATCCCTACTACTGCGGCCATTGTAAAACCTTCGGAATTGTTAGAAGCTTCTACGATGGTCCTCATCTGGCTTGCCGCTTGAGGACCCATTTGAGTGCTTATAGTAGAAAACAGCTCATCATTAATCATCTTGTCTCCTATAAAATACCCCACCACTTTGATAATGATTATAAGCAATCCGGGCAATGAAAATATCGCATAATAGGCTATGACGGCACTCATTCTCCAAGGATCATGTTCGTTCCAACTCTTAGCGGTTTCTTTTAATAAGGAAAAAGTCTCCTTGAAAAAATATTTTATCCTCATAATAATGGCTTTTATTACGAATGACCGGGTGAGTAATTTTAACCGATCAGTATTGATGAATCATGAATATAAACACTAGTTCTCATATAATGTTAAAGGATTGAACAATTAGGTGCTATAATAAATAACATAATGTACAATGAAAGCAAAAACGCTATGAAAGATCCCAAAACAAATGAACTTCAACACATCCTTATCAAATGTATCACCGCATGTGAAACTTGTGCTACGCTTTGTCTTCAGGAGGACAATGTAAAAATGATGGAGCGGTGTATTCGCTTAGATCGGGATTGTGCAGATATCTGTAGTCTTACAGCGCAATTTATTGCCAGAGAGTCTGAGCATATGGAAGATATCCTATCACTTTGTATTGCCATATGCCAAGCCTGCCATGAAGAATGCAGAAAACATGACCATGACCATTGCCAACAATGTGCAGAGAAGTGTAAGGAATGTTATGAGGCTTGTCAGCAATATGCTGCTTAATGAG
>CAYTTV010000111.1:0-5390 GCA_964440915.1 uncultured Roseivirgaceae bacterium
GTGTAAAGGAATTCGATTGCATGATCCCGGGTGTGACGTTTCTTGAAATATTATTTCGGGCTGGCGGGATACGGCAGGATAGTTTTTTCTCGCCTCTGTCCTAATTTACTACCATATTCGATATTTCTTATAGATAATTAACCAACTTATCACATGAAAAAAAGATTACAAAGTACATTTTGGACTTTCTGTGCTGCCGGGCTTTTTACCTTGGGTACTAGCCCCGCTGTTGCAGGAGAGAAGGTGCTGCATCTAATATCTACAGAAGCTTATGCTGCTAATGCAGAGAAAGGTGAAGAGAAAGCTCCATTGGACATTGCCGTGCAGGGCAAGATTACCGACATGGACGGTGAGCCTTTGCCGGGTGTAACCGTACTGATAAAAGGAACGACTGTCGGCACTACTACTGATTTAAATGGAAACTATACAATAGTAGTTCCAGATGAAAGTGCTGTTTTGATTTTTTCCTATGTAGGCTTTGTTTCTGAAGAGGTAACAGTGGGCAATCAAAGCAACGTCAGTATTTCGCTTTTGCCAGATCTGAGAACCTTGCAAGAGGTTGTGGTAGTAGGATACGGAACGCAAAAAAGGTCAGATATTACTGGCTCTATAACCCAGGTGTCTTCTGAACAGATAAAGGCTATTCCTGTACAAAATGCTGTACAAGCCTTACAAGGCCGGGCTTCAGGGGTAGACATTGTGACCAATTCTCGACCAGGAGAAATGGGTTCCATCCGGGTAAGGGGTGAAAGGTCCATTACCGCTGGTCAAGATCCACTATATGTTGTGGATGGTGTGCCTTTGCAATCTGGGGGGCTTGAAGCTTTTAACCCCAATGATATTGAATCCATCAGCGTGTTAAAAGATGCTTCTGCCGCTGCTATTTATGGTTCACGGGCTGCCAACGGCGTTGTATTGGTTACCACCAAAAGAGGGCAAACAGGAAGGGCGCAGATCACCTATGATGGTTCTGTAACCTTTGAAAGAATCCATGACCTTGCCCCTAACTTTAATGCGCCTGAGTATGCAGAATACCGTAGAAACGCTGCTCGTACTACTGGTGACTACCCAACACCTTATCCCAATCCCGCAGATGACTTTAGATATTTTAATTATGATCTAAATGCGTGGGAGTCCATTGCTGCTGGCTATACATGGGTAGATAAGGCTAACAGGGTTCCCGCGATGCGGCCTACCACACCGGAGGAGCAAACAAAATGGGGTGTAAGTGAGGTGCCAGTTTATGACCCAAGTAAAGTGCCCACAACTGATTGGACGGATTATGTAGAAAGAACAGGTGTAATGCAAACGCATAACATCAGTGCTACAATGGGTACAGATAAGATTAAGGCCTATATTTCTGGTGGTTATCTGGATCAGATTGGCACCAATGTAGGACAAGACTACAAGCGATATTCTGGCTTGTTGAATCTTGAGGTAAAGCCTACTGACTGGGTTACCCTTGGAGGAACCATGAATGTGAGCTATGGCATTCAGAATTATGGCTATTCTGCCGGTGGTTCAAGAGGTTCCAGGACGATCTATGAAGCGGCAAAAGGACAGTTGCCCTTTGCAGTGCCTTATGATAGTGACGGAAATTTTATCTATAATCCAGGAAGCTCCAGGATCTCAAACCCTATTTTGGATGGAGACCTTGTAACAAATGAAAGAACCAGCCTAAGGGCTTTTGGAAGTTTTTTTGCAGAATTTAAACTGTTGGAAGGGCTTAGGTACAAAGCCATTTTTGGCCCTGATCTGAGAAGCTATCGTAATGGACAGTTCCAAAGCGAAGAGTCAAGCTTAAGAGGTGGTGGTTCTGCCGATGCGACTAACTATGCCCGCTATCAACAAACACAAAATACTGCTTGGACCATGGAAAATTTGGTTTACTACGATAAGGATTTTTCCGAAGATCATTCCATTGGCATTACCTTATTACAAAGTTCTTCCATGTCAAAATGGGAGAATTCGGATATGACGGCTACGGATTTACCTTATAACAGTCAGCTTTGGTATAACTTAGGCTCAACTAATAAAGGCGCTTTGGATGGTTGGGGCTCTGACTATCAGAAGAGAACATTATTGTCGTATATGGGTCGTGTTAACTATGCCTTTAAAGACAAATACCTATTGACTGCCACAGGTAGATGGGACGGTGCCTCTGTACTTGCTTCGGGTTATAAGTGGGACTTTTTCCCTTCCGTTTCGGTAGGGTGGAAGCTGGACCAAGAAAGCCTGTTTGAGAATATATCCGCTATCAACGAACTAAAACTTCGAGCAGGAATGGGAACGGTAGGTAGTCAGGCGGTGGCTCCTTATACTACCCAAGGTCCATTAGTAGGGATTCCATATGTATTTGGAAGCACTCCAGCGAAAGGTTATGTCACTGGTAATCCAAAAGGGGCAAACAATGAACAAGGCTCCTTGCCCAATCCATATCTAGGTTGGGAAAAGACACAAACATGGAATGTGGCTTTAGATTTTGGTGTATTCAATAACAGAATCACAGGATCGATAGATTATTATATTGCTAAGACAAGTGATCTTCTTCTTGATAAAAGCCCATTGTCTGTTACCGGATATAGCAGCATTACCCTCAACGTTGGGAAAACAGAAAATAGAGGATTGGAACTAGAATTGTCGACTGTCAACATAAGTTCACCCAATTTTCAGTGGTATACGGATATAAGTTTCAGCCGAAACAGGATGGAGATCATCGAACTTGTTGATGGCAAGCAGGATCTTCCTAATGAGGCTTTATTCATAGGCGAGTCTACCCGTCTTTTCTATGACTACAAGAAAATCGGCATATGGCAAATTGCCGATGCAGAAGAAATGCAGAAATTTAATGATAACGGCGCAGACTACGAGTTTGGGGATATTCGGGTAGAGGATGTCAATGGAGATTATATAATTGATCTCAATGAAGATAGACGAGTACTTGGAAGCATGTTCCCGAAATGGACTGGTGGTATCACCAATACATTCGCCTATAAAAATTTAGAGCTTTCTGCTTTTGTTTACACACGATGGGGGCATATGGTACAAGGCGGTGCGGTCGATATGGAAGGACAGTTTGCTTCCAGAAGGATAGACTATTGGACCCCCGACAATCCAACCAACGCTTATCCCAGACCTGACTACCTCAACGGTGGACAGCCAATACATTACTCTACCATGAATTATCAAGATGGGTCTTTTATAAAGGTAAGATACATTTCTTTGGCTTATCTTTTCCCCCAGCCGATCATAGAGCGATGGAATGTGAGCAACCTAAAAGTGTATGCTCAGGTGCTGAATCCATTTTTGTATTCTAAAACAGATTTCTTAGATCCTGATACAAACTTTCAGATTGGCGGTACTAACCCAGGTGCTACCTCCATTACCTCAAGAAGTCTGGTGTTTGGGTTAAACTTAACATTCTAATGCACAATAGAAAATATATCACGATGAGAAAAACAGCATTAATTATATTCATGTTTCTGGGCGTTCAATTTTCCTGCAAGGATTTTTTGGAGGAAGAAATGGTGGCCACATTAACGCAAGATCGCTTCAAGTCCCCTGAGGGGATTGAAGAACTGGTGAACGGAGCCTACGAAGGGTTGAGATTCCATTTTAATTTTGAATGGTCTTATGCCTTGACCAACTATGGTACAGATGAATTTACCAATGGGGGTGGAACTAACCATGTAATATGGAATACATATGCCCCTTCATTAGATCCGATGGAAACGGCAAATCTTGCCCCTCTTTGGGACAATATGTATGCCCAGATTAACTTATGCAATATAGGAATAAGGAATATTCCTGAAGTATTGCCAGAAGGAGAACTTAGGGATACCCGACTCGGAGAAGTGTACTTTATAAGAGGATTTGATTACCTGAAATTGGTTGAACAGTTTGGTGGAGTTCCCATATCGCTACAACCTATCGAAGGTGATGTAGCTGAATTTACTCGAGCGTCTGCTAAAGAGGTGTTTGAGGTGATCATCAGTGACCTCAGAAGGGCAGAATCTTTATTGCCTACAAGTCCTGCACAGCCAGGTAGGATTACAAAAGCAGCCGCGCAACATTTCTTGGCCAAGGCTTATTTGACACGCGCGAGCGAGTTGAATGTTGATTATTCTCCCAACGTGGCCACCGACCTAGACAGTGCTGCTTATTATGCCGAAGAGGTTATCAATAACTCTTCACATACTTTAGCTGCTGACTTTAATGATTTGTTTGAATACACCGCAGTAAATGGCGACAACGAAAACAATCCAGAAATTATACTGGCCGCACAGTTTGATAATAATCAGGCTTTGCTTGGCCGTTATGGCAACCGGATGCACTTATTCTTCTTGTCAGTTTATAATAATATTCCCGGTATGGTTCGGGATGTGGCCAATGGTAGGGAATACCAAAGGTTGAAACCTACAGATTATGCCATGGACATTTATAATAGAGAGATCGATTCCCGTTTTTATAAAAGTTTTAAAACGGCCTATATTGCTAACAGTGGGAACATGCCTGTGTGGTCAGAAGATGATGCCCCTAGTCCTGACATGGTGGGGGAAAAGAGATTTGAACTAGGAGACACATCTATCATATATGTCGTCAACGAGCCGGATGATGCAAGATTTACGTATGATTACACCAATAGCTTCGGCCCTTATGTATTTGCAAGATATGCGTTCGACGAAGAGGGAAAACCTGTGACCCATTGGACTGAGAGCAGATACCCAGCACTTTCAAAATATATTGATCCTTTCCGTGCTGGTTTCAACGATGAGAAAGGCACTCGAGATGGCATATTGGCTCGTTTGGGAGAGACTTATCTTATTGCTGCCGAAGCTTTAGGAAGGCAGAATAAGTATGCTGAAGCATTGGTTTACATCAATGCGCTACGTGAAAGAGCTGCTTATAAAGAGGGCGAGGAGAGAAGTGGGGTTTACCATTTGGCAGAGCAAGTTCCTTATGGGGAGGATGGCAGTACAGAAGCAGATATGGAGGTGACAGAAGATTATTTTACAGCCGGCACACCAGAAGCAGATGCAGAAATGTATCCAGCTGGAGTTGCTTCCAAGGAGGAGATGTTTGTCCATTTCATCTTAAACGAGCGTGCTAGGGAGTTGATGGGAGAGCTTCATCGCTGGATGGATCTGGCCAGGACGAAAACTTTGGTCACCCGAGCCAAAGCATTCAATCCACAAGCGGCAGCCAATGTGAGTGAAAAGCATCTACTGCGCCCAATTCCCCAAGAATTTATTGATGGGGTGTATAAAGATGGCAGGTTGCTAACCACAGAAGAAAAAAAGGCAATGCAAAACCCAGGTTATTAGTTAGTTGTTAGTTAATAGTTGTTGTTTTATTAGGAGCAGGAAGTCATCTTCCTGCTCCTTTTATTT
>CAYTTV010000112.1:0-5338 GCA_964440915.1 uncultured Roseivirgaceae bacterium
GGCGGCAGGATCGAGATGGGGAGATCACCATATGGCAGTACATCCATACAACGATCTTTCGGATCGCCCTCAAATGGCGGTGCTGGAAAATTATTCCTATGCGGATGCCCCCTCTCCTCAACCAGAGATTACGAGTCCTTATGCGGCCACTTTTAATATCGCCAAGCCGATTGCCTACAAAGTTACTGCTACTAACAACCCGACAAGCTTTACAGTCAACGGACTTCCCGATGGCCTTACCTTTGACGCAGCAACGCAGGAGATTTCCGGGACCCTGCCTGTAGGTACGCATATAGTTGAAATTAGTGCGACCAACGACGATGGCACCGGAAGCATAAGACAAGTTGAACTAAAAGGGGTGCACTTGGCCATTCCTGGAAAAGTTGAGGTAGAGGATTATGATCAGGGTGGGCAAAATGTTGGTTATTATGATAACACGATTGGTAATGATAATCCTGGTATTTCCTATCGCCATAGTGATGTGGACTACAACTCCATTTTCAATGATGGTAATTATCATCTTACCAATACAGAGGCAGGGGAATGGTTGAAATACACCGTTGATGTTAAGGAGGAAGCCAGTTACCTTGTTACAATGCGGTACAAAACCGTTGCGAGTCCCGTAATCAATATTACTATAAATGATGAAGAATTCTCAGGTGATGTTGCACTTCCATTGAGTTATCCATGGACAGAAATGACTTTTGAGGTACCTGCACTGACCATAGGTATCCACGAACTTAAATTTAACATTATCAGTGGAGGGTTTGAATTAGACTATTTGGACTTTGCCATGAATACTGCTCCGGATAATGCACCAGCAGGCGTAACGGCAGAGAGAACAAGCGGCGACTTGATTGAAGTTAAGTGGGATGAAGTAGAAAAGGCGAGCAGTTATATGGTGAAACGTGCGGAAAGCGAGGCTGGTCCCTTCGAAACTATTGCAGAGGGTATCTTGGGAAACAGCTATCTGGATGAAAACATATCAGCGCTTAAAACTTACTATTACAAAATCGCTGCGCAAAACTTGGCGGGAGAAGGCCCTGAATCGGAAGTGATAGAATCGCCTGGTTTGCCCTTGAGTGTAGACAACCTAGAAAAGGAGAAGCATATTGAAATTTATCCGAACCCTTCAAATGGGGAATTTCAAATATCCCTCACATCCCCGCATAAAGGTGAAATAACTGTTATGGTTTACAACCCTTTAGGCGTATTGGTATACACCAACAAAGACATTATTGGCAACCGCATTCAGAAATCCTTAGACCTAAGAGGTATACCTAAAGGATTATATCATATTAATATAGTTGTAGGGAATTTCTCTGAATCAAAAACTATCATTATACAGTAGCCACTACCATCTTACCTGCAAAGCTCAACGTAGAAATATCCTTTTTCCTTTAAGGTTGAGCTTTGCAGGTGTTTTTTAAAGGGTTTGTATAAAAATAGCCTCTTATTGAAATGTCTTTTAATGACTTACTTCAGTTTTCAGGATGTCATTTTACCATTATCTTACTTTCGTAATCGATTATATTTTTTAAGGCCTTATTGGTTCATTTATCTTGTGATAAATGATAGCACG
This sequence comes from uncultured Roseivirgaceae bacterium, assembly GCA_964440915.1. Taxonomy (GTDB): domain Bacteria; phylum Bacteroidota; class Bacteroidia; order Cytophagales; family Cyclobacteriaceae; genus CAMPJM01. The sequence goes on from CAYTTV010000112.1 coordinate 1,583, forward strand.
CAAATTTTAGCATAATGGAATTGATTTTTAGGAAGGGATGACAAACAGTCTCCTGCTTCCTTGGCAACGTATTGGGTTAGCGATGCCCAGCAAACCGAAATCGATTGCGGATCAAATCATACCCTTATACTAAAATGGGATAATCAATCCTTATTGGGGCGCACTATGTGTCCCTGTTCCCAAGTTGAGTTTATCAACCCTGACCAATTGGTTTGGGTAATTAATCAGATTCGAAAAGCAGATGTGTGCGGACGTCACCACTACTTGTTTTTCGCCGAGATACCTATGTCTATTTGACTGCATCAATTTAACCGAGCCAAGATCGGTTTAAAATGATGCGATTTTTAAACAATCAAACATTTTACCTATGAGAAAAATTTTATTTTTATTGTCATTTTTAGTGTGCCTTGGTATGAAGACCCAAGCACAACAGGCTCCCGCAACACATACATGGAATTTTGATCACCCAGTGGTGGGCAATTCCGTAGAAGGTTGGGATATTATTAATTATGCTAACCCGAATACCTCCAATGGGATATTAAATCTCACTGCTTCTACTAGTATGGGATATCCTGATCTACAGTACGTTATTCCATCGGGTGTCACCTTAGACCCAGCAGTGTCTAAACAGATCGTCATAAAACTAAAAAATGGGACCCAAAGCCGGAGAGCCCGTTTTTATTGGGTAAAAGATGGCCAGGGAATTCGTTACGATTTTTTAGTTTCCATTCAAGACAATGACTTTAATGAATATGTAATTGATCTGAGTCATGATACTCGCTGGAGTGGCAATATCCAGTCTATCCGATTTGAAATACCCATGCCTGTTCCTGCCAATTCGAATGGCGCAATAGTAAGTGTAGATTATATTAAAATTTTAGAAGCTCCTGCCAATCCGGCACCCATGCCATCTTTTACACCAGCACCTTTTGGTGTCAACCTAGCAGGTGCGGAGTTTTCGGGAACAGACTATCAATATCCTCACTCAGCGGAACTCGATTACTTTAAGGAGAAAGGGCTGACACTCATGCGTGTACCATTTAAATGGGAGAGGCTCCAACCGCAATTGAATGGCCCATTTGCTGAAAGGGATATTAATGAACTGAGAAACCTAGTTTGGGAGGCCAGGAAAAGGGGCATGTGGATATTGCTAGACATGCATAATTATGTAAGGAGAACAGATGGTGGTGTTCAAAGAATTATTGGAGACCCCGCCTTAACAATAGCACATGTAGGAAATGCCTGGCGCATGATTGCCGATGAATTTAAGGGTTTTGACAATATTTATGCTTATGGCCTCATGAACGAGCCTCATGGCATGCGTCAAGACACACCTTGGTTTGATATTGCCCAGGGAATGATCGACTCTATCCGAACAACAGATACTCAAACTGCCATTATGGTAGGAGGGCCAAGTTATAGCTCTTCAAAGGAGTGGCCCCGTGTAAGTGATAATTTGAGGCTGTTGGAGGACCCTTCCGACAATCTAATTTATGAAGCTCACGTATATTTTGACGATACCTCAGAAGGCATATACAATGAAAGCTACGATAATGAAGACGCTACTCCTTCAACGGGGGTAGATCGGTTAGCCCCCTTCGTCAATTGGCTGAACCAGCACGGAGTTAGAGGATTTGTGGGAGAATATGGCATACCTGATGATGATCCAAGATGGAATGTGGTATTAGAAAACGCCCTTCAATATTTGAAGGAAAACGGTGTAAATGGAACTTATTGGGCTGCAGGCTCGCGATGGGGCACAAATAAATTGTCTGTACATCCCAACAATGATGGTACTGACAGACCACAAATGGCAGTATTAGAGAATTTTCTATATGCAGACACTGTTTCAATCACCCCGCCTGTTCCATCAGGCCCTGGAGAATTGAGTTATTGGAATTTTGACGAAACCAGTGGCACTACAGCAGCAGATTCATGGGGAAGCAATACCATCAACTTGAGTTCGGGCGCAAGCTTCGTAAGCGGCAAGAAAAATAATGGCCTAAAATTAAACGGTACCGCAAATGGCTATGCCACACTTCCTAATGGGGTGGTGAGCACATTAGATGATTTCACGATCACTTCTTGGGTGAAGCTTGATGCTACTTCCAAAGGCAACCGCTTATTCGATTTTGGTTCTAATACGGGATCGAATATGGTTTTAATTCCTGGCACCGGAGGGGATGTGGGCAATGTCCGATATGCGATAAGGACTACTTCCTACGAACCATCTCAAACGATCGGAAGTGCTATTGAGCTAGACATAAATGAGTGGTATCATATTGCCGTAACGCAATCAGGAAACGTAGGCATTTTGTATATAGATGGAGTTGAGGTGGGGCGAAATGAAAGCTTGACTAAGCGCCCTTCTGATTTGGGAAATACGACCCAAAACTGGCTGGGTAAATCTCAATGGACAGTAGATCCGCATCTTAACGGAACCATTGATGATTTCAAGATATTTAGCCGAGCATTGAATGCTGCTGAAATAGCCAATGAGTTTGAAGGGGAAACATCCACACCTCCTTCAGGCACTGAAGAATTCAGTTATTGGGATTTCAATGAAACCAGCGGGACCAGTGCAGCTGATTTGTGGGGAAGCTATACTGCAACGCTTGCACCCGGGGCCAGCTTTGTGGTTGGGAAAAACGGAAACGGTCTTGACTTGGACGGCTCTACTAATGGGTATGCGAGTTTGCCTGCAGGAATCGTTAGTACATTGGATGAAATTACCGTTGCAGGCTGGGTAAAACTCGATGGATATACAAACTGGGCACGTTTGTTTGATTTCGGTTCAGGAACTTCTTCTTATATGTATTTGACGCCCAGAAATGGCACTACTGGAACAGTACGCTTTTCAATAAGAGGAAATTCTACCACACAGGAACTCATTAACAGTTCGGCTATTCTTAGCCCTGGTCAGTGGCATCACCTTGCGGTGACCTTATCCGGCAACGAAGGCATTTTGTATGTGAATGCTACAGAAGTAGGGCGAAATAATAGCATGACTTTCAAACCTTCTGATCTGGGTTATACCAGTCAAAACTGGTTTGGAAAGTCGCAATTTGCGGCAGACCCCAATCTGAATGCTGTTATAGATGACATGGCGATCTTCAGTAGAGCTTTGGATAATATTGAAATCGCTGATCTCATGAATGGTTCATATACCTCACAAGCACAGGCGGTAAGTCAGAAGACCAACTTTCTGAAATCTCCTGCTACCTTACAAAGTGTAGTCATTTTTCCAAACCCTTCAAATGGCAATTTCAAGTTAGATATCAATGCACCAGAAGATGGTGAAATTACAATTTCATTGTATAACAGTTCGGGAGCATTGATCAGAAGCTATAAGGATGTAAAAAATGGCTTCTACCAAAAAGAAATGAATGTTGAGGATTTACGGTCTTCTATATATTACATTAAAGTAAATGTTGGAAATTTCTTCCACTCACAAACATTTATTATAGAATAGGATTCGTGATAAGTTAAAGGGCATCTATTAGGTGCCTTTTAACTTATTAATTTTTCAAGCAGACAAACGTGCCTAAGTCTCCTCTTTACAGTCCTGGTCAAGGAATCAAAATAAAGATCCACTTAACAGTGAACATTAAAAAATTATGAGAATCCTTCGAAATCATGTTTGTCCTTTGGGTGTATACCATGCCTTCCAAAAGCAAAAAAATGTATAGAATATTGTGTCTTTCAAATAGATGATGTGAAAAATTTGCCATTAAATACTCACCTCATAGGATTCTG
>CAYTTV010000113.1:0-5233 GCA_964440915.1 uncultured Roseivirgaceae bacterium
ACAAGGACTCCCTAGAAAGGCGATTAATCGCTATTAGCACTTCAGTAAATCGCAAAGCCAACAATGATAAAAACTATAGCCTCTATAATACTTTTTACAATGACAGCTTTTGGACAAACAAGCATTAATTATGTCAAGATGATAGATACCGAGGAAACGGAAAGTTGCTTTTCAAGAACAAATTTTGAAAGCGTTGTAAAATATCTCGCTGACCAAATCAAAAAAAACAATACGGTTTTTTATCAGTATGGCGATTATGAACTTTATTTAAACGATACGTCAGAAATTTTCCTAAAAAAGGACGGATATACTTTATCCAAAGTAATAAAAGGAAAGGGCGTCTTTGCTGTGGCAAAAAGAAAGCAAGACCATGACAAAATATTAAAAAAAACAAATCACCTATTTTGCCAAATGCTTTTATTAGCAAATAAGGAATAAAAAAATCGCCTGCCCTAGTTAATCAGAGCAGGCGATTTTTTAACAAGCTGCAATTAAACAACTATTCCACAATAGTTTTAGCTCTAGGTGCTTTCTTGTTTTGCCATATAAAGAATATCGTAAACAGCACGATCAATATAGCCGGAAAAATCGCCATTTTAGCTAGTGTAGCCTGGCCTGCCATTAGCTCTAGCTCATCGCCTGTAAGCCCTGTAGCGGCCATGGCCGATCTAGAGTTATCGATCCACCTTCCGATGATCGGCTGGAAAATGGAGGTAGAGAACATGCCCACGCCTCCGATAATAGACATGCCTAATGCACTGCTCAAAGGTACTCTTTGGGCAACGGCACCCACCATAACTGGCCAGAAGTAACAAACGCCAATAGCAAAAAAGATGGCTGCGACATAGGCCATAGGCCCGGTAACAACGCTAAACATATAAATGCCTATAGTGGCTACTATGGCGGAAATCAACAATACGCCTGTCTGGCCTAGTTTTGCAACAACAGGACCTGCAAAGAATCTTCCTACCGCCATTAACCCTGTAGTAAGTGCCAAAATGATCATGGCATCGGCTCCGCTACTGCCCAATATGATGCTTACCCACTGGTTAGGACCAAACTCGGTGATGGCTGTAAGTGCCATGCAGCAGAACAAGAAAATATAAGTTGGGGTCAACATGGCTTTAAAGTTCTGAGAAAGCGAGGTAGCACCATGTACTGATGGCTTTGGAAATGCTTTACCATAAAATAAAACAGCATATATAATAGTGGGCACCATCAATACCCACATCTGGATTTCCCAAGACATTCCAAAGTCCGTCATCACCTTCGAAATGATCGCACCAAGGAAAATCCCGCCAGGAAACCACATGTGGAACCTGTTCATCATTTTATTCATTTTATTGCCGGAGTACATGTCTGCAATCATAGGATTACAGGCTGCTTCTGTACATCCGTTACCAAAACCAATAAACAATGTAGATAAAAGAAGCAATTCATAACCGCCAGCATATATGGTCAAAATAATACCAAGCGTGTGTGTTACAAAAGCCACTCGCATAATATTAGCAGGGCCAAAGGAATGGTACACAAGCCCTCCGATAATCATGGAAATTGGGAAACCTAAAAACCACATGGAGTTAATAAAACCCAACTGTTGGGCAGTCAGGTCAAACTCCCTGCCCAGCTCTGGCAATATCCCTGCCCTAATGGCAAATGTGAAAGCAGTTGTAATAAGCGCAAAACAGCTGCCATTGAACAATGCACTCTTATTGATGTTGTCTTTCATTGTTGAAGTATTTGTGTTAAATAATAATTTATTTCTCTGTTAAAAATTGCCGTATGTTTCTACGTTCAGTGTATGGTATATTTTTCGATAATAGAAGGGGGTCTGCTCCATCACCTCCTTAAATTGCTTGTTGAAATTTGACAGGGTATTATAGCCGCACTCCAAAGCAATGTGATAGATGTTTAACTTTTCTTCTTGAAGTAATTTGCAAGCATGGTTGATTCTAACCTCCTTAAGAAACTCTGAGAATGACTTATTGACATGGGTCTTAAAATAACGGCTGAATGAAGTAGGTGTCATGTTCACCAGTTCAGCAATTTCTTTCAGTTCTATCTGCTGACTGAAATGCTTCATGACATGTTCATAGACAATATTCATCCGATCGGTAGAGATTTTATTTAACGGGGGGTTATAACCATACCGCGTGATGGGATGGATCTCTGTTGACATGGCAATTTCATTGAATATCTCCAGCAATTGAATGACGCTTTTAAACCCTCTCATTTCAAGCAGTTCTTGCATCATCTTGCTTACCTTTTCCTTTGTTTTTCCCAATACTTCAATGCCCCTTCGTGCCTTCTCAAACAAGCTCCAGATAACTTCCATCTCTTCCTTGTGCTTTATGGAATCTCCCAGAAAGTTTTCTTGAAAGTAAATGACGATACCAGCCGTCCTCCCAGGTTCATTTTGCTCAAAATAGTCATTGTCATTTCTCCAGACATGAGGCAGGTTAGGCCCTGTAAAAATGAGATCCCCTGCTTTAAAAGGCTTCATAGAATCACCTATAAAGCGCATCCCCTGCCCTTTTAAGACTAAAAACAATTGGTATTCTGAATGGAAATGAAATGTGGGATCAAAATAAGGCTCCACAAGCTTTTTGATGACAAAAACTTTGGAATCTGAAATTGAGGACTTTTTTACAAAACGCTTCATAAAAAATAAAAATCAGACTCCATGGAAGAAATGCCCTTACTGGAATCCAACAAGTGGGCACTCAAACCTTTTAAGTTATCGCAAACGATAGCATAAGTCAGCATTCAAATATTCATTTTTAGTAGTGGAGAGCTTCTACAGCCCTAAATGTCAACATAACACTTTTGAAATTATAACTTTTATCTTCTTTTCACAAAAAATTTCTGTATTTCTTTTCTCTAAAAGTCGCTGTTATCTTTTATTCGAAAGGCGTGAAATCGGGGGAAAGATGCTGAAACATAATATCCTCACAACACAATGAGCTTTTTTTCAAATAGATGGCTGGCTTCTTGAATCTTCACAATGTACACACCTGCCGGGAGGTGGCGCACGCTAAAGCTCACCTCGCCATTGGCTATGGTCACAAAGTCGAGCTTTACTTCCCTGCCTCGCACATCGTAACATTGCCACTGAAAAGAAGCAAAATCCGCCGTGGGCACCCGGAAGATATCAGCCGTGGGATTGGGTATGAGCATAAATTCCTCAGCTTCCTCTTCTGTCTGGCAATCCTGCATATAGGCAGCCACTTCTTGCCTTGCTTGGGGCAATAAGGCATACACATTGTCACCGGGGCACTCTGTGCTGCAACCATCTCTATGACCTGCTATTACGCCAAGCTGGCTATTGGCAGGATGATAAAATGCCGCCAGTGGATCCAATTCATCCTTTGATGCCTTCCAAGCCAACAGTTGCTGCAGCGCGTCCATCATGGCTACTGAAGGCTGTGCCGAACCATACTCTCCCAATAAACACACGCCCATGGTACCGGTGTTGCTACCACAAAAATGCGCTCCTAGCACATTGTCCTGAGCGCCATGGCCAGGATCTCGTCCTTCGAAAATAGTGCCATCTGGCGCAATAAGATAGTTATAGCCCACATCCGACCATCCATTCCCTTCTGTATGTAGCAGATAGATATTTCTTACCACGTTGGTATAGTCATGAAGACGGTTGCTGGTAGCAGAATGGTGCACGATGAGATGCGCTACTTTACTAAAACTACGGGTATAAGAAGGAGGGGCAAGTCCTGCTCGCCATTCTTCTTGTCCTATGGTTTTAGGGGCTTCACAGGTATCATGGGTTTCTGCACCAGGCTTGTCCAATCTTTTGTTTATCGGCTCGCTCTTCTTCCCTATTGCATTTAGATATATGATCGTAATTTCTTCTTCAAGATCATTGGCCAGCAATGTAAATGTTTCCATTTCGTCAGGAAAAATGATCAGGTGGCTTTGCAGGCCCACTTCTAACGGCGCATGTATATCAGGCTTTAAAAGAAAAGTATCGGAATCTGCGACGATGGAAGCCCCAGCAAAGGAGGTGCAGCTAGAACAGCGCACAAAAGCACTGGTAAAGGAAAACCCTGGCCTGATAGCATAAGACTCTCCGGATTGAATAGTATGTGCTTCACTCAGATAACGATCTCCTCTTCTCTCAATAACACCAGAACCATGCTGCGCTGAGACAAAATGAACTCCAACAACTAAAAAGAAAAAGAGAGGAAGAATATGTATTTTCATGCGTTCATTTTAGGATTACCTTACCTGCACAAAATTAACCAATAAGACCTCAACCCCAATTTTTTGTTTGAGCATTTACTGTTTTCTCGATAATCCCTCTCATGTATTTGAGATGCTGAAAAAGTTTAAAAGCGATTTCCCTCACTAAAAATACTTTTTGACTAAATTTAAACTTTACTAGTCAGTGAAAAAATCAAGTTCAAGTCTTACCATTATGATTTTACAAAAACCACAGCCTCAAGATTATCCCCAATTTTATACTTCTTATATAGATCGGGTGGGCGACAATGTGACCGAAGTATTGGAAAACCAAAACACCACTTTTCATGCTTTTATAAAAAACATACCGGCTGGAAAAGAGGATTATCGGTATGCCGAAGGAAAGTGGTCCGTGAAAGAGGTAATAGGCCATGTAATAGAGGTAGAACGTATTATGGCTTATCGGGCTTTGGCCATCAGCCGGGCCGATCAACAATCGCTGCCTGGCATGGACGAAAACAGCTATATGGTCAATAGCAATTACGATGACCAACGTTTAGCCGATTTGGCAGAAGAGTTCTTGCACCTTCGAAAAGCCAACATTTATCTTTTCAAATCCTTTTCGCAGGAAATGCTCAATCGCAAAGGAATAGCCAACGGCAATCCCATTACTGTTGCTGCCTTGATCTATATTGTTGCAGGACATTTAGCCCATCATGTACAAGTGCTTAATGATAGATATTTAGCGGCTGTGTAAAACCCGTCGTTAAATATGCACCTGAAGAAATTCAATCTGTGGTATGGACCTGGCCTGTGCATTAAAAGTTGTTCTCAGTTTTACCTTTCGACCCCAGGGGAATGACAACAAACCAATCGTTTGGGTATTAATGTATGAAAAATTCACATTATTAATTTTACCTATCGCATATTTCAGGATTCGATAGAAAAAACTCAATAAGCCAATGTCAAAAGATGAGGGCAAAAAAAATGGCACCCTTCCTATACAAAAGTGCCATTGTACTAATTATTCAACCTT
>CAYTTV010000114.1:0-5047 GCA_964440915.1 uncultured Roseivirgaceae bacterium
AAATAAAAGAAGGCCTGATGAAATTATTCACCAGGCCTTCTTTATTAACCTTGTTGGATTTCCTATTCTCCTTTAAATTCTGCTTTTCGTTTTTCTATAAAAGCCCTTACTCCTTCTTTGTGGTCTTTTGTCCTAACAGCCGTTTCCTGACAATGCACCTCATATTCTAGCATTGTGTCCAGACTGCTATGCAGCGATTTGTTGAGCATTCGCTTCATTATCCCAATCGCCTTGGTCGGTGCTTGCGCATAGTAATCCGTATAATGCTTGATGGCATCATCGAGATCCTCCATTGGCACCACTTTGTTCACCATCCCTATTTCTAAAGCTTCCTTCGCAGATAATTTTCCGCCCATACTGACAAGCTCAAAGGCCCTTTGTGGCCCTACAAGTCGAGGCAAGAAATAAGAAGACCCCGCATCTGGCACCAATCCGATATGCACAAAAGCCTCTGACATGGCAGCCTCTTCGGCAGCTACAATCATGTCGCACGCCAAGGCAAGCGAACATCCAGCACCGGCTGCTATTCCATTGAGACGACATATAATCGGCTTTGCCATGTCCCTCATCAGTTTAATAATAGGGTTGTACCCTTTCCTGAGAGAATCAGACACAGATACGGTCTCTTTGGCAGCCGCTTTGAGATCTTGCCCCGAACAAAATGCTTTCCCTGCCCCTGTAATCACCACTACCCGTACTTGGCTGTCTTGCCCTACATCCTTCAGGGCATCTTGAAGCTCAAGACGTAAAGCATTGTCAAGGGCATTATAAACATCTGGCCTGTTCAAGGTAATCGTGGCCACACTATTCGATTTTTCTAAGATGAGATTGGTGTACATGAGTGATGCTATTTTCAGTTTGCTGCCATAAGGGAGAGCGGTTTGTAACCTGAGATGCCAGATCATGCGCTCTTTCTAAATTTAGGCATTCAAAATATATAAAAATCGAGTTATTGCGGATATTTTCATGTTTGTGAATATTGATGAGAATCTACTCAATACCTCACTCAATATCGAACGCTCCCACTTGCTGGTTAAGTTCTCATCCCTTTAGTTTGTTCGAACTACAGTTCTGCTCCCTTCTCCCAAAAAAAGAGCTGGAACGAAGTCCGTTCTATGCCATAAAAAAAACTGCCCCAAAGCAAAAAATAAAACCGATCAACCCTCCTACAAACACTTCATCGGGCCTATGCTCATTCAAATAAAGTCGGGCACTCATCACCAGCCCCGCCACTACTACGCCCAGCACCAGTGGCCAAAGCAAATTCGACAAGGGAAATCTTATCATGATGGCAACAAGAAAACCCACCAAGCCCATGATTGCCGCACTGTGTACGCTTATCTTCCAAAAAACCGTGACTATGGCCATGATAAAGGTGACTGTTGTAATGGCCAGCATGATCACCACCAATATAGTATTCAATTGCATTTTGGCATAGAACATATAGGTAGTAATCCCATAGAACGCAGAAACAAAGAGGAAAGGGACAATCCTTTCCTTCCTTTGCCGCATAGAGAAACTAGGGATGTAGGCGCTAAAACGCAAAACCGCAATGCAGCAGAGTGGAATTACGAAGGTAGTAATAAAAACAGCCGCCAAGATATAGAGTAATGCCGTGTCGGGCAAGGGCTTGGCCAGAAGCGGCGCAAACCCAAAAATGACTGCATAGATCATGGTTGGCACCAGCAAAGGGTGAAATGCAACCGAAAAGAAGTTTGCCGTTCTTTCTATCACTATAGCTCCTTTCTTAATCGCGCCACAGGTATGTTCAATTGCTCGCGATATTTTGCCACAGTCCTACGCGCTATCTGGTATCCTTTTTCTTTCAATAGTTTCTCAAGTTTATCGTCAGACAAAGGCTTTTTCTTATCCTCCTCCTCTATAAATTGTTTCAAGATATGTTTTACTTCCCTACTGCTCACATCTTCCCCAGAGTCGGTTGAAATCCCTTCCGAAAAGAAATACTTCAGCGGATACACCCCAAACTCCGTCTGTACCGACTTGCTATTGGCCACGCGTGATACGGTCGAAATATCCATTCCAATCTCAGTAGCGATATCTTTCAAGATCATCGGCTTCAAATTGCTCTCATCGCCTTCCAGAAAGAAATCATACTGATAGTTCACGATGGCCCGCATAGTGTTCAGCAGGGTATGTTGCCTCTGCCTTATGGCATCGATAAACCACTTGGCCGAGTCCAACTTTTGCTTTACAAAAGACACCGTTTCCCTCAGCTTCTTATCCTTTTTGTCACTCTTGTCATAAGCATCCATCATATCGGCATAAGACCGGCTTATGCGCAGCTCTGGTGCATTCTTAGAGTTCAGCGAAAGCTCCAATTTTCCATTATTGTTCACCAATATAAAATCCGGTATCACATATTGCGTCTTCACCAGCCCCGAAGAGCTGCTCCCCGGCTTAGGGTTCAGTTTGGTGATGAGCGTCATGGCGTCTTTCAATTCCTCGTCGCTCAGGCCAAGCCGCTTGGTGATCTTATCGTAGTGTTTTTTGGTAAACTCCTCAAAATGATCCTCTATGATCGTGATGGCATGTTGCACAATTGGGTTCTGCTCATCTTTTCGCTCCAACTGCAAGAGCAGGCACTCCTGCAGATTACGGGCGGCTATTCCTGCAGGATCAAACGTCTGTATCTTCCGTAACACCTCTTCCACCTCATCTATGTCCGTTTCTATATTCTGAGAAAAAGCCAGGTCATTGATAATCGCTTCCAGGTCACGCCTGATGTACCCATCCGATTCGATGCTGCCAATCAACTGCAGGCCTATATTCTGCTGATGGTCGTCAAGGCCCAAAAATCCAAACTGCGTTATGAGCTGCTCGTTCAGGCTCGTCGTTGTGGGTATCGGCATTTCCCTATCGTCCTCATCCCCGCTAGGGCCATCCCCCTGCATCTTATATCCCCTAAAATCATCGTCCTGAAGATAGTCCTCTACATTCAGGTCATCTTCGCTACTGCTATAATCCTCCTCGTAATCCTCCTCTTCCTGCTTGTTATCGTCCGATTCTTCACGCCCTTCCTCCAAAGCTGGATTGGCCTCAAGTTCTTCCTCTATACGCGTATCAAGTTCAGCCGTAGGTATCTGCAGCAACTTTATAAACTGTATCTGCTGGGGAGACAACTTCTGTCCCAAAGTCTGACTCAAACTCAGCTTCTGCATATTGATTTAACTAAAAGGTTAGATAAAATCCAATTTATTGATAAACACTTCAAATTTATGATATTTAACGAATTCTTTGACAAAAAGCGCAAATTATCGTTGCTTTGCAGTCCAAAAGGGTAGTTCTAAAAACCGCCCAATCTAGGGAATGTTTGAGCATTATAGAAATACAGTCAAGATATCAAACAAGACTTAATTTAAATTATTGGGGCGCACCCCTCACGGGTCGGGCTGTTCGCTACTACTCCTCACCCATCGGGCTACGCCCTCGGGTTGTGGGGTATCCGCTTCCATCCCTTGCGCAGGAGCCCGCTACCTTTCTCCAGCTTATAGGCAGCATTATGCTGTCTTTATTTATAACGATGATACGGAAAGAAAAAGAGTTAAAATGAAAAGGACAAAGATAAAAGCGCTATTAGAAGCAGGAACGCCAGGCCAAACCGTACTGGTAAAAGGCTGGGTAAGGACCAAAAGGGAAAGCAAAAATGTAGTGTTCATTGCCCTCAACGATGGCTCCATCATCAGCAACCTACAGATTGTTGTCGACCCCGCAGCATTCGATGAGACCATGATCCATAAAATCACTACTGGAGCAAGCATCAGCGCAGAAGGCACACTTGTAGCGTCTCAAGGCAAAGGGCAATCCGTAGAACTCACCGCACAAACTATTACGGTACTGGGCACTGCCGACCCCGAAAAGTATCCCTTGCAGCCAAAAAAACACTCGCTGGAATTCTTGCGAGAAATTGCCCATTTGCGCCCACGCACCAATACCTTCAGTGCCATACTGCGTATACGGCACGCCATGACCTTCGCCATCCACAAATTCTTCAACGACAAAGGGTTTGTCAATGTCCATACCCCTATCATCACCGGATCAGACGCAGAAGGCGCTGGTGAAATGTTCCGTGTAACGACGCTCGACCCCAAAAATCCTCCCCTCACAGAAGACGGAGAAGTGGACTTCAGCCAAGACTTCTTTGCCAAAGAGACCCATCTTACAGTATCCGGCCAGCTAGAAGGTGAGCTGGCAGCGATGGCCCTGTCCGAAATCTATACCTTTGGCCCTACCTTTAGAGCCGAAAACTCCAACACAACCCGTCACCTTGCGGAGTTTTGGATGATAGAACCCGAGATTGCTTTCGCTGACCTCGATGACAACATGGACCTGGCAGAGGAATTCCTAAAATACCTCATCCAATATGCTTTAGACAATTGCAAAGAGGACCTCGCTTTCCTCAACCAGCGTGCACTGGACGAGGATAAAAACAAAAAACAAGAAGAAAAAAGCCCGTTCTCCTTGCTGGAAAAACTTGATTCTGTGGTCAACAATCAATTTGAGCGGCTTACCTATACGGAAGCAATTGAAATCCTCAGAAACTCCAAGCCAAATAAAAAGAAGAAATTCAAATTCCCAATAGAAGGATGGGGTACCGACCTTCAATCTGAACATGAGCGTTATCTTGTAGAAAAGCACTTCAATAAGCCAGTTATCTTGACAGATTACCCTACAGAGATCAAAGCTTTCTATATGCGTCAAAACGAAGACGGCAAAACTGTCCGTGCCATGGATATCCTCTTCCCTGGCATTGGCGAAATTGTAGGGGGGTCTCAAAGAGAGGAGCGATATGAAAATCTATACGCCAGGATCAAAGAACTAAACATCAGTGAAGAAGAGGTTTGGTGGTACTTGGAAACTCGAAAATTTGGCACTGCACCCCATAGCGGATTTGGACTAGGGTTTGAAAGGCTCATGCTGTTTGTCACTGGCATGGGCAACATCCGAGATGTGATCCCTTTCCCTCGTACTCCGGATAATGCGGAGTTTTAGAGGGGTATTGAGGGACAGATAAGAGTCAGATATAAGA
>CAYTTV010000115.1:0-4925 GCA_964440915.1 uncultured Roseivirgaceae bacterium
CTACGAGAGCACCTAAAACGAGCATGGCGGGTTGATCTAAAAGTTCTTTGGCAATATTAACTTCCTTCTTGAACCAGATTACACCATTGGTGGTCGCCGTCCCTGCTACGGTTTCATGCCGCTCTTGCTCATTCATGTCAAAAGGATTGTCATCCCATAGGCCGGGCACTACCATCGTTTCCCAATTCGAGTAATCATAGCTATTGTCAGTCCAATTTATATTTTCTGTTCTACCCAGATCGTTTTCATCTATATGCTTGTTCCACTCGTTCACAGTTTTTCTATCTCTGCGAATGATGCTATCTACTACTGCACCATCTTTGTACAATGTAAGTGTCTCAAAATATTCAGGATATTTTTTTATGGTCTCTTCGCTCAACCACGCCTCGGCAGGCGAGCCTCCTACTGCGATCCGAATCAATCCTATAGGTACTTGATACTTATCATATAATGCTTTTGCAAAGAAATAACCTACTGCAGAGAAATTGCGAATATTCTCTGGTGTTGTTTCCTGCCATTCTCCCGACTGAAAATCCTCTGCTTCATCTTCGAATCTATAAGTAGTGGAAACTGCAAAATGCCTGATGTTGGGGTTGTGGGCCTTTTCGACAAGGCCTGGATAGGCAACCTCTACCCTATGAATGGGCAATTCCATATTAGACTGACCAGAGCATATCCATACATCGCCTACTAAGATGTTTCTTATAACAATATGGTTACTAGCGTGAATATCCATTTCGTATGGGCCGCCTGCTTTCATTGGAGGGAGCATTGCTGTCCATTTGCCATCACTTCCAGTGGTAGTGCTATAGGCTTTTCCTTCAAATTGAATTTCTATTTTTTCATTGGGTGAAGCCCATCCCCAAATGGTTAAAGGAGTGTCTCTTTGCAACACCATGCCATCAGACACCAAACGCGGAAGAACTACCTGGCTGTGGGAAAGGTAGGATAAGAACAGAAAAAAAATGAGAACTGCTCGTCTAATGGACATTCCTTTCATATACGTTCTATTGATTTTGACACAAGCAATTTTTCTCTTTAAGGACTCGCTATTGCCAAATATTACTATAATAAAATAAGCCGGATGCTATTGGCACCCGACCTATAAACTAACTAACCAACTACAAATAAACATTACAAAAGCTTATGGCTAAAGCTTTACAAAAGGTCCTCAGATCAAAGCTTCCTTGATCTACGACCTTTCAAACCATAAAACTCAAGCAAGTCCTTGGAAAAAGGACTTGCTTATTAAAATTAATATTCTGGGTTTTGATATGCTGCTTTATCCTCCGGACTCATTTCCATCTTTTCTAGCTGCCCTATTGGGATTGGACGTAGATAATGATATGGCTCAATAGTCCTCGTTATCGTCTCTGCTGTGTGGTCTCCTTTACTGCTTCCAGCAATTTCGTAAGTTGAAGCCAGTTCTTCCCACTTTTGAGTGCGTATCAAATCATACCACCGATACCCTTCTCCATAATACTCTCTTGAACGCTCAGCCAAAATGTAGTAGATATCTATATCTGCTGGGGTTGCTGCTATCATGTCAGCACTATTGTCTTCCACTTTAGGTGCATTGCCATTATTATCCCAGCGCCATACACCCGCACGTGCACGAATTACATTAATCAGATCTCTGGCACTTTGTCCCGCTTGAGTAGCAGCGCCCTTCACTGCCGCTTCAGCAGCTATGAAATACAGTTCTGAGAATTTAGCAATATTGAAAGGACGCGTAGTGCCTGCATTAGGCTCACCCAACCCATCCCCATTGTCGGTGCGATAAGTACCTAACTTCCACAAGCCTGGATATACAATTCGGCTTATACCACGTGGAGATATTACAAAATCTGACCTTCCAGGCAACTCACCAGCACCAATGTTGCTTCTGCCTGGGCCATCGGGATAAGCAATGGGCGTGGCAGGTTCTTCATCTAAGAATGTAAGAATAGGTTCACCGGGATAAACAGGCATTTCGTTTGCATTGTATACAAATTCAGGAGCTTCAGACTTATCGGAGTAGCCTTTCGGCCAATTGCCACGGTAAACAGTGGTAAAAGTACCATCATACCGTGAGTCATTTGTTTTATCGGCAAAGGTATTTTCAATTACACCTATGGTTGGGGCCATCCGTGTCCATGGTCGACCTAAATGCTGCACTGCTTCACGTTGAACTGAGTTTATTGGAGCACCCCAGTCTGGTGCAGTTGCACTTTGAATTTCAGTGTAGTTCCAAGTCATCATCCACACAGCAAAATTGTCTGGAGCGCCACCATTACCCCACGTTAAGCTTGATCCGTTATAGTACTCACTGCTTTGGGTACGATCTGCATAAAGCAGTATCTCGTTATTGCGGTCATTTG
Source organism: uncultured Roseivirgaceae bacterium (assembly GCA_964440915.1). Taxonomy (GTDB): domain Bacteria; phylum Bacteroidota; class Bacteroidia; order Cytophagales; family Cyclobacteriaceae; genus CAMPJM01. The sequence continues at coordinate 2,361 of CAYTTV010000115.1, forward strand.
ATCCTACATGGACATCATAATATGTTTCTTGCAAACCAAACGGCCCAGGATCTCCAATGGCTTCAACAGCTATATCATATGCTTGTTGGAAATACCATTGTGCATCGTGTCCATCAGGATCTACCCTAGGTGTTTCAGGGTAAGTCGGAATATTGTTGGGATTTTCCAACCACCATGCATAGGTTAGATAGGCCTTTGCTAAGTATAGTCTAGCAACTGTTTTGGTGGCACCACCGGTTACACGACCTATTGAAGGCAAGTCTTCGATAGCTCTAATAAGGTCTGGGAATATCCCCTTGGTATACACTTCGGGTACAGTATTACGAACAGAAGTTCTTACAAGGTTATCATTAAATCTCAGCTCTCCTGCCCCCAAATCCAAAGGTACTCCTCCGAAAGTTTGGACCAGTAAAAAGTAATCAAAGGCTCGGAAGAATCTGGCCTCGGCAACCAATGCATCCGAAATGCCTTCTACTTCTGCCGCATTTTCTATGACTCCACTAGCAGTATTGATATTAGAAAATGTCACTCCCCATATCGCATCTGATCTACTACTACTTGGCGTAATGGATCCAACACCAGAAAGATCCATGTCCTTAAAGTTCCCATCAGCACTTTGAGCATAAGTTGCCTCATCCGTACCTGTTAACGTTGTATTATAGTAATAGGCCTGACCATAAATATAGCGCAAATGAGCATACATGCCGTTTACTCCTCCATAGATCCCTGTCTCTGTCTTGAAAAATCCAGGCTCATACTGACTGCGAGCTTCTTCTTCTAGAATGTCAGTGCACCCCATGAGGACGAGCGTCATCAATGCTGTCCTTATAAAAGTTTTTATATGAATATATTTCATTTCTCCTTTATTTAAAATGTCAAATTAATGCCGATCATATAACTACGAGTAGCAGGTGAATTGGTGCCTATTGTTAATAATCTTCTGAGGCCCTCACCATAAGCTACAGCAGCATTTTCATTCCCGTATGAATTGGTTTCAGGATCCATACCTGACTCTTTATGGTATGGCGAGAACATCACAAATGGATTCTGGACTGTAAAATATAACCTCAGATTATCAATGCCAGCATTGTTCACCCAATTACTATTATCGAAGTTGTATCCCAAAGATATGGTGCGTATTTTTAAATAAGAGGCATCAAAGTAGCCAAGAGTACTGCCATATTTAGGATTATCCCCACTTGTCAAGCCTCCAGGTTTAGGATATTTGGCATCTGTGTTTTCTGGAGTCCAATAATCCACCTTAACGTTATTCCTACGGCCACTCATTAAATTTAGATAACCCGATGAGGAATATAAAGTACTGATTAAGGTACCACCACTTTTGAATGCTCCCACTGCACTTAAATCAAATCCTTTATAAGATACTCTAGTATTAAATCCTCCTTGAAAATTAGGATCAACTTCTATGATTTGTCGGTCATCAGGTCCAATTTGTCGCACTGGCGTGCCATCGGAATTATATTCTCCCGTATATTTTACCTTGATCATTCCAGCATTGCCCCCTGGTTCCAAGATATCCCGGTGCGGATCTCCTTCTTGCCAAAGCCCTATTTTTTCGTAATCATAGATTACATTAATAGGGTGTCCTACAAACCACCAGTTTCCTTCGTCTCTATCTGCCCCGGAGGCAAGTGCAACTAATTTATTCTGGTTACTATATAGGTTTACTCCAGCTTCCCAGGTCCATCCGTTAAAGTTATCTAATATCACTCCATTGAGTGAAAGCTCAAACCCTTTATTCTGAGTTTTACCAATGTTGGACATCACGCGGTCTTGGCCAGACGTTTCTTGCAAGTCTATCCATAAAAGGACATCATTAGTATTCTGAATATAGTATTCAGCAGTACCAGACAGTCGATGGTTCAGAAGTGCGAATTCCAGACCGACGTTCCAAGTTTCTGAGAACTCCCATCCAAGATTTGGGTTGGCGAGTTCTGAAAAGTAATACCCTGTTTCATATACATCATCTCCAAAGCTATAAGGCCTAGTGGCTAAGAGCCCTAGCGTCTTATAAGGCTCGACAGCCTGATTAGATGTTTGTCCATAACCAACACGTAATTTCAAAGCATTGATTGGAGTGATACCCTGCATAAAACCTTCATTACCAATATTCCAACCTGCAGAAACAGCTGGGTATGTATGCCAATTATGTCCAGAAGCCAATCTTGAAGATCCATCTGAGCGTACCGTAGCACTTATCATATATCGATCTTCATAGGAATACATCACCCTACCCATATATGATACTAAACCACTCATCCAATATTCCTGGTCACCAGGGTTAACAACAATCTCGCCAGCTGCACGACCTAAATTGTAGAATCGATGGTGATCAGAAGGGATATCTAATGCCCTTACATGTGAACGATTGTATTTGCTTTGCTCAGCTGAATATAATGCCACTACGTTGACATTGTGCTTTCCGTTAAACGTACGATCGTAAGTCAAGAGGTTCTCAATGGCCCAATTATATGTATGGGAATTGCTGATTGTTGCAGATGATTGACTAGTAGGATTTGAACTATTTATCCCTTCCCCTGTATA
>CAYTTV010000116.1:0-4761 GCA_964440915.1 uncultured Roseivirgaceae bacterium
ATCAGATTCCTGGACGTAAAATACCCTGTATTGATCAAACAGTTCACAAACCAATTCTGCTTGTGTTTTGTCAATTTTGATTATCGTCATTTGCGAAGATGTTATTTGTTATCAAAAGCTTTGTCCAAAATCCTTTGAATTTCTTGAGATTTATTCATAATCATAAAATGCCCTCCATTCCGGATTTCGTGGGTGAATTCTACGTTTTCAATAGGAATGATTCTGTCTGAGCTTCCATGAATATGGATAAAGTTTTTGGGTTTCGACGCATTTTGCCAGTTTAAGATTTCATGAATGGCCCATTTCAAAAAGTCAGGATCTGTTTCTTTTAATACTTGCCCCAACAGCCTCTTGTCTTCCTTACGGCTTGCTCCAAAAAACCAATTTGTCAGAAAATTGTGGTGTTTTAGAACCTTGCTTGGCAGCACCTTAATGATCCCTATGGGGTTTAATATCTTAAACTGACTTGAGAGTTCAGATTTGGTCTTTGCTGAAGATATCAATATAACTTTTTCTGTATCGATAATCTTAGAAATCTCAACGGCAATCATTCCGCCAAAAGACAGTCCCATCAATATGGGCTTTTCAGCTTTTATGATAGTAGCAATCCGCTTGGCATAATTTTCCATAGATTCATCCGAAGACGGCTTTATCCAATCAACAAACTCAGCATGCACATGGTCAAAAGAGATGTTGCGGAAAACCCTTTTGTCCACTCCCAAACCACTAAAAACATACACTTTTTTCACCGAATTAAATTTGGATTGTTGGTTGCAAAAAACATCATAAACTGTTAACCCCTTTTTTCCCTTCCCTTTAATCGGTCAACTCTTCGCAATTATACCCCTTCTCTTGCAAAAGCTTAACAATGATTTGAGAAATTTCCATTTCGCTATCAATTCGCAAGACCTTATCGCAATCCTCAAGGTCAAAATTCCATTTGTTTTGGGGAAGCTTGTCTAGATGTGGCCGCAATTGGTCAATGTCTTCCCACGTAAGCACAGAAGTTCTAAATACGCTAATCATAAGTTGCTATTAATTCCATGTTTCAAACTCAATCACTTCTTCTGATTTTGGATATCCTACACCGGCATTCTCGTACAGGATATTTTCGGAATACAATGTTTCTCTATCGTTCATCGCTTCTAATTATCGGTGATGAGGTCAAATACTTTTTCAGGCCGCACATTATTGTACATCCAGATTTCTTCTAGAGTCGTGGCTTTTTCCAGGGATATCCCATTCGCCTCCAAACGCCTTCTGGCTTCTAGCGCATCTACCTGTAGCGCCCTGAACACATCGTCTATGGCCGCTTTTCTCATTCTTTGCTCAAGGATGGTATCGACTTTTGGATTGTAGTGCTGCTGGATTGTAAAAAGTGCGGTAATGATTACGACGGCAAATGCTGCAGGAATGAAAACTCCTTTTTTGAAATGGATTTTCAGGGCTTTCCAGTTTAGCATAATGTGGAATACGGCACATATGACAAAGAATAGTCCGAGAAACTCGTGGGCTACTTCAGTGTAACCGTCAAATAAATGGAAAAACATGAGTAAACCTGTAATACTCACTACGAGAAAAATCAGCGATATAAAAGGGGTAACATAATTTCTATTTGCTTTCATGATGAGGTTTTATTAGTTGAACTTTGAAAATTTATTTTCGAGGTCATTGAGCCATTTTACGCGCTTTTGGTGACTGACTCGCTTCACCGAAGTAAAGCTGATCCAGTTCAAGTTTTTGTACCCCATCGTCCTAAAAACGCTCTTTAACATAGTTTTCCTGATCAAGTTGCCAATGAACAAAGAGTACATGATATTGGGTTTATTCATCGTCGTGATGATGGTGATGCTCTTGAGGTTTTTTAGCAGTGGGACCAACCCAAAACCTCTTGGATGATGGTCATACACCACACCTGGCAACAATGCCCTGTCGATGAACCCTTTGGTTGTGGCGGGCATGATGTCCCACCAAATAGGGAATATAAAAATGAGGTGGTCGGCTTTTTTTAGTCTTTCATTATAATCATTCACCAGTGGGTCTACAGCCCTATGTTCTATAAAAGCCTTAAGATCGTCACGTGACATGGCAGGATTAAAGCCATCATTGTCGAGATGCATTATATCCACTTCATGATGGGCTTTTTGAAGTCCTTTAGTTGTCGCCGCTAGAATAGCACTACAGTAACTCTTCTCATAAGGATGGTTGAATACGATTACTGTTCTCATTTTCGTACTGTTTAGTTACAGCACAAAATTGGGAAGGGACTTTGCCGTTCAACGATAACATTTGTAAAGAAATAACCGGAGGAGTTATTAGAGCAACTATGGACTACCGCCTGTTTCTTATTCTGCTCAAAGAAACAGAAGTAATACCCAGATAAGATGCAATATAGTGCTGGGGCACGCGCTGGACAAGATGAGGATAACGCGCTACTAATTCTTCATAGCGCTTTTGAGGGTTGTTCTTAATAAATGAATACAAGATCTCCTGCGCCTGAAAGAGTCGCCTGAACAAACGGTCCTCGAGTTTCTTTTTTAATCCAGGCAGATTCTCCAATGCAGCCTGAAAGTCTTCCTGTGAGATGGTTTGCAATTGGCAAGGCTCTATGGTTTCAATGCTGTACAAACTAGGCTTGTTCGTCCTGAAACTTTCTATAGAAGAAACGGCATCCCCTTCAAAGAAAAACTGTGTTGTAATTTCCTTGCCGTCATTATTGATCCACGTTCGCAAGCACCCTTTTTCAATAAAAAACATGGCCCTGGAGACGTGTCCTTCTTCCAATAGCATGGTTCTCGCAGGGACTTCCAAGGGTTTAAAAAGATAACTCAACTCTTCCCATTCACTCAGTTGCATAGCTGCCTATTTATAATTGTTCAGCCAAACCTATCAGAAGCCCGTCAGGACCTCGCATATAGCATAGTCGATATGCATCCTCATACTGTACAATCTCTCCGACGAGCTCAGCACCTTTGCGCAGGAGCCGGGAGACTAACTCGTCGATATTGTCAACCCTAAACATGATACGCAGATAACCGAGCGTGTTGACAGGTGCGTACCTATGGTCTGATACAATCTTCGGTGTAATAAATTTGGATATCTCAAGCCGGCCATGGCCATCTAGCGTAACCATCATAGCCACTTCAACAGTCTGATTTCCAAGACCCGTGACTCGTCCTACCCATTCTCCTTCGACAGTAGTACGTCCTTCTAAGGTCAAGCCTATTTCTGAAAAAAATGCAATGGCACTATCGAGGTCTTCCACCACGATGCCCATATTATTCATTTCTATTAACTTACTTCTCCCAGGTTTCATATGGCTTCTGGATTTAATCGTTCAATGAATCGATGCCCTGCTCTTTAAGTCGGAAAAGATGTTCCTTTGTAGCCTTAACTTGTTCCTCTGGATGGCCTTGCCATTCGGCAACTTCCCCCACTACTCTGAAAGGCGCTGTAGATCGATAAGACTTGGAAGGATTGCCAGGAAACTTTCTGTCTGTCAGGTCCGGATCGTCCTCTATTGCCCCAGTCGGCTCTACCAAATAGATTCTTTCTTTCCCATCGCCATTGGCAAGTTCTGCGCCCCAGATGGCTGCATCCAGCGTGGAAGTCAAGAAAATGTATCTTGCACTTTTCTGTTGACCATAGTTGGAGTTAAAACCTGGTGTAATCAAATCACCTATCTTCAGGTCAGCTTTTGTGCCATGAAAGTAAGTTTGGGCAAAAGGCGTGGGACGTTTTGCGTCAGCGTCTTTGTAGTTTGTCATACTAAGGAAGGCTTGTAGTTGTTCTATTTGACTTTATTATGATCCCCCACTTCTTCAAGGACTACTCTTCATTATGAAGCTCTTTATTGATTTTATAATAGTGCCTTTAAACCCTTTAAACTTGTAAATATCACAGAACACAAAATGTTCGTCATCTTGAGTAATAATCTGACCATTTACCGACGCGTCGATCCCGTGGGTGATAATCGTATCAACAGCAAGTCTCTTTACATTCCATTGTTCAAATTGTTGAACCGCCTTTAGAAAATCATCTTTGGTGTTAACGAAAGCGCCTCCGATCACCTCCCAATGGATATCTTTGGCTACATTAGTCGCCACAAAATCGATATCGCCATTGGCGAGGGCTACATGATAATCTTTAAGGAATTCCTTCTTAGGGGAGTTTCCACATTCTACTTGAATACTAATTTCTGCCATTCATTTCTTATTTGACGTCCTGAAATACAGTATACTACAATTATAAAAAGTCTTTTATGGAATAGTCAACTTTTATCGCATATTCTTAGGAATAAAATCTCTACATAGGGTAAAACAGAAATCTTTATTGCTCATAGACGATATTATGCAAAGTCTCCTTTAGCTTATTGTAGATTGCTTCAATCGGTGTATCTTTAGATGAGAAGTATATTTTACCTCCGTTTATCTTTGTGATAAGTAAGTAAGGCTTAGTACCTGAGTTTAGGATAAGTTTGATTTTTTCTCCCTCTTTGGTTTTGAAATACCCTTTCTTAATCGCCCCTAATGCAAAACCATTCACCTTCATAGTAATCCTTGGTAGATCATCTACTAATTCAACAGTCTTGATCTCCGATGGAATTATTTCTTCCCCATAACTTCCCAAAATCTCAATCTTGGTTGGGTGGATAATTAATCGATCTTCTTTAAATCCGAGGGCAAAAAGCACTATAACAAAGATCAAAACTCCAGCAAGTATATAAATCACAACTTTGCTCCACTTTGTGCTTAATCCCTT
>CAYTTV010000117.1:0-4725 GCA_964440915.1 uncultured Roseivirgaceae bacterium
TGGGGAAAAACTGGAAACGAGCATTTTGCCGCTTTAAAGAATTTCTTCCAACCGATTGTCAATATTATCAGGAACAATGGTGCCAACAACATACTATGGATTCCTGGCACAGGATGGCAGTCGCACTATCAAGGTTATGTCAACCATCCTATTACTGGAGGCAATATAGGCTATGCAGTGCATGTATATCCAGCCTATTGGGGAGGCCTTCACAATTATCAGGCTTTTCAAAATGCTTGGAATGAACACGTAAAACCTATTGCAGATATTGCCCCAATTGCAGTGACGGAAGTAGATTGGGCCCCAAGTGGTTATGGTACTTTCGGAATAGGCTCCACAGGAACAGCAGGAGGACAGGGTTTTGGTGCCAACTTCAATCACATCACGCATATGTCAGGAAATGTGAGCTGGAATGTACTTGCTCCTGATAATTTATTGGATCATGGAGATCCTAATGGTGCGATTGCCTACAATGGCGATTGGCAGGCTTGCGCTGCACCAGTGAAACATTGGTTTTCAGAGTTTGCCACTGCCAATAATCCAGTGGCCAGTTGTGGTGGTGGCGGTGGATCGAGCCTGATCAATAATGGTGTGTATGAAATTGAGTTTCAAACCAATCCCAACAAAGTGCTGGATCTCCAATATGGCGAAGATGCCAATGGAGCCGTCTTGCGACCTTGGGATAGGAATGGTGCCACTGCCCAACAATGGATAGCCGTAGACGCTGGCAATGGCAATTGGCGCTTTATTTCCAGAGCAAGCTCCTCTAATAGATGTATTGATCTTGAAAGTGGCAGTACAAGCCTTGGAACTTCTATTAGACTTTGGGATAACTACGGAAATGATGCCCAAGCATGGCAGGTTACTAGTGCTGGAAACGGGTATTATAAGTTAACTTCAAAATTGAACAACAGTAGAAGCTGGGATATCGCTAACTGTGATGTGGATGGCTCTCATGCCCTGCAACTATGGGATTATTATGGCACTTCCTGTCAACTGTTTAAGTTCAATCATATAACTACACTGAGTTCCTTACAAGCACCTGTTTCCCCAGCTATGAGAAAAGTGGAAATGGAAGCTTCAGCGTTCGTATTTGAGGTTTTTCCCAATCCAGCAACTGACGGAAACTTTACAGTTTTCTTAAGTTCGCCTCATGCTGAAGAGTATTCGATTTCAATATCGACAACAAGCGGAAAGCGTGTGTTTGATCGACAAGGCTTGCAAAATGGCCAACACTATATAAATGCTGGCCTTGAACCAGGATTGTACATATTAGAAATAATTGGAAATGACTTCAAGCAAAATAAAAAGATTATTATAAGGTAATGTAATGGTAATCAGAGGATTGTTTTCTTAGTTTTCGTCTGGTTTTTATGCTCTCAGTATTAACCTTGTATTGTATACTGAGAGCATAATAGTTATTTAATTTAAATGAACAAACATGAAAAACAAAGGGTGGATTTTTGTCGTGTTACAATTGTTTTTGGTGCCGTTAGTTTTGCTAGGCAATGAAAATAAGGGAGAGGCAACATCAACAGACGACAAAGGGCTGAAAGACGCTTTTGAAAACAGATTCGGAATTGGGGCCGCGCTCAATGATTTCCAAATCATGGGAAGGGATGAGGAGACAATGGAAGTGGTAAAACAGCATTTCAATGCCATCGTGGCCGAAAACTGTATGAAAAGTGGAAGGATACAACCAAAAGAGGGTGAATTTCAATTTGACCTAGCGGATGGGTTTGTAGCCTTTGGAGAAGCCAATAACATGGCCATCCATGGCCATACCTTGATCTGGCATTCACAAGCTCCCTATTGGTTTTTCAGAGATGATGCTGGCAATGATGTGTCCCGTGAAGTGCTGATTCAACGGATGAAAGATCATATTTATAAGGTTGTAAAGCGATATAAAGGAAGGATACAAAGCTGGGACGTGGTCAATGAAGCCATATTGGATGATGGGTCTTTTCGCAAAAGTAAATTTTATAAAATTATAGGAGAGGATTTTATCAAGTTGGCATTTCAGTTTGCACATGAGGCGGACCCAGAAGCTGCACTATATTACAACGATTACTCTATGGCCAATCCAAAGAAGAGAGATGGCGTAGTAGCTATGGTCAAAAGGCTACAGGAGCAAGGGGTAAAAATCGACGGCATTGGCATGCAAGGGCATATCGGTTTGCGCTATCCTACTATTAAGGAGTTTGAAAAGAGTATCCTTGCCTTTTCGAGTTTGGGGGTGAAAGTGATGATCACAGAGCTGGACCTTACCGTGCTGCCTTCTCCATGGGAAGATGCAGGGGCTGAGCTGACGAATATCTTTGAATATAGAACCGAAATGGATCCTTACGTAAACGGCATGACAGCTGAAGTAGAGAAAGAGTTTTCAGATCGCTATTTAAGCTTTTTCAAACTCTTTATAAAGCATCAGGATAAGATTGAAAGGGTAACCCTTTGGGGCGTAAACGATGGGAATTCATGGAAAAACAATTGGCCTATTAGAGGCAGGACAGACTACCCTTTGCTATTTGACAGAGAAAATGAGCCAAAGCCAGTATTAAGTGACATTATAAAAGCAGCGCAACGTTAAGAAAAGTTGCCCAAATGAATAAGATTATGACAAAAAGTTTTGTAAAGTGTATTGTAGCGTTGTTGATTTTGATCCCCAATTTGTTGCATGCCCAAAATGCCACAATCAATAGCCCTGATAATAGGCTAGAGGTAGGGGTTTTTATGCAGGACAGCCAACCGTATTATAAAGTGGCTTATGAAGGCGAAACAGTTTTGGAAGCATCTCCTTTAGGACTATATACCAACTTGATTGATTACTCCAAAGACTTGACTTGGGTTGGGTCCAACACCGGCGAGGTGAAGCGTTCTTTCACTGAGAGCAAATTCAAGCAATCGCAATATAACTATCATGCCAATGAGTTGATATGCAAGCTCTCTAACAAGGATGGCCATATAGTAGAAGTGGTATTTTGGGTGAGCAACAATGATATCGCTTTTAGATACCAGCTCCCAGAAGTAGAAGAACCTACGGCACTTGTGGTAGAAAAAGAACTCACTGGGTTTAACTTTCCCCAAGAAGCTAAAGGCTTTTTATCTCCTCAGTCAACATCGATGGTAGGTTTCAAAAGAACCAAGCCAAGCTACGAAGAGGGGTATTATATTGAACAGGATATTGCAGCTAAGTCTGCGAATAAGCTAGGCTATACTTTCCCTGCCCTTTTCCGAAATGGCGATACTTGGACATTGATCTCAGAAACAGGGGTTAGAGGACTTTACTGTGGTTCAAAATTGAGCGACCCAACATCAGATGGCGTGTACTCAATCGCCTTTCCTGATATGACTGAAAATAATGGTTTTGGTAGTACAGGAGCCGCCATAGGAATGCCTGGGGTTACGCCGTGGCGTACGATCACTGTTGGAAAAGGACTAAAAGCTGTTGTGGAAACCACTGTTGCGCTTGATGTAGTAGAACCGTTATACGAACCTTCTACCGATTATCAGTTAGGGAAAGGAACGTGGAGCTGGATCATGTGGCAGGATAACAGTATGAACTACAAAGATCAGGTGACCTACATCGATCTCGCTGCTGAGCTGGGTTATGAGTTCATTTTGATTGATGCATGGTGGGATAGAAACATTGGTTATGAACGCATGGAGGAATTACTTGCGTATGCAAAATCAAAAGGAGTTGGGGCTTTCCTTTGGTACAACTCCAATGGCGTGGCCAATGATGCCCATCAAACACCCCGTAATAAAATGAATACAGCCATTGCCCGAAAGAAGGAAATGAAGTGGTTGAAAGAAAATGGCGTGAAAGGCATTAAGGTAGATTTCTTTGGTGGCGATAAGCAGGAAACACTGAGGTTGTATGAAGACTTGCTGTCCGATGCCAATGATCATGAGCTGATGGTGGTTTTCCACGGCGCTACATTGCCTCGCGGTTGGGAGCGCATGTTCCCCAACTTCGTAGGGAGCGAAGCTGTGCTGGCTTCTGAAAACTTGATGTTCAGTCAGCATGCCAATGACAGGGAAGCCTTTAGTGCCACACTACATCCCTTTATCAGAAATGCAGTGGCCAGCATGGAATTTGGTGGAGTGGTGTTGAATAAAAGATATAATCGTACTAATGACGGAGGGAATTACAGAAAGACGACCGATGCGTTTCAATTGGCTACTGCGGTGTTGTTTCAAAGTCCAGTGCAGTTCTTTGCGATAACACCCAATAACTTAGAAGATGCACCTGCCTTTGCCATTGCGTTTATGAAGGATGTACCTACGACTTGGGATGAAACAGTCTTTATTGATGGATACCCTGGTAAGTATGCCGTTGTGGCAAGAAGACACGGAGATACATGGTATGTAGCCGGGGTAAATGCACAAAAAGAGCCGATTACGGTAACGCTAAAAATGCCAATGTTAACTGGAAGTGAAGTAAAGTACTATGGAGATGGGAAGGATAAGACCAGTTTTTTAAAGAACCTCAAAGTAAATAAAAAAGGTGAGGCGAAGGTGACCATTCAGTCAGAAGGAGGAATAGTTTTAGTGAAGTAAGGGAGTTGGAAGCGGGAAGAAGGAAGCGGGGAAGATTAACGTCATTCCTGAAATCCGACGTTAGGAGTATTATCAGGAATCCCCCAGTTCGAAGCAATAACGAGAGGATTCGCATGTCGGTTTCGGATATTTACTCCCGGGGAGTAGGAAGTTTTCTTCTTGCCT
>CAYTTV010000118.1:0-4679 GCA_964440915.1 uncultured Roseivirgaceae bacterium
TTTGAAAACGCCAATATTGTAATTGACTTGTCTAAAAGAAAGTCCAGTCATTTGGGACAATTCTCTTAACACACCAGCGAGTTTTTTATTATTGGCCTTTAGCGTGATTTTTTTCACCTTATTGACTTTCACCTTCTCGAAGAAAAAAGTAAAGTCGGTTTGTTTTTCAACTTGCTGAATGAATTCATCTAGAGAAGCGTTATCCAGCCCAATACTGACTGTAACCTCCTCAATACTCTTTGCCTGAGCCTTAGTTTCTCCGGCAAGAACAAAAGTATAAAGCATACTTTGTGCAATTATTCCAACAAATAAATAGGCGGAACACATTTTAATAAAATAAAGTAAAGTGTTTTTCATAAATTTACATTGTTAAGGTAAGACATGGTTTTTCTTTCACGCAGTTTGGCGACCGTGGTGAGGAAAAACAACTTTAGCATTTAAAGCGGGCGCATCAGATGCGTCCGCTTTATTTTGGGTTAATGAGTACTATTTTTCCATTTATTTCATAGTTAAAGTTCATTGAAAATGATAAAACCTTGAGTACATTGTCTAAACTTTCATTTTTGAAAGTACCGGTATACGTGTCATTGATCTTATTCAATTGTTGATCCATCCTAAATTCAACACCATAGTTTAATTCAAGTGTCTGTACAATCTTATTAAAGCTAGTGTTGTCAAAATGTAAGGCTCCATCTTTCCAAGCCACTTCTGTAAGATAATCGATATTGGACGTGGAAAAACCGTAATTTTCTCTTGATAGCTTTACAGTATAGCCCGAGTCAATCTTTATCTGTTCGTTATGGACGTTCGTGATTAACAACTTCCCTGAAACAAGTGCCACAAGATCTTGGTGGCTATTATTGGAAACATTTACACAAAACTCCGTCCCCAAAGCTGTTACGTCCATACTATGGGTTCTTACAGTAAAAGGTCTCGCTTTGTCCTCAGCCACTTCAAAATAACCTTCGCCCTTCAACTCCACTATTCTACTGGAATCGCCAAAATTATCAGGATAGGTCAATCGACTTCCAGCATTCAAATAGACCATAGTGCCGTCCGGCAACATCGTCTTTAATTTCTCTCCTGGCTTTGTTTCTTTTACTATTTCTTTAGCTTCCGAAATCGTTTGCTGTTCCGTGTCTACTTGCTGGTATATGAAATGGAATAGCAAACCACTTGCAATCAAAATCGCTATCGAGGCGGCTGCCTTAAAAGACTGATGCCATTTCTTTTTCCTCGTCGACCATCGTTCTAGTTGGTACTTTAGCCACAAATCTTCACTTTGCTTTTGATAGCTACCTTGTGAATATAACAAATCAGTGTCCCAAGCTCTTTTGAGCTTTTCAAAAATGATTTGCTTGCTTTTTGAAGCATTTAACATAGCTTCAAACTCAACTGTCTCTTCTTTAGAAGCCTCACCTGAAAGAACTAAGGCTGCTAGAACATCGAACCTCGAACTGGTCATTTTAAAAATAATGGTCTATATGGATAACGCATTTTTTTGAGTCGACCCTTAATCGGTACATCAAAAAATTTAAAATATTTTCATTATGATCAGTTCCTAATGAAAAGTGGCACTATCAGCAGTGGCAATAAACAGAAAAGCTAATGGTAGATACTCTGAAATTGATTGTCAAGATCTCTTGATAAATTTTGAATAGAGATTCGAATTTATTAGACAAGCACGTTACAAGGGAAAAAGCACTAGAAGAGATTTTACTACTCTTAAATAATTGAAGCTATCTTGCCTTTCATGTTTTTCAATAGACATTCTGATCTGGGATATGGCCAGTCCCATGTGTACTTCTACTGTTTTAATTGAAATACTTAGAAGCTCGGACACCTCTTTATAGCTTTTACCTTCTTGCTTTATAAGTTTAAAAATCATTTTCCTTCGAGGAGGCATCAGTTCTATAATATTAATGAGAACAGTATGAAACTCTTCTTCCAATATTTTTCTATCTGGAGCGGGAACCGAGTAGTTTTCTAGGTTTAAATGGAGCTGCTCATCGAGATTCGTCAGTTGATTGTCTTTTTTTGTTTTTCGCAAATAACTTATCGATAGATTTTTTACAGACTTATAAAGATAAGCTTCTGGCTTCTCTAGAAACACCCAATGATGTTTTCTAACAAAAAGCTTCAATAAGGCATCTGATGCGACCTCTTCTGCTGCTTGATGCGACTCTAGGTATAGATAAGCATAATCGACCAGTTTAGGATAGAAGTAGGTGAAAATTCTGTCAAATGACTTTCTACAGTTTTCTTTCGAAATCTTTTCCAGGAGTCGCTGAAAATCTTTATTGTTCACTGTATATCAATTTGTTAAAAGACAACTGTATTTATGAAAACATCTTTACAAATCACTATTTGAAGCATCCTTAACCTATGTAAGATTATAGGTTAAAAATCCAATTTAGGTAAAGCAAGTGGACAAAACAACCGACCTGAAAAAAAATCAGCTTTCTGTCCAGACATTCTGTGCATTTATAGACTGAATATGGCTATTGAAAGAGAACTAGTACTTATCAATATAATAATCGCATAGGGCATTAAGGGTGAGGCATCGGAATAGTCGTTTTTAACATACATAACAAGGGTATCTATTCAAACGGTTGCTAAAGGTCACGTGCGTGTAAATATAGAAGCGCCCGAAGCTAAAGAGGTACAGCAGCGTATTTCCATGTCTCTCCTAAAACAGCCCACGAATGGCATACTTAGAGAAGAGGCCTACATCAATTTGCACAACTTTTATTTGAATAACTAAAACAAAAATTATGAAAAAATTTTATTTAACGGTTGCATCGATAGCGCTACTTTCGAGCAGCTATTGTTTTGCTCAGACAAAATCTGCGGTAGTAGAAGATTTCAAACCTTCATCGGTAAACCAGCCGGGGCACCAATATCCACAGGTGAATTCAGAAGGACGCGTACGGACGCAGATATCTGCACCAGATGCAAAATATGTTCAATTAGACATCGGTGGTGTAAAATATGATCTTGTAAAAGACGAAAATGGCGTTTGGACAGGCGAATCCGAGCCACAAGATGTAGGCTTTCATTATTACCAATTGAACATTGATGGGGCATCGGTACCTGACCCTGGCTCCGTGTTCTTTTTTGGCGCTTGCCGTTGGGGAAGTGGCATTGAGGTTCCTTCAGACGATGATGATATTTTTGCTTTAAAAGATGTACCTCACGGTCATGTTGAAGAAGTCCTTTTCCCATCTAAGAGTACCAATTCTACAAAACGCGCTTTTGTTTATACGCCTCCGGGATACAATAAGGAATCATCAAAAAAATATCCAGTGCTGTATTTGCAACATGGCTATTGCGAAAATGAGACTTCTTGGCCTACTCAAGGACGTGCCAACTTGATTATGGACAACCTTTTGGCAGAAGGTAAAGCAAAGCCATTCATCATCGTGATGACTTATGGAATGACGAACGAAATAGCGTTCGGGGGCCTCCGCAATTTTGATATCAAACCTTTTCAAACCGTCTTGATAGATGAGTTAGTCCCTTATGTTGATGCTAACTACCGCACTTTGGCCAATCAGGAAAACCGTGCTATGGCTGGACTATCGATGGGCGCTTTTGAAACAAAGTTGATTACATTAAATAGACCTGATGTATTTTCATCCTATGCACTGTTTAGTGGAGGCGTTTATAACCCAGAAGAACTCAAAGATCACAAAAATCTAAAACTTGTCTTTTTGAGTTCTGGCAGCAAAGAAAGGCCTGATGGTGTGAGAAATGCAGCGGCAGCGTTAAAAGAAGCAGGATTCAACTCGGTATCTTATGTGTCGGAAGGCACCGCACATGAATTCCATACCTGGCGCCGTAGCTTGCACGCACTTGCTCCACTTCTTTTCAAATAGCAATAGGGTTAACGCCATAAAAACAATGAAATACACTACTATAATGCTCATTGTCTTTATTTTCATCTTCGCCAATTTGGGCTTTGCCCAGACTGGCAAGGTGATAGAAGATTTTAAACCTTCAGAAGTGAATCAGCCTGGCAAATCATTCCCCCAAGTAAATTCTGAAGGAAGGGTGCGGGTGCAAATTTCAGCGCCCGATGCTAAATATGTTCAACTGGATATCGGAGGAGTAAAATACGATCTCGTAAAAGATGACAAAGGCGTGTGGACAGGTGATTCAGCTCCACAAGACGAAGGCTTTCATTATTATCAACTCAATATCGATGGCGCATCAGTCCCTGATCCTGGATCAAAGTATTTTTATGGGGCTGGCCGATGGGGAAGTGGAATCGAAATTCCCGCAAAAGATCAAGATATATTTGCCTTGAAAAATGAGCCTCGAGGATTGGTAAGTGAAGTTCCCTATTATTCCGATATTACAAAGTCGTGGCGGCGTAGTTTTGTATACACACCTCCAGGATACGAAACAAACCTAGACCAGCGCTATCCTGTGCTTTACCTCCAGCATGGCAGCTTTGAAGATGAAACCGGATGGCCTGGACAAGGGAAAGCTAATCTGATTCTTGATAATCTCATTGCTGCTAACAAAGCAAAGCCTATGATCATTGTGATGGATAATGGCTATGCCTTTATGCCTGTTGATGATCAGGCTCTCAACAATTCGGGCAGACCAGCAATGGTTTTTGAAGATGTAATGATCAAGGAAATTATCCCTATGGTAGACAGCAAGTTCCGTAC
>CAYTTV010000119.1:0-4642 GCA_964440915.1 uncultured Roseivirgaceae bacterium
GCTATAGCGCCCTCTGTATTACTACGAAGGTATAATTCATTAGGACGATCTGGATTCTGTGTTATTGAAAAATCCAATTCGGACTTATCAATTGGAGATGGCATAGCATCTCTATCTTCAATAGGATCGCAAGCAAATATTGCTAGGATCATTAAGGACAAGTATATATTAATATATTTCATCTTTTATTTTTTAAGGTTTATTACTCCCACCCTTTATTTTGTTTCATTGCGCCTTCTGAAAGACTAATTTGAGTTTCTGGAATTTTGAAAAATCCTCCTGTCTCGGGTCTGAAAACGACATTAAACTCTTCAACTGGATCTGAATTATCAATAGCATTCTTGGAGACATCCATTCCATATCGAATCAAATCAAAGTATCGATGCCCTTCTAAAGCAAGCTCGAACCTTCTCTCTTCTCTTATGCTTTCAATGGTTGCTGGGATACGGTGATTCTCATCTTGGAAGGCCCGATCCCTTACCCTATCCAGATATTCTTGACTTCTACCATTATTCATATGCAATTCAGCCCCCATTAGAAGCACATCAGCAAATCGAATAACAGGATAATCGTCAAAGCCATCTAATTGATCATTTCCTCCTAGATTCACAACTGTTGGACTTCCATTATCATCCAAGGTTGGGGTAAACTTCTTCCAGGCATACCCCGTGTATTGACGTTGGTCATTTGGGTCAAAGGAAGGGATTTCTGATTCTACATCAATGATACTTGCATTCCTTCTGGTATCGCCAGAGGCATAATCATGGAATAATTTAGGATTAACCGTTCCAAAACCCCATCCACCAGCATACGGATAGATGTCTTGGGTTCTGATGCCGATGAACTTTTGCCATCTCATGCCATTTGTGGCTCCTGCATTGGCATCATCCCAATTACCTAGGCCCTTATAGGTATATTTGATTGCGAAGACAGTTTCTATATTATCTTCCCCTATATAATCTAACGCAGCATCGCCATGTACGGCAGCCCTGAATAGTGTTCTATAATCTTCTACTAAATCATGCCCACTGTTATCAATTACATCATCAATATAGTTAATCACTTGCTGACGGTCGACCACGCCTACCAAGTCAGGTTTATCATAATAATCGGTGTAGAATAAAAACACCCTACCCATTAAGGCCTCAGCTGCCCATTTAGTTACCCTACCGAAATCATTAGGATTCATAGCTTGATAGGAAATATCGGGCAGATTTTCAACTGCAAACTTTAAATCAACTGCAATTTGATGGAATACACTATCAGGGTGAGCTTGGGGCTGCGCATAGTCGCCCGGGGTTAATGGAGCTGTCAACAATGGGACATTCTCAAAAAGTCTCACCAAATCGAAATAATAATAGGCTCTTAAAAAACGGGCTTCAGACTCATATTGATTTCTCAGTGCTTCGTCATTACTCCAATCCACATTATCTAAGTTGGTTAGAATCGCATTTGCTCTATAAATACCTCGGTAATACTTTTTCCACGCAAGGGCATTTTGATCGATCTCTGCCCTGAACCAGTCCCAGTAGTTATGTCCAAAACCATCGCTCTTTCCTCCACCGCCAAAAGCATTATCAGAGGCAATTTCAGACATCAGAACAATATGCCCATAATCATCGGATTGCAAGACGTCATAAGCCGCAACTAGCCCTTCAAACGCATCCTGTGGCGTCTTATAGAAATTTTCAATTACCTTTTTATCATAAGGTGTGGTTTCCAAAAATTCATCAGAGCAGGCACCTAGGAAAACGGCGACCACAACGAACAATATTATATATCTTTTCATCTTCATATCGTTAAAATTGAATATTTAAACCTAGTAAAAATGTTCTCGGTTGAGGATAATATCCTACGTCAACCCCTGAAGACATATTATATTCTACTCCAGCTTGAGGAGACGTCGCAGGAGCAAATCCAACCTCAGGATCCAACCCTTTATATTTGGTAAAGGTGAAGAGGTTATTGGCTGAGAAATATAACCTAAGCTGGTTAAATGGCCCATCTGGCAATAGTCTAGAAAAATCATATCCTAGGTTTACTGTCTTTATCCTAAAAAATGAAGCGTCCTGGATATATAATTCAGAGAACTTTATATAGTTCTGATTAGGCTCATCATTTAATGTTACTCGTGGCAAAGTATTGGAAGTTCCTTCTCCGTGCCATCTATTCAGAATATCGGTAGTATAGTTGTTGTACCATCTTTCATATGCCCTATACCCAAACACGTTCTGATGACCTCCCATTCCATAAGTGTAAACAGATAAATCGAAGCCCTTATATCCTAAGTTCAAGTTAAGGCCGTATGTAACATCAGGATTCGGGTCCCCGATCATTGTTTTGTCCTGTTCATTGATTACACCATCTCTATTCCTATCTACAAACTTAACGTCACCAGGCTTGGCAGCCGGCTGTACAACTATCTCATTATTCCTATAATCCTGAATTTCTTGAGCATTTTGGAATATTCCGGCAACTTCATATCCCCAGAAGTACCCCACTGGGAACCCTTCTTCAGCTCTGTTAAACTCACTTATTCCTTGGAGCACATTTGCATCGCCATGGATTATTCCTTCGCTGTTAGCAATAGAAACGACCTCATTTTTATTAAGCGCCAAATTACCTGAAATACTAAAGGTTAAATCTCCAAAAGAATTGTTATAGGAGGCTTGAAATTCGAAGCCTGAGTTTTCGATATTCCCACCATTGATCCAGGGCGCATTAGTGCCAGCGATATCAGGCACTGGTGCAATAACCAACCAGTCTTTTGTCGATTTCTGGTAATAATCTGCACTTAATGTAACATTTCTTAATAAAGTAGCATCTACTCCTATGTTTATCTGCTCGGATGCTTCCCATTTTAGGTCAGGGTTAGCCAATTGATAGGGAGAGGTTCCTATATGTTTCGTTTCGCCACTACCGAAGTAATATTCTCTGTATCTGCTTTCCAATGTGGCCATATACGCAAAAGAAGCTATTCTGTCATTACCATTCTGACCCCAACTTGCTCTTAGTTTCAAAAAGTTAACAATTGGATTATTATATAAGAAACTTTCCTCACTAAGCACCCAACCAGCAGAAACGGAAGGGAATACACCGTATTTATTATTAGTTCCAAAGTTAGAAGATCCATCTCGTCGCACTGTAGCAGTTAACAAATACTTTTCGTCATAATTATAGTTTATCCTTCCGAATTGGGATGCTAAAGTGTATTCTGATTTACTACCTGTAGCCACAATGGTAGAATCACTAGTAGCATTATTTAAGATGGCATGCTCAAAATCGTTAAAAATAAGGCCTTCTTTCCTAGCGCTCATCCATACATTATTTTCTTTTTGAGCAGCAACCCCTAATAGTACATCAAAATTATGTTTCTCTATACTTTTAGAGTATGCTAAAGTATTATCCCAATTCCAGCGCATATTCCTAGTAGAGCCTTGCGTGGCATTAGATATATTATTGTAGGATACAGGATTAAGACGGAACTCGGGATTGTATGAATTTCTAGTTTCAAGGAAAACATCGATACCAAAATCTGATCGGAATACCAATCCTTTTAATGGCTCAACTTCCGCATACAAATTGCCAACAATGCGATCTACTATGTTTTTATTGAAATCTGAATAATGCATCAACCCAATAGGATTTGTTTCATTTACATCAATAGGAGATTGGGCAAAATCACCATTGGAATCATACACAGGAAAAACAGGAGAGGTGTTAAATAATCCCCGCAAAGAGTTATTATAAATTCCTCCTACGCGTAATCCACTCTGGTCAATACGAGAATAAGTTAAATTCTCTCCAATCCTGACTATATCTTTGTATGCTTTATGGCTTGAATTGATTGAGAATGAAATCCTCTCAAAGTTCGACTTACTTTGCTCGCCAGCAATAATACCTTCTTGTTGGAAGTAGGACAAAGAAGATGAAAAGTTCGAAATTTCATTTCCACCCGTTAATGTTAAAGCATGATTCTGAATAGGCGCATTCTTATTGGTTGCTTCCTCCAACCAGTCCGTTCCTTCACCCATATTTTCAATCTCGCTTTGAGTAAATATTGGAAGTTGACCAGAATTGATATTAGCCTCATTCATAATTACTGCATACTCCTGGGCATTTAACATAGGGAGTTTTCTGTAGAAATTTTGAACGCCATAATAGCTATCGAGAGACAACCTCATCTCTCCATCTCTTCCTTTTTTAGTTGTTATGAGCACAACACCATTGGCTGCTCGGGCTCCATAAATAGCAGCCGATGCCGCATCTTTCAATACGTCAACCCTATCGATAGCTGAAGGACTTAAATAGGAAATATTATCAACTGGCACACCATCCACAACATACAAGGGATCGGAATTCCCCAGGGTGCCTGTTCCTCTGATCCTTACTTTTAAGCCTTCGCCGGGTTGTCCAGAAGTAGAAGAAATCTGAACACCAGGAGTTTGACCTTGAAGTGCTTGTTCAATTCGCAAACTATTTGTCCGCATAATATCTTCACTAGCAACTTCCGCAGTGGCCCCCGTAACAACCTTTTTCTTCTGCGTTCCATACCCTACAACCACAATCTCATCCAGTGAAGTCATGTCGGGCATGAGGGATACGTTAATGGTGGTTTGATTGCCTACCGTGATATTCTCGG
>CAYTTV010000120.1:0-4364 GCA_964440915.1 uncultured Roseivirgaceae bacterium
CCATCTCTATTGCATCTGCTGCAGAGCGATTTTGGCCTTGTGATCAATGCTGTTTTTATATTCGTGTCCTTCATACGACATGGCCTTTTCAAAATAGGCTTTAGCCAAATTGGGATTTCCTTTTTGCAGATATAAGTATCCGAGCTGAAGTGCTGCATTTGGCGCATAATACCATTGGTTTTTCCCTGATTTCTCAATGGTCTCTAAATATTGTTGGATGGCTTCGCTAGCTTTCCCTTGTTTGTCCGATAATCGTGCTTTACGATAAGCAAACTCTACCTGATCATGAGGGGTGTGAAAATCTGCTTCCGAATGGGCGTTCACAAGAGCCTCTGCCCGCTTATAGTAACCGCCATCGGTGGCCAGCCTTATTTTTAAGATCGTCCTTTCAGGCCTAGCGTTTGCAGCAATCTGGCGTGCAGCATATTTGTCTGCTTCGGCTGAAGTTGTGCCATTTCTTTTTGCAAGATCAAAATAGTGTTCAGCCTGTCGCTCATCACCCGACAGCCAATTGGATAAAAATAGTTTATAATAACCGTCCTTCACAAAATTATCTCCCTTATACGAAGTTAAAAATTCATTATAGCGGGCACTTGAATGCTCATATAATCCTTTTTGTAAGTATATTTCCCCCTTTAGGTATGCTTCCATCGGAATGGAAAGATAATCTTCAGAAAGTGTATCCATAGCCTCTAGTACAGTTAATGCCTCCTCGGCCTCGTTGGTTTTTATCGAGATCATCGCATATAAATAGTACATCAGCTTATTCTCCGGCTCATTCAAAGCGAGTTGTTGAAACACCTTTTGGGTTGCTTTTCCTCCATCCATCAAGTATACATCTATTAGATGAAGCATAATCTGAGCTTCCAAAGCAAACATGCCGCGAGCCTCAGCGATAGTAGCAAGCTGCGCCCTTCCCTCTACGGTAGAGCCCTTTAATCCTAAAATGCCTAAAAGCCAGTGGTACTGCTGTGGTACGGCCCCAAAAACACTGTTCAATAACCCTAGCGTTTTTTTGTTGGGTACAAAGGCGGGAAATTTTTGGTCATTGCGCTGAATCGTTTTGTAAGCTTGCGTTAGCCCCCAAGTAGCCGTCATAACATCACCAAACTTCAACTTTACAAACGCCCACTGTAGCCTAATTTCAGCCATGCAAAACTCCTTATAGGGGTTGCCATCAGGAAGTGATTGAAGTCTCTTTAGCCTTTGTTTTTCATTATCCTTCTTGGCGTCATAAAGTGCCCGGTCTTCTGTAAGGAGTAAAGTCAGGATATCTGCAAGATTTTCTGTATACAAATAGAGTGGCAACTCAGAAGAGGAGGGGGCTATAGCCGCAAGTCTTGTGTGCGCATCATTTATCTTCAATCTCAAGACATCATGATAAGCTCGCATTACCTGCTGGCTTGCAGATTGGCCATGCCCCAGGTGAGAGAGAGCCAAAAACCATAAGATAAAAAAAAGGTGAGCTAATAAACCCACCTTTCTTCCTTTATTTTTTAAAACCATGCATTGCATAGCGGTACTTATTCTGCTTTTTTTGCTTTCGTGGTCTTTTTCTTTTTCTTAGGATCTTCTTCTTCTATTTCATCCATCACATCGGCCAAAACCCTGCCACAATGTTCGCATACGATGATTTTCTTTCTTTCTCGGATATCTGCTTGGCGTTGTGGTGGCACAATGTTGAAACAACCTCCACAAGCATCTCTTTTTACTGTAACTACTGCTAGGCCGTTGAGGGCATTGTTGCGAAGTTTGGTATATGATTTATAAAGTCTGTCTTCGATCGATTTTACTGCCTTTTCCCTTTCAGTCACAAGCCCTCTTTCTTCTTCTTGGCTTTCCTCTACGATTACGTCCAGCTCCTTTTTCTTGCTGTCAAGGTCCTTTCTACGCTCTTGGGCCTGTGCTTCAGTCTCTTCTATTTCCGCTTTTTTGCTGTCAATTTTGGCATAAGCCTCCTTTATTCTTTTTTCCGATATCTGGATCTCCAATGCCTGAAGCTCCATTTCTTTTGAGATGGCGTCATATTCCCTGTTGTTTCTGACGTTCATCTGCTGCTCCTCATATTTTTTGATGAGTTTTTCAGAATCTTTGATACCTATCTTATTGTTTTGGATATCAGTCTCCAGGTCTTCTAGTTCCTGTTTGTACTTGTCTATCCTTGTTTGGTATCCTGCTATCTCATCTTCCAGATCGCTTACTTCCTCGGGTAGGGCTCCTCGAACTTTTTTAATAGAATCTAGCTCAGAGTCAATGTTTTGAAGTTTCAATAAAGCGTCCAGTTTTTGTGCTATAGTGCTTTCCATGTATATTATTATAGATAACTTATCGGGTTGGTTACTTTTTCGGATAAAGTGAGTGCAATATTAGTGAATTTTTTGTTTAATAGTGAATAAATTAAATTTTTTGTAAACACTTCACTTTCATAATGCCCTATATCTGCTATGATTATTTGGCCTTCCGCATCAAAAAATTCATGATACTTGAAATCCGATGAAATGAACACGTCTGCTCCTTGTCGTATAGCCTCAGGAAGCAAAAAGCTGCCTGCACCACCGCAAACGGCTATCTTTTTTACTTTTCTTTGAAACACCGCCGTGTGTTTGATAATGTTGAGTCCCATCCTTACCTTTAATTGTTTCAGAAATTCAAGTCCATCCATCTCTTCTTCCAAAAGTCCTATCATTCCAGCACCGGTTTCCTGATCAGTATTTTCAAGTTTTGTTAGATAATAGGCTACTTCTTCATAAGGGTGTGCTTGCGCCAATGCATTTAGCACATGATATTGCTTGTGGGCAGGTAAGATTACTTCAATCCTGTCTTCGGCCACTTCCACGCGCTTGCCTACTTCCCCAATAGTAGGGTTGGCTTCTTTTTCAGGCTCGAAGGTGCCAATTCCAGCTGTCCTGAAACTGCAGTTTTTATAATCCCCAATCTGTCCAGCCCCTGCTTGATTGAGGGCATCTAATACGGCATCAGTCTTATCTGTTGGCACAAAAGTGACCAGCTTCATGAGCGTAGTGCGTTTGGGTGCTAGAATAGCAGTATTGTTTAACCCAATTTTGTCGGCAATCATTTTGTTCACACCAGTATGTACATTGTCCAAATTCGTATGGATAGCATAGAGCGCGATGTCGTTTTTAATAGCCTGAATGATCACCCTTTCTACATAATTGCGTCCGTTCAGCTTTTTCAAACCCTTGAAGACAATAGGGTGGTGGGCAATAATGAGATTACATCCCTTGTCGATGGCTTCTTGTACCACTGCTTCAGTTACGTCTAACGTGATCAGCACGTTGTATACAGCAGTATCCGGGGAGCCCACCAAAAGACCGGCATTGTCATAACTTTCCTGAAGGTCGAGCGGAGCAATGGATTCTAAATAACGGGTAATGTCTTTTATCTTGATCATAACAGATAGTTTACGGCAAAGTATTACAAATTTAAAGAAATGATAGGAGAGTAGGAGGGGAACGTAAAGACTTCCGAAGTTTTTGTCATGCAAGCATTTCACTTTGTGGAATTACATCATCCATCAAAAGAGTGAAGTATAATAATCGAAACTTCGGAAGTCGCTGCAATCCCTAAGCACTGTACTTTTGATGGATCTTTATATGCATCGTAGCATCTACAATGATTTTTAAGAAGACCAGTATTAAAACAAAGACAGTAGGGGTATTGAAAATTGTCATTAGAATGATGCCGACGATCACCACAAATTGCTGTATAAAGATGCGTATATAGGGTTGAAACATCAAGATAGGCAATCCGATCTTTTCATATTCTTTATTGCCGATATAATTGAAAAGGAAAGAATAGAGATGACTGCCAAAAATACTCATGACAGTTAGCCCTATCTCAAAGTTATTGGTACTCAAGACTTCCCAGAATGACATAGGAATCCCAAACAAATCTTCCATATCGTGCCCTTTTAAGAATACAAACAAAAAAATGTTCTGGACCATGACAAAGAAGAAATAATGAAATATAAAAAAGGGAATCATGAAGAACTTTAGAGCAAGAAGCATAATAGGCGACTTAGGTTTATTTCCTGCATCAATGGTACTGGCAAAGGCCATTTTAAAAATGTTGAGCAAACCTATGATAATAGTCTCCGCCACATATATAAAGACCACATCAAATGCATCCCAGCCATCGAACAGGACACCATAGACTGGAATCAGATTCATTAGAATCAAAATAATCACCGAGGAATACTGACGTCTTGGGTTTGCAGCTATTGACCTTATCATTTTATGATCGTATTTAAAAGCTTACAAATTACTATTCATTCTCGATCTGGGGTTGAGAATAGTAGGGGCTTTAGTAGGTGTGTAAGGTTTGTGGGTTTTACACGGTGAAGA
>CAYTTV010000121.1:0-4221 GCA_964440915.1 uncultured Roseivirgaceae bacterium
ACGGTGAAAATGGCCAACTGATAATTTCCTAATAAAGGAATATTGACCGAGAAGGCACCATTTGCTGCGGGGTTTGGATATAGCGTTATTCCTTCAGTTTTATCTGTGACGATGCCGGTAACAGGATCTTCCTCTTCAGGCTCCTCCTCCTTATTATTTGGATCGTTGGTAATCAATTTAAATTTAAATTTCTGACAAGAAGACCCAACATTATCGCTGATTTCCAGGTATTGATTGCCCTCAGACTCACAATCCGATAATGCCCATCCCCTATCCCTGGCTGCGTCTAAGGCTAATTTGGACAAAACTTCATAATATCCATCTGGCAATTGGTTTACCTGCCATTCTTGAGAAACATCATCTTCACTGCTTGGCATTAGCCCTATAGCAGCGCCTGCTTCCATATTGCCATCTACCAGACTAATATTGCCTCCCATATTTTTGGCCATTGAGACAAATCTCCAATAACCATTCTCTGTTTTTTCAGCTCTCCATCTTTGTGAATCAGCACTACCTCTTATCCCAGCGCTCAACGTTGATCCATCAATCAATTCGAGTACTTTGTTGGGATCTGTGGCAAACTCAATTTCGTACACACCGTTCTGTACAAGTTCGCAAGCCGGAATATTGTAAGCGGCATATTCCCTAAACCATTGCTTGGCGGGTGCCGCACATGCTTGCCAATCGCCATCGTATGCTATACCAGCATTGGGGTCGCCATGGTCTATCAGGTTGTCGGGAGACAATAGGTTCCAGCTCACATTTCCTGACTGCTTCGCAATATAGTTGAGGTTAGCACCGAAACCTTCGCCACCTACAACCCCGGTAACTCCAACTCCAAATGCACCATTGCCTTCAGGGGCCCAGTCGGTTTCTGTGATAGCGATAGGGGCAATATCAGCAATAGGCTTTACATGCTCATTCCATCCATTTTGGAGAGCCTGATAATTGCGTACCCCTCCCCAATAAGCCGGATAGATATGGACAGCATAGCCGATGTTGCCACCCGTAATGGGATATTTCACATAGCCTTGATAATGAGACTGCCACCCCGATCCGGGTATCCAAATCACGTTATCTGCTCCGTTATCTCTGATGATATCTGTAATAGGTTGGAAGAAATTGTTCAGCGCCTCAAAATGCGGATCATCAAACTTTCCATAAACGCCATTGGTTCCCAATATCTCTACAGGTTCGTTGGCTAGCTCAAACATCACGTGATCAACGTTCTTTAAGCCTGGATGATCAGAAAGAAAAGTCCATATGGTTTTCAGGTATGCATGATACTCATCATCCGCCGCAATTCGCTCAGGGCAAACACCTGGTGGGCGCAAAATCACATATAGTCCTCTTTCTCTGGCATGCTCAACCAAAGGAACAATCACTTCATCGGTATATTGGACTAGTCGGTCATAATTGAAGCGTGAGATATCATTTTCTGGAAGAGGAGGGCCTGGATCATTGGTCCAATAAGGGTCGACATGGAGCCGGATATAGGTCAAATACCAACCTTCATCAGTATTGGTAAGCTTGTCCATGACTGCCTTGTTATGTTTTAAGGCCCCTTCAACATCATAATTGTCCCAACTACAATACTTCGTTCCAAATCCATACATACACCCGTTAAACCACGGATGGGGCGTAACAGCTACACCATGCAAGTTCACTATATTTCCACAGTCATCTTTCAGGTACCGTCCATCCACATGTAATGGGGGCAACGGCATTCCTGGCCAACTGAATGCCTGAAGTGGTATAAAATTGAGTATGGCGGCGATTAACCAAAGAGGGTAGAGTTTTTTCATAATTATAGTAGAATGAAGTAACTGTCCACTGAAAACATTAGTGGAACTTGGATGTGTACTTAATAAAAGCTTTAAGCCATATGCATCCTTCAATACCTATGGCTTAAAACCTTCACTATTTCATGTCTGAAATACTATCGCTTATGTGGAAATAGTCAAAATCAACAAACCCTCCTGGGGTTTTGGTAGCATAATTGAACAACCCGAAGCGGTAACCCATAAAATGGGGCAGTGTATAGGACATTTTTAGTTGGGATCCGATAGATATCCATTTTTCCCCATCTAAACTAAAATAAAACTGGGCTACATCTCTACGGTCTGTAAAGTCGCACTCTGCCTTAAAATATATTGTTTTTTGGTCAAGTGGCACTCTTTCTTCTTCCAAGCTTTCCGACTCCTCCTTGACCATCACAATATATTTTTTCCCATTCTCAAACTTCACCCCAATCCATCCGTAGTTTTTTTGCAAAAGGGCCAATCCAGCAACGTCCCCTTCTTTCATCTTAGAAATATTGATGGCTGTAGCACCTGTACTTTCAGGGCCGATGGTACGCTGGGTCAGCATATTTCTGGCAAGCAATATATCGCCGTCTACTCTGCCTGTAGTCAGTCGGAGGTAGCCTTTTTTGCCATTCACGGACCAATGCGCATTGTCAGGGTTATGGTTCCACTGCCAAACTAACGGCAAATCTGGTTCACCTTTCTTGCGGCTAAAATCATCTGAAGCTACAATGCCAGGAATAAGTCCTTTGCTAGCGGGAAGGTCAAGCTCCATAGGCACTTTGCCATCGACCCCCAGAACAGGCCATCCATCTTGCCATTCTACAGGAACAAGATATGGGATACGGCCCACTGCACCATAATCGCGGAATAGGTAGGCAAACCATCTCCCATCGGGTGTATCGATAAGACCTCCCTGAGCAACACCCAAATCTTGTAAGCCCACCCGCCCTTCGTATGGACCCGTGATTTTGTCAGCCTTGTGAATGATAACGGTGCGCATGCCTCCTTGTGGCCAAGAGATATTGAAAAGGTAATATTTTCCATTCACCTTGAAAAGCTGCGAACCTTCGGCAGGAAGCATCACATTGGGTCCAGCTGGAGCCGTGGCATTTTCTATCAACACCCTTTCGGTACCTTCTTTCACACCAGACAGGTCGTCTTTAAGCTCGACCATTTTTAGTTCACCACCACCCCAGATCATATAAATCTTTCCATCGTCATCGAAGAAAATGGTGTGGTCGTGGTATGCTGGAGCAAAGCTTTGTAATTTCCATGGACCATTTTCTATATCTTGGGTAGAGTAGATATACGTTTTGTTGGTTGTTCCTGCAAAAGTGGACACATAGTATGTGCCATTATGATAACGGATGCAGCTTGCCCAGGAGCCTCTACCATAGGTACTTTTGCCATTTTCCAGGTTCAGCTCATCGACATCGTCCAAAATATCATAGGCGTAATGAATCAATTCCCAGTTAACCAAATCTTTGGATTTCATGATAGGGACACCGGGACTCATATGCATGGTAGTGCTGCTCATGTAATAGGTATCTCCCACCCTAATGATGGACGCATCGGGAACGTCGGCATGAATGATGGGATTTATGGCATTTTGGCCTTGTAGAAGTAGACTCATGCAAAGACCTACAATAGTAAGCAAACTAAATTGGAAGGGTATTCTTTTCAGGTGGGACAATGTCATATCGAAAAATTTAATGTTTATAGTATGTGTACCAAGTTCCTTTTACTCCATTGGCCCAATGAGCTCTACAAAAGTTCCATCAGGATCTTGGACCAACAGAAATTGCAAATTGCCGTGCAAAACAGTAGGCGAGCTTCCCAAAAATGGGACATCCATTTTCTTAAGTCTTTCTATTACGGGCTTTAATGCTTTTACATTGATAGTAATGTACTGCATGCCTAAATCATCTTGAATAAATTGCTGCTTTGGATAAGATGCTTCTTTACCAAAACTCATAAGTTTCCATTCGTTGGCTTCGGGGCTATCTTCCAGTTTCAAAACCGCTACGGAAAATGGCACGCCTCCAGAAAGTCCAGATCGTTTTGTAAAATCTTCGTCCAAACTAAAGCTACCAGTTTTTACCATGCCAATACCATTGATATAGAAATCCATTGAACGCTCCAAGTCAGAGACGACCACACCAACGCCGATTAATTGGCTACTGAAATTAGATTGGGCATAGGAAGTATGAACAATCCATGTCGCTACGAACAGAAAAATCAACTTTATGCTAAGTTTTTTCATGATCTGATTTAATATTTGTTGAATACATCAGGGAAATCGCCTTACATTTTTCTCGGGCGTTTTAAAATCCCTATTCATTTGTAACGCCGAGTTATACCGGAACTATAAATATAGAGGCTAGACATCAGATTTTAGATATTAGATATTAGA
>CAYTTV010000122.1:0-3842 GCA_964440915.1 uncultured Roseivirgaceae bacterium
TGGAATAGTCCGTGACTGTACCGGACACCTGCTGCTGGGCTATGGCTACTGGCAGCAGCCATACCCAAAAGAATTTAATAAGTAATAATTTTCTCATACATCATTTAAATTTAGCTCATTTAGAAATTATCATTTTAGTAATTAGTTTTAATGGTACCTTCCTAAGAAGACGATCTTTCAATCGTTTGTGGATCGTTTAGTTTGATATAGATTATTCTTTCCTATGTTTTAAAGCATTCATATGGCCGGTATTTCTTAAAGTCTTTTTCCTTCTATTATGATTGATGGCATAAACATGAAAATAATTTTTAAAAAATGCAACCGATTGCAAAAGAATTTCATATAATTTTTTAAAGTGTATATTAAACAATTAAAATTCGCTCATTCTTTATTAATTTTTTTTATCTTTAAATTTGATCAGCTGTATGGATATAATCCACTCAAAATGTGTCTCTAAGTGCTGATTACCGTTGATATTCAGGATAGTTAATTTGACTAGATGAAAATTGTCCCAAAAAAATTAAAAAGAAAAAGTTTTAAAATTGAAACCGATTGCATTAATTTGTTGCAACCGTATTGATAATTATGGAGAAAGAAGTTACTATATACGACATTGCAAAGGAGCTGTCCATATCGCCTACCACTGTTAGCAGAGGTTTGAACGACCACCCTGCTGTAAATATTAATACCAAACAGCGCATCTTTAAGACGGCTAAGCAGATGGGCTACCGCTCAAACATGTTCGCCAGTAACCTGCGATCGCAACGGACCAATGCCATTGGGGTAATCGTGCCACGGCTAAACAGTACCTTTATGTCTTCAGTAATAGCCGGCATGGAGAAAGTGGCGAATGAGGCAGGCTACAACCTGGTCATCAGCCAATCTCTGGAAACGGTTGAAAAGGAGATTGCCAACGCTAAAACACTTTTCAACAGCCGGGTGGATGGGCTCTTGGTTTCTCTGGCTTACGATACGGAAAACATGGACCATCTAGAACCTTTCATAAAAAAAAACATCCCTATCCTGTTTTATGACCGCGTGTTTGAACATGAAAAGATCACAGGCATAGTCATTGATAATATTCAAGCAGGATACAAAGCCACCCAGCACCTTATCGAGCAGGGCTGTAAAGACATCCTGCATATCACGGGCAACCTCAAACGTAATGTATATGCCGATAGGCTGAAAGGGTATAAGTATGCTTTAATGGATAATGGAATTGCTTTTAAGGAATCGAGCATAATTGTGAACAACCTGAGTGAAGAGGCGGGTATTCAGGCCGCTCAGCAAATATTGAAGATGAAAGCACTTCCTGACGGAATTTTCGTGGCCAATGATTACTGCGCCATAAGTTGCATGAAAGCACTTATGCAAGAAGGTGTTGGCATTCCTGAAGATATCGCCGTTGTAGGATTCAATAATGACCCTATTTGCCGTATCGTGGAGCCCAATTTGAGCACCATCGATTATCCAGGCTATGAAATGGGTGAAGTGTCGGTAAGGAACTTGATCCACAGGATGGAAGGGCTTGATGACAATATAATCACCAACACCATTACTTTAAGATCGGACTTGATCATACGAGAGTCATCTCTAAAAAAACAATAGTGCAGCGCTTTTTACATGCCTTGCCATAACATACAAAAAGAATAAATAGATATGAAGAACAAGACATATTCCTTATTTCTCTTATTATTCATGCTGTTGGCCTATCCCGCCTTGGCCGAAGATGGCTATCGCCTCTGGCAAAGGTACGAAGTTATCAAGGACCAAAAACAATTAGAAAACTACAGGAAAGTACTTGAAGAAATAGCTGTATATGGCAATTCCCCCACAGTAGGGATTATCAAAATGGAGCTGGAAGAAGGAATTAGTGGGCTATTAGGGAAAACCTTGCCTACTGTGGGAAAGTCTGAAAAACACGGGCTAGTAGTAGGCACTCCGGAAAACTCAAAACTCATCGCTTCCTTGAAACTTGGCGATAAACTCACAGCATTGGGAGATGAAGGCTATCTCATCCTGACCAAAAAGGAGAAGAAAAAGAATCTAATCATTGTGGCCGCCAACACTGACATTGGGATGTTGTATGGAAGCTTTCACTTTTTGAGGCTCATTCAAACAGCTTCAGATATTAGTGATTTATCTATTGTCAGTAAGCCCAAAATACAACATAGGATACTGAACCATTGGGACAACCTTGACAGAACAGTAGAAAGAGGTTATGCTGGCTTCTCCCTTTGGGATTGGCACAAGCTGCCTGACTATATCGACCAGCGTTACCTAGATTACGCAAGAGCGAATGCTTCAATTGGAATTAATGGCACAGTACTGACCAATGTAAATGCGAACGCCCTTATTCTTACGGAACCATGGCTTGTAAAAGTCGCGGCATTGGCCGATGCGTTC
The DNA here is from genome assembly GCA_964440915.1 of uncultured Roseivirgaceae bacterium. Classification (GTDB taxonomy): domain Bacteria; phylum Bacteroidota; class Bacteroidia; order Cytophagales; family Cyclobacteriaceae; genus CAMPJM01. The sequence continues at coordinate 2,407 of CAYTTV010000122.1, forward strand.
CGTCCTTATGGCATTAAGGTATACTTAACAGCAAGGTTCAGCGCTCCCATAGAAATTGGCGGAATGAAAACTGCAGACCCTTTAGATCCGGAAGTCAACAAGTGGTGGAAAGACAAAGCGGCGGAAATCTATAACCATATTCCGGACTTTGGTGGCTTTTTGGTAAAAGCGGACTCCGAAGGACAGCCAGGCCCACATAATTACAATCGAACCCACGCAGAAGGTGCGAATATGCTGGCTGATGCAGTTGCTGACCAAGGGGGGATTGTCATGTGGCGCGCTTTTGTATACAGCGAGGAAACACCTGATGACAGGGCAAAACAAGCTTACAATGAATTTAAACCTTTGGATGGTAAGTTCAGGGACAATGTTTTGATCCAAGTAAAAAATGGCGCCATTGACTTTCAGCCTAGAGAGCCATTCCATCCTATGTTCGGTGCCATGCCCGAAACCCCGCTAATGATGGAGTTTCAGATCACCCAAGAATATTTAGGGCAAGGAACCAACCTGGCCTATCTCGCACCTATGTATAAAGAGGTACTGGAGGCGGATACTTATGCAAAAGGAGAAGGCTCTACAGTAGCCAAGGTTATTGATGGTTCACTAGAGGGCCATAAGCTATCAGCCATTGCGGGAGTTACCAACATTGGCACCGACAGGAACTGGACAAGCCACCACTTTGCTCAATCTAACTGGTATGCTTATGGAAGGCTGGCATGGGATCACGGACTTTCTTCTGAAACTATTGCCCAGGAATGGCTTAAAATGACCTTTAGTCATGAGGAGGCGTTTATTCGACAAGTGGAAGACATGATGATGATTTCTAGGGAAGCCATAGTAAATTTCTCTACTCCTTTAGGATTGCACCACCTTATGGGCTGGTCGCACCACTATGGCCCAGGGCCATGGATAGACAACATGCACCGAGCCGACTGGACATCGGTTTACTACCATCAAGCTGATTCATTAGGGATAGGTTTCGACCGCACGCCTACTGGCAGCAATGCCACTGAACAATACTTCCCGCCAGTGCGGCAGATGTTTAACAACCCGGAAACATGCCCGGAAGAGTTCCTGCTATGGTTTCATCATCTTCCTTGGGATTACGAAATGAAATCTGGCAATATATTGTGGGATGAACTATGCTTTAAATACTATGAAGGTGTGGAGATGGTAAGAGATATGCAAAAGACCTGGGATAAGATGGAAAAATATGTAGATGCTCCACGCTTTAATCATGTGAAGACTTTCTTGGCTATCCAAGAAAAGGAGGCTGTTTGGTGGAGAGATGCTTGTGTGCTTTACTTCCAGACCTTTTCAAAAAGACCGATTCCTGAAGGATTAGAAAAACCAAAGCACTCGCTTGAATATTATATGCAGCTGAAGCATCAATATGTGCCAGGGATTTAGAGCGACAAAAGATGAAGGAGGGAAGA
>CAYTTV010000123.1:0-3658 GCA_964440915.1 uncultured Roseivirgaceae bacterium
TCGGGCATGAGGGATACGTTAATGGTGGTTTGATTGCCTACCGTGATATTCTCGGTTTCATAGCCAATAAAAGAGAACGATAAAACACTCTCTGTATTGGGCACTTGAAGGGTATAGTTACCATTCATATCCGTAACGGCACCTGTAGTGGTACCCTGGATAATAATATTTACACCTGGCAACGGCTCTCCATTGGAATAATCCGTTACAGTCCCGGATACTTGCTGTTGGGCCATGGCTACCGGTATAAGCCAAACCCAAGCTAGACTAAGCAGTAATAGTTTTTTCATACATCTCATTTTAGTTTATTTTGTAATTAGGTTAAAAAACAGTTTTAAATAGCGGAAGTGAAGAAGCGTAAAACACGCTTGCCCCCCACTTCCAGCTTCATGCTTCCAACTTTAGTGGCCTCCAAGTGTTACTTTTATTTCGGCTCCCTTGTATTGGATTACCTTGTCGGTTTTGGCATCAAATTCCAACCCTCGGGGCTGGTCTTTGCTCACGTAGATCACATTGAAAATTCTTTCCTTTAACATTCCTTCAAAGCCATTTCCTTGCTGCTTGCCTATGATTAAGGTCTTGGCTGCATCGTCATAGGTAAAAGGAATGGTCAGGTAATGGCCCTCTGTATAATTGTAGTTGGTGTTTTCATCTTCATAAAGCTCGAACTGGCCATCTTTCCCGGCATATACATATAAGGCAATGGTGTCTGCTGGTTTCTCGGCAGTGTACTGGATAGCGGGACCATAAGGGATGATAGCGCCTTCTTTCACATATATCGGCATACGCTCGTAAGGGGCATCGGCAGTGATGGTTTTTCCTCCTTCCACAAACTGTCCATCGTATAAATTATACCAATTGGTAGTGGATGGAAGGTAAACTTCCCTTTGGATTGCCTTGTATTCAGTCACTGGGTTTATCAAGAGGTTTGGTCCAAACATGAACTGGCTGCCAATATTCCTCACCTTTTTATCGTCGCCAAAATCCATGACCAATGCCCTCATGATCGTATAATCCTTGTGATATACCTGACCTGTCAGCGAGTAGATATAAGGCATTAGCCTATAGCGCAGCTTATCATAATACACCATCGTCTCGTAGGCTTTATGTCCTTCCGGCGCTATATTAAATACCTCACGATAAGGATATTGCCCATGGGAGCGGAACAGCGGCGTAAAAGCAGCAAACTGCGTCCATCGGGTATTCAACTCTCTCCACTCTTCCAATGCTTCTCCTTGGGGATCTGGCCGGTCATATTTGTCCTCTACAAAAAATCCGCCTATATCTGTGGTCCAATAAGGCAAACCTGAAAGGGCAAAATTTATCCCTGCAGGAATTTGCCGGGCCAGTTCGTCGAATCGGGAAGAAATATCGCCACTCCAGGTAGCTGCACCATAATGTTGCAGTCCGGCAAAGGCAGAACGAGTCAGGATAAACACACGCTCGTTAGGGTTTACTGATCTTTGTCCTTGGTATATTCCTTTAGCATTAAGCAATGAATAGGCATTGAAGTATTTTGCGCCAGGACCCAATGCGGTAGGAGTCATCAAAGATTTGCGGTGCTCGATGGACGAGTTGGATAAAATATCCGGTTCTGTAGCATCCAACCACCAAGCGTCTATTCCTTTGGAGTAAAGCTGTTCGTTCATCTGATCCCAAAAAAGATCGCGCGCTTCGGGATTGAAGGCATCATAAAAAGTGGAGACATAACCTTGGCCTATCCAATCCCGCTGACGATTGAGGATATTTTGCTTATACAGTAACCCTCTATCATCAAGAGCTTTGTAATTTTCTGTCCCTTCATAAAACTTGGGCCATACAGAGATCATGATCTTCGCATGGTACTTGTCGTGCAATGTTTTGATCATGCCTTCTGCATCTGGGAAACGGGACTTGTCAAATTCATGGCTTCCCCATTGGTCTTCTTCCCAATAGGACCAGTCCAGCACGATATTATCAATAGGGATTTCTCTTTTTCTAAATTCGGCTATGGTATTGAGGATTTCTTCCTGCGTTTTGTAGCGTTCTCTACTTTGCCAAAAGCCCATCGCCCATTTTGGCATCACTTGCGCTGATCCGGTAAGGGTTCTATAGCCGCTGATCACCTCGTCCATGTCATTGCCATATACAAAATAGTAGTTAACTGCATCTCCTGCCTCTGAGGCAAAAGCTACTTTACCCTTTTCTTCTTGGCTTTGAGGCGTCAAATAATCCATGCCCAAGTAAGCTTCTCCCCCATCAGGTTCCCATTCGATTCTCAATGCATGCTTTTTCCCTTTCTCCAATGCATGCTTCAATACGGCAGGACCAGGATTCCAGGCTTCCCTCCAGGTATCTATAAGGAGCTCATTGTCTATCCATATTTTTATATAGCCAGAATAGAGCAAGGAGAAAACATGGGGACCACTAACATCGCTTTCTATTGCCCCTTCCCAAGTTATGATGCCATCTACCAACTTATATCCTTCGGGAAACTTTTTCTGATCGCTCAAAAATTTATAGTCAATCGCAGTTTCTTTCTTCACGATAGGGGCATTATTGTTCTTATGGATATGGGTATAAGTAGCTGTAAGACCGCCTTGTTCCCCTTCTTTGTCATATAGTTTCAAAGCTGAAAGTGGTTGATATTCCCGGATATCTCCAAACTTGGTGATGGAATAGTTGTCCCACAGGATACCGTAATGCTTGCTGGATACCAGAAATGGCACAACAGCAACACCATTATATTGTGTTAGGTCAACTTGATAACCTCGGTAGTTCATCAATCCGGTCTGGTGCTGGCCCAGTCCGTAGTAGGCTTCCTCTTTGTCAGCATTAAAGTATTGTTTCAACTGATAAGTTTTCTCACCCTCTAGCTCTGCGGGTTTAAATTGCGCATACCCTTCGTTGTTCTCTTGCAGCAGCAATTCACCTTCCTTATTAAAGAAGGCTACTTCTCCTGTGGTCAGGGAAACCCTCACTTCCAGCGCATCAGAATTGAGCGTCAAGTCATCACTACTTTCCTTCAGTTCCCAATCGGAAAAAGGTGCCTGGTCGTTGTTTAATATAATAAGACTGGTATCGGCGGGAGTGCTGCCATCCGGTGATGAGAACACCTGCACCAGCTTGTCAGAAACGAACCGAACCTTTGTATAAAGGAGCCCCTCTTCGCCCCTGTCCAAACGGACAACCACGCCATCATCCAACTTCTCATAAGGCTTCACCTTCTCAGTGCTACATGCTGACAGGAAGGCATACACAAACAAACAAATCAAAATTTTAAACTTCATGAATTCCTTAAGATTTAATAATTACTAGAAATCGATTGCGGAAAGATATAAACAAAGGCTTCAAAAGGTCGTCCAAAATGTTTCAATCATAGGGTCAAAATGTCAACCCTGAAATTCAGCCATTGATTTTCAATGTATTATGATTCTACTTAAGAAATGGGGCTTTCTGGTGGCTGACGGCTCAGGAATAGAATTTATCCTGAACCCAATTACTTGGATTGGCGATAATGTAATTTGAAATGTGTTGATAGGATTGTTCATTACGAATGATGTGTTCGTAATAATTCCGTTGCCAGACATCATAAATGTCAGTGTTTTGGCGCATCCATTTGGTTACGCCAATTTTAAAACCGCGTACCATTGAACCGATGGTTTTTGATGGTGAACGT
>CAYTTV010000124.1:0-3655 GCA_964440915.1 uncultured Roseivirgaceae bacterium
CTTTTCAAGGTACTCGATCATGATCTGTTTACGGTCAACAAGACCCCCCAAGTGGTCAACCTATATCAGGGACGAACTTGAGTGTATTGTCTACTGCCTTGTATCTGGGGTCTACTATCTAAAGTCTACTACCTCAATTCCGCTTATTAATCTCATCCCTGATTTTAGCGGCTTTTTCATATTCCTCCTTAGAAAGGGCTTCATTCAATAAGTTCTGGAGCTTATCTGTGGGCATATCCTTGAGTTGCTCGACCAAAGGCATCTCCTTTTTTCTTTCCTTTTTAGTGCTTTCCTGCTGCACTTCCTCTGCTTCCTCTTCCGTTTCATCGGTAAGCACAATACCTGCTTCTGACAAAACAGCTTCGTAAGTAAAGATGGGTACATTAAACCTCAACCCTATAGCAATCGCATCTGAAGGCCGTGCATCAATCTCTGTAGACTTAACGCCATCACTACACACGATCTTAGCAAAGAATACGCCCTCCTTCAAGTCCGATATCAAAATCTCTTGAACAGTAAAGTTAAAACTATGTGCAAATGACTTAAAAAGGTCGTGCGTCATGGGCCTATTAGGAATTATCTTTTCTATCTCAATAGCGATAGCTTGGGCCTCAAACATCCCTATGATGATGGGTAATCTTCTGCTACCTGAAGTTTCCCCTAGTACTAATGCAAAAGAACCCGACTGAGACTGGCTGGAAGACAGCCCTAATATTTCCAATTTGATTTTATCCACCGTATAAGAATATTTTTCCTTTGTATTTATTTAGATGCTTTTATTGCTTCTGTCAATTTAGGTACTACTTCAAATGCATCGCCAACAATGCCATAATCTGCAGCCTTAAAAAATGGTGCTTCAGGATCTTTGTTGATCACCACAATGCATTTCGAGCTGTTTACGCCTGCTAAATGCTGTATGGCACCGGAAATTCCTACGGCTATATACAGTGAAGGGCTTACCTTTATACCAGTTTGCCCTACGTGTTCATGGTGTGGTCGCCAATCCATATCAGAGACAGGCTTGCTACAAGCAGTGGCAGCACCTAAAGCCTGTGCCAAATCTTCAATAATTCCCCAGTTTTCTGGCCCTTTCAGTCCACGGCCGCCAGAAACCACTATATCAGCGTCAGGCAGCAATATCTCGCCTGTTATTTTATCTGTTGATGTAATTTTAGCAGCAAAATCAGCGTCATTCAAGGCAACCTCAAATTGCTCTATCTGCGCATTTCCATCTCCTTCTACCAAATCAATCGCATTTTTCTGAATGGCAATAATCTTCTTATCTGCGGCCATTTCTACATAGGCAAATGCCTTTCCTGTATAGATACTGCGCTTCACCTTAAATCCACCTTCAATCCGCTCAGGAAGTGCCACAACGTTAGAGGCCAGGCTAGCTTGTATTTTTACGGCCAGTCGGGCAGCTACTGGATCGCCCAAGGCAGACTTGGCCAGAACCAGGACTGTGGCATTTTCTTTCTCAAAAGCCTGTGCAAGTACGGTAGCATAAGCTTGGATCACCCCCTGATCAAGGCGTTCGTCACTTATATGCAAAACCTTATTAACGCCATAACGACCACTCTGAGCAAGCTCATCGTCATCTACGGCCCCTATTGCAATTGCAGTAACGGTATCACCATCTTCTTTTGCTAGGGCAGCCGCATAAGCAGCAGCCTCAAGAGCAGTCTTTTTAATTTTTCCTTCGGCACTTTCTAAAAATACTAATATGGACATGGATGAAATCTTTAATTTTAATTATGCGCTTAAATCATTCGTAAATGTCTTGCTTGGAAGCTATATGCACGACAGATAAGTTGTTAGATTCCCTATCCAAAAAATTTATATAGCTTTCGACATTCACAACTCAACCTTTCTTATAATACTTTTGCTTCATTCTTAAGAAGCTTCACAAGCTCCTCTACCTGATCGGCTTCTACCATTTTTACAGCACCCTTTGCCGGCGGAAGCTCGAATGAAACGACAGTCGATTTTGCGTTGGAAGATTGCGGTTCAACTACTTTCAGTGGCTTTGTACGCGCCGACATAATACCTCTCATATTAGGAATTTTCCACTCTGCTATAGGCTCTTGACATCCTGCCACAATGGGCAAATCTACTTCAATATATTCTTTTCCCCCTTCAATTTCTCTTGCCATTTTTGCTTTACCACCCGCTACATCCAACTGCATAACCGGAGAAATAGAAGGAATTCCTAACATTTCTCCTACCATACCATGCACCTGTCCCCCATTAAAGTCAATCGACTCCCTTCCCATAAGAATGAGGTCATAGTTACCTTCTTTCGCTACATGAGCTATTTCTTCCGCTACCAAGTAAGCATCGGAGGGAAAAACATTTACCCTGATAGCCTCATCAGCTCCAATGGCCAAGGCTTTTCTAATAGTCGGTTCTGTTTCTGCCTCCCCTACATTTAGAACAGTCAATTTTCCCCCAGTGGCTTCCTTTAACTCCACTGCCCGCGCTAATGCATAGTCGTCATAAGGACCAATGATGTACTGAACGCCAGCCTTATTTAGTTGGGTATTATTTTCCGTAAAGGAAATCTTTGAGGTAGTATCAGGTACGTTGGTAATACAGACAAGTATATTCATAAGAAGGTGATTATAAAACAGAAAAACTTAAAACTCAATGCTTATAGTTCGCAACGATAAAGCATTATGTTTAATAACTTTAATTATGCCGTGAAGTTACAGAATAATAAAATAAATAAAAATAAGGGGTATGTGGTAAAGGATAATGTAGAGGAGACAAAAGCCTCCATGCCGCTCTTCATTGGTCGTGGCATTTCCAAGTTGGAAAAGAATCCATAGCACTAGTTGTTATAATCCAAAATTTAAGATCAGTGATACAATTCTACAAGCTCCAACTTTTTAATCCTCGACCTGATGGCGCCTTTTGTTCTTCCAAAATGTACCGCAAGGTCTTTAATATTTACTCCCTCACAAAACATTACCGTCAACTCCTCATCTAGCTCGGGAGTCCATGGCATATAGGCTCCTTTGTGGATCTCCCGCACCTTTTCTACAGAATAGGTTTTTTCCTTTTTATGTGCTTGTGCAGCCACTGTGTGCTTAGAGGGCTGATACGGATAGGTCATTTCCGCTTCTTTAACGGGTTCTTTTTCCTCAACCGCTACTTTGATTACATGCACCTGAGTCGATTTAGTTAGATCTTTGGGCATTAGGGTTTCCGGAATGTAAATGCTGTTTCTTGTCCGTGTAACAGCAACATACAGCAAATTGATTTCCTCATTCAATTTGTCTCTGTTAATTTCTTCCTCTTTTTGCTCCTTAATTATCTTCTCGAGCTTTTCTTCCGTTAAAAAATCGTTCACGAGTTGTACAGAATCGTATTCCATACCCTTGCATCTGTGGACGGTAGAAAAAATCATTTCCGCTTTTTCCTTTTCTTCATTGGGCACATGCTTGTCTTTTATGACCTTCAGGATCCCCGGGATTTCATTGCCATATTCCTTCACTATCTCCACCATCATTCGCAACTGTACATCTTCCGTATTATCAATGTATTCAATCAGTTCATTCAAATCCTTCATCGACTTAATGAGCTCATCCCTGATCAGCTTTCTTTTTCCATTATAAAGGTTGAGGACATCATACAATGAAGCCCCTTCGTCTGC
>CAYTTV010000125.1:0-3483 GCA_964440915.1 uncultured Roseivirgaceae bacterium
CTCACCCATATTACTATTCTTTGCTCTTCTCTCCCCTTCGCTCCTACTAGGGCAAGCCGTAAATGCGCCCTTATCTGACCACTATTATCACCTTATCGACCGCTATACCATTAAGCAAACCCAGTTTGACAAAAACATACATTCAAGCATCCAACCTTTTCAAAGAAAAGCCATAGCTAACTTTGCAGATAACAACCTTGATAGCGTCGGCCATTATAATGATAAAGACTTCTTTAATCTACAGTTTCTCGCTAATGACAACTGGGAATGGGCTAAAACGGCTGATGTCGAAAACAAACCCTTATTAAAGGTATTCTACAAACGAAAACCTGATTTTTATAGCATCAGTACGCCCGACTTCGACTTGAGCATCAATCCGGTACTTAACTTTGAGACCGGCATTGAGTCCGATGCTGACAACAATCCCTTCCTCAATACCCGAGGAGTGGAATTAAGGGCACGAATAGACAATAAAGTACAAGTCTATACCTTTATAGGGGAAAACCAGGCAAGGTTTCCTAGTTATGTAAGAGAAAGAATCATCGAACAAAGGGCTGTTCCAGGTGAGGGCTTTTATAAAGGTTTCAAAACGCAGGGACATGATTTCTTTACGGCTAGAGGATATATAAGTTTCAACCTCACAAAAAGCATCAATTTGCAAGCGGGCCAGGATAAGTTCTTTATCGGCAATGGCTTCCGCTCTTTGGTATTGTCCGACTTTGGCAACACCTACCCTTTTGTCAAAATACAAACGCAGGTATGGCGTTTTAACTACACCAACCTCTATGCAGAACTTATAGGCAACTTCCCTGGCAGGACAAATACACCGAGCACCAAGAAGTTCTTTACCATGCACCATTTAAGTCTGAACATTACAGACAATCTCAATATTGGTGTGTTTGAAGCCATAGTTTCTGGCGACAGCACAGGCACCGGATTTGAGCTTGCCTACCTCAACCCAGTCATCTTTTATCGTGCAGCAGAACATTATACCGGGAGCAACTCCAGTAATGCCATGGTAGGAGCAGATGCTAAATGGAACTTCTTGAACCGGTTTCAACTCTATGGGCAATTTGCTTTGGACGAGTTCGTGCTGAGTCATATCAAAGACCGAAATGGTTGGTGGGCCAACAAGTGGGCAACCCAGTTGGGATTGAAATATATCGATGTATTGGGCATACAAAATTTAGATTTTCAGGCTGAATGGAATAGGGCAAGGCCGTTCATGTATTCCCATATTTCGAGTCATACCAGTTATACCCATTACGCCCAGCCTTTAGCGCACCCTCTTGGAGCCAACTTTGATGAAAAGTTGATGTCTGTCAAATATCAGCCTTTAAAGCGATTGTTTATTGAAGCCCGGTATATGGCAGCCAAGCAAGGCAAAGACAGTGTCAATACCAATTACGGTAGTGACATTTACAAAAGTTATGTTTCAAGAGCAAAAGAATTTGACAATCAATTAGGGCAAGGAATAGCAACCCATACAAACCTATTCCAAATCAATGCTTCTTATATGTTGGCCCATAGGATGTATATTGACCTTAGCCATACCATAAGAAAATATAAAGAAGAAGGAAAAGAAGCACAAAACAGCCAAGTTACCAGCTTAGGCATAAGATGGAACATTGCGAGAAGAGACCATTTTTATTAAACTGTCTGAATTATGATTCTTATGATTAAAGGATGGCGGATTAAAGGTTTTCAAGGATTGGATTTGAACCTGATATTTCCATGTTACCTATCGAGCAGATTTAATCACGCCACGAACGCAGCGAAAAATACACGCAGCGATCACGGCGAGATCAAAAATAACTTCCACGCTGCGTCCGTAGCGAATTCGTTGCGACCGCCGCGAGAAATAATAAAATATCTACTCGCAAAGAAAAAATAAAAGCAACAACCGAAACGAAATTCAAATACTTTACCCGCTGCGTACGCTGCGATATCTCTGCGGTCGCTGCGTGAAATAATCGTGAATCAATCAACCAACTATGACTGAAAATGAAATAGCAACCGCGGTTCTCGATCATGCTTTTACTTTACACAGAACCTTAGGACCTGGTCTACTCGAAAGTGTCTATGAAAAAGCTTTATTTTATGATTTAGTAGAATCTGGCCTTTTAGTTCAATCGCAGTTGCCAGTCCCCTTGGTATATAAAGAAGTCAAATTTGAAGCAGGCTTTCGATTAGACCTGTTGGTTGAAAACAAGGTAATCGTTGAGTTAAAAGCTATCGATAACTTGGCTCCTGTTCATTTTGCACAAACTCTGACTTATCTAAAACTAAGTAATAAACGGCTAGGACTTTTGATTAACTTCAATAACAAGCTCCTAAAAGACGGAATACATAGGATAGTAAATAATTTATAATATTTAATTTCACGCAACGAAATTTAAATGCTTTACCCGTGGCGTACGCTGCGAAATCCCTGCGCACGCTGCGTGAAACAAACAGTTGTACGGATTACCATATACCCAACAATCTAATATCTATCGTCAATTATCTAACATCTATTATCTAACAAGTGTACCAAACCCCTTACCATACCAAAGACCTTAACAACGCTTCTTTCCTCATAACGGGCGGTGCCGGCTTTATCGGATCTAACATTGTAGAATATCTCCTAAAATACGGCGCCAAAAAGGTCCGCATCCTGGATAATTTCTCTACCGGCTCCCATGCCAACATTGAAGAATTTAAAACCCATCCGGCTTTTGAACTTATAGAAGGAGACATACGTGATTTACCGACTTGCCAACAAGCAGTAGCGGGGATGGATTACGTGACCCACCAGGCCGCATTAGGTTCTGTACCGCGTTCTATCAATGACCCTATCACCACCAACGATGTCAATATCAGTGGTTTTTTGAACATGCTAGTAGCCTGTCGTGATGCAAAAGTAAAGCGTATGATCTATGCCGCAAGTTCAAGTACTTATGGGGACCATCCTGCATTACCAAAAGTAGAAGAGCAGATCGGCAATCCCCTTTCTCCTTATGCTGTAACCAAATACGTGAATGAGCTGTATGCAAGTGTCTTTTCGAGAACATACGACTTTCATACAATAGGATTAAGATACTTCAATGTATTCGGACCCAAACAAAACCCACAAGGCCCTTATGCGGCAGTGATTCCTTTGTTTATAGAAGCAGCATTGAAAAAAGAAGCCGCTACGATAAATGGCGACGGAGAGACCAGCAGGGATTTCACCTTTATAGAAAATGCCGTTCAAGCCAATATAAAAGCTTTACTAACAGAAAAAATTGAAACACATGAGGTAGTCAATATTGCTTATGGAGAGCGAACTACCCTTAATGAACTTTGGAATGAGATCAACGCCCTTGCTGGCACCGACCTCCCCCCTGCCTATGGGCTAGAACGTAAAGGAGACGTTAAACATAGCCTGGCCAATATTAGGAAAGCAGAAGAGCTTATAGGCTACAGACCACAGTTTTCGGTAAAGGAAGGGTTGAAGAAAGC
>CAYTTV010000126.1:0-3435 GCA_964440915.1 uncultured Roseivirgaceae bacterium
TCTACCTTCCTTCGCAACCTAATCGCCACTTTTGGACTTTCGGTGATTCCTGTAGATTGGATAAAACAGTATCAGAAAATTTATCTGCTGCAATGTTTTGTGAGAGGATTCAGATTCTATAATGGCGAGGCCGTATTGCATGCCATGAAGGCAGGTGATCTGCTAGAGTTGGTGAGGGAGCCAGAGAATAGGCACGACCATGCCGCAATTGCTCTACATTACAATATGGAGAAGATAGGCTATATCCCTAGAGAGTCCAACGAAATATTGAGCCGTCTAATGGACGCGGATGTGATAGAACTCCAAGCTGAGATTACGCATATAGAACAAGAGGCCAAAGCGTGGGAAAATGTGCACATTGCCATATATGTGTTAAAAGAGCTAATCGAAACCCTTGAAGAAACTGCTTACCTCACAGAATTGACTACGCCAAAATACTACACTATAAAACATGCTGACAATACCCTGAGCCGTGTATATCATCAGAATGTAGGTAAAAGAATATATACCGGTGAACATTTCTATGGGGACATGGTAGCATATAGTAAAGATGATGGTGTATACGACTTGTTGCACAATGGTATGGACGCCTACAAATTAGACGAAGCGGTAGAAGCTGGTAGGTTTGTAACTAATAAGAAAAACCTACCTAAAGGTTTTGATCCCCAAGAGGTATTGCAGGAAATGGATGAAATCATCTTGGACCTGGATGACTATTTTGCCGAAGATGGCCTAGTAATGCTGAATGTAGAAAAAATAGCAAAAATGCCTGACCGTATTATCAAATTTGTTGATATTGTGGACAAAAAAGGAAATAGGTTTATAGAAGTATTGTTCAAAGCGCAATCATGACTACCCTAAAATCAGAAGGTAAATGTATTTTCTGTGATAAAACATTCACAAAAGCGGGCATTAACCGGCACCTGCAAAAGCACTTGGAAGAAAAAAGCAATACGGCTGGAAAATCATTTTTATTAAAGATAGAACTTGATCCTAGGTGGGGTGCTGCACCTTACTTTTTATCCTTGTGGATAGACGGGGAGACTCTAATGGAAGCCCTAGATGTTTTTTTGCGGAAAATATGGCTGGAATGTTGTGGACACATGAGTGCCTTTGTAAACCCTGCCAACGCAAGAAGGCATGGTGGCATGTTTGATGTGATGGATGCCTATGATTTGCTGGACCAGGGGCGAGTGAAAGAATACGAGCAGGCAATGGAAGCGTTAAAGGGCGAAGTTCCTCTGAGTAGAAAAGCCAAAAAAGTATTTTACAAAGACCTGAAGCTGCAATATCAATATGATTTTGGCAGTACTACGGAGCTTCAAGTGACCGTAGTAAATGAGTATCCCATGAAAGCCGATCATAAAATAGTGCTGTTGTCTCGAAATGAACCTTTGGGACTTAAGTGCGAGCATTGTGAAAAGAATACTGCTGTTATATTGTGTTCGGTGTGTTATGGTTATGCAGATGAAGGGTTGTTTTGCCCAGAATGTGCTAAAAAGCATACTAAAACTTGCCAGGATTTTAATGAGTACAGTGCAATGCCAGTAGTAAATTCACCTCGCATGGGGGTTTGTGCTTATGTAGGAGGGGAAATCGACATAGAAAGGGATGGATTCAATTAATTCCGCCAGCTTTTAAATAAGTCTGACTTCCTCACCTTTGTAAGGTTGATATTCAGATTGATAGTGTATTTCTTTGTTTTAAAAGCAATAAAAAATTACATTTAAATCATATTAGGATATTTATTTAACAAAATAATCCAATATGATCAAGCGAACACTCCATTTTAGTAATCCTGCATATCTTAGCTTAAGAGACCAACAACTGCTCATCGACCTGCCTCATTTGAGAGAGCTGGTAGGGGAGAAGGAAGCTAAGAAAGCTGTACCTATTGAAGATGTCGGGGTTGTTTTACTAGATCATCGGCAGATTACCATAACCCATGCTGCCATTGCAAGCTTGCTAGCCAATAATGCGGCCATCATCACATGTGACAGCAACCATATGCCTACAGGTATGGTATTGCCACTAGACGGCAGCCATACGCAAACAGAACGGTTCCGCTATCAGATAGACGCATCACTGCCTCTTAAGAAACAGCTTTGGCAACAAACGGTACAAATTAAGATATTAAACCAAGCAGCGGTATTATTTGAGAGAGGGGTGCCTTGCGAAAACATGATCTATTGGGCGCGTTCCGTACGCTCTGGCGACCCAGACAATTATGAAGGTCGGGCAGCAGCTTATTATTGGAAAAACGTTTTCCCTAATAAAATCAAGTTTTTCCGTGGCAGGGAAGGCGATCCACCTAATAACCTGTTGAACTATGGTTATGCCATTTTGAGGGCCATTGTTGCGAGAGGGCTGGTTTCTTCAGGCCTTCTACCTACATTAGGAATTCATCACCGAAACAAATACAATGCCTATTGTCTGGCAGATGATATTATGGAGCCTTATCGTCCTTATGTGGACAAGATCGTGCTGAATATTGTTGATAAAGGAGAGAATTTCCTGGAGCTCGGTGTGGAGATCAAATCACAATTGTTGGGCATAGCCACAGTTGATGTACAATTTGAAAACCATACCAGTCCTCTTATGGTGGGTTTACAAAGGACCACGGCTTCTTTAGCCAAATGTTATGAAGGAACCTTAAGAAAGATCAATTATCCCAAGATCAAGGAATTTGATGGTAAACGGATTGGTACTTATAAAATCAATGAAATTGAGCAAGATCTTAAGGCAGCCGATGAAGCTATTAAATATGATGATCAAGCGAACGATGGACTTGAATTGCCATTTTAAATATGCGTTTTAATAAATATAGGATTTTGTGGGTATTAGTATTATTTGACCTTCCTACCGTCACAAAAAAAGAGCGGCAGATCTACACGAGGTTCCGAAAGGACCTTTTACGTGACGGATTTGTCATGTTCCAGTTTTCAATCTATTTGAGACATTGCAGCAGCCGGGAGAATGCCGATGTCCATATAAAAAGAGTCAAAAAATCATTGCCAGGCAAAGGGCATATTGGCATCATGACCATTACTGATAAACAATTTGGGATGATGGAGTTATTTTACGGAAAAGAAGAGAAAGAAAAACCCAGTACGCCTCAGCAATTGGAATTATTTTAAACCTTTCCAGGCTTGTTGAAGGTCAGTGAAGGAAAGGGTGTTAAGTCTTACGAATAAAACTCTCCGAAACTTTATCCTGATTTCACTCCCTATATTGCTGCTTGATTCGTTATTAGGGCTCCCTCAATTTATGGTAGGAATCTAAAAGCTATCAAATAAAAAAATCCGGTAAAATTAACTACCGGATTTTTAATTCCTGATTATTGACTTAATGTATTGATATCCAGACAAATGATTCTTGGTATGCTGTGTGAAATATCAATAAATCAAAGAATGAAAGCAAATCACAACAGCAGGG
>CAYTTV010000127.1:0-3410 GCA_964440915.1 uncultured Roseivirgaceae bacterium
ATAATGCGCCTGCTTTCTTTGCAAAGGGGTACAAAGTCCGTCCGGTGGTAAACCTAGACTAGGGTGATAAAGGAAGGCTCCTTATCGATGTATCTTTTGTATGTCGATAAGGAGCCTCAATATAATCTGAGAGGATTGAAGTGAAAGTGTTCAATGTGAACTGGAGATGAAGGCATGCGGTGAAACGTCACATGTCAATTGAAAACTAAAAAATATACACATGAAATTAAAGTACATATTGTTGCTCTTTTTCAGCATAATGGGACTGCTGCTTGTAGGGTGTAAGGAAGATGATTTAGGTCCTACGGGTATTACAACAAAACCTCCTACAGATGAAGATCCTGACACAAATGGAGAGTATGCCATTCCAACTTATGCTGATGACTATTCGTCGATAGGTTCGTGGAGCAACCGTGCTGAATGGAACCTGGCCAATGTGCACGATCCGAGTGTGGTTTTTGATGGGGAATATTATTACATGTACACTACGGATGCTTCTTATGGCAATGAACATGCTGGACATGGGCATTTTCATGGGCGAAGATCTAAGGACTTGGTTAACTGGACCTATAGAGGGGCATCTATGCCTGAAACACCTACATGGGTAAAAGACACACTAAACAACATGAGGGCAAGAGTAGGCTTAGACCCTATCGCCAACCCTATTTTCGGACACTGGGCACCAGTGGTGAGAAAGGTAGGCAATGTCTATCGCATGTATTACAGCATCATCATCGATAACTATATCGGCAATGGCCTCCCTAATACAGAAGCTAATTTTGATAACACCTGGACAGAAAGAGCTTTCATCGGTATGATGGAAACTACAGATCTTGCAAGTAACTCCTGGGAAGACAAGGGAATGGTTGTGGCCTCTGTTTCTGATAGAGGTACGAACTGGTCCAGACCGTCCAGAGATAGTTGGAGTGGTTATTTTAAATACAATGCCATCGACCCATCCTATGTTATTACACCTGATGGAGAACATTGGATGTTTTATGGTTCATGGCATAGTGGCATTGCAGCACTTGAAATTAATCCGGATACGGGCCTGCCACTCAATGGATTTGACATCAATGATGAAGCCACTTGGGGAACACATATTTACACCCGTACGAATGGCTCTAGATGGCAAGCGTCGGAAGGTCCAGAAATCATTTATAATGCAGAAACGGGCTATTATTATTTATTCCTGTCATACGATGAACTATCGTTAGCTTATAATACCAGGGTATGCCGTGCTACAAATGTTACTGGGCCCTACTATTCTTATGATGGAAAGGATGTCACCAACGGAGGAGACGTTTACCCAATCATCACTCATCCTTATGCCTTTAATAACCATGCTGGATGGGTAGGATTTTCCCATAATGCTATGTTCCAGAATGAAGAAACCGGTGATTGGTATTATGCCTCACAAGCCCGTTTGCCAGCAAATACCGGTGGAAATGCCTTCAGCAACGCTATTATGATGGGCCATATCCGAAAGGTAAGATGGACAGAAGACGGTTGGCCGGTGGTGATGCCCGAGAGATATACCGCAGCTCCACAGGAAGAAATCAGTGAAGAGGAACTTGTTGGAGATTGGGAGCAAATCACACTGAATTATCAATTTCAGGTACAGCAAAAATCGGCATCATTGACACTTTCTGCTGATCACGAAGCCACGGGAGCTTTATCAGGTGCTTGGTCCTTTGATGCTGCAAACAATGTGCTCACGGTGGGAGACTTAAAGTTACAGGTAGAACGAGAGTTGGATTGGGAGGCATCGCCAAGGAAATTGACCATCGTTTTTTCTGGCTTGAATTCCGCTGGAGTTTCCGTTTGGGGAAAGAAAAAATAGACGTCAGAAATTAGATATAAGACAGTAGAAACAGAAAATATGTTAAAAATACTTAAAATAGCTGCAATTTTTTCTTTTGCAGCAATAGGGTTGTTTTCGTGCCAAACAGCAAGTCAAAAAGAGGCGAAAGAATCCCAAAACTCATTTGTTGGCCCCCAATTGGACGACGATTATAGCGGCATCACCGATATACAGCATTATCGTCAATGGGGCACATACAACCTGCACGACCCTTCGGTCATCAAGTCGGGAGACTATTATTACATGTATTCTACCGATGCGATATGGTGGCCTCAAGGAGCCATAAGAGAGTCTGATTCGATCGCCGTAGGCAATATCCAAGTACGCCGATCAAAAGATCTTGTACATTGGGATTTTCTAGGTTGGGCTTTGGACAGTATTCCTTCGGAGGCATTTGCTCATGTGAAAGAAGCTTCAGGAGGGACTGATCCAGGTGGAATTTGGGCACCTTACATCCAAAAACATCACGATACTTATAGACTTTACTACTCTGTATCGGTGTTTGGTGCTAACACTTCCTGCATTGGATTAGCAACAAGCAGCTCACCGGAAGGTCCTTGGAAACATGAGGGATTGGTAGTGAAGACGTTTAAAGGTGATCCTGTAAATGCAATTGACCCAAGTATAGTGGTAGATGTGGAGAATGGAAAATACTGGATGCATTACGGCTCCTATTTTGGAGGCTTGTATGTAGTGGAACTAGATCCTGAAACAGGATTAACCAAAGGAAAAGATGACTTGGGAGTAATGGTAGCCAATAGGGCCAATGGTAAGGATAAAATCATAGAAGCACCTGAAGTAATTTATAATCCTAGCACAAAGCAGTATTACCTCTTTGTGTCGTATGATGCCTTATTTACGCACTACAATGTACGTGTGGGAAGGTCAGACCATCCTGAAGGGCCTTTTTATGACATGTATGGCAATGATTTGGCCGATACCACGAACAATTTCCCAGTACTCACTTATGCTTATCGGTTCGATGGGCATCCGGGATGGGCTGGTGTCGCACATTGTGCTGTTATTAATGACGATGGCGAGTTCTTCATGTTCCATCAAGGTAGGTTAGCGCCCGACAACCTCATGATGGTACTGCATGTGCGGAAAATATTCTGGACAGCGGATGGATGGCCTGTAGTATCGCCAGAAAGGTATGCTGGCGTACCACAAACTGAAATAGAAGAGAGTGAGATAACTGGAGCGTGGGAATTGATCCACCTAGCTGAAGTGTCCGATTCTGTGAATCTATGGCAGGGACAGATCCCGCCAGGTGGTTGGCACTATCGCAAAACTATGTTCAACAATGCCCAGGCCATAGAAATAGTCGGTGACGGCAGCATAAGTGGGCAGTCGGGTTTTGATAGTTGGCGAAAGGAAGGAGATAAATTGTACTTCCAGCATGCCGAAGGTAAAACCGTAGAGCTCATTATTTCACGAGGTTGGGATTGGGAAAATGGCAACCAGACCTTGGTGTTTACTGGCATTGGCCAAGATGGCTTTGGAGTCTGGGGAAAGCAGATTAGGGATTAGATATAAGAAGTTAGAC
>CAYTTV010000128.1:0-3248 GCA_964440915.1 uncultured Roseivirgaceae bacterium
TTTGTTCCATGCTGCTCAAGTTTCAAAAGCATATTACCACCAACATCCGTAACGGGCATACCAGTTTTGTCCTTCCATAAGTAGCCCATTTTCCAATCGCCATTTATCTTGTTCCAAAAGCCTACAGTGGTTGCACAAAAGCTCGGATGAGGTTGCTTGTCGCCAAGGCATTCTGTTCGTTGAATGGCGATAAGCTCGTGTAGTGCCAACTTTGACTGAACAAAAGGCATAATGTTTTCATCGATAGGAAATGCATCGCCATCCAGAAAAATAAGTATATCGTCCGCGTTTGCCTCCCAGCCAATCCTTTCTGCCAACAAATTAAGTTTAATGGCGTGCTCTTGAATAGGTTCTGTAGAACAATAGTAGAACTTGTCCTCATGGCCATCAGGCAAATCATTTAGAAATGCATATACCCTAAATTCAGATTGAATATACCTATTTAAGTATTTCAATTGAATATCTACCCATTTGTCTGTTTTCCAGTGGACGGTGGCAATATGTATCATTTCAACTCTTTTAGTTTTACTGCAATCATGTTTTTAAATCGCCAAAACATATATTGAAGGACTCCGCAATATTTCTGAATTGCATTTTTGGGATAGTGCCGCAGGGGTAAGTATTGTTTTAGCCATTCTAATCTGTCGTTAGAGAGCATCTTTAAATCGTTTAACCAATTATCTTTTAACAGGTAATGATAATGGATAATTTTGATGCTTTTTTCATCCAAAGCATTTTCCGTGTCTTTGATTTGCTGTTGAAAAATTAACTGATAATTGAACTCAATGCCCAGTATCTTTACTTCATTTTTGTCAAATAGCTCATGGATTGTCCCTGCAAGCATAGCCTGTTCCAAGAGAAAATATTCAACATAAGGTAGCCTATAAACCTTGGTATATTTGTTTGTGAGCTTCTCAAAATTTTTGCGCCAATGAGAGAACAATTTCCTGTCAGGAGATACGAAAATAACCCCAGCGTTAAATTGCGATAAAATGCGCTCTTTTGTAATGGAAGTATTTGTTTCCCATATATTTTTAACATCTACGGAACAGGCTTCATAAACCATCTTCCAGAAACCTGTTAGCTTATCTTGCTTTTTTAAAGTTAGGTAAAAGCCATCAATCGGCTTTGCCGCCACTTTATATTTCCCTTCTAAGATGTCGGGAGCTATCGCATCGATCACGATAGTGTCACTGTCCAAAAAAAGCAAGGTTTCATACTGACTGCCAAACTGCTCTTCGATGTAGGCTGTAGCATATATTTTATTGGCAAATCCATACAAGTGCCATCGCTTATTTAAGTCGATATCGATGAACTCAACATCTTGATTCTGAAGGAATGCCAAGGTTTCCGAACTTATCGCTTTGCCTTTTCGCGGTTTTACCGCCCATATCTTGCTGTCTTTAATGCCGCCACCAAAGGTGCGTATACTGTCCACCAGCAATTGGGTCTTTTGTTCCAAATCACCACTTTCTATAACAATAATAATCCCTAGCTTTTCCACTACAATGCTTTAAAATAGGCACATTTCAATCCCATCTCGCCTCCTATTCTTTCCTTGAATGCAATCAAACTGTATTGGGGCATATTATCTATACTTGAAATGCCCAGGTCGAGTATTTTAATATTCTTTTCTTGGCACCATCCGTACAAACCCTTCAGTAAAAATACCATCGGACTCCAGCGATTATAAGCACTTGAACTGGCGGGAAGAAAATTATAGGCGATCTCTTCATTTACAATAACGACAATGGTCGTGGCGATAATTTCCCCGCCATCTCTTATGGTGAAGAGCTTATAGGAATTGGGCAGGGTTTTTATGGCCCTTTTTATTTCTTCTTGCGAGATATTAAGGTTTTGCTCCCTTTCTTTTCTACAAGATTGTATGAAAGGATATATCTCTGCTATCGTATCAAAGTCCTCTTCCTTGAATACAAACCCTTTGCCTATTGAATTATTGAGCTTCCTGTTTTCCATGGCATGTATCTTCTCCTTAAAACCGCGGCTGTCAACGATGAGATGGTGGTTTATATCGGGGTGCATGAGCTGAAAACCTGCTCTCAGGTAGCAATTGGTGAGCTTGGAAGTACTTGTTGGAGCGTAGACAAAAGGATACTGGGTGATCCTTATTGCCTCTGCCCCTTTTTGTTTTAATGCTTTCTCAACGTAGGCGATGAATGCTTCTATTAAATCCAGGCTCAGCGAAGGGTTTAGCTCTATACCTCCAAAAGGACTCTTGTAAGGGCTAGTAGCAGTAGTGTTGTTGAAAAAGAAATGGCAGCGTCCCAATACTTTTTTCTTCTTTGTATGGAGGATATAGAAGCTTAATGGATCAGTCGGATGTAGCTGCAAAAAGGCTGTTTCATTGTAAAGGTACCGTTCGAAGCCATAGGAAAAATCGTCAGAAGGCAGACGGGTCAAAAAAGCGATGCTTTGAGAAAAATAACTAACCTCCATATTTTGCTTTGAATTCGGCATAATCCCTAATATAATCTTTCTCCTCATAGACCTCTGAAGCAAGGCAAATCAAGGTGGAGCCTTCGTTAAACTTGTATGTTCCCCAAAACAGGGGCGGTACATAAAGCCCTTCATAAGGTTTGTCTAAGGTGAATTGGTAAGTCTTCCCCGTTGCCGCTTCAAGTTTTACGTTTACCTTTCCTTGGTTGCAGACCAATATTTTCTGCACTGTTTTATGGGCATGGTGTCCCCTTTCTTGGCCTTCAGGAACTTGGTAAAACCAATAGACTCTTTTGATTTCAAATGGCAGTTCAGGGTTTTGGGCCACCACTATTCCTGCTTCTTGATTCAGAATATGCGTTAGTGCTATGATTCTAGGTTCTGCCATTATATGCATTTAAGGTGCTTAAATTAATGGTTTCTTCTTTCAAAAGTAGCATGCGGATGAAAGAGTTTAGAGCCTTAGAGAAAATATTGAATATTAAAGGTTCTAGTGGCTTCAATTTAGCCGGTTTTCGCAATTAGGAATTCTACTGATGGAGGCTCTCTTTGATAGATTTTAATATCGGTGCCCCCCCGTTATTGAGAATAAGATTGCCTAACTGCGTGCCTAATGCCGCAGCTTCTGATCTGTAGCCTGTAAGGGTTTCTTGTACCGCTTCTCGGCCATCCAGGCTTATCAGTCCTCCTTTTATGGTGAGGAGATCTCCGTCCAAGGTCGCCAAAGCAAAAGCCGGAATGCTACAACCTCCTTCAAGTTTTCGTAGAAACGCCCTTTCGGCCAAGAGACA
>CAYTTV010000129.1:0-3212 GCA_964440915.1 uncultured Roseivirgaceae bacterium
TTGGGTAGGGCATCTATATTGTTAAATGAACCTGGGATGATCTCATTATAAATCGTAGCAAACTCTCGGCCATTGAGCAGGTCGATTTTCTTTGCAACCTGCTGAATGCCATACTCTCCACTATAGGAAAAAGTAGTCGCTTGCCCAAGCCTACCTTGCTTGGTAGTCACCATAATTACGCCGTTCGCACCCCTGGATCCATAAATGGCCGTGGCGGACGCATCTTTCAATACTTCCATCGACTGAATGTCTGCGGCGTTCAAGAAAGAAATGTCGTTAAGGATAACACCGTCTACTACATATATAGGAGAGGCGTTGTTAAATGTGCCCGTGCCCCTTACTCTCACGACAACATTCTCTCCTGGGGCTCCCGATATACTGTTCACTTGTACTCCAGCTACTTTCCCTTGTAGTGCCTGCATAGGGTTGTTAGAAGGCACCTTAACCAATTCTTCGGCCTTGACGCTGCTTACAGCCCCTGTAAGGTCACTCTTCCGAACGGTGCCATATCCTATTACTACCACTTCGTCCAGTTGCTCTATGTCTTCTTCGAGCACTACATTAATGGTGCTCCGGTTGTTTACAGCCACTTCTCGGGTAGCATAACCAATAAAGGAAAACACGAGTACGGCGTCAGGATCGGTAAGCGAAATGCTATAGTTGCCGTCCATATCGGTTACTGTGCCTATCGTAGTGTTTTGTAGGATTACATTCACACCAGGAAGTTCCTCTCCCGTAACAGAAGTAACCGTTCCTTGAACTACCACTTGCCCCTGCACGGCATTGGGAATCAACAGAAAAGCGGCCACGACAAACCAAGGCAAACTTGAAGCATGATTGCGATAGTCACCTTTTATAAAAAATGAAAATAAACGTAGAAAATTGATCATAAACTGAATTGTTTTTAAACGTTTGTATACTATACCACAATCGATTGAATTCATATACAATGACACTTCAATCTATGGATATGTTTAACTATTAATAAGAAAGACGGAAAGTTTCTGCAAAAAAATGAGGAAATTATTAGGGAAATTTGACACTATTTTAGCACTATAAAAACATTGTTTTATACGTGAGAAGGCACGTTTTATGATATCTCGGGAAATTTATTGCGGATAAAAAACATTTTCTTCAAAAAGGCCTTGAATCATTGGAATATAAGATGAGGGAGGTTGGGACATAGGGGCGATTCACGATTGCAAAAGTTTTTTGTTCTGTTTCTTATTTTTATAATTATTTAAAGATTTAGGGACTTCAGAAACAAGTAGCTGTTGCCAGTTGGAATTATTTCGCTTCTTTAATTCAGTGGCCAATACAGAAACCTTATTTTTAAAGCTCCAAACTGTATTAATGCGCAATTGCAATAGCTGGGAGAGCTCTTCTAAGGTAAGGTCTTTGTTGCCCATGACGATGTAGGCGATATAAAAGGCTTTTTCAACCGGAAATTTTATGCCATGAAAAATGGTATAGGCTGTAATGGATTCATTATACCCGCATTTTGTACACCTTCTTGAAAACTTCTTGGCACCATCAAAATATTTATTGTTGTCACATTTTTTACATGTAAAACCCTTGTTCCATTTTATTTTTTCCAAGTATCGGTAACAAGCCAGCTTATCAGGAAATATGCTTTTAAATTCTTCAAAGTTCAGCTCTTTGTGCATAAACCTGTCCACGAGCCCTTCTTTTATATTGTTTTTAAGTTTCCAATTGTCCAGATCGAGCATGGAATTGATCTGGTTGATTTCCTTTGCCTGTTGGATGAGCTTTTGGTTAGATTCTTCTAGCAATGTGTTTTTTTCGCTCAAGGCAATTGTTCGTTCCCTTACCTTTTGCTCCAGCTCTCGGTTAACTTTATCTTTCAAGGCTACATTGACTTCATGAGCTTGGATAATCCGCTGTTGGGCACGGTCTCTTTTGTGTTTGATTATGCGTATACGGTCCCCTAGGGCAAACGACAAGAATAACATTTCTAGTAAGAAACTGATATGAAGGCTGTAATGAGTGATAATGCCAAAAGGTAAAATGCCATAATTGACAAGCGCTTTTATGAAAAAGCCCATGAACAAAATCCCATAGGCCATAACAAAGAATCTCGCCTGTTTGTATCCCCTTACCAAGACATAAATGCTCGTATAGAATATCAGCACCAATGGAAATAGTTCTATATAGCGATGCTCAAATAATGTGAAATGGAACAAAGAAACTATAAAGAAGCCAGTCCTCAGCAGGATGGTAATATTGAGTAGCTTGTGCAGAAGTGGTGCTTTTGTTTTGGTATTTAAGAAACGTTGAGAAAAAAGCAGCGACCACAGTATGATAGAATATATGAAAATACCATAGGCAAATTGATTCCAGTTCGGGCTGTTTGGCCACAGATACTGAAAAGCCGTTCCGTCCATGCACATTGAATATATGCCCACACTGATTAAATAAAAAATATAGTACACGTATTTTATTTCCCTTATGGCAAAATACATGAGCAGGTTGTATAAGCTCAAAATGAGGATCATGCCGTAGAAAAGACCAAAGAGAAAATACTCGTTGAGGGCATAATAGATAAACCTATCGATAGACCTCAGGGCAATGCGGATATCGGCAAATCCATTAGATTGGATCTTGAAATAATAGGTCGTGATCCCATCATGGCCGTTATCCAGCAATATTTCAAAATTCTTATGTCGAAAGGTGCGGAGATCGAACTTCTGCAAATCGCCCATCACAACTTCCTTGAATCCCCCTTTTCCATCAGGAATATAAGCTTCTATATGGTCGATCGTCTGGTCATAAAACTCCAACAGCCATATTTTTTCAGAAGCCTTTTGGTGCTGTAGCTTCAGCCTTATCCAGTATGAGGCATTGCTATTGTTTACTTTGTTTCTGTAGTTAGGGTCAGTCCTGAAATGCTTCGAAAAGAAAGGGGAGGATACTTCCGAAAACGTCAGACTATTGGTAGTGTCTTCATAATACTCCAATTCATCCAAAGGGAATATCTGCTCAGGAATGCTGTCGTTTATGGCTTTTACATTCTGCGGAAAAGCATCTGAAGGCGATAGAAAAAGCAAATGAACAAAAACGATCAAAAAAATAAGAGAACGCTTGCGCATGATTATCAGTTGTCTTGACCATCAATATAAGCCTAAATAAGCAAAACAAATATAAATTCCTGTATTTAATCATCCAAAGACTGGTAGGGCCATAAAATCTTA
>CAYTTV010000130.1:0-3156 GCA_964440915.1 uncultured Roseivirgaceae bacterium
TGGTTGGTGAGGACCCAATCCGCAGCGAGCAAACCCTCAAAGGGGTTCTTTGCCAAACTAACCTGTCGTCATATTTATTGGATGCCTTTTGAATATCAACCCTTGGAGGGTTCGCTGGTAATCAACTGGGTCTTCTTAAATTCCACTGTAAAAAGCGTATTTAGCGCCCCCTCAAGTTGCGCTTCTGCTCCCTTTTTCTTCTACTATTAGAAATTGTATTTTTTTCTTTTGGTTCAAAGATATGAGCGCTCCTGATGGCAGCGGACAGCCGGATAAGGCGCCCAAAATATTTGCTTTATAAAGCTCTCCAAAAGTTCCTTTCCAAAATTGGTGCTTTCCGCGTCATCCCTTGGAAGGATCTTTGCTAGCCACCCCATTTCCTCATCCATTCCACTACCAGCGGAAAATGATCATTGACGGCATCAGGATGAGTAAGCATATTAATATGATCGTAGTCGTGCAGGTGGCCAGTGGCTTTTGAGAGCAACACGAACTTGTCTTGTGCACCGCCTACTTCTTTGATGAGTTTCTGAACGTCTTTGGGATGCCCCAAAAATGTGTCATTTTTTCCTGCCAGGTATAATGTGGGCGGAACGACTACTTTCTTAAAGGCAGCGTTGTAGTCGAACCCATCTACCAAGTCTATCCATTTTCTCTTGTAGACCCAATCGACCACCTGCCGATGATAGTGTCTGGGCTCATTGTCGCTGCCAATTTTCAAATTCTTAGAAGGAAAATAGCCATAGAGACCTGCCAAAAGCTTGCCTACGATATTCCAAACGATATCGACTTTAAAAATCCTTTCTGGATGCCATACAGAGATCCTTCGTTTCGTACCAAAAAAACTCATTGAAGCAATGCCGTTGCCTCCAAACCTGGCCACATAGGCAAGCATTAATATGCCTCCCCAAGAATGGGCTATCCAATGTTGCGCCTTATCTCCTTTCAGGTCTTCTACAAATGTCTTAAAAGCGGGCATCTCCTCTTTGATGGCACTTGTTTGGGTGTCTTCCGTACTACGTCTCGGTGGTGGTTTGCTCTTACCCCTCCCACTCATGTCCACCGCAAACACATCAAACCCTTGTTGTGCCAGATATGGCGCCAACCCTTTCATGGATTTAGAATAGAATATCCTGCCATTTTCCATGCTCCCATGCAACATGAGCACGGGAGGGCCATCGCTGTCAACAAAAAACCGTTTCACGTGCAGTGTTTTGTTCCCCAAACTGATATAGTGAGATTTATTTGTAATTCGGTCCATAAATAAGTTTGCTCCAAGTGTTCAAAAATCACAAAAAACAACCGTACAGAAAAAGCTGCCCATGTAGGTTAAACATTTTTCTTTAACTTCGCCCCATGCATGATACAGATCAGATAATAGCTACTTTCAACGATCGTAGCAGGGCCTTTACTACTACCTCAGAAAAGCTGTCGAAGCAATATAATCGACTTTCTTTGGTACGGATCACCTTCTTTATTTGCGCCCTTATCAGCCTTATCTATTTTGCCAATACAAGGAACTTCACCGTCGTCGCCGCCATTGTCCTAGTGTTCCCTATTATTTTTGGCATATTACTCAAAATACACAACAAGATTGCTTACGCAAAGGCGCATGCTTTGTTCATGGTCACAATCAACCGCAACGAAATACTCCGGTTGGAAACAGATTTAAGAACATTTGATAAAGGCGATCGTTTCATGGATTCGAATCATCCTTATCTCGCCGACCTTGATATATTCGGGAAAAACTCCCTGTTCCAACTCCTCAATCGTTGTACTGCAGAATCTTCCAAAAGACTATTGGCCACATGGATGAGCCAAGCGGCCACCCCAAAGCAAATAGTCGAACGGCAAAGCGCCGTCCAAGAGCTGTCTCCTATGGTAGATTGGCGCCAAGGTTTTCAGGCAAGCGGCATGCGCTATGAAGACAAGGAAAGCACCGTCCAAACATTATTGGGATGGTTGGCAAGTCCAACGCATTTCCATGGGAAGGTCCAGTATAAAATCATCACGCTTCTTTTCCCTATCATTGCATCGATCGCCCTATTGGGCTATTTCTGGGGATATTTTCATTACATTGTTCCTTTGCTCGCCATAGTCTTGAATTTGGTCATTATGCGAAAGGCCACCCCTTTGGCTGCCGATACACAAGAGAAGACCTACCAAAGCATAAAGTCACTGAAGGCATATCAAGCCATGATCGAGAAGATCGAACAGCAAACATTTCAGTCAGAAAAACTTGGCAACTTAAAAGCTTGCTTCTCCCATGAAAGCTTTAGTGCGAGCAAAAAGATACATCAACTTAGTAGGATATTGGATTGGCTCAATGCTCGTAATAACGCCTTTTACTTTTTATTCAACATCATCTTCCTGCTCGACATCCGTCTGCTCCTGATAGCAGAAAAATGGAAGGTACAAGCCCGCGCAGAAGCTTCCAAATGGTTTGATGCCATCAGCGAAATGGAAGCATTGACAAGCCTTGCGGGATTTGCCTATGCACACCCACAATATGCTTTCCCACATTTGTCTAGCGTGCCGCACACCTATACGGCTACTGCTATTGGTCACCCATTGCTCAAAAGACACTCCCGTGTCACCAATGATTTCAAAATTGAGGGCAAGGGGAACATCATTGTACTCACCGGCTCAAACATGTCGGGGAAGAGCACCTTTTTGAGAACATTAGGAATAAATGCTGTATTGGCCTTTATGGGGAGCAGCACATGCGCTCAAACGTTAACCATTGGCCGTTTTCAGGTCTTTACGAGTATGAGGACCTTAGACTCATTAGAAGAAAGCGTATCGTCATTCTATGCAGAACTCAAAAGGCTCAAACACCTACTAGAGCTAGTGAGCGATGCCAATCCTGTATTCTTTATGCTAGACGAGATCCTCAAGGGGACAAATTCGCATGATCGTCACAAAGGAGCAGCAGCACTAATTCACCAGTTGGGCAAGCAGAATGCTTTTGGCCTTGTTTCGACGCACGACCTAGAACTTGGCAATCTTGCAACGAAGGCAGACAATATCCTAAACTATAGCTTTACAAGCACCATTGAGAAGAACGAAATTAACTTTGACTACAAGCTTAGACAAGGAATTTGTGAAAGCTTTAATGCTACGGAGCTCATGAAAAAAATGGGGATAGAAGTTGGG
>CAYTTV010000131.1:0-2616 GCA_964440915.1 uncultured Roseivirgaceae bacterium
CAGGAGCGAGAAGCCTTTTTAATTTGCCGCAAAGCGGCTTGGTTCAACAAGCGGCTGTTGTCGCCCCTTCGGGGCTGGGACGGTCTTTCCGCCGCTGCGCGGCTACAAGTCCGCCCCAAAGCCGGGCGTTAGGTTGCAAAGAAGCGTACAATCCCACCGAACGTTAATTTTGGAGTTATAGGATAAAAAATGAGTAAAAAACGCGCAGAGAGTCGCGCTAGATATTATCTGCGGGAACAAGCTAAAAAGAGAGGATGGAAAATTAACCACCCTGCTAAAGGTGGTGAAATCCTCGAAGAGCAAGAAATTGTAGATCATTTTAAAGATATAGGGTTGGGACTGGAAAGACCTGACTTTTTGTTGGTTAAATCTGGTTTACCTACTGTAGTAATTGAAGCTAAAAATACTTCGGACAAAATTCAGCAGGCAATTGATGAGGCTGTCGGCTATGCGAATACCATCAATGCAAATTCGCCTTACACTGTTAAATTTGCTGTGGGTGTAGCCGGAGAGGAAAATCATGGCTTTGCTGTAGAGGTTCGCTATCTCAAAGGGAATGAATGGAAGCCACTGTTATCGAGAGGTTATGAGATAACAACCATTCCAACCAGAAGAGAAATCGATGTTGCATTGGCTGCCGATGATGCAACAACGGAAGTTGATGTGCCTGATGTTGCAGAATTTATTGATGCTGCCATTGAACTCAGTCGAATTTTAAGGACAGCAAGAGTTGAAGCTCCTCTTCGGCCAAAAGTTATCGGTGCTTTGGCCCTCGCTATGTATCAGGGTGATATAGATGTTTCTGAAGAAAATGCATTGGAAAGTATTAATGGGCTGATTACAGAGGCGATAGAAGAGTCTGTAGATCTATCTGATGACAAAAAACCGAGATTAGAAGAAAGCCTGCGCTTATTAGGGGCTGACTATGAAAGATTGAGCCCTCAAATTGCAAAAATCGTTCATTTATTGCAAGCCTTAAATATTCGTGCGGTATTGCAAACGGACACAGACTTCTTAGGGTTGTTTTATGAGGCATTTTTACGTTATGGCTATGATAATAACGCATTAGGTATCGTATTCACACCGAGACATATAACTAGATTTTGTGCAGAGCTAATTGAAGCAAAATCAACAGATAAAGTCATTGACCTTGCCTGTGGAACTGGGGGATTTCTTGTAGCTGCGTTTGATAAAATGATGTCTGGTGCTCACGGTCCGAAAGCGATACAGAAGGTCAAAAGGGGTCTCTATGGCTTTGATACCAATCCTACAATTTGGGCGCTAGCTACACTAAACATGTTTTTCCGAGGGGATGGTAAAAGCCATATAGAGAATAAAAGCTGCCTTGAGGAAGAGTCTAGAAAATTGGTTGCTGATAAATTTCAAAAAGCTTTTTTGAATCCACCATTTTCACAAGATGATGAACCTGAACGTGACTTTATCGATGCATCAATGGATGCACTTGAGCCAGAAGGCCTTATTGCTGTAGTTGTAAAAGCTGGAATATTCGCAGACGATGATAATAAAAGTTGGCGAAGAGAGTTCACAAGAAATCATACGATTCAGGCAATGATTAGTTTGCCTGAAGACCTTTTTTATCCAACGGCAGCACCGACCTCAATTCTTATCGCTAAAGCGCACATTCCTCAGTCTAATGACGACAGTGTGCTGATGGCCCGAATAGACAATGACGGTTACGAAAAGCTAAAAGGTAGAAGAGTAGAAATTGAAGGTTCTCAATTACCTGAGATAGAGGCTGCTTTTAAGAGCAACTTGAGAAAAGAAGAAGTCGAAAGTGACAAGGCCATTTCAATTAGTGCTGAAAATATTTTAGATGGTAATGAGTGGAGCCCACAACAATGGCTGCCTCAACCAATTGAAACTGAGGAAAAGCTTAAAAAGTACGAAGATAATGTAAGGTTTTCGATATATAGGGCTGTAACAGCCATTCCCGAGTTGTCTGATGTAGTCTCGGAGAGTTTCGGCGAAGAGTGGGCCGGTTTACCTGAATACCCACTTGGCACAACACTTCCCATATCTGACTTCTTTGAGGTTTTGAATGGTAGATCCAGTGGCGAGAAGAACTATATTGAAGGTGGGACACCTTACATTTCTAGCGGAGACTTATCTAATAGCATCATACGTTTAGTCGAAGAAGAGGAGTCTGAAACCTTCCATCAAGGAGGAATTACTGTAACTGCATTTGGCCAGGCATATGTGCAGCCTTGGCCGTTCATGGCAAGAGGTAATGGAGGAAGTTCAGTAAGAGTTCTTATTCCAAAGTACAAAATGAGCTTTAATGATTTGGTCTGGTTTGCTTCACAAATTAATGCCCAGAGATGGCGCTTTTTCTATGCACGAATGGCTATAAAATCAAGACTCGTACGCTTAGAAGTTACAAGCCCACCAATTAGCCTTGTTGATAGTGGCAAAAAAATTCACGAGAGAATTAGTGAGTTTAAAGAAAGCCTTATCAATCTCAGCGGCACGGCATAGGCCACCTAACAAGGCGCTGCACACGGATAAATTACTCGCTGCGCTCCCAATTTACCGGTGAGCGCGGCGTTAGGCTAATAAAACATGGCAGAAAAAGAATTGCCCAAGTGGCCTGAAGAG
>CAYTTV010000132.1:0-2479 GCA_964440915.1 uncultured Roseivirgaceae bacterium
AATCATGACTTTTTTCCCTTTCAAGGTAGAGAAGTCAAATTCATTACCTTCCAGGTCTTGCACTTTAAATTGGTATATGGTTTCTTTATTCATGGCCTCCGAATTATGGGCCACGGCATTGTTCTTTTGGGCGTTGCTTTGACAGTTAAAAAAAAGCAAAGGAAGGCAAAGTATCAATAGGGCCTTTTTCATTTTATGTATGTTTAAGATTCTCTTGGGTAAATTACCCATCGTCATGGGATTAAAACAAATTTAATCACTTCTTCCTATTTTATAGCGAATTAACGATAAAAATCCTAAAGAAAGGCAAGGCTTCCTATTATCTCTGTCAAACAATAGAAAAGCCTTATTTTAGAAGCTAAGAAACCTCTTGTCCATCAAATATTTGCTTCAGTTCGGCTGGAAGCTCACTTACAATATCGGAAATCTCTCCAGGAGAAACGTATCGCATGCTGATCACTTCTAGCACGGTCTTGACCAGTTCTTCGGTAGAGGCGTTCCAGTTAAACTCACGCTCGCCATATTGGGCTTGTTCGTTCTCTACAGCCTCACAGAACTCCTGCATAGTCCTGATGCCTGATGGCCTTTCCCTGTACTTCCATTGGTCTACGTATATTCCTTTCAGGAACATGGGCAACTGTGCCATAAGGTTAAGCGACTGAGGGATCGTAATCCTTTCTCTCAGGACATGTAGCACTGCTCGGACTAAAATGCTGACCTGACCCTTGTTTTCGGACTGGTGCAGCTTTTCAGCCAATTCATTTATAAACTCATTACCTTCATGGGCAAACTTATCAAAATTAACAGCCATAATTACACCTATTTAAAATTAAAAATAAATCTATATAATATTAACATATGGCTTAAAAGGATGTTTTATAAATATTTATTTGGGATATATTTTATATTTTGGACTTATATTAAACACTACAGCCTGGTCTGCATGAGAAGCGACTATGGACGTAGGAGCGGTAGGGATAGAGCGAAAAGCCCGCAGCGCGAAGGCCATGAGGGCTGCCGGACTTGTAGTGATAGCCCGGCCACCGCCACAAAGATTTTGGCAGGGAAAAGTTGGAACAAGGGAAACTTGCCCCTTACTCAATCGGTTGCATTAAATTTATCCTTTTTATTAAGTTTTTTTCATTTAATAATTTCTCTAATTTAGCATTTGAACACTACAAGGTAACATACCCGAGTGGATCAGGCGATATTTGGTGGGGATGATAACAACATGACATCTTGAAGGGTACGGCTCCATCCTGCTTTACTCTTTATGGCTTGATCTGACGGAGCATTTAG
This sequence comes from uncultured Roseivirgaceae bacterium, assembly GCA_964440915.1. Lineage (GTDB taxonomy): Bacteria > Bacteroidota > Bacteroidia > Cytophagales > Cyclobacteriaceae > CAMPJM01. The sequence goes on from CAYTTV010000132.1 coordinate 1,300, forward strand.
AACAAAAAAATATTCATGAAAAACGCGAAAAATTTCCGACCTGGCGTACTATACGGACAGGAAGCCCAGCAATTGTTGAACTATGCCAAGGAAGAGCAGTTTGCCCTGCCGGCAGTAAACGTTATTAATACTCACACCATCAATGCCGTGTTGGAAACTGCCCGAGAGGTCAACTCTCCGGTGATCATTCAGTTTTCGAACGGTGGTGCGGCATTTTTTGCGGGCAAAGGCCTTGACAATTCACAGCAGGGGGGTGCTATAGCCGGTGCCGTATCGGGCGCACAGCATGTGCACCTGATGGCTGAGAAGTATGGGGTGCCTGTAATTTTGCACACCGACCACGCCGCAAAGAAATTGCTTCCATGGATAGATGGTCTATTGGATGCGGGGGAAAAGTTTTATGAAGTAAATCAGAAACCTTTGTTTAGCTCGCACATGTTGGATCTATCGGAAGAGACGATAGAGGAGAACGTGTCTACTTGTGCTACCTATTTGCAGCGGATGAAAGCACTGCAAATGTCTATTGAGATAGAACTGGGCGTGACCGGGGGCGAGGAAGATGGCGTGGACAATACGGGGATTGACAATTCTAAACTATATACACAGCCTGAAGAGGTGGCTTATGCTTATGAGCAATTGAAAGCTTGTGGTGGGGACTTTACCGTTGCCGCTGCTTTTGGCAATGTGCATGGTGTGTACAAGTCTGGATCGGTAACGCTACAGCCTGAAATTTTGAAAAATTCTCAAGAATATATACAGCAGAAGTTTATCACGGGGCCTAAACCTGTAAACTTCGTGTTTCATGGTGGTTCGGGATCGCCGGTGAACCAGATCAGGGAAGCGATAAGCTATGGTGCGATAAAGATGAACATCGATACGGACATGCAGTGGGCTTTCTGGGAAGGGATAAAGGACTACTACCATGAGTTCAGGTTCTATATGCAGAGCCAAATCGGAAACTCGGAAGGACCAGACGTGCCGAACAAGAAATACTATGACCCAAGAGTATGGTTGAGAGCGGGTGAAAAGCAGTTTATCAAACGCTTGAAGCAATCTTTTGACGATTTGAACGCTATAGGAAGAAACTAATTGAAGTTTTATATTATAGAGACTAGGGCTACAGGGAGCATTCTCTGTAGCTTTTTTTGTTTTAGATGTCAGATGTCAGATGGTAGATGTC
>CAYTTV010000133.1:0-2471 GCA_964440915.1 uncultured Roseivirgaceae bacterium
GTGGGATAAACGACATATGTCTTTTATCCGCCTTATGTTTCTGTTCAATCTAACAAGTTTTTTATATTAATAAAAGAATTAGTTGCCACGTGGGTATAAATTTCGGTTGTTTTTAGTGAATTGTGACCTAAAAGATTTTGGATGCTACGCATATCTGTCCCGTTTTCCAACAAATGCGTCGCAAAACTATGACGCAACATGTGGGGAGTTACCTTTGCATAAATCCCTGCTTTCTTTGAGGCCTCTTTTACTATATTTTCTATGCTTTTCCCAGAATATCGTGCACCATCCGGTGACTCAAATAAATGCTTCTTTGGCTTCCACTTTAAGTAATACACTCTTAAATCTTCCAGAACTTTATGTGATAGCAATGTGTACCGATCTTTGTTCCCTTTTGCACCTTCTACGCGAACAAGCATTCTTTTACTATCTATATCGCTGATTTTAAGATTGATCAATTCACCCCGACGCAAGCCGGCAGAATATAATAGCGAAACAATACAGCGGTGCTTAATATTATTTGTATGGCCAATAATAGCTAAAACTTCTTGCTTCGAAATCACTTTGGGCAGTTTGTATTCTTTTCGTGGCCGCTCAATCTCATAAAAACGATTGGGCATGTCCAAAACTATTTCGTAGTAAAATTTAATCGCATTTACCGCCTGGTTTATGTATGCATTGGAGTGTCTTTGCTGCACCATATGAGAAAGATAATCGCGTATATGCCGTTCATTTAAAGCATTTACGTCTTCTTTTTTGTAAAAATTCAGGAACTTTTCAAAGCAAGAGACATAGGTTCTGATGGTATTCGCTGCGTATTTTTTCAGCTCCAATTTTTGCAAAAAAGTATCTGGACAAACCTTGTATCCAGGCGATAGCTTTCGTTGCTTCACCCATCCAATATCGCCCGCTTGATCACTCCTAATGTTGACAGGCTTGTTCTTAAAAAAATACTTACAGTTTACCCAAGCCACGCCTTTAAAGGTGCGAAAGATGAGCGTCAGGTTCTCCGGAGTATTTCTGATAAACGCCATATTAAACTTATTGCTCCACTTTATGCCCGGCAACTGCTTGAGAAGTGCCTGAATCACTTTGTGCGGGTAAAATTGAAAACCTATACATTTTTCACTGCCAATGAGCAAATGACGCAAGGTTAACTGATGAAGTTTTTCCATAATTTCAAAAATCAGAAAATTACGGACTGTAAACCGGATATTATACGGGTATTATCTGTATATTAATCGTATAATATATGATTATGAAAAAATGTCCTGTGTGCAAAGCCGATATAAAAGGAAGAAAAGACAAGATATATTGTTCGGAAACTTGCAAGTCCTCGCACCAATACGAGAAGCGGACTAAAAACGAAAGCTTTTACTTGCATGTAGACAGGCAGTTGAAAATAAACAGGAAAATATTAAAACGGTATAACCAAACGGGCTATACTACTCTTAGAAAAGAAGTCCTCCTACAGCAGGGTTTCGATCCCAGATTCTTCACACACTATTGGAAAAACCAAAAAGGCCAGGTGTATCTATTTTGCTTCGATTACGGTTTTTTGGAAATAGAAAGGGAAGGAAACAAAAAATACCTACTGGTAGAATGGCAAGTCTATATGGAAAGACATTAATCTTGCACAAACCCAATTCTCATCATAAACCACCATTTTTTGTTTTCACTATTTCAGGTGATTTATAGGGCATTAGAATCGGCTTATTTTACGGAATGGAGAACAAACATCAGGTACACAACCTCATCATCTTGGATGAGAGCGGATCGATGCAGACGATCAAGAAAACGATTATCCAGGGATTCAATGAAATTGTTCAGACTGTAAAAGGCATACAAAAGGAATATGCGGAGCAGGAGCATTTCATTTCGCTTGTTTCGTTCAATGGGCTAGGGATGAAAGTCTTGCACTTTATGGACCCTGTAGGTGACTTGAAACAGATCAACCACAAAAGATATCGCCCCAATGCCTCTACCCCACTTTTTGATGCTCTGGGGTTTGGCCTTAACAAACTGAGGGAGGAGCTAAAAAACCTGCAAAACTACAATGTGCTGGTGACTATCCTTACCGATGGAGAAGAGAATGCTTCTAAGGAATTTACTGCTTCGGCCATCAAAAGCCTGATCGATGAGCTAAAGACAGAGCAATGGACTTTTACCTATATTGGCGCCGACCATGATGTGGAAAGCATGGCATTTTCTATTTCTATAGAGAATACAATGGTCTTCAAAAAGAATGAAGCGGACATCAAGGCTATGTTTGATTTGGAAAAGTCTGCACGGGCCAGCTATAGCGAAAAGATCAGGAATAAAGAAGATCTTTCGGGATTCTATGAAATGAAGAAAGGCAAAAAACCTGAGTAAATCTCGGAATGACGGATGGTCCTGAGCCGATCTTAAGAATTTTTAATTGCCAATTGTGGTAATTCTTTATGCCTGCATCTCGACCTTATTTATTTTAG
>CAYTTV010000134.1:0-2366 GCA_964440915.1 uncultured Roseivirgaceae bacterium
ATTATCGGTACGCTTCTGTTGATCAAGGGTACAATTACTCGCTTGCCTTGCAAATGCTTGTATCGCGCATCATTTGGATTTATACACACTGCAGTATCGCCTAAGATTGTTTCGGGACGAGTAGTAGCAATGGTTACTTTTTCATCGCTGCCTTCTACAGGATATTGAATATAGTATAGTTTTGAATTGACTTCTTTATGAATCACCTCATCATCTGAAAGAGCAGTTTTGCCTTGAGGATCCCAGTTTACCATTCGGATGCCTCTGTAGATATAGCCTTCTTTGTACAAGGTTACAAAAACCTCTATCACTGCCTCGGAAAGATTTTCCTCCATCGTAAAACGCGTCCTGTCCCAATCGCAGGAAGCGCCTAGCTTTTTCAGTTGCTCCAGGATAATTCCCCCATACTTTTCTTTCCACTCCCAAGCATGCTCTAGGAATTCTTCCCTACTTAAGTCCTTTTTGTTGATGCCTTTTTCCTTTAGCATGGCCACTACTTTTGCTTCAGTAGCAATTGAGGCATGGTCTGTTCCGGGTACCCAGCAAGCTTCTTTGCCTTCCATTCGAGCTTTTCTTACCAAGATATCCTGAATGGTATTGTTGAGCATATGCCCCATGTGTAAAACGCCCGTGACATTTGGTGGTGGGATTACAATAGAATAAGGCTCTTTATTTGGGTCGGGAGTAGACTTAAAATACTTATTGGCCAGCCAATACTCATACCATTTATCCTCGATTGATGAGGGTTCGTATTTTGTTGAAAGCGTTTCTGAAAGGGACATTGTATTGAGTTGATCGTACGATTAAATAATCTTTTCTTGAAATCAGTGGGCAAATTTAATCAAAATCTCATTACTGAGACGAGTGAAGTCTTTAAATGATGCGTTTAGCACAGGTATCTTCCACTAAACCTGTAATACCGTGCTTTATTTCTTTAAATAATATTTGAAAGTCAAGAATTTTTCAACTGCTATTGTACGAATACGAACACAAATGTATGATAATGAACACATTATTGCCTACTTTAAATGCTTAAATAATTGATTGTAAGTATGTTATATACTTGGCATATCGTTGGGTATAACTTTGGCATAACAATTTCTTTCAAAATCAAAATAAGAAGCATCATGAACTTAGCAATTAGAAAATCAACTGTCGCAGTAGTATTGTCATTTTGTGTGTTGTCAATTCTTTTTAGCACTGCAGCCACCGCCAAGGATTCTGGTAGTAACAAAACTGTTGAAAAGGCAAGAGAAGCTGTAAACAATGCCACCAATGACGACTGGATGACATACGCCAAAAGTGCAGAAAAGTGCATCAGAAAAAATGTCAACTTAAAAGAAGCTGCAGAATGGCTAGACAAGTCGTTGGCCATAAAAGAAACCGCCTACAATTTAAAAATAAAAGGCCTCTATTATGAGAAGAACAATTTGCCAGAAAAGGCCTTAGAGTATTATGTGAAGAGCTTGAAAGTAGGAATAGAAAACGATGTGACCTACGAAGATTTGATTACCCAAGCCAAAGTAGCGGCACTAATAAAGTAATAGTTTTTCATATTGTGTTTGTTACGCCTTGCTTAAGTCATCGAGCAGGGCTTTTTTTTTGTTTACGGGACTTGCTCAGCCTTGATTACTTTTGAGAATTCATCAAAGAGTTGATTCATGGCTTTATTTATCCTTTTTTGCAGTTTTTGTTCATTTTCAGACAGTGTGCCAGCGACAACGCCTTCCCAGACCTGTTCGTCCCTGTGCGCATCTACAATGTCCACCGAAACGGTTCCTACTTCATACTGCCCTACTACCACTTCCTCACTCTCCCAATGGTACCTGCGCTGACCAATATAGATGGGGGCTTCACGAATATCTGTTGTCCTTGTTTGGGTCTTAGATTCTACTACTATCCCGATATTAACCCATAAGTCTGGCTGATCTGATTTGCTAAAACCCAATTCCTCCATTTCTTTACTAATAGCCGTTTTCAACAAATGAATACCATCACTGTTTGAGGCTGATAGAGAGTCATTTTTCAGGTCGACGTCCAAGTCCATAAAGTTGTAGGTATGATAATTTTGGTAGGAAATGCCTTCTTGGGCTTCAGTAGAAATGATCCTGACGGGTGTACAAGCCAATTGGAGTAAAAACACTATTGAAAGGGCGAAAAAGAGTATAGCTTTCATTAGAACTGAACTTTAGGTTTTACATCTTAACTTTAAACAGGCAAGGAAGTTCAGCAACTGTAGAAAAAGCAAAGGGCTCTGCTATAGATTATAAAATGTTCCGGCATTTGGGTATGCCGGAACATGATTAGAAGTTTATCAGATTTTCTTAAAAACCACGATGCCATTGTGTCCGCCAAAGCCAAACGTG
>CAYTTV010000135.1:0-2222 GCA_964440915.1 uncultured Roseivirgaceae bacterium
CGCCCATACGCTCATAGCGGGGATGCCATGAGCAGACTAGCTAATCCCGAAGGGATGAAATGATTGTAGCAAAAACGTGCAAAAATGCACAAAACCCCGAAGGGGTGACATATTTAAACCTTAGCGCCTTTGCCAGAAATACATTTATGCCGAAGGTAGCAAACGTTTAGGGAAGAGTTGGAAGTGGGAAGAAAATAGGCAATTGACAGAAGGTAAAAGGAGAAAAAGAATTAGACTGTATTAAAAGATTATAAATATATGAAGGAAGATTTATCACAAGAGAAGTTGGTTGGAATTGTAACAGGTGGTGCATCGGGTCTAGGATATGCCATAGCGGAAGAATTTGTCGCCCATGGCATCAAAACCGTGATCATAGGGAGAAACGAAGAAAGACTAAGGACCGCAAAGAATAATCTAGGAGAACTATGTTCCTATTATGCTTTCGATCTGAACGACCTGGACAAGATCCCGGCACTTGTCAACCAAATTGTGGATGACCATGGCAAAATCGACATCTTGGTAAACAATGCGGGAATAAATCACAAGAAGCCGTTTATAGAGGTTACCAACGAAGAGTTTGAAAAGGTAATTGCTACTAATCTGACTGCTGTATTTGCCATTAGCAGAGAAGTGGCTAAACATATGTTGGCACACAAAAAGGGCAGTATTGTCAACATAAGCTCTATGGCTGCCCAATATGGCATCCCACAAGTGATGGCCTATACGGCGGCCAAAACTGGCATAGAAGGCATGACCCGGGCAATGGCGGTAGAACTTTCTCCCCATGGTATCAGGGTCAATTGTGTTGCTCCAGGATTTATTGCTACAGATATGTCGGCCAAAGCATTGAACAACGATCTTGAAAGGAAACAAAAGGTGCTTTCAAGAACGCCAATGGGCAAGCTAGGGACTCCTGCAGATGTGGCAGGTGCTGTGTACTACTATGCCAACAACACATCCACTTTCGTGACAGGCACAATTTTACCAGTAGATGGAGGAAACTCAATAGGGTTCTAATAAAATGGGATTCCTCTAATTTGTAATGCACTCAATAACCAATAATATTTATGAAAATACTACTTGATAAATCAACGATATTGGCACTATTCGTTGGCTGCTTTCTTGCAGCTTGCGGTGGAACAGAAAAATCCTCTGAAAAACAGGAGAGTTCAGTACCTATCACCCTGAAGGAAGCTTTTGCAGATGACTTTCAAATAGGCGTGGCGCTTAATCACAACCATATTTATGGTAGAGAAGAAAGTGCTATTGAGATAATAAAAACTCACTTTAATTCAATAAGCCCAGAAAATGTGCTTAAAATGGGCCCTGTTCATCCCGAGCAATATCGTTATGATTTTGAGCCAGCAGATAGATTTGTGGAATTTGGTAAGGAGAATGACATTTCTATTATAGGCCATGCGCTCGTGTGGCATAGCCAAGCACCTGACTGGATATATGTGAATGAAAAAAGGGAGGACGTTAGCCGAGACACACTTTTACTAAGAATGAAGAACCACATACATGCAGTAGCAGGACGGTACAAGGGCAAAATACATGGATGGGATGTGGTAAATGAGGCACTAGAAAACGATGGGTCCTTGAGAAAAACAAGGTGGCTGGAAATTATTGGGGAAGATTTTATCGAGAAAGCTTTTGTATACGCAAAAGAAGCAGATCCAAATGCAGAACTATACTACAACGACTATAATATGTGGAAGCCTGCTAAACGTGACGGGGCTGTAAGCTTAGTAAAATCGCTTCTAGACAAAGGAATACAAGTAGACGGAATCGGCATGCAGGGGCATTATGGCATCGACTACCCTTCCGTGGAAGAAATCGAGGCAAGCATCTTGGCTTTTTCGGCACTGGGAGTGAAAGTCATGATCACTGAGCTCGATATCGACTTACTTCCCAACCCTACCAATAGGCAAGGCGCAGATGTTGAAGAAAGGTTTGAGGCAATGGAGGGTTACGATCCCTATAAAGAAGGCTTACCCGATTCTGTTGAACAAAAACTCTCCAAAAGATATGCTGATATATTTGGGCTATTTTATAAGCACCGTGACAAAATCAGCCGTGTTACGCTTTGGGGCGTGGCAGACCACCATTCTTGGCTGAACAGTTGGACGATGCCTGGCCGCACAAATTATCCGCTGTTATTTGATCGAAACTATCAGCCTAAACAGGCTTTTGATGCGGTTGTAGGGGTTAAGGATTAGAGG
>CAYTTV010000136.1:0-2143 GCA_964440915.1 uncultured Roseivirgaceae bacterium
AACCACCCTCGAAAACCTCTAGCAGCATAATAGGATTCTGCGCCATTGTGATATAAAAACACATGATCATAACGGCGATCACAAAACAGGGCACCGCCCAACTCCCTGATAACAGATGGTGTTTTTACCCAGCTCGAAGTTTTTCTATCAAATTCACCAAGCTGCTGCAGGTCCCGGTATTGCGCCTCATCCAATATTTCAATGCCCATATCAGCAGCCATACCCAGTGCACTATTTTTAGGCTTATGTTCTTTTCTGGACTCCAATGCTTCTGTATCATAACATATGCTACGACGACCTTTGGGACTTTCTGCCGAACAATCAAAGAATATATACTCGTCCGACTTTTTATCATAACCGACAACATCCGGTTCGCCTTCGGTTGCCTCCATTTCATGAATCGACCAAAGCCTCTCAGGGTTAGCAAGCAATTTTGCTTCTACTTTGTCCCATGAGATCCCCTTATGGCGTTGCATATTTTTTTCAAAACGATTTTTCAAGGTTTGAAGGAGGCTGTCCTTATCTTCCTCAGGAAGTAAATTTTTGTTTTTACTGCTCATGCGCTTACTTATTATGGTTAACCACTACTTTTTTGTTTACCGGCCTAAAGTACCATGATGCTGCAATCAAAACCAGCAACAACACAGGACCAAAATAATGAATGGCTTTGTCTCCTACAGCAAAATGAGAGAAAACAGCCCCAGACATCGCAAAGAAAAAGCCAGCATAGGCCCATTCCTTTAGCAAAGGATACTTAGGGATAAGAATCGCTACAACACCCAATATTTTCCAAATCCCCAATATCGTCATCAGATACGCAGGATACCCTAGATTTGCAAATACATCCACTTCTTCTTGTATTCTCATCAACTGCACAATGCCGGTAGAAACCATGCCGAGCGATAACCATATCGTGGCTATCCAATAAATGATTTTATTGCGTTTTTTCATAACATATTGTTTATTAATGATTGGATCCTCTTATATCTAAATTAGTTTCATTGCCACTTCCTGCAGTCGATTATGCCCCATGTTTAGACCTTGCGCAAACGGAATCGCCAGCAATTGATTGCGGTCCTCGACTGACTTGAACACAATATGTATAGTGAGCTTACTTGTTTGGTCGGTGAGACTTTCAAAATCAAGAAACTCAAGCTGAACAGGAAAAGGAGAATTTTCCATCTCAAAGGTGCGCGTGATCTTCCTGTCGGGCTCAAACTCATGGATAACACCATTGGCGCGAAATACGACATTGCCCTTCGGATCAGAAGTTTCAAATTGCCAACTTCCATGCTTTCTGGATTCCAGTTTAAGCACTTTAGTGCCCATCCATTGTTCGACAAGGTCAGGCTCTACATATGCTTTGAAAAGCAGCTCCACAGGCAGGTCAAATTCTCTTGTAATCAGCAACTCCTGTTTACCGTTTTCCGCATGTACTTTTGTTTTGCGTTCCATTCGGTCTATTTTTTATGTTGATAATTCTTCATGAGTGCTTCCAACTTATTAAACCTGTCGTCCCACATCTCCCTGAACGGTTCTATAAAATCCGCTATCTCTTTGATTTTAACAGGATTTAAGTGATAATAAACTTCTCTGCCATTTTGCTCCCTTTCAAGAAGCTCACATTCCGTAAGAATTTGCAAGTGCTTCGAAACAGTAGGTCTTGCCGTATCAAAATTTCCCGCTATAGCACCGGCGGTCATCGCTTGTGTAGCTACCAATACCAATATAGCCCTCCTTGTCGGATCAGCAATTGCCTGAAAAACATCCCTTCTTAATTTCATTGTATTATTATTTGACTACAAAAATAAATGTAGTCATTTAGCTACGCAAATTTTGAAGGAGATTTTTTTAACGTGAGTTTGCATTGATTCTCCCTCCTTCCCAGCATTATTTATTTTTAGGGATTTCAATTTCTAATTGGATCAGAATAAAAAGCAAAAATGACGTTAAGGAATAATTACAGTCTTGAACTTTTGCCTATTTTGCTTCAATGGTTGTCCAAGTCCAGCTCAGGTTATAAGTGACTTATCAAGTGTCCCTAAAGCTCATCGGCAGTAAGTTAAAAGTGTTCTTATTAAAAAAGCCTTATCCATCTATTTAATGAATAAGGCTTCAAGTTTAATCGTGTCTAGTATATTAA
>CAYTTV010000137.1:0-2097 GCA_964440915.1 uncultured Roseivirgaceae bacterium
TTGGTTGTCTTCACCGGCAAGAATACCTACGTGAGCGGAACTTGGTACAGTGATCCATATATCGCTTCTACATGGAATTACATGAGTGTTCATGTTAAAGGGAATATTCGCTTTTTAGAAAAGCCGGAACTGGAGGAAATTCTGAGGCTTACTTCGCTTCATTTTGAGGATTATGATAGAGCCTCTACAACCTTCTATGACAATCTCCCCATTGAATTTAAAACGACTATCTTAAAAGCTATTGTTGCTTTCGAAATTGAGATCCTTGATATGAGCACTGTTTTCAAGTTAAGTCAAGACAAAGACGAAGAGAGTTATAGAAATATTATCAAGGAATTGAAGGCAAGATCCTTCGACGCACAAGTTATCGCATCAGAAATGGAGAAAAGATTTGAGGAACTGTTTGGGAAAAGTTTTTAAAGCGATGCGCTTAATATCATTATTGCATATGAAACCGATTAAAATATCATACGACAAGCCAATCAAAAGTTTCTTCCCGAACGATAGAGAAGTGTTGATTTGCTTGTTCCCTTTTTACTATCAGGTATTTGCAGACAATTACAATTGGCAGGGGAATTTGGATAAAACATTTCCATTATTAAATCCAATTAATTGGAAGGTTATAAGCAAGGATATAGGTTTCAATTCATTAGAAAGGTTGGCATTAGGTGTTTTAGGCCTAAATAAAACACTTAGAGCTGAGCTGAAAGAATACTGTGAGTGGAAACATATTGATTTTCCAGATTATGCTATGGACAGAATCCCTGAAGTAGTGCTAGTTCCACTGATTCGATATTGCCAAAGCATGGGTGTAAAGGAACTCGAAGTTAGACCAGTGGATAGATTTCCCGACTCAGAGTTTAAAACTGTTTCGGTAGAGCAACGAAATGCCTTCGAAATCTATTCAGAGATCGAGAATTCCAAATTTATCTCTTTTATGGAAGGGTTTGATATTCTACTTCCAGACTATGACTGTCCTTATGCTATCATCTCAGGAGAAAGAGAAAAATGTAGTGACATCATCAGCAATTGTAATTTGGAATGTATTGAGACTACGGAAGGAACCCAGTTTGATTGGTGGAGTTAATAAGATTCAGCTTTGTATTCAATTGTGGAGTATTGTAGTCATAAATATTCCACTGTCCTTTTCTATATATGTATCCAAACTACTATATTCAAGAGTAATTAACCTATCCCTCCACCTAAAGAAACAGGAATGAGCATTAAACTCATAGCAAAATTAGCATTGACTTGCGCTTTCGTACAGGCATGTGCCCCCAAAGAAACCGTGGAGCAAAACCTAAAACCACGGATCGTTGTACTAACCGATATTGCCCCGAACGATATAGAACCGGATGACACGGAGTCTTTGATCCGGCTTTTGGTGCATGCTGACCAGTTTGAGATAGAAGCGCTCATTGCTACGACGGGCTGGAACAACACAAGTGGTGGGGAGCGCATCGACCTCATCTATGATGCATTGGATGCGTATGAAAGAGATTTGCCCAACCTGATGAGAAGATCCTACCAAGAAGGGTTTGCTCAAGACGAATCTCAGCAAGAGATAGGGTATTGGCCCTCTGTAGAATATTTGCGTTCGCGCACTATGATGGGCAGCACAAAGATGGGCATGAAGCATATCGGTGAAGACAATGATTCGGATGGGAGCGACTTCATTATTAATATGGCCGAGGAGGACGACGAGCGGCCCATATGGATTTCTGTTTGGGGTGGAGGCAATACTTTTTCACAGGCCATTTGGCGTGTGCAGCAAGAAAGAACGCCTGAAGAGGTCAGGGGTTTCCTAAGCAAATTTCGTGTTTACGCGATTACCGATCAGGACAGGCCTTGGTCTAATGGCGATACAATCAGCTATGCTAGCAGCTCCCACCAATGGATGAGGCAGTTAGGCAAAGATCTGATGTTTTTTTGGGATGAGTGTGCGTGGAAACTTCAAAATGGGACAGGTGTTAACCATTGGGAAGAATATGCAAACCATGTCCAAAATCATGGCCACCTTGGCACCTTATATCCCAAGTATAAATGGGGCGTAGAAGGAGATACACCGGCCTTTATGCACCTTATGCCCAATGGGCT
>CAYTTV010000138.1:0-2033 GCA_964440915.1 uncultured Roseivirgaceae bacterium
TTCCCAGCTCTTGCACGACCTTGTCATTCGACGCTTCAATCAAACGCGCCTTATCCCGGCTCAGTACCAACACATAATAATTTACGCGATTATGCATTTTTCTGATAAGATCACGTGTGGCAAATGTATTGTCAATCACAACACGGTCCACAACAGCGATCGGCAGCCGAATGAACATTGCAACATGCTGGTTAACAAATAAAATGAGGCTTTCTATATTTTCTCTATGGTTGATGGTATCCTCCAGAGCATTTAATTTGTCGATCAGGTTTTGCACTTCCCTTTTGGGAAAATCAGCTAAAAGCCTGTTTTCAGCCTCTCTCACAAGGTTTTTTAGTAAAATGGCATCTTTTTGGTTGTCCGGCAGTGTTCTGTGGGTGTTGAGAATAATTGTGATGCTATTCTCAGCTCTCATTTCTTTAAGTTCTTTTAGTTTGCGATTCATGATCGTGGAGTTTGTCTTTCTCGAAAAGTTGTTTTAAAAATAAGATTGGCTATAACCTAATCAAGGATACACAGAGGATAACGGCCAAGCCAATTAAAGGTTTTTACACGTTGATCGCTGAACTGTATGGGTAATCTTCAGGATGGGTGACATAGCCAGTTGCTACTTTTAAAAGTTCAGGGATATTTTCCAGTTTAGCATAAGCTTCAGTGGGGCCAATATAATAGGTTAGATCAATGGCTAGCTTTATGCATTCTCACAATATTCTTTAAATCTATTCAGTATGTAATCCCAGCCTTGTTTGCTGTCCATCATTTGCAAATAGTCTTCCCAGCCATTTCCATGATTTTTAAAATTGCTATGGACAAGTTCCAAGATTGTTGATGAGTCATCTATTCTTTTAAACTCAATTTGAATATCGCTTGCTTTTTCAGGGTCTGGCACTGGCTCCCGTTTTGGACTAATTTGCCATTTCAGTCCTATTTCTTTGTTTTCGACAAATTCTGTCACACGTCCCCAATCACAGCGGAACCCGTACGGGCCGATTTCGGTACAAAGCCCGTCTCGCTTCCCATCAATCCATATGTCTTTTAGTGCATCTTGCGACCAGGTATATTCCTTTGGCCACCACGCATTGAGTTCGTTCACAAATTTGCTAAATGCATTTTCTGATGACATCTCTATTTTTAATGCTTTTCTAACGATTTCCATATACACTCCTTTTTTATACGGTAAGTTTAAATTCTGAAATGAGTCGAATAGCAGGAAGGGTAATACGCTATTTTCGGCCTTTTCTTCTTTTTAAAAGCACATAGGCGATGATGGCAATTAAGGGGATGACTATATAAAATATAATGCTGAAAGGTGTGGACAAATCTATAGGCTTATTGTCACTGGGCTTTGGTAAACCTTGAGGGCTTTGAGCGAATAGCATACCATTCACAAAAGCAAAAGGGATGCATACTAACAGGGTTTTATAAATGGTATTTTGAAATGAAGATGGCATAACTAAAGTTTACAATTTGGCTGAATAACTTGCTTCGTCAAAGCCTACCACCAAAACTTTCCCCTCCTTTTCAATTACCGGCCGCTTGATGATGCTTGTATTTGTTAACATTACATTCACGGCTTGTGTTTCGTCAATAACAGCATTTCTGATCTCTTCATCAAGTTTTCTCCAAGTAGTGCCCCTACGGTTCAGTAGGTTTTCCCATCCCACCTGACTACACCAGTTTTGTAGTTTCTCGGCGGTGATGCCCTCCTTTTTATAGTCATGAAATTCAAAAGCTTTGTTATTGGCTTTAAGCCAATTGATGGCCTTTTTTACGGTATCACAATTTTTAATGCCATATACGATCATCGTACTTTAGATTTATTTGTAGTGGTACTAACTCTCATAGCCTTCCGAAAGTGGGAGATTATAGGAGGGGAATCTTAAACCCCATTGCTGTAACAATTGACATGAAATTTAGTGAATTGAATTGCCAATCCAAAGTCTCGAAATCAGATCAGAATATGAGTGTGACAGTAAGTGGCATTGGAATTGCCCAGTGCATGAATCTAAATTGCAAATCCAGACTGGCTAAGG
>CAYTTV010000139.1:0-1935 GCA_964440915.1 uncultured Roseivirgaceae bacterium
GCATGGGCAGTGAATTATACGGAATTGACTTACATAGAAATAAAGCCGGATTATGATTATCCAATGAGTTATGATTCCACTTTGGCTTATCATTACGCTCGTTTTCTTGGAGAACGGTATAAAGCACATAAGAATATAATCTGGTGGCTTGGGGGAGACGTATGGGGGAAGAAGCATGCCATTTATGATAATATGGCAAAGGGGCTCACAGAAACTTATGCCGATGGTGATCCTGATAAAATATTGATCAGCTTTCATCCTCAAGGCGGCACCAATCGGCCTCCTGCCACTTCTACCAGTGAGTTCTATCACGACAAAGCGTGGCTGGATTTTAACATGATTCAATCCGGCCATCGCTTAGGAAACAAAAATTATGAACGGATAGCAGAAGATTATCAGAAGTTGCCCATAAAACCTACACTTGAATCGGAGCCTTGCTATGAACAGTATCCCATCAGGCACGATTTCGCCAATGGAATATTTAATGCCTGGAATGTGAGGAGAAGGGCCTATTGGTCAATATTGGCTGGAGGCTTTGGGTTTTCTTACGGCGCCAATGGCATCTGGCAAATGGACAAACCAGGCAGGGTCAAAGAGTCTACCCATAATGGCTACTGGTATGATGCACTGAACTATGAGGCCGGTGGACAGATGCAGTTTCTGAGAAAGCTATTCGAATCAAGACCATTTCTATATCCAGAGCGCATGCCCGATCAAAGTCTTGTGCTTTCCGAATCAGGGGAGGTAGACGACCGTATTCAGGTCGCTCGGGCTGAGGACTATTCATATTTGATCGCCTATAGCACCAACGGAACAGATTTTACTTTGGATCTCTCTGGATTTGGCTCAAGCAACTTGAATTTGTGGTGGTATAATCCAAGAGATGGAAATGTGTACAATACACATAAAATTATAACCTCAAGCCCATTTAAAAAGATAAAAGCTGAAAATAAAGCAACTTTTAATCCTCCAGGAAATCCAGCACCAGGAAACGACTGGGTTTTGGTCATTGATGATGAAAGGAAACATTATATGCCCCCTGGAATTGTTCAAAAATGGTAAATAAAAATGATTAAAAACTTAATGTCTTTTAGTATGAGAAGAATATTGAATGTAATGATTTTCCCGATTTTGTTTTCGGTGTTTGGCTGCGCACAGCCCATCAAGGTCATATTGGATACGGATATGGACTCCGATATTGATGATGTGGCAGCCATGGGCTTATTGCATTATTTTGCTGACCTCGGCGAGGTGGAAATTTTAGCCACAGTTTCATGTTCTTCAGATAAGAGGTCTATAGAGGTAGTCGATGCCATTAATACTTATTTTAATCGACCAGACATTCCTGTGGGCATACCAAAAGAAGATGCCCCTAAACATGCCTGGGTACTTAAAACAGATATCCTTTCTAAAGAATTTCCACATGATGCCAATGCAAGCAATAGTCCATCTGCTGTTAAAACCTATAGAAAAATATTGGCTAGCCAACCCGATAACAGTGTTGTCATCATTACTTTAGGCTATTTAAACAATCTCAAAGACCTGTTGCTTTCTGAAGGGGATGAGTTTAGCCCTCTATCAGGAGCGGAGTTGGTAGCCAAAAAGGTGTCCAGTTATTATTGCATGGGCGGTAGTTACCCAGCAGATGAAGTTCCAAAAGAGGTAAAGTATGGAAATTTCAGGCCTGATCC
This sequence comes from uncultured Roseivirgaceae bacterium, assembly GCA_964440915.1. Classification (GTDB taxonomy): domain Bacteria; phylum Bacteroidota; class Bacteroidia; order Cytophagales; family Cyclobacteriaceae; genus CAMPJM01. The sequence continues at coordinate 1,692 of CAYTTV010000139.1, forward strand.
TGCTTCAACCGCTTATGTTAATGAGCACTGGCCAACAAAAATGGTATATACAGGTGGTGGGCCTTTTGCAAATGCAATCCAACATGGCAATGCCTTGAAAAATTTGCCTGAAGGAAATGTAGTTCGCAGGGCTTACGAGTTGGCAAAAGGAGATATTTCAGAAAATTGGGGTCATCATTCCGCAGATATACTCACGGTATGGATGGCCATAAGAGGCACTGGGGATTATTTTCACGAAACCACC
>CAYTTV010000140.1:0-1753 GCA_964440915.1 uncultured Roseivirgaceae bacterium
ACTGTTTAAAAGTAGAATAATTATCTTAATTTTAAACAGTATTATGAGAAAGAGTAAATTTTCACCACAGCAGATCGCAAAGATCCTAAAGGAGTTCGACAGTGGTAAGAGCGTTGACCAGATCAGCCGTGAGCACGGCGTGAGTGTTGCCACCTTTTACAAATGGCGTTCCAGGTATGCGGGTATGGACTCAAAGGAGTTAAAAAGGCTCAAGGAGCTTGAAGATGAGAACCGAAGGCTCAAGCAGATGTACGCTACCCTAGCGCTTGACCATCAAATGGCAAAGGAGATCATTGAAAAAAAGCTTTAAAGCCCTGCCAAAAGAGAACCATTGCCAACGGACTCATCCATTACGGTATCAGCAGGGCGTGCCGTGTTCTAAATATGAGCAAGAGCGTTTATTATTATAAGGCATTGCCCAAGGATGACACCGAGATAGAAGTAGCACTCCGAAAAAAGGCAGAGCTGCACTCGGAGGAAGGTTTCTGGAAGGCCTATGACCGGTTGCGCAAGGAGGGCAGACCATGGAACCACAAACGGATGCACCGGGTTTATGTCGCATTGGGACTTCCATTAAGAAGGAAAGTCAAGAAGAGATTGCCTGCTAGGGTAAAGGAGCCCCTAGAGGTTCCCGATACACTCAACCATACTTGGAGCATGGACTTTGTGACAGATGTCCTAGAGAACAAAAGGTGTTTCAGGGCATTTAATGTCATCGACGACCATAACAGAGAAGCCCTCCATATCGAGATCGATTTTTCCCTGACCAGTAACCGCATTATATGGGTGCTCAATCACCTGATCAATAAAAGAGGAAAACCCAAGAAGATAAGGATGGACAATGGTCCCGAATTCATAGCCCATATTGCCGAAGATTGGAGTACGATGCATGATATCGTATTTAAGTATATTCAGCCTGGAAAACCTACCCAAAATGCTTTTGTGGAACGGTTCAATGGATCCTATAGAAGAGGAGTCCTGGATAAATATATCTTTGAGAACATAGATCAAGTAAGAGAACAGACTTGGATATGGATGGAGGATTATAACAACCACAGGCCACACGATTCTTTGGGTAAAATGTCGCCTATAGAATACGCCCAAAAGCAGCGTGTCGCTGCCGCTGGGCTCATTTTAAAATAGATTGGCTTTTAAGCAAATAATGAAAAGAAAGCCAATCTATTTTAAAACGTAAAAAACTATATATTTGGATTAATAAACAGTTCGAAATAGGGGAAGCCTACAATATGACTTTCCTTGTGTAGTTTTTTCTCCGTCTTCATTATATGCAATAAATTCTAATTCTTCTTTTGAATTATGAATAATTTTCGTTTTACTATTCAATTCACCGTCTTCGTCATAATAGGCTTCTTCAATTACATCTCCATTTTCTCTTTTGGGGATAAGTTTTCCAGATAATTCATTGTCATCGTCAAGATATTCTATCCATTGATAGTTTCCTTCACTATCAAAAGACACTCGATTATGTCCGTAATACTCAATATCCCCATTTTCCCATTCACCAAACTTCATTTCTGCTTCGTAATTTCTTTCTAAATAGGTCTTGACTTTTCCATTAAGTCCGAACCTATTCCAGTCATTACTATTAGAACAAGAAGTCAGAAGTCCAAATGTTATTAATAGCAATGAAATTTTTAAATAGTTTTTAGTTGTCATATGTCTTTTGTTTTTATGGTTGCTAACGTTAGGGTATCTATCTGTTTGTACAAGGCAATATACCTACTACAAAAGC